>CAVVLD010000065.1:0-47714 GCA_963748795.1 uncultured Solibacteraceae bacterium
TATCAGACCGACCCTTTTCCAGCGGTCACAGTTTCCTGTACTTGCAGAGTGCAATAGTCGCAATTGCTCGAACGGGACTTGGAAGGACATCCGCCCCCAATAGCGCAGGTTGGCGCCGAACCGCACACGGCTTCCCAGGTAGTGATGACGTTCCATATGCTCGCGCCAGAACCGGCCCTTCGCCGGCCCTTGCACCAGGGCCAACTCAGAGGTTCGCATTCCCGGGCCGCGCACTCGACTGGGTCAGGCTCGAATGATTGCTGAGATGCGACGGATGCGCTGGACCGGATTGGGGCAGGCGAAGGCAGGCGATACTCCGGGGCTTGCCTTAGCCACGCGCATCGACAGCCGCAATGTTAACACCCATCCGCCTTCACGCCGGCCGCAAGACGCCCGCGAACGGCGGAGGCCGCAGAAGCAGCGGATTCCGATTGGACTAAACTATTCACAGGTCAGTTTCTTATGACTCTCACTCACGTCGCCCGGCTGTTCGTGGTGGCCTGTTTTTCGGCCGTTTCCACGATATCGGCTCAAGATACGGCTGGGCCGCAACCATTTGCGCGTCTGGAACTGCATCGTCCGATCGAGCGGGAATTGGGACCGGGGCAGACGGACGGCTTCTCGTTAGAGATGGCGGCGGGTCAGTTTGCGCGCGTGGTAGCGCTACAAAAGGGCGTCGATGCCGTGCTTACCGTGGCGAGGCCGGACGGCAAAGTCATTGTCCGTACCGATAGTCCGAATCACGATATGGGCCCTGAGCCGGGATCCTGGATCGCTGAGACAGCGGGCACTTACCAGGTTCGCGTGAGTAAGTCCGAGACTTCGGGGGAGAGCGGCCGGTATCAAATTGAATTGACAGATCTCGGCGGCCCCAGCGATGGAGACAGGCGGCGAATCGAGGCAGAGGGCGTTTTCTTCGCCGCAGTGCGATTGGATCGTGCCGGCGGAAAAGAGAAATGGGCTGATGCTCTGCGCGCGTATGAACAGGCGGCGGGGCTCTGGAGGAATCTGAAGGACGTGTACGAAGAGGGCCTGTGTTACTGGAGAATCGGCGTACTATACGCCGCGGCGAAAGACAGGCAGAAGGCGCTCGAGGCCTACGAGGTTTCGCTACGTCTGCGCGTGGAAGCGGGAGACCGCGCCGGCGAAGCGCGCACCTTAAACGGGATGGCCGACACCAACTGGAATTTGGGAGAAAAGCAGCAAGCCTTGGTGTTCTACGAGCGGGCGGCAACGGCCGCGCATGAGGCGGTGGATCGGGCGAGCGAGGCGCTGACTCTGTACAACGCGGCGTACGCGTATTCGGACACGGGGAACAAGGAGAAGGCGTTGGAGTATTACGGCCGTGCGGCGCCGCTCTATCGCGCGGTGAGTGACCGCCGCGGCGAAGCGGCGGATCTGACCGAGATGGGCAGCGTGTATGCCGATGTCGGGCAGAGGCAAAAGGCGCTGGAGTGTTTTGAGCAGGCCCTGCCTTTATACCGCGCCGTGGGCGACCGGGGCGGCGGGGCGCGCGTCTTCCTTTACGCCGGCAACGTCTATTCCGAATCCGGAGAAAAACAGAAAGCGCTGGAGTACCTGGCCCAGGCGTTAGCATTGCGACGCGCAATCAATGATCGTGCGGGTGAAGCGATGGCGCTGAATAACATCGGCAACGTGTACCACGATCTTGGGGAGAACCAGAAGGCCCTGGAGTATCTGGGGCAGGCGCTGGCGCTGGTTCGCGCGGCAGGAGACCGGGATGGCGAGGCCATGGCGCTGAACAACATCGGCGATGTGTACCAGGATCTGGGAGAGAACCAGAAGGCATTGGAGTTCCTGGAACCGGCTTTGGCGTTGTGCCGGACCCTGGGGGACCGTTCCTCCGAGGCTTTCGCATTGAACAATATCGGAAAGGTATACGCGCGCCTGGGGGAGAAACGGAAGGGGTTGGGGTACCTGGAGCAGGCGGCGGCCGCGCAGCACGAGGTGGGGAACCGTGCAGCCGAAGCGATCGCGCTGAACAATATCGGCCTTGCATACAGTGACATCGGGGAAAAACAGAAGGCCCTGGATTATCTGGAGCGGGCGCTGCCGCTATCTCACGGGGCTGGGGATTCCAATGGCGAAGCCACGGTGCTCAACAATATCGGCCTTGTGTACTCGGGTCTCGGGGAGATACAGAAAGCTTTAGGGTATTACGGGCAGGCTTTGCCGCTCTACCGCGGAATGGGAAATCGCTCCGGCGAGGCTACGGTGCTGAATAACATCGGCGATGCCTACTTAATTCTCGGAGATAGCGAGAAAGCGCTGGACTATGTGGGGCAGGCGCTCCCGCTCTTACGAGCCGTGGGGAACCGTTTCGGTGAAGCTACCGTGTTGAGTGACCTGGCCAACCAGTACTCAAACGCCGGGGAGAATGAAAAGGCGCTCAGTTACTACGCGCAGGCGTTGCAACTTCGCCGGGCGGTGGGTGATCGCGCCGGAGAGGCGAACACGCTTACCAATATTGGCTCGGTTTATCGGGGGCTCGGAGACAACCAGAAGGCCCTGGAGTATCTGTTGCAGGCTCTGCCGATCCGGCGCGCAGTATTAGACCGCGAAGGCGAAGCCGGGACGCTGATGAGCCTTGGCAACGTGTACACCGACCTGGGGCAGCAGCAGAAGGCGCTGGAAAGCGCCAGTGGCGCGCTGGCTCTCTATCGGGCGGTGAACGAGCCGGCGGGCGAGGCTGGGGCGCTGCTGAATATCGGCAATTTCTATCACAGTGGAGACCGGCAGAAGGCTCTGGACTATTACGGTCAGGCGCTGACGTTAGAGCGCTCGGTGGGACATCGCCAAGGGGAGGCCACCACGTTGGGAAACGTGGGCACGGTGTATCGAGAACTCGGCGAGAACCAAAAGGCGCTGGAGTACGCCGAACAGGCGTTGGTGCTTCAGCGAGCGGTCAAAGATGTTGCCGGCGAAGGCTTAACGCTGAGCAACATGGGGCTGGTCTACCAAGATCTTGGGGAGAATCAAAAAGCGCTGGAATGCTACGCGCAATCGCTGCCGATCCGCCGAACGATAGGAGCCAGAAGCGGCGAGGCTGAAACGCTGGACCACATTGCCTCCCTTTTTGCCGCAATCGCTCCAGATGCCGCGATCTGGTTCGGAAAAGAGGCTATCAACGTGGTGCAGGGAATTCGTCACGACAACCGGGGATTGGCGGACGAATTCAGGCGCAGCTACGAAAAATCCGTCGAATCTTTGTACCGGCATCTGGCCAGCCTGCTGGTGCAGCGGCAGCGTTTTGGCGAGGCGGAAGAGGTACTGAACCTGCTTAAGGACAAGGAGGCCAGCGACTTTGTGCGTCGCGACGAAGTGGCGGACCAATTACGCCCCGCGGCGCTGCTGGATTCGGAACGGAAGGCGCTGGAGCGATACGAGCAGATTCTGGGCGAAGTGGTGACAATCGGACAGCGGCGGTCGTTACTGGTGGCGAAGCGTGACAAAGGGCAACTGGACGCGGCGGAGCTGGAAGAGGCCGGAAGACTGGATAGCGACCTGGCCGCGTCAAACCGGGTGCTGCTGACGTTTCTGAAACAACAGGAAAAGGACTTCGCGCCGGATTCGGCCGTCGCCAAACGCGCCGGGGATTTGCGCGAAGAGGCGGTGGGCGTACAGAAGGCGCTGCACGAAGCTGGGGCCGGGCGTGGTGGCGATTTATACGCTGGTGATGCCGGACAAATATGTCGCGATGCTGGTGACCAGCGGAGTCCGCAAGGCTTACACGACGGCGATTCCGGAGGCGGAGTTCAACAAGAAGATCTTCGAATTCCGGCAACAGTTGCAGAACCCGAATTCGGATCCGCGCCCGCTGGCGGAGGAGTTGTATCGAATCGTGTTTCCCAAGGGACTGCGGCAGGATCTGGACTCGATGCAGGCGGAGACGATCATGTGGTCGATCGACAGCACGCTGCGGTATGTTCCCTTAGCGGCACTGCACGACGGCAACGACTACCTGGTGAAGCGGTTCCGCAATTCACTGATCACGCCCGCCAGTTTGACCCGGCTGACCGAGGCGTCGGCGGCGGTTTGGCAAGGGGAGGGGTTCGGGGTTTCGGAGGCGAAGCCGCCTTTTACAGCCTTGCCATCGGTGCCGGCAGGAGTTGCATGGCATTTTCCGGCAGAGCGAGGCAGAAAAGGCGCCGATTGCGGACCGGTCCGAATCAACGCGGAGTTCACGCAGATTGCGTTCGAAAATGATTTGCGCGCCAGGCGGAACAACGTTGTCCACATCGCGACGCATTTCGATTCGGAGCCGGGCGTGGCGGCGAACTCGCACCTGTTGTTAGGGGACGGCAACCTGTGGAGCCTGGCGGAGATCGAAGATCAACAGGATCTGTTCGACGGGGTGGATCTGCTGACGTTATCGGCATGCAGCACGGCGTTCACGAACAAGAGCGAAGACGGGCGCGAGGTGGACAGCTTTGGCACAATCGCGCAGCGGTTGGGCGCAAAGGGCGTGATTGCGAGCCTGTGGAGCGTCAGCGATGAAGCCACGGCGCGGCTGATGGAGGCGATGTACCGGAATCACCAAACCATGCCAGAGATGGGGAAAAGCGAAGCGCTCCGCCGAGCGCAAGAACAGATGGCCGACGGGGTCCTGAAGCCAGACGCCGCAGTCAGTGGAGAGCGTGGCGTTAAGTCACCGATGGCGACCACGGCGGCGGCTTGGACGCACCCCTATTACTGGGCTCCGTTTGTGCTAATCGGCAATTGGAGGTGAGGCGCGCCGCCGTCGCAGAATTCGCCTGGGGAAGAATAGTGTCGACTGGGTGTGGCCCCCGGTCTCGGTGGAGCGATCGTGGTACCGGCAATCGGGAGAACGAGGGGGAGAGCGGCGGCCGGCTACCTTACCTCCATTACCTCATCAAGCGCTTTCTTGGAGATGGCCGGAACCGTCGCGTCAGGACTCGGGAATCCGACCGGTATCAGCACAAATGGCCGCTCATTCTGTGCCCGGGCCAGTATCTTCGTCAGGAAGCCCATGGGACTCGGCGTGTGCGTCAGGGTGGCCAACCCGCTCATGTGGAGCGCGGCCAGAAGAAATCCGACCGCGATGCCGGCCGACTCCTGCACGTAATAATGCTTGATCTTATCGCCCGCTCCGTCCTGTGGCAGTCCGTAATCGAGCCGGAATACCACGATCAGATAAGGCGCCACCTCCAGGAACTCTTTATGCCAGTCAGTACCCAGTGGCGCCAGGACCTCCAGCCACTCGGCCGGCATCCGGTGTTGGTAGCTCTCGCGCTCCTCGGCTTCCGCCGCTTCCCGAATCTGGCGCTTGATGCCGCCATCTTGCACCACTACGAATTTCCAGGGCTGTTGATTCGCGCCACTCGGAGCCAGCGATGCACACCGGATCGCGTTCTGGATCAATTCGAAAGGCACCGGCTCCGGCGAAAAGAAGCGGACCGAGCGGCGTCCCGACATCCGCGAGAGAAAGTCGCGCGACGCCCGCAGTTGCTCCTCGGCCGGGACACGCGGAAAGACCAAAGGGATATGTTTGTGTTCGTCCATGTCTTGCGATTCGCGCCGCATCACATACCGGGTTCGCAATCCTGCGGCTCTGTCCGTTAATTCTAGCCAAAATGGCGGTTGGATCATAAATTGAGCTTTATATACCTGAAATGCTGTATTTCGTACCTAACCGGCGTGCAAGTGATTAGAATGTTCGTTGGAGGTCAGAATGAAACGTTGGACGCGTCGGAATGTGTTGCAGGGCGCCCTGGCATTGCCCGCTGTGAGTGCTGTCCCGGCCCCGGGCAGCGCAATGGAAGAACCGCAGCCCCAGAACGCTGCGCCGGGTGGAGGGCGCGAGCGGTTGCTGCTGGATTTCGGGTGGCGGTTTCATTTTGGCCACGCCGCCGATGCGGCCCAGGATTTCAACTTCCGGGGCAACTTCTCCAAAACGGGCAATTTCGGGCCCGTCGGCACGCTGCTGTTCGACGACAGCGACTGGAAGGCGTTGGATCTTCCGCACGACTGGGCCGTGGAACTGCCGTTCCAGAACGATCCTTCGCTCTCCAGCAAGGGCTTCTATCCGCTCGGGCGCTCGTATCCGGCTACCAGCGTTGGATGGTACCGGCGCATCCTGGATTTGCCGGCATCGGCGGCAGGGAAACGCATCTCGATCGAGTTCGACGGTGCGTACCGCGAGGCTATGGTGGTCTTCAACGGGTTCTACGTGGGCCGGCACGTCGGCGGGTACGATCCGTTCAGCTTCGACGTGACCGATTTCGCGGCGCCTGGCTCCCCGAACGTCTTACTGCTACGCGTCGACGCGACGCAAAGCGACGGATGGTTCTATGAAGGCGCCGGCATCTACCGGCACGTCTGGCTGACCACCACCAACCCCCTGCATGTTAAGAAATGGGGGACCCTGGTACGCAGCGAGGTACGGCCGGCGGGGGCGACCTTGCGGATCCGGACCGAAGTGGAGAATCACGGCAACGGGCCACAAAGCGCGCGAGTGACCTCGACCATTCTCGATCCCGCGGGCAAGGTGGTCGGCAAAGCATCCACCGCGCCGGTCTCCATCAACCGCGGAGAGCGAGCACACCTATGAGCAGCAGGTGGTGGTGACGTCTCCGGCCCTGTGGTCGCTGGAACGCCGCAACCTGTACAAGATGGTCACTGAGGTGAACGCGGGCAGTGACGTCTCCGACCGCTACGAAACTACGTTCGGTATCCGCACCTGCACCTTCGATGGGGAGAAGGGATTCTTCCTCAACGGCAAGTCCGTCAAGCTCCGGGGGACATGCAACCACCAGGACCATGCCGGAGTGGGTACGGCGCTACCCGACGCGGTGCAGCGCTACCGGATACGCAAGCTGCAGGAGATGGGCTGCAATGCGATGCGAACGTCGCACAACCCGCCCACCCCCGAACTGCTCGATGCCGCCGATGAGTTGGGCATGCTCGTGTTCGACGAAACGCGCATGATGTCTTCGAATCCCGAAGGCCTGGACCAGTTTGAAAACCTGGTCCGGCGCGATCGCAACCATCCGAGCGTCTTCATGTGGTCGATGGGCAACGAAGAAGGTGTGGCCGCCACGGATCGGGGCCTGCTGATCCTGACCGCCATGAAACAGGTTTCCACCAGGAACGACGGTTCGCGTCCGGTCTCGATTGCGCCCCTGGGCGGCAACAACATGGGCAAGTTCGGATTCGAGGCCTGCGACGTCCAGGGTTATAACTACGCCGATCCCGCCGCCGACGCGTTCCACAAAGCCAACCCCAGGGTTCCCGTCATGGGCACCGAGCAAGTCAGCGCCGTCGCCACGCGCGGCATTTACGTGATGGACCCGGAGCATGGCTATGTTGGATCCTACGACCCCTACACCACCACCGGGCGCGCTTCATGCGAAGGCTGGTGGAGTTTCTGCAACGCGCGCCCCTGGCTTGCGGGCGGCTTCATCTGGACGGGGTTTGACTATCGCGGTGAGCCGTCGCCATACAGTTGGCCCAACATCAGCTCGCAATACGGCATCATCGATACCTGCGGCTTCCCCAAAGACAGCTTCTACTACTTCCAGGCGTGGTGGACCGGCAAACCCGTGCTGCACCTGTTCCCCCATTGGAACTGGCCCGGATTGGAAGGGCAGGAGATCGCCGTTTGGGTCTACTCCAACCTGGATCGGGTGGAGTTGTTCGTCAACGGTCAGAGCTTAGGCGCCAGGGAGATGAAAAAGGACTCGCACCTGGCGTGGAACGTGAAGTACGCTCCCGGCGCGATTGAGGCCCGCGGCTTTAAGGACGGCAAACAGGTGATGACCGCCCGGCGTGAAACCACCGGCCCAGCGGCCAAACTGGCAATCGTGCCGGATCGCAAAGAGCTTTCCGCCGATGGCGAGGACGTAGCCGTGTTTGCAGTGGAAGTTCAGGACGCACAAGGTCGCGCCGTCCCGGTGACCGGCAACGAAGTGACCTTCCACGTTTCCGGACAGGGCAGTGCGATCGGAGTCGGCAATGGCGACCCGACGTGTCACGAATCCGATAAGAGCAATTCGCGGAAAGCCTTCTCGGGGCTGTGCATGGCGATCGTGCAATCCACCAAGTCCGCGGGAAACATCACGGTAGAGGCGGCATCGCCCGGCTTGACCTCTGCCTCCGCCACAATCGCTTCCAAGGCCTGTGAACCTCCGGCCCCAGGTTGCGGTCTGGGAGCGTCAGATTCCAACCGGTTCGGGAATTACGGGGTTGTGGAGGACGCATCCGGCAACTGCAGTCGCCGGCCGCGGTGGCGGCGGGTTTGGCGGCGGTACCCAGGTCTTCACCTTCCGGCAGAGCGGGAGTGCGCTCACTGGCACAGTCGAAGGCGGCGGCCGCGGCGGTGAAACGGCCGTCCCGATCGAAGAGGGTAAGGTAGAAGGCGGCACGATTTCGTTCCGGGCCGGAAACGTGACTTACACCGGAACAGTCAAGGAAGGTGAGATCGAGTTGCAGCGAACCGGAGGCGCGGGACGGGGCGGGCGACGAAGCGCTCCCACTGAGCCCGCGGGTCCGCGCCCTGCCATTGGACCGCCACCCGACGGGTCAGACCCATCGTCAGGAGCATTCGTTAACGGAGGACGAGGAGGACGGGGATTTCCCACCCCCGCCCCACTCGTAATCGTGAGGGCCCGCAGGTAAGTCTCCAAAAAACTGAGTTTACCGGGTCCTGACCATGGACAGTGTTACGAATTCAGACCGTTGGGCCACCAGCGTTCCGGCAGACCTTGCAGCCGGGAACCGATAAGCGTCGGTGCCGAAGCCATCCCACAACTCGCGCAGGCTGCAAGCACCATCGCTGCACACAAATGCGATCTTCGCGTCGCCGGCCGCACGCCAGGCCTTGGGAGGATCGGCTGTCACACTCGGCACCAGCGCAGCGGAACTCCTGGTGGTCCGATTGTAGACCACCAGCATCATACCGGCGACGCCCCTGGTCAGGCGGAGGTCGTAGGAACCCGGTGCCATGGTCTTGTTGCTCACCCGGAAAGCCATCGGGATTTCCGCTTTGAAAGTCTGTGCCGAAGCACTGCCGGCAGCAACCATCAGGGCAGCCGCCGCGATCATCGTCCGCATCGTCGTGGTATTCATCGTCGTTCTCCCTTTCGGGCTGCCCTGTCCGGGTCCCGATTCACGGGCGATGAAAATGCAACCTGTTCGCCAAATCGTAAGTTATTGCAAATACGGAGGCTGGCCGGCTCCGAACGCGCCTGAAATGAACCGCGCGGTTCATCGGCCCGAACCGGCCAGTTCGAGGAAGACGATGCTCGATGGCGTGCCGACAGCCGTATACTTGCCGGTGAAGGACAGGTGGCCGGTCCGCGCATCGACGCGGAACGTAGTGATGGCATCGCCTCTCTGGTTCAACGAGTAAAGAAATTTGCCCGTCGGGTCGATATTGAAGCTACGTGGATAATCGCCCCGTGTCCATTCCTCGGCTATATAACTCAACTCGCCCGTGGAGCCGATGGAAAAAACAGAAATGCTGTCGTGCAGGCGGTTGCCCGCATAAACAAATCTCCCGTCCGCCGATACCATCACCTCGGAGGTGTAATCCGTGCCTTGAAAGCCAGCCGGGCAGACTGGAAATAGTCTGCCTGGCCGTCAAGGTTACCGTTTGCGGCGTCGTAATCGAACTTGACCAGGGTGGAGGATTCCTCCTGTAGCGAGTAGACCCAGCGCCCGTTGGGGTGAAAAGCGAAATGACGAGGACCGTCGCCGGGAGGCAGCGAAACCCATGCTGGATTGTTCGGCATCAGGGTGCCGCTCCTGGTGTCGAACTTCCAGATGAAAATGCGATCCAAACCCAGATCGCTGGCCAGCACGAACTTGCCCGAGGGGTCGGCCTGGATCATGTGGGCATGGGGATGGTCATGGCCGCTGAGGGCAAAACTGCCGGGAGGCGCGGTGCCGGAGGGCTTTCGCGAGACTTCGCCCTGGTCCGTCTTCACGTCGCTCGCAGGACCGAGCGAGCCGTCCGGCCGGATGGGGAGGACCGCCACCGTTCCGCCGGCATAGTTGGCCACCAGCACATACTTACCGGAGGGGTGGACGCTCAGGTAAGCGGGGCCGGCGCCTTGCGAACTGACAGTATTCAGCAACGTCAGATGGCCGGTGGAGCCATCGATCGCATAAGCGCTCACCGACCCGGAGTTCGCGCCCTGGAAAGAGGAAGTCTCATTGGCCGAATACAGGTGAGTGTGGGAGGGATCCAAGGCCAGGCATGAGGGGTTCGACCCGTTGGCTATCACCTCGCGGCGCGAGAGATCCCCGGTCACGGGATCGATCTGAAATAGATAGATGCCCTGTCCATTCCCCCGGCTGCCCTCTGGGCCTTGCGGAGAACTGTAAGTTCCCACATACGCCAGCACCCGCAGGTTCGACGGCCGGTTCGTCTGTGCGATCAGCGCGGCGGCAAACAGGAGCATCGGAAGCACTCGCATGATCGCCAAGTGTAACCGAACGCGCCCGTCGGTGCGCCCCCGGTACCACCGAAAACCATAAACGAGAATCTGGCGCAGCACCATGTGATCGGGTCGGGTGACGGGGATTGCGCCCCGGCACCCTCCCACACCACCGGACGTGCGGTTTTCCGCATCCGGCGGTTGAAAGCCGCGCGTTAATCACCCGCAAGGTCTGATGGCATCAGAAACCCATAGCGTCGTAGCGTGGCGTTCGAGAGCGCCGTTTGCAGGCTTCCGGTCCCGGCCAAACGCCACGCCCCCCGGAAGCTGTGCGCCACCTTGAGCATGCGTCCCCGCAGCCCGAGGCTGCGCAACTTGCGCTCTCTCCCTTCTGGTCGTGCCAGCGCAGCCAAAAGCATTTCCGGATGTGCCGTCGTATCCATCCCTCCAGTCGGAAGATCGGTCGGCGATTCTCGGCCAGTCGGTAGTAGCCCCACCAGCCTCGGACATACTGTCGCCAGCCGTCCCGCAGTTGGTTACTGGTCAGACTCTGGCAGCTCCGCCACATCTCCCGCACCTTCGCTTTGAATCGCTCCACGCTCTCCGGGGCCGCTTCGATCTGCCCTTGGCGGTTGAGTCGAAATCCCAGAAACTTCCGTTCCCAGGTCCTCCCCACCCCGCTCTTTGGTGGCGTTGACCTCCAGCCGCAGATGCGTTTCGATCCATTCCTGTACCGACTCCAGCACTCGCTCCGCCGCCCGTTGGCTGCCCACGTAGATGTTGCAGTCGTCGGCGTAGCGGCTGAACGGAGCCCTCGCCGTTCCAGTTCCTGGTCCAGCGCGTCCAGGTAGATGTTGGCCAGCAGCGGCGAGAGCGGTCCGCCTTGCGGCGTGCCTTCTTCGCTCTTCACCACCACCCCCTCCACCATCGCTCCCGCCCGCAGATATCTTCCCGATCAGCCTCAACACCCGCTTGTCCCGGATCACTTCCCCGATCTTCCCCATCAGGATGTCGTGGTTGACGTGGTCGAAGAATTTGGTGATGTCCATGTCCACCACCCAGTCCTTGCCTCCTCGGACGTACCCTTGCGCGGCCCGCACCGCATCGTGCGCCTTCCGCCCCGGTCGGAACCCATAGCTGTGCTCACTGAATCGCGGCTCGAAGATCGGCGTCATCACCTGCAGCAGCATCTGCTGGATCAACCGATCCAGCACCGTCGGGATGCCCAACATCCGCGTGCCTCCGCTCGGCTTTGCGGATTTCCACCCGCCTCACCGGGCTCGGCACGTAGCTCCCTGCCAGCAGCTTCGCTATGGATCTTCGGCCAGTGCTTCAAAAGGTGTCCGTTCAACTCTTTCGTCGTCATCCCGTCGATCCCCGGTGCGCCCTCGTTGGCGACTACCGCCTTCAGCGCCTTCCCGTAGTTCTCCGGGCTGACCACCTCTTCCATCAGGTTCTCGTACATCGCTTTCTGTCAGAAGTTCCGCAAAGTTCCGCCTCGGGATCGCCGACGCCAGGCTCACCGCGGTTCCACCGCTTCTGCCCTTTGCACTCTCCGGGCAGCGACCGCAGTTGTCGCACCCTTCGATTTCAGACCCCTTCGCAGCTTCCCTTCAGTCCCCTCTCTAGCTCTGTCTGGTTTCTTCGGCCCTTCGCTCCACCGGCTTTACCCGCGCTTCTTCGCTACTACGGCCTCTGCTGACTTCTCCCCCGCTCTCACGGAGGAGATCTCCCCGGGTAAGGTGCAGAATCTTTCCCCTCGTGCCGTCTGGCTCTACCGGATGCGTCTCGGATGACTTTTGGGCTTCGCTGTTCCCAGCCAGCTCGCCGCCCGCACCCGGCCTCGCTGCCAGTTCGTGTTCCTACGGTCGAGAGTTTGCTACGCGCTTCTTTCAGCTTCACCTCGCGGCTACGCCTTGCGTTTCGCTACGGTTGCCGTCATCGGCTCCGGTTGGCTCCTTTCATCCAACAAGATTCTGCCCATGCTGGGCACACTGGGGCGGACCCCTGGTCCGCGGCCGACGCCCTCGTCGGCCTCCCCGTTTTCTGGAGGCATAGCGGGTCCAGGGGGACCCGCGCGGACGGGGGCGTCCGCCTGAAAGGCGAAGGGTTTAAGACCTGGAAATGGAAACTAAAGGTCGGGTCAGCGCCGCACTGAGTCACCGCGCCGCCCGGCGCAAGCGGTCCAGTACGCCGGACCACTCCGGCGTATCGGGCGGGCATTCCACGGCGATCCAGGCGGGGTGCTGTGCGTCCACGCGATGCAGCGTCTCGTAGAGGACCGCGGCGTATTCCAGCGGACCGGCCGGCATCTCCCGGCCCAGGCGCAGAAGGACGCCCGCGCCTTGCGGCGGGACATCGCCGGGACGCAGCAGGTACAGCGGCGCGCGCGGCCGGTAATGGCGCGCGTGCATGCCCGGCGATGCATGGCCGCCCCCGACGGGATCGTCCGCGATGGCTACGGGCCCGGCGATCGCCTCGATGTCCGGCAGCGGGATGACGCCGGGGCGCAGCAGAGTTGGGCGGCCCGGCCAGCGAGAGTACCGTGGATTCAATGCCGACGCGCGCGGGGCCGCCATCCAGCACATAATCGGCGATGCCCTCCGGCAAGTGGGCGGCGGCGGTAGGCGAAAGCTCGGTGAAGCGATTGGCGCTGGGCGCGGCGATGGGCACTCCGGCGGCGCGGATCAATTCGAGCGCCAGGGGATGCGCCGGCATGCGCAGTCCCACGGTGGGCAATCCGGCGGTGACGATATCGGGGATGGACGGCTGTTTGGGCACCACCAGGGTCAACGGTCCGGGCCAGTAGCGCTGCGCGAGGGCTTCGGCGGCGGCGGGCCATTCGGCGGCGAACATGCGCGCCATGGCGATGGAATCCACGTGAACGATCAGCGGGCTGGTGTGCGGGCGGCCCTTGGCGGCGAAGATGCGCGCCACGGCTTCGGCATCCAACGCATTGGCGCCCAGGCCATAGACGGTTTCGGTGGGGAAGGCCACCAGCTTGCCTTCGCGAATCAGCGCGGCGGCGCGGGCAACGCTCACTCGGGCAGATCGTCCTTGTCGTCGCCGGCGATCTTGCCGGTTTTGCGCCACACCAGCCAGGAGTGGATGAGCGGGTCCAGGTCGCCCTCCAGCACGCGGTCCACATCGCCCAGCGCCAGCTTGCTGCGCAGGTCCTTCACCAGGCGGTAAGGGGCCAGCACGTAGTTGCGGATCTGGCTGCCGAAGTTGATCTCGAGCTTGGAGTCTTCGGTCTTGCGCGTCTCTTCGCGCTTCTTTTCCAGCTCGTGCTCGTAGAGGCGCGCGCGCAACTGCTTCATGGCGCTGTCGCGGTTCTTGTGCTGCGAGCGCTCGTTCTGGCACTGCACCACGATGTTGGTCGGGAAATGCGTGATGCGCACGGCCGAATCCGTCATGTTGACATGCTGGCCGCCGGCGCCGGACGCGCGAAACGTGTCGATGCGCAGGTCGTCGAGCTTGATATCGATTTTGATTTCGTCGTCGATCTGGGGGTAGACGAAGACGGACGCGAACGAGGTGTGGCGGCGCGCATTGGCGTCGAACGGGGAGATGCGCACCAGGCGATGCACGCCGATTTCCGATTGCAGCATGCCGTAGGCATTTTCGCCGTTGACTTCGAAGGTCACCGACTTGATGCCGGCGCCTTCGCCCTCCAGGCGGTCGGTGATCACGGTGGGGAAGCCCTGACGTTCGGCCCATCGCAGATACATGCGCAGCAGCATCTCGGCCCAGTCCTGGCTTTCGGTGCCGCCGGCGCCGGGGTGAATGGTGACGATGGCGCTGCGCGCGGCGTTCTCGCCGGAGAGCAGCATGGCGGTCTCCAGGCGCTCCAGCAGTTCGCCGTAGGCTTTCATGTCGCGTTCGATATCGCTATCGACTTTTTCGCCCTCGCGCGCCAGTTCGAAGAGGGTGTCGAGGTCGTCGGTCATGGAACGGATCTTCTCGTCATGCCCGATGGATTCTTCCAGGCGCTTGCGCTCCTGCATCACCTTCTGGCTTTTTTCGGGCTGGTTCCAGAAGTCGGGAGCGGAGATCTGCTGTTCGGTTTTGGCTAGCTTTTGTTTTTGCGCGGGGGCGTCAAAGATACCTCCGCACGGCCAGGGACTGGTCGCGGAGGGGCTGATATGCGCGTTCCAATTCTTCTAATGTCATGGGGGTTCACTCCAATTCTAACAAATACCCGGTCTTCCCGACATTCTGCGCGCGCGTGGCGCCGATCTGCTCCACCACGCCCTCGGCCTCGTGAATATGGCCGCAGAAGAAGTACGCGGGCTGCTGCTTCTCGATGAATTCGCGAACGGCTCGCGAGCCGGCGTGCAGGCCGGGACGGATGCGGTCCAGCGTGGTGCCGTATGGCGGCGCGTGGCAGACGAGCACCAGCGGATGGAGCGCGGCGAAGGGCTGAAGGCGCTCGGCGAGTTGCGGCTCGGAGTATTCGCCGGGCGTGTTGAACGGAGTGGGATTGGAATAGCCCAGCCCGGCCACATGCCATTGGCCCACTTGAAACTGCTGCTGGTGAAAATTGTGCAGGCCGTGTTGATCGCACATGGCGGCAATCTGCGCGGCGGATTCGTGATTGCCGGGTAGCACCCAGACTTTGCCGCCGCGGGTCTTGAGGATCTCGCCGCAGCGTTCGAGACCCTTGGCCCAGGTGACCTGGTCGCCGGCCGCAATGTAAAAATCGGCATCGACGCTTAGCAGGCGTTCCAGCGTCTTCCAATCATTGTGGATATCGGAGAAGATAAGGAGTCTCAATGAAAGCATGGTAGCGCAGGCGGACCGATGAGTATCCCGAAACTGTTCACGGTGGAAGAGTGGGAGCAGATTCCCGATCCGCCTGGCGGGCGATATGAGCTGCATCACGGCGAGTTGTCATTTGTGAGCTATCCCGTGAGGCAGCATAAGGATCTGCAACGGAAGTTGCGCGAACTCCTGGACCCCGTCGCGACGCCGAAGGGATTCCTGGTAGACACTGAGTACCCGTACCGGCCCTTGCCGGAGAACGAAGTCTGGGGGGCCGACGTGGCTTGTGTGGGGAGATCCCGGCACGACGCCACGGAAAAGTGGCTGCCTGGATCGCCCGAACTGGTAATTGAAGTCAAGTCCCCTTCCAACACCAAGCAGGACCTGTATGACAAGGCGATGACCACCCTCGCTGGCGAAGGAGCCAGTGAATTCTGGATAGTCGATCCGAACACCGCCAGCGTCACGGTCTACAGCAAAACAAGTGGTGTTCACATTTACCGAAGTCCCCTGAACGTGCCGGCGCCGTTGTTGGGGCTGACCGTTTCCCTGCAATCGCTGTTTGACGCCACTTAACCCCAGCCCTCTTCAGTCCGGACGCCGCACCTCCGACATGGCCCTGGATTGGACGCCACCACTGAAAACTGAAATGGGCACCGCCCTTACTGCCAATCGCGGTGCTAAGGTATCATTGTCCAAACGGTAGGACTACGTAGCGCCATGACCAATCCATCTGTAACGACCCCGGCACCCCAGGAAGCCTCACGCTATCTTCCCCTGCTTCTGATTCTGTTCGCCGCCAGCGGCTGCTCCGCGCTGATCTACGAAATCGTCTGGTATCAGCTGCTGCAACTGGCCATCGGCTCCACCGCCGTCTCGCTGGGCTTCCTGCTGGCCACCTTCATGGGCGGCCTGTGCCTGGGCAGCCTGGGTCTGCCGCGCCTGCGCGCTGCGCCGGACAGCATCCGCTGCGCATCTACGCCGCGCTCGAACTGGGCATCGGCGTCCTCGGCGCTGCTGGTGCTGTGGTGCCTGCCGCTGATCGATCGCGTCTACATCGCCGGCGCCGAGCACGGCCTGCCGGGCATGCTGCTGCGCGGCTTCATCGCCGCGGTCTGCCTGCTGCCGCCCACCATTCTGATGGGCGCGTCGCTGCCGGCCATCGTCGCGCTGGATCGAAGTCCACGCCGCGCGGCGTCTCGTGGTGGGGCCTGCTCTACGGCGGCAATACCGTGGGCGCGGTCTTCGGCTGCCTGCTCGCCGGCTTCTACCTGCTGCGCCTCTACAACATGGCCGTCGCCACCTACTGCGGCCGCGGCCATCAACCTCGCGGTGGCGCTGGTCAGCTTCTGGCTGGCCGCCCGCACGCCCGCCGAAGCCAGCGTCCGGCGAAACTCGCCGAGCCGACGCCGCGGCCGACGAGCCGCTCCGACGACGCCGATCGCCGCACTGGCCGATCTACGTCACCATCGCCCTCTCCGGCGCCATGCGCGCTGGGCGCCGAAGTGGTCTGGACGCGCCTGATGGGCATGCTGCTGGGCTCCACGGTCTACGTCTTCTCCATCATCCTGGCGGTCTTCCTGATCGGCCTGGCGCTCGGCAGCGCGGCCGGCGTCGTGGCTGCTCGCGCACCGTGCGGCCCGCGCCTGGCGCTGGGCTGGTGCCAGGTGCTGCTCGCGCTCGGCATCGCCTGGACCGCCTACATGATCGCCGATTCGCTGCCCTACTGGCCCATCAACCCGCTGCTCACGCCGAGCCCCTGGTACACCTTCCAGCTCGATATGGCGCGCTGTCTGTGGGCCATTCTGCCGCCCACCTGCTGTGGGGCGCGAGCTTCCCGCTGGCGCTGCGCCGCCGTGGCGCGGTCCCGGCGAGGACTCCGGCACGCCTGGTCGGCGGCGTCTACGCCGCCAACACGCTCGGCGCCATCGTCGGCGCGCTGGGCGTCAGCCTGGTGCTGGTGCCGTGGATCGGCACGCAGCATACGCAGCGCGTGCTGCTGCTGCTCTCCGCCGCCAGCGCGCTGTTCGTCCTGGTGCCCTACATGCGCGCGCAGCGATCGCAGGCGTGCCGCTCGGCGCTCGCCGCCGGCGCTCGATGGTCGCCGCCGGCTCTGCCTGGCGCAGACCTCGAGCCCATCCCCGGCGAGCTGATCGCCTACGGCCGCCGCATCGCCGTTCCATGCCGGCAAGTGCCAAGATTCTGTACACCGCGGAAGGCCGCAATTCCTCGGTGGCCATCACGCGAGTGGAGCGACGGCGCCATCGAAGATCGACGTCAACGGCCACGTGGAAGCCACCACCGAGCCGTACGACATGAAGCTGCAGCGCATGGTGGGCCACCTGCCCGGCCTGCTGCACCCCAATCCGAAATCGGTGCTCGGCATCGGCTTCGGCGCGGGCGTCTCGGCCGGCACCTTCACCCGCTATCCCGGCATCGAGAACATCACCGTCTGCGAAATCGAGCCGATGATCCCGCCCACCTCCACGCGCTACTTCGGCAAGCAGGATTACGACGTGCTGCACAATCCCAAGACCCACATCGTCTTCGACGACGCGCGCCACTACCTGCTGACCACCACCGAGAAGTTCGACATCATCGCGTCCGACCCGCTGGACGTCTTCGTCAAAGGCACCGCCGCGCTCTATTCGAAGGAGTATTTCGAGTCCGTCAAGCGGCACCTGAATCCCGGCGGCATGTTCACGCTGTACGTGCCGCTCTACGAGAGCGACGAGCGCACCGTGAAGAGCGAGCTGGCCACGTTCTTCGAGGCCTTCCCGTACGGCACCATCTGGGCCAACACCATCGACGGGCAGGGCTACGACATGGTGTTCATGGGCCAGGTGGAGCCGCTGCAGATCAACCTCGACGAGATGCAGCAGCGCCTGCGCCGGCCCGATTACGCGCCGGTGGCCGAGTCGCTGCGCGACATCGGCGTCGATTCGGCCGATCGATCTGTTCTCCACCTACGCCGGCCAGAACGTCCGACCTGGGCGCCGTGGATCGCAGGCGCCGAGATCAATCGCGACCGCGATCTGCGCCTGCAGTACCTGGGCGGCTGGGGCATCAACTCCAGCCTGGAAGACTATCATCTATCGCCAGATGATGCGCTATCGCAAGCCGGCGCCGGCCTTGTTCACCGGCTCGCCCGAAGCCGTGCAAGTCATGCAATCCGCGGTCGAAGCGGCGGGACGGTAGCACCCCCGCCCTGCCACAGCACCGCCGCCAGCGCCACGCACAGCGCCGGAATCACGTACATCGCCTGGTGCAGCCCCACCGCGCGGGCCGCTTCCGGCGCCAGTCCGGCCGCCGCGGCCGCCTGCGCGAAATGATCGCTCAAACGCCCCGTCAGCACCGGACCGAAGGACGCGCCGCACAAGTAGCTCACCATCAGGTATGCCGCCATGGCAGTGCCACGTAGCGCCGGCGCCACTACATCGTGCAGGGCCGCGTACACCAAGCCGTAGTACGTCTGCAGCAGCCCGTACCCCAGCATCGCCAGCGCGGTGACTGCCGCCGCGCGCCCCACCGGCAGGCGCAGCGCCGCGAAGATCGGAGGCGCCGCCAGCAGCGCCGCCACCGCCGCCAGTCTCATTCGCCCACCCGCCGGTTGTCACCGAACAATCCCACCCCGAGCGCTCCCGCGATTCCCGCGACGCCCGATCCGATGCCGGTCCACAGCCCTGCCTGTCCCACGGTCAAACCGTGCACGCGCGTCAGAAACGCCGGCAGGAAGTAGGAAAAGCTGTACAGCGCTGAATTTACGATCGCCCCCGAAGCGGCGATCCACCAGAAGGTCCGCAGCCGCAGAAAGGAGTACGATCGCGCCGCCGTCTGGGACTCGAAGCGCGCGCCGGCTCCGGCAGCCACAGCACCGCCGGCACCAGCGCCATTGCCGGCACTGCCGCCAGAGTCATGGCGGCGCGCCATCCGTACGCCTGCGCCACCGGACCGCTGATCGCCAGGCTCAGCATGATCCCCACCGGCACCGCCATCATGAACCCCGCCATGGCGCGGGCGCGGCGCATGGCGGGAACCACATCGGCGATCCAACTGGTGGCGGCCGGCGCGCACACGGCCTCGCCGATTCCTACGCCGAGCCGCGTGGCCAGCAGTGCGCCATAGCTCATCGCCGCGGCTCCCAAAGCCGTCAGGACGGCCCACACCGCAATGCCGGACGCCAGCAATCGCCGCCGGCTGCCCGTATCCACGGCCCGGCCCAGGGGCAGCCCCGCCACGGCGTAAAGCACTGTGAACAGCGCCGGCAATAAACCCAGTTGTGTGTCGCTGAGATGAAAATCGCGCCGTAGCGGTTCCACTACGGCGCTTAAGACCTGACGATCGTAAATATTGAGGACGTTGACAAGGAAAAGAACAGCAAGTGAAATCGTGGGCTCACATTTTGATTTCACTATCTTTCAGATCCTTCACACTCGGACTCTTGGGAGCCTTCGGGCGGCGCAGGCGGACACGGCAGCTATCGTCGCCATCGGCCCCTTCCTTGCGTACCTGAATGGACCCGCGGCGTGCCGTTAGATGCACTGTCGGGCCGTCGCCGACACTGCCCTCGAATGGTCGCGCTGTGCCCGTCGTGCTCCTGGACCAGCGGCGCGCCGTAGTCGTTGACCGCGTCGCCGCGGTCGGCTGTTCCATCCAGGCGGAACGGCGCCTTGTCGGGCAAAATCAGTACCATGTTTCCGAATCCGCTGCGCGCCTCAATAGGAGGCATCGGAGATCCCGGCTGCAGTTCCACATCGCCGTGCTCCGTCTCCAGTTCCAGCGATTGCGTGAACTTCTGCATCTTGATGTCGCGCGCATTGGTCACCAGTTTCACCGGACCCACCAGGCCGGACCCGGAGAACTCCCCGCGGTCCATGCTGATCTGCCCGGGAACCGCCTGCACGTTGATCTGCGTGTTCCGCGCGCCTTCGAACTGCAGCGGCTTGGCCAGGTTCTTGAATTCCAGCGTGCCGTCGTAGGCGCCGGTGATGGTCACCTGTCCGGAGATGTTTTCCAGCTCCAGGTCGGTACCGCGGCCGTTCAGATCCACCTTGCCCTTGACGTCCACGGCGCGAATCACGCTGCTGCGGCCCACGTCCACGCGGGCGTCGCCGCCGATCTTCGAAAGCCGCACGTCGCCGTGGCTGGAAGCCAGGTCCACCCCTCCGGCGATGTCCTCGATTTCGAAATCGCCGTTGTTGCCCCCGTGCGCTTCCACCGCCATGGCTGCGCGGCACCACCACTTCCAGGTCGTCGGACACGCGCTGGTTGTCCGGCGCGCGATCCTGGTTGGTGCGCACCAGCAGGTGATCGCCCTGCGGCACAATCTCCACCGGAGTGTTGCCGTTGGTGCGGTCCGCGTCGGTCCGGTTGTAGGCGCGAACGTACTTGTGGCCGTTCACGGTGACCTCTTGCACGTCGCCGCCGGTCACCTTGATATTGCCGCGCGGATTTTCAAAAACGATGCGCTTCATCCCCGCGGCGGGAGCGGTCGCCGAGACCGGATAGTCGTACTGCTCCCCGAACCATTGCAGGCCGCCGGTATTGAAGCGGATGCCATACTGGTGCGCCTGAAATACCGCCATGCCGGCGAAACAGAGCAGGACCACCAGCACGATCTCGCCGCCCGTGAAACTGCCGCGCCAGCCCTCGTCGTGCGAGAACAGCACTTCCACCAGGCGCAGCAGGCCCCAGCCAATCAGGATGAACGGCCAGTACTGCGACGCCAGATCGAACAGCGGCGCTTCCGGATGCAGGTTGTGCCACAGAAACAGGCCGCCGATAATCAGCAGCATCAGCGGTCCGGTCAGGGAACGGCGTCTCATAGCGAACCTCCCGGAGGATTCGAGCTCTTGGCCGCGCCCGGCGGCTGCGAATAACTGCTCTGCGAATAGGTGCCGTGAGGGTAGCCGCCCGCCGGCGGAAAGCCCGGCGGAGGAGGAGGCGGCGGAATGCGCTCCGTGCTGCGCCCCAGCAGGCTCATCAGTCCGAACACGATCAGGATCACCGGCCACGTCTGGTCAAACCGGTACTCCGTAAAGTTATTGAGGGCGAACAACACGCCCACGGTGATCAGCGTGACGGGACCGCGAATGGCGCGGATCATCGAGCGCTCATCACCTCTCATGGCGGATCTCCTCGCTGGCATTGCCGCCCGTGAAACGGCCCCACAGCAGGTACGCCCCGGCGGCTATCAACAGCACCGGCCAGTAGCGCGCCACGCGTTCGAAATCCAGCAGGTCCAGGGTGTGCAGCAGCAGCAGCACGCCCAGCAGGATCAGCGCGATCGCCGCCACCGGAATCTGCTCTTGTTGCCGCGCAGGTTCACGAGGCTGGAGTACTCGTCCACGAATTCGCCCGCGCGGCGCTTGCGCGCCGTGTGGTACGCCTCGAAGACCATGTAGGCCCACCAGGCCATCACCAGCATCACGAAGATCGGCTCCAGCCCGTGTGCGGCATCGGAGTTCGCGATGCTCATCAGCATGCCCCAGATAATGGCGTGCACCAGGCCCTTGGCGTATTGGCCGTTGTAGATGGCGCCGACGCCGGGAATCATGCCCAGGAAAAGGGCCAGGGGCGGCGAAACATCCGAATGCACGTAGCTCGGCGGCACCGGAGGCATGCCCGGTTGCGGACCCGCGAACGGCGGGTTGGGCATGGCGTTAGCAGGGGCCGGCGCGGGCACGTGCTCCTCGCAGTAAACGGTCCCGAAGGCATCTCGACGGCATTCGTCGCACACCGGCTTGCCGCAATTGCGGCAATATGCCGTGGCCGGCATTTCAGGATGATTCTGACAGTTCATATGTTCCTCTTAACTGCGACCCCCGGGTCTATTTCTCCGGTGGAACCGCCTGGTCAGGTGCCGTTCTGACCGGCAGTTTCCTTCGTCCGTCTTGTGTTCGGAATCCTTCTGAACCGTTGCGGGCTGATCTTCCGTCTGCTGCTGCCAGTCCTGCAGCATCGTTTGGATCTGGTACACGAATTTCAGATTGTCGTAGAACTTCACGGTGCGCGCCCCAGGCGCGGTGACCCGCTCGTCCAGCGACCGCCAGATGGCGGCCGGCTGCAGATCGGCGGCCTGCAAGCGCGGCATCTGTCCCTGGGCGATGATCGAGAGCGAAAGAATCGTCATCGCCATCCCCATGGCGAAACGCGGCTGCAGGATGGGGCTCAGCATGGCCCGCACCCACTCCCGCGCCTTGGATTGCGATTTCTCCCTGGTCCACGGCGCGTCGAACAGAATGCGGGTGACCAGCTCCGGCGGCGGCTCCACATCGGCGGCCCGCTCCATGAACGCCACCGCGGCGGCGGAATCCCGCGCCAGTTCGGCGCACGCCGGGCATTCGGCCAGGTGAGCTTCCACCTCGGCCCGGTCCGCCGTGTCCAGCGTGCCGTCCACGTAGTCGCAGATCAGAATTTCATCCTCTGCGCAGTTCATACCACCAGCTTCTGCTTTCGCAGCAGCCGGGCCAGTTCCGCCCGGCCGCGATTGATTCGCGACTTCACCGTTCCTTCGGGAATCTCCAGCACCTCCGCGATCTCCCGATATTCCATTTCCTGCAAATCCCGCAGGATCACCGCTTCGCGCAAATCCGGCGAGAGCTTCTGCAGGGTCGCCTGCAGAATCTCGCTGGCTTCCCGCCCCGCCAGCGCCTGATCCGGCCGCACCGCCGCCGTGGCGCCCACTTCTTCGATCATCGGAAGCTGCTCTTCGATCGAATCCGTCACGCGCTCCTGACGTGTACGGCGATAATGATCGATCAGCAGGTTACGCGTCACCCGCGCCAGCCATGTGGCGAAAGACCCTTCCGTCGAGCGGAAAGTCTTGATCGTCCGAAACACGCGCAGGAACACTTCCTGCGTCAGATCCTGCGCTTCCTGACCCGCTGTCCCGTGAACCGGTAGCAGAGGCCGTACACCTGCCGGGTGTGCAGCCGGACCAGTTCCTCCCAGGCGGGTTCATCGCCGCGCAGGCACCGGGAAACGAGGCTGAGTCGGGATCCAAAGTCCTTTCTAGCAGATTGCCGCCTTCGCGAACAGCCGCCGACAGTTGCACCGCCGTGGCCTGAGCCGTTCTGTTTTCGTAAATTCCGAAGGCTAACGTTGCGGTTGCCATGCTCGCTCGTTCTTTCATATCAAGAAACGAGGCTTTATCATGATAGGTTCAATTTTTCCGGTACGCCAGTTTTTTAGGCCCGGTTCGCCGGTAAGGGGGAGACCATTCGCCGTTCTACGTGGAAATGGCTGGCTGCCGGGCTCGTTGCGCTCGCCTGTCTGGCATGGCTGGTGCATTCGCAACTGGCGCTCGCGTTCGTTCGACTGGAAACTGCTGGCCGCCACCGTCGCCCACCTGCGCTGGCAGTGGCTGGCGCTGGCCCTGGTTCCGGCCTTCGCCAGCTACTACGGACGGGCCCTGCGCTGGGCGGTGTTTCTGCGGCCCCTGAAAGCCCAGCCCTCCATGCGAACCTGTTCGGCGCCACGGTCATCGGCTTTACCGCCATCACCCTGTTCGGCCGGCCCGGCGAGTTCGTCCGTCCGTACCTGATCGCCCGCAAGGAACAGGTTCCGGTGACCTCCCAGTTGGCCGCCTGGGTGCTGGAGCGCATGTTCGACCTGCTGATGGCCCTGCTGGTCTTCGGTTTCGCCCTCAGCCGCATTCATTCGGCGAGCGTCCGCGTGGGCCCGAATCTCACCTGGGTGCTGGCCGTCGGCGGCCGGATCGTGGTCCTCTTGTCCTGTACTGTGCTGCTGGTGTTGCTGGCCATGCGCCACTTCGCCGAGCCGCTCCGGCATTGGTTGCTTCGCGTCTTCAGGTTTTTACCGGAGCGTCATTTCCTGAAGGCCGAGACGCTTGATTACTACATTCGTACAAGGCGTGGAGTCCACGCGAAGCGATGGCGCCATGCTCCTGGTCCTCCTCTACTCCATTGCCGAGTGGGTACTGTTCGCCGCTGCTTCTGGTGCGTGGCGCAGGCTTACGTGGGAACTATAAATCTTACACTTGTAGATGTTATTATTTTCATGGGCTTTGTATCCTTCGGGTCGATCGTCCAGATTCCCGGAATCGGGGGCGGGGCGCAGGTGGTATCGGTCCTGGTGTTGACGGAACTGTTCGGCACCAAGCTGGAACTGGCCACTTCGTTCGCCATTTTCATTTGGATTATTTCATTTGTAGTAATTGTTCCCGTAGGGCTGATTTGGGCGCTGAGTGAGGGTTTGAACTGGCGGAAGCTGCGCGATCTGGGCCAGGAGGCCTCCCAATGAAGTGTCCGTTTTGCAATCACTTGCACGATAAGGTAGTGGATTCGCGAGAGAGCAAGGAAGGCGATGCCATTCGCCGCCGCCGCGAGTGCCTGTCCTGTGAGCGCCGGTTCACTACCTACGAACGGATCGACGAAGTGCCGTACATGGTGGTCAAGAAGGACGGCCGGCGTGAGAAGTTCGACCGGCAGAAGGTGCTGGGCGGTCTGCTCAAGGCCTGCGAGAAGCGTCCGGTCAGCATGGCCAAACTCTCGGAACTGGTCAACCGGGTGGAATCCAAGGTCAGCGATTCACCGGATCGGGAGATATCTACTATAGATATAGGAGAATTTCTGATGGACAGTCTCACGGATTTGGACAAGATCGCCTATGTCCGATTCGCGTCGGTGTACCGCGATTTCCAGGACGAGCAGGCATTTTTCAACGAACTGAAGAACCTGATGCGGCAAAAACTGACGTAGCTCCGAAGGTTGTGCCGTTTCCATGTAACCTTCTCAGTTTTAAGACATCTCTTAAAATAGAACTTTAAATTTGCTCGGCGAATGATGTTATCATCAGATGAAAGTCGAACCCCGAATGCAACCGCTGTTCTCGACAGTTCGGGCAGGACCAGCAAGTCGAACGAATCTCAAATAAAAAATACCCCAGTTCCCAGACATCGATTTGTAATCATCGCGTGTCCGAAGGGGGAGGTGAGTCTTAGTGGATCAATTTGAAGATCAATTTCTGGCGGAAGACCCTGAAAACCTAGGCCTGAGTTTCGAAGAAGAAGCCAAGTTCTTCGATCCGGAAGCGGCTCACGAAGCGGACTTCCTGCACCCGGCGCCGGTGGAAGAGTCCATCTACACGGACGATCCGGTGCGCGTGTACCTCCGCGAAATGGGTGCGGTTCCGCTTTTGACGCGCGAAGGCGAAGTCGATCTGGCACGCCGCATGGAACGCGGCAAGTTGCGGATGCAGAAGGCCATTAGCCGTTCCGCCCTGGTACAGGGAGTGGTCGTCGAATTGAGCGAAGCCCTGAAAAAGGGCGCAATCGAGATCGAAACCGTCGTCGACCTCGGCGACGTGGAGGAAGGCAGTCCCGCCGACATCAAAGTCCGCACCGAAGCCGCCAAGCAAGTTCGCCGACGTCAGTATCCTGCAGAAGAAGCTCCAGCAGTTGGAGGAGAAGGTCACCACCGCTCCGGTAGCCAACAAGCGGTCGCGCAAGCGCCTGGTGGGCAAACTCAACCGGGCCAAGGTGGAAACTTCCCTGGCGATCCGCCGCTGCCCCTTCAGGGCATTGAAATGGAAGGAGTTCTCCCGCGAGATCGAACGCGCGGTGGATGAAATCAGCCACCTCGACAGCGAGATCAAGAAGATCGAAGTGCGCAGCAACCCCACCCTGCAGCAGCGCCTCCGGGAACTGAAGCAAGAGATCAAGAAGCGCGAACAGGTGGCCGGTGCGACGTTGCCCGAACTGCGCCACAGCCTGACCGTGATTCGCCACGGCGAAGCGGAAGCCGAACGGGCCAAGAAAGACCTGGTCGAGGCCAATCTCCGCCTGGTGGTGTCGGTCGCCAAGAAGTACGTCAACCGCGGACTTCACCTCCTGGATCTGATCCAGGAAGGCAACATCGGGCTCATGCGCGCCGCCGACAAGTTCGAATACCGCCGCGGCTACAAGTTTTCCACCTATGCCACCTGGTGGATCCGCCAGGCCATCACCCGCGCCATCGCCGACCAGTCCCGCACCATCCGTATTCCGGTCCACATGAACGAGAGCATGAACAAGTTCCTCCGGGCGACGCGCGAGCTCGAGAAGGAATTGGGCCGTACTCCTACAAATGAAGAAATTGGCCGCCGGATGGACATTCCGGTCGAGAAGGTCCAGAAGCTGAAGACCATCTCCCGCGACCCGGTATCGCTCGAAACGCCGGTCGGCCGCGATGGCGAATCGGCCCTCGGCGACCTGATCGAAGACCGCTGGGTGGGTTCCCCGGTGGATGCCGTGATCGAATCCAACGTCCGCGACGAGACTGCCGGCATTCTCAAAACGCTTTCCCCGAAAGAGGAGAAGGTGATCCGCATGCGCTTCGGCATCGGCTGCGAGCGCGAACACACCCTGGAAGAGATCGGCCAGGAATTCGACGTCACGCGCGAGCGCATCCGCCAGATCGAAGCCAAAGCGCTGCGCCAGTTGCGCGCTCCCGAACGCGCCCGCCGCCTGCGCGCCTTGATGGCCGCACGCTAAGATATCCCCTGAAACCACCTTCCGCTCGTGGCATCATAAGAGCATGCCAGTGAGAGGGATTCTTCTGGGTAGCGGTGTGCTTCTGTCCGCCGCGGCCCTCTTCTACGCAGCCGATAATCCCAAGCTGCCCCCGCCGTACGCCACTCCCGCGGCGAACAACGGGCCGCGGGTCATTCCACAACCGTCCGGCGCACGGCTGAATGTGCCGAAGGGATTCAGCTAGGAGGTCTGGGCGGAGGATTTCCAACGCCCGCGCTTCATGATGCTGGGGCCCAACAACGAAGTCATCCTGGCCGACTCGGCCCGCCGGCCCAACGGCACCGTCTACGTCTTCGACAAGAACAAACAACGCAAGAAACTCATCACCGGCCTCTACCAACCCTACGGGCTGGCCTACCTGAACGGCTATCTCTACGTGGGCGAGAGCGATTCGGTCAAGCAGTATAAGTACGATTCCAAGGCGATGACCGCCGGGCCCGGCCAGGAGATCATCTCTCTCAAAGGGCAGGACACGCACCACTGGACACGCAGCCTGCTGTTCGACCGCGCCGGCAAGAAGCTCTACGTCGGCGTCGGCTCGGGTTCCAACGTGTCGCCCGGCGAGGATCCGCGCCGCGCCGCCATCAACGTCTACAACCCCGATGGCAGCGGTCACGAGATCTATGCCGCCGGCACGCGCAACCCGATCGGTATGCGCTGGTACCCCGGCACGGACACCCTGTGGGCCGCCGTGCAGGAGCGCGACGACCTGGGTGACGACCTGGTGCCGGACTACTTCACGCACATCCAGAAGGGCGGCTTCTACGGCTGGCCGTACGCCTACATCGGCCCCAACGAAGACCCGCGCAACAAAGGCCTGCGCCCCGACCTGGTAGCCAAAACCATCGTGCCCGACGTTCTGCTGGGCGCGCACGTCGCCGTGCTGGACTTCATCTTCTACACCGGCAAACAGTTCCCCGCGGAATATCAGGGCGGCGCGTTCCTGTGCTTCCACGGCTCCTGGAACCGCTCCAAGCGGGTCGGCCAGTCCATCGCTTTCATTCCGTTCAAGAACGGCAAGCCCTCCGGAGCGATGCGCGAAGTCCTGACCGGCTGGATGCTGGGACCGGACAAGCGCGAGGTGTGGGGGCGTCCGGTCGGATTGCTGCAACTGCCCGACGGCAGCCTGCTGATCTCCGACGATGGCGGCAACAAGATCTGGCATTTGAGCTATACGGGCAAATAGGCGCTTGAAACGATTCATTGTGTTGCTGCTGGCATGGGGCGCGTCATGGGGCGCCGTGCCCTTTTCACACCGGGTCCATCTGGGCATGAAGCTGCAGTGCACCACGTGCCACACCGCGGCCGCCGCCAGCACCAAGGCCTCCGACAACCTGCTGCCGCGAAAAGGGCGTCTGTCTCAACTGCCATATGGCCGATGAGATTCCGCCCATCCCGGCCCCGCCCGCCACCCTCGTCGCGTACTTCAGCCACGCCCAGCACCTCAAGATGGGCAACGTGCAGCCGCTCCTCGCCACCGCCATCGACTAAAAGACCTACCTGCAACCGCCCGGCGATATCCGCCGCCACCTGAACACCCAGAACGCCTGCGAGGCCTGCCATCGCGGACTGGAGGAATCCGACCAGGTCACTCCCGCGGCCCTGCCGCAGATGGCCGATTGCCTGGTCTGCCACACCGAGATCGACAATCCGTTCAGTTGCGAAAACTGTCACGCGAAAGACGCGAAGCTGAAGCCTGCGAGCCACGTTGCCCATTTTCTGGACCTCCACAGCACGGGCAAGATGAACCTCGACAAATCCACTTGCGTCCATTGCCACGGCCGCGTATTTACCTGCATGGGATGCCATTAGGCCACCCGGGGGGTGTGACAGATTGCCGCCGTGTGCACGCCACGCCACAGTTAGTGATAAGACATCCGTTTGCAAACAAAAGGGTGTGTCCGTTGGTAGCGGGATTGCTCAGGGATCCGTTCGAAGGAGGGCAACGGACTGCCGGTCGTCAAAATCACGGGACAGGGCATAGCGGCAATCGCGCTATCGGTTGCCCTTCTTTGGGGCTGCTGGATTGCCACCCGCGTCATGATGGAGCGGTCCCTGGCCGAGCGCGCCCGGGTTCTGCATGACCTCCAACTGTTGCAGCGGAAGCGCCAGCCCGAACCGGTTTTCGTTCCAACCACCCGGCACCGGAGCAGTCATTCGCTCTTGACTTAGGCCGACCGCGGTCAGCGGTAAGCTGAAAGCTACGTCATGGCGAAACTCGTTGCGCTGGTTCCTTTTCTGCTTCTCGCCTCAGGCTGTGGCCGAAGACTCCCTCCGAGGAGCTGACTCGACTTTCGGAAGAATTCGTCATACGACTCTTTCCTTTTCTCCTACCGCCGCCACCGCTGCCGGGCTGCATGTCTATCGAAAGCAGAATCTGGACGAGATGCTGGACGACATGTCGCCCGCCAACCTGGACAGGCAGCTTCGCTATTATCAGGAATTTCGCGGCCGCCTGGACAAGCTGAACGCCGCCGAACTCACCGCCGAGGACCGCGCCGATGTGATTCTGCTGCGGGATCAGTGCGCGCTTCAGATTCTCGATTTGAGCGAAATCCAAAGCGCCGCGCATAATCCCATGATCTATGCGGAAACTCTGGGACAGGCGTCTCTTCACCCCCTGGTGCTGGAATACGCACCCAAGCCCGACCGCATCCGGCACATCATCGCGCGGCTGCAACAGGTGCCGCTGTTCCTGAGCCAGGCCGAAATCAACCTGAGCACCGCGCCGCCGGTCTGGACCGAGCTGGCCGTCGAGGAAACGCAGGCCAATATCGACATGGTCGACAAAACCATCCGCGACGCCGTGCCCGACGGTTTGCAGAACAGCTACTCCCACGCCGCGCGTCCCGCCCTCGACGCCATGCGCCAGTACGAGGAGTTCCTGAAAAACAGTCTCAGCGAGCGCACCGCCGACTGGCGCTTGGGCGAGCGATACTCCGCGCAAGTTCCGCTTCACCATGCACAGTTCCATCGAGGCGGACAACATGCTGACGGAGGCCACGCGCGATCTTGCCGCCGAGCGCGCCCACATGCTGGAGCTCGCCCTGCCGCTTCACGCGAAAATCGCCCCGGCGCACCACGATCACACCGATCTGAATGGAGATGCCCGCGAAAACCAGGTAATCGGCGAAGTCCTGGCGAACATCGCCGAGCGCCACTCCACCCGCGAATCCTACCTCGACGACGCCCGCAAAGATCTGGCCGAAGCCCGCGCGTTCGTCCAGCAGAAACATCTCCTCACTCTGCCGGCGCATGCCAATCTGCAGGTGGTTCCCACTCCCGGGTTCGAGCGCGGCGTCTACACCGCGGGCGGCTTCGACCCGGCCCCTCCGCTGGAACCGCAACTCGGCGCCTTCTACTGGGTGACACCGATTCCCCCGGAATGGTCTGCCGAACAGGCCGACTCGAAATTGCGGGAGTACAACGAATACATGCTCCGCCTGCTGACCCTGCACGAAGCCATTCCCGGCCACTACGTGCAGTTCGAAATCGCCAACGAGGTCCAGCCGCCGGCCCGGCGGGCTTTGCGCGCCCTCTACGGCAGCGGTCCCTATGTGGAGGGCTGGGCGCAGTACGCCGAACAGATGATGCTGGAGCAGGGCTTTCTGAATCACTCGCCGGAACTGGAGCTCACTTTCGCCAAGCAGCAGCTTCGCGTGATCGCCAACGCCATCCTGGATGTCCGGCTCCAGATGTTGGATATGACCGACCAGGAGGCGCTGGACTTTCTCGAAAAGCAGACGTTTCAAGAGCCCCAGGAAGCCACGGAGAAGCTGCAGCGAGCCAAGGCCACCTCGGCCCAGTTGCCCACGTACTATGTGGGTTGGAGGCAGTGGAACAAGGTGCGCGACGAAATCAAAAAGGCCCATGGCGCGTCGTTCAGTCTGGAGGATTTTCACGATCGGGCCCTAAAGGAAGGAGCGGTACCTTTGGAGGTATTGCAGCAATTGATTCTTCCGGCGCCACAGCAACCGTAACAGCCCCAAAAGCGTCTATAATTAGCGTAGCAGCGAATGTTGGGATGCCAGACAACGCAAGCTTTGATTCACAAGGCGACGTCCACGCCCCCGGCCCGGCAGAGCTCGCCGAAAGGCCCGCTGCGGGCCGGATTCGGAATGCTCTTTCGTGGGTGCGCGACCTCGCGTTTTCCGTTCTGATCGCGGTGGTCCTGATCGTATTCATCTACCAGCCCGTAAAGGTGGAAGGCACGAGCATGCAGCCCACCCTCACCGACAAGGAGCGGATCTTCATCAATAAGTTCACCTACCGCTTCGGACTCGGCGGGATCGAGCGCGGCGATACGGTGGTGTTCTGGTATCCCGAGGACCCGTCCAAGTCGTACATCAAGCGCGTAATCGGGATTCCCGGCGACCGGATCCGCATCGACGCAGGCCAGGTCTTCGTGAACGACCAGCCGCTGGTGGAAGATTACGTGGAAGAGGATTTCAGGACCAGATGTCCTGGCCGGCCACGCACCGCGACAGGGTGGTGCCGGACGGAGAGTACTTCGTGCTGGGCGACCACCGCAGTTCCTCCAGCGACAGCCGCTCATGGGGTTTCGTTCCGCGAGGGAATATTTACGGCAAGGCGGTATTCGCCTACTGGCCGCTGCAGAAACTCGGCCGTCTGCATTAGCGGAACTTGCCGATCATCCACATCACCAGCGAGAACAGCACGCTCACCAGAATGCAGGTGGTCAGCGGAAAGTAGAACGACGAGTTCTTTCCGTGGACGTAGATATCGCCCGGCAGCCGCCCCAGTTTCAGCGGCAACCGTCCGCCGAAGCTGATCAGAAGACCGGCCGCCACCAGAATCAAACCCGCCGTGATGAGTGCGCGGCCGAGGGGCATGGCTACAGCTCTGCGATCTCCGCGTAAATGGGCTTCAACGCCGGATACAGCGCCTGATACACGCGGTGGCCCTGTTCATAGAATGCCGCATCCCGCGCCTCCGGCGATACCGTTTCGGTTTCCCGAATGGCATGGCGGCACACTTCCGGCACGGAACCGTACACGCCGGTCCCGGCCAGCGCCAGCAGCGCGGCGCCGTATGCCGACCCTTCCTGCGTTTCCAGCGTCACCACTTGTTTGTTCAAAACGCCGGCAAGCAAGGCGCGCCAGAAGGGGCTTTGCGCTCCGCCTCCGGAAGCCCGCACGGAACTCACCGGCACTCCCAACGCTTCGATAATCTGCAGGCAATCGCGCTGGCTGTAAGAGACGCCCTCGATTACCGAGCGGATCAGATCGGCCCGCGTGTGGCTGTTGGTCAGGCCGATCCAGCCGCCGCGCGCCGTGGCATCCAGGTGGGGCGTGCGTTCGCCCATCAGGTAGGGCAGCCAGAACAGGCCCTGCGCTCCCACCGGCGAACAGGCTGCCTCGTCCATCAGCGCATCGTACTTCGCGCCCGGCGCGAGTTGATTGCGGAACCATTGCAGGCTGAGCCCGGCGCCCTGCGTGACTCCCATGACGTGCCATTTGTCGGGCACCGCGTGACAGAACGTGTGCACGCGGCCGGCGGGATCGTACGCCACCTGCTCCATGTGCGCGAACACCACGCCGCTGGTGCCGAGCGTACACGAAACGATGCCCGGCTCCACGATGCCGTTGCCCACCGCGCTGGCGGCCTGGTCGCCGCCGCCGCCCACCACCGGCGTTCCGGCCGCGAGGCCCGTCAACTCGGCCACCTGCGGGGTAATCGCGCCGGTTACGTCGCTCGATTCGTAACAGGTGGGCAGGATATCGCGATCCAGGTCCAGCGCGTCCATCATCTCGAACGACCAGCGCCGGTTCACCACGTCGAACACGGCCGTGCCGGAAGCGTCGGATACCTCCGAGGCGAATTCACCGGTCAGCATGAAGCGGACGTAATCCTTGGGCAGCAGCATCTTGCGCACGCGGTCGAAATTGTCGGGCTCGTTGTCGCGCACCCACAACAGTTTGGGCAGGGTGAAGCCGGTCAGGACCGGGTTGGCGATATATCGGAGGATGTTCTCGCGGCCCACGGTTTGATTGACCGCGTCCACCTGTTTCTGGGATCGCTGGTCGCACCAGATCAGCGACGGGCGGATCACCTGGTGCGCAGCGTCCAGAATCACCAGGCCGTGCATCTGGCCGGAAAGGCCGATGCCTTTGACCTGGCTGCCGTGGAGCGCGGCCTGGGCCAGGACGCCGCGGATGGCCTGCACGGCCGCGTCCCACCAGTTTTCGGGACGCTGCTCGGCCCATAACGGCCGCTCCATCCGCATGTCCTCGTGCGCCGCCGTATACGTGGCGCGGACGCCGCCGTGCTCATCCACCAGGAGCGCGCGCGAGCTCCCGGTCCCGATATCGATGCCCATCCACATAGACCAACTAGCATACCCCGCGGGCGTGCAACATGATAAAACCGAATTTGCCATTGCTTACGATCACGCCAAAATTTCGTCCGGTACTGGACCCCGGCTTCGTCGCCGCTTCGCTCTGGAATCGCGCCTACCGCTCGCTGGTGCAGGCCGGCCGGGGAGACGATCTGGCCATCGCGCTGGAGCGCAGCGATGGCTCGGTTTCGGTGTTCCGCACGGCCGTCCTGCCGCATGAGGGCGCCAACGCGGCCCTGAATCACCGCTACGTGGAGCGTCTGCTGAAGTTCCTGCTGTGGCAGAAGGGCGCCTGGCGTGTCACCATCGGCGGCGACCCGCGCATTGCCGAATACCTGCGCGGCGTTTATGCGCCCGGCGGCGCGCGCGCGTTCGATTATCGATTTCATGGGGAGCGCGGGTCTACGGCCGCCCCATGACCATCGAGAGCACCGCCTTCGACGCCGTCCCCGTGGAACGCGAGAGCGCCGCGCCGCTGGGCCGCCATCTGGACGGCTGCCGCATCGGTTTCGACCTGGGCGCCAGCGACCGCAAGTGCGCCGCCGTGATCGACGGCCAGGTGGTGTTCAGCGACGAGGTGCCGTGGAACCCCAGCGCGCAGTCCGACCCGCAATACCATTTCGACGGCATCAACGATTCGCTGCGCCGCGCCGCCATGCAAGTTGCCGCGCGTCGACGCCATCGGCGGCAGCGCGGCCGGCGTTTACGTGAACAACGAAGTGCGCGTCGGTTCGCTCTATCGCGGAGTGCCGCGGGACCTGTTCGACACCCGCGTGCGGCGGCTGTTCTTCGACCTGCGCGCGGCGTGGGGCGGCATTCCCTTCGACGTGGTGAACGATGGCGAGGTGACGGCCCTGGCCGGGTCCATGGCCCTGAACGATGGCGCCGTGCTGGGCGTCGCCATGGGCAGCAGTCTGGCCGCCGGATACGTCACACCGCAAGGCGCCATCACCAGTTGGCTGAACGAACTGGCCTTCGTGCCGGTGGACTACCGCGACGGATGCGCCCGCCGACGAATGGTCGGGCGACCCCGGCGTGGGCGCGCAATACTTCTCGCAGCAGGCCGTGGGCCGGCTGCTTGCGCCCGCCGGGATCGAACTCCCGCCCGACATGCCGCTGCCGGTGAAACTGGAAGCGGTGCAGAAGCTGACCGCCGCCGGCGATGAGCGCGCCCGCCGCATTTACCAGACCATCGGCATTTTTTTCGGATACAACATCGCGCACTACACGGACTTCTACGAGGTCCGCAATCTGCTGGTGTTGGGCCGCGTGCTCACCGGCGAAGGCGGCGACCTGATTCTTTCCGTGGCGCGCCAGGTGCTGCGAGGAGGAGTTCCCGGAAGTGGCCGAACGAATTCGTTTTCATATTCCAGACGAGAAGGAAAAGCGGCACGGGCAGGCCATTGCGGCCGCCAGTCTGCCGGCGATTCCAGTTCAGGAGAAATAGCAATGAAATTTCATAATTCCACCGCGGACTTCTTCGTTCCGGACGGTGCGGAGCGAATCGGCTGCCCTTTCCCGCACCACGCACCTGTGCATCTCGGCGCACCAGGACGATATCGAGATCATGGCGTATCACGGTGTGGCCGAATGCTTCGGGCGGAAGGACAAGTGGTTCACCGGCGTGGTGGTGACCAACGGCGCCGGCAGCCCGCGCAGCGGCATCTACGGCGATTACACCGACGAGGAGATGCAGAAGGTGCGGCTGATCGAGCAGCGCAAGGCCGCCTACGTGGGCGACTACGCCTGCCAGATTCAGCTCGGCTTCACCAGTTCAGCAGGTGAAGAGTCCCACCGGGACCGCCGTGGTGGAAGACCTCACGCAGATCCTGCGCGCGGCTCAGCCCGAGTATGTCTATCTGCACAACCTGGCGGACAAACACGACACGCACATCGGAACGGTGTTGCGCGCCCTGGCGGCCCTGCGCGCGGTGGAGCACAAGCCGAAGAAAGTGTACGGCTGCGAGGTGTGGCGCGATCTGGATTGGCTGGGCGACGGCGAAAAACAGATACTGGCCTCCTCGGCACGCCCGAATATCGCAGCCGCGCTGGTAGGCGTATTCGACTCGCAAGTGAGCGGAGGCAAGCGCTACGACCTGGCAACCGCCGGCCGCCGCCTGGCTCACGCGACCTATTTCGCTTCGCACGGCACCGACGAGGAGACCGCCATCAACTTCGCCATGGACCTGACGCCGCTGGTCCTGGACGCGAGCTTATCGATAAGCGATTATGCGCTGGGAGCGATCGATCGGTTCCGCGCCGACGTGGAGAAGCGGGTGAAGGCGTTTCAGTAGCAGTAGCGGCCTTCCCTCGATGCTGTTCCCTTAGGCCGCCGAGGGACGTCCGTGGGCTGGAGACCGCCAACTGTGATCGTGCTCCGAGTGGCGCGTCCCGACCCGAGCAGGCGGAAGACGCTCCAATCAATGAGACCAGGCAGCCAAATGGATTCGATTTGGATGTGGGAAGCGCGTGTTTAGGGAGTAATCCTCGCTCTTGCTCGCGACCGCGTCAGATCAACGGTTTTGACGTGAATGCGGCCAGGCGCCAGGCTCAGTCCGAAGACGGAATCAGGACGCTCTGTCCCGGCTGAATGAACTCCAATGCCTGCGTAATGGCGGCGGCCAGCGGCAAAAGATCTTCCATCTGGTTTGTTCGAGATCGGATCAGGATGATCGAGAGTTTTCGGCCTGGCCTCGTCTGCTGACGAGGGATTCCCTGGTCGACTGTTAACAGCACCTGATAACCGCCACTCTCGGCGGCCTGCAGCAATTCAGCCGTTTCCTGCCCTTGAGACCTGTCCATTCCACACTGTGAGCTTCGTGGCCGGGAAACTATGCCGGAAATCGACTGGCAGGCATTCATCCGGCAAATCCTACGCAATTCTGTCAAGCAGCGATTCTTCGCCTCTTCGAGTGCCTGGACGGCCGTCTCGCGCGTGACGGTCGGAAACTGATCGAGGAACTCCAGCAGGGAATGCCCGCCCTCAGGGTAGTCCATCAAGTTCCGAAACGGAACGCGCGTACCGCGAAAGCAAGGTATTCCGTTCATAACCTCGGGATCCACGACAATCATTCGCTCGACCGTCATCGCTTTTCATTGTACCGTGTGCGAGAGAACCAAGCGCTGGAACACGGATGCCGCCGACTCGTAGACCGGCCCAAACGGGCAACAGGAAGACTCCGTCGGACTAAGGGACTGAAGCTCGCTTTGGCAACGGAAACCCATCTGCAGGCGGGATACGCGTTTCTGGGTCCCAATCCGGCCTGGCTTTCCACAAGGGGCCTTTAGGCGAGTTGGGGGCAGCCTCTCACTGCTCCCTACCCTTCGCCACCGCGATCCAGTTAGCTCGCTAATTTGGACAGCAGTGATTTTAATTGGCCAATTTCAGCCGTAAGTGCTATCGTCGCCAAGTAGTGTTTGTCCTGCCAAGGCTTCAAAGAAGCTAGCAGTGCCTTCACGCCTGAGGCCCCAAGGCGACGTTCCGCGCTTGCGAGGTCCGACATCTGATCGAAGTCCTTTAGTCGTGACTGATCATCCAAGATTTCAAAGTAGGTATTGGGGTTGCGGGCGTGAAGATCTAGGTAGGATAAATACCGGGCTGATTCCCTGGTCACTTCGGTCACCGCGATCGACCCCGATTTCAGGAAAGCTTGACGCGATGGAAAAGGCGCGCGCGATAAAAGGTGGGCACAACACGGAAACTGCGGCCGAAGACGCCCGTGGTGAATCCGCTGCAATCAACTGAATATAAATGACTTTTATGGTGGGCGGTACAGGATTCGAACCTGTGACCTTCTGGGTGTAAACCAGACGCTCTAACCAGCTGAGCTAACCGCCCTTCGGAAGGCTCTTACATTCTAACCGCACTGTGTCCCGCAACCAAATGCCGCCTCCCGGGTTTCGCGGCGGGCACTATGATGGAGGGAAGAATCTGTGCCCGGCCTCGGACAATTCAGGTGCGTATTCGCCGGCCTCCTGGCCGTATCTTCGTTGTGCGCCACCGGCGTAACCTTGCGCGGAAAAGTGGTGGATGAAAACGAGGCGCCAGTGCGCGACGCGCGCGTCAGTGTCCGTCCCGCCACGGGCCCTGCCAACCTCTGGACCGCCCGCACCGACCCCACCGGCGCATTCAGCCTTACTCTCCCGGCTCCCGGCGATTTCCTGATCACTGTCGATCGCGAAGGGTATTACGAGCTGAAAGACCGTCCGGCACACATCGAATCTACGCAGGAGATCACCCTGGTGATCAACACCGTCCGCGAGGTATTTCAATCGGTGAATGTCAACGCCGAGACCTCGCCCCTGGAGGCCGGACAGGCGCAGAGCCAGGAACAGCTCAGCGGCACGGAAGTCAACGATATGCCGTACGCGAACAGTCACAGCCTGCGAAACTCGCTGCCGCTGTTGCCGGGCGTGCTGCAGGACGCCACCGGCACGCTGCACATCAACGGCGCCGGCGAAAACCAGGTGCTGTACCAACTCAATGGATTCAATATCACCGACCCCATCACCGGCCAGTTTCAAACCGTGCTCGCGGTGGAAGGAATCCGCTCGATGGATCTCGCCACCGGCCGCTACTCGCCGGAGTTCGGGAAGGGTTCGGCGGGCGTATTGAACGTCAGCACCGAAACCGGCACCGACAGGTTCCATTACACCACCACCGACTTCATTCCCGGCCTCAGCGTGCAACAAGGGCTGCACCTGGGAAACTGGTATCCGCGTGTGGGCGTATCCGGACCCATCGTCAAGGGCCGCGCCTGGTTCTCAGACACGTTCGAATCGGAATACACCGAATCGCTGGTAACCGGGCTCCCCAGCGGCCAGGACACGCGCAGCGGATGGGCCGGCAGCAATCTGCTGCACACGCAGGTGAACCTCACGCCGTCGAACCTTCTGTATGCGGATTTTCTGTTGAACGTGGATAACGAAAGCCGTGTCGGCCTCGGGCCGCTGAATCCGGTTTCCACCACGTCGACCGTGCACACCCGCCAGTATTTCGGGAGCCTCAAAGACCAGAAGTATTTCGGGCACGGAATGCTGGTCGAATTCGGATATGCGCACAATGAATTCTCCGATTCCGCGAGCCCCCAGGGACCGAATCTGTATTTGATCGCTCCCCAGGGCAACACCGGCAATTACTTCGTGAACTCGAACCAGGGGGCCTCGCGCGACCAGGTGTTGCTTCATGCCTACCTGCCGAAGCTGCACTTTGCAGGCTCGCACCAGATTGAAGCGGGAGCAGACGCCGATTGGATCGGCTACACGGGCGACTTCCGCCGCACGGGCTACCAGGTGCTGGGGACCTCCGGCCAGTTGATCCTACAGACGTTGTTCCCAACCCCGGCGAGCTTTCAGGTGCGCGACACGGAAGCCTCGAGTTACGTGCTGGATACCTGGAGCGTGCGGAAGCAACTGCAATTCACGCTCGGCATCCGGCAGGATTGGGAGCGGCAACTCGGGCCTCTGGCCTGGTCGCCGCGCCTGGCTTTCACGTGGTCGCCTTTCGCCAAAGGCGGCACCAGCATTTCAGGAGGGTACGCCATCACTCACGACGCGGTGACGATGGCGATGTTGGGGCTCCCGCTGGACCAGACGGCCTACACCACGCAATACGGCGCGAACGGTGCGCCCACAGGGCCCCCGGCGCCCTCCTCCTTCGCCATCGGCAATGCTTCGCTGCACCTGCCGCGCGCCGCCAACTGGACACTGGATGCGGCACAACGCCTGACGCCGCGGATCTCCGTTACGGCGAAATATCTGCGGCGTAGGGGAACCGATGGGTTCGCCTTCGTCAATACGCTGGCGCCGGATGCGCCGCCTTCGCTGCTCCCGCTGCCCAGCGGGCAATCGGCCGGCCTCTATCAACTCACCAACCTGCGCCGCGATAATTACGATTCGGTCGCCGTATCGGTGCACCAGACCCTGACCGGCCAGTATGAGTGGATGGCGTCCTATACCCACTCGCGGGCGCTCTCCAACGGCGTGATCGATCCCAATTTCCCGCAGCCCTTGCAGGTGCTTGGGAACCTTGCGCCGGTGCCCTGGGATGCACCGAACCGCCTGCTGGCCTGGGCCTACCTGCCGCTGCCCTGGAAGGATTGGGCCGTGACGGCGCTGGCGGATATGCGCACGGGATTCGCGTTTTCCGCGCGCGCCGAGACTGGCGTCATCGCCGGTGCATTCGATTCGTACCGCTACCCCATGAATTTCGACCTGAACCTGGCCATTGAGCGAATGGTCACGCTGCACGGGTACCGCTTCGCCCTGCGCGGCGGAGTGGACAACCTGACCGGCCGCGCCAACTATACCAGTGTGAACAACGTCACGGGTACGCCGCAGTTTCCGCAATTTCTCGGACCCGAGGGGCGCCATTTCGTCGTGCGCATCCGGTTCTTCGGCCGCGCCGGGGGAAAATAGTTGATATGAAATACCTGGCCGTTTTCCTTTTCGCCGGGGCTGCATGGGGACAGCACTACGAAATTGGCGCGACCGTGGGATATGGCGTTTATAACAACGGCACAATCTTCTCAGATACCCAGACCGTTCAGGCCGGCATTCGCAATCGCTTCGCCGCGGGCATCAACATCGGAGAAGACGTATCGGATTACGTGTCCGGCGAATTTCAGTATCTGTACCACGACGGGCACCCGTTCCTGCAGGGTGCCGGCGTGAAGACCGATATTCAGGGCCAGTCGGACGCGCTGACCATGAACGCTCTGTTCTATTTCAAGAAACGCACCCATCGCTGGAGGCCGTTTGTAGAAGGCGGCGCCGGCGGCAAAGAGTACATCATCGCCGGGCCGGCGCCGTTCCCGCAGCCCATCCCGCAGGTCGCCAGCCTCACCACCAACGACGTCTGGAAAGTTGTGTTCGTGGCCGGCGGAGGCGTGAAACTCCGGCTCATTCCGCACCTGCTGCTGCGGGCGGAGTTTCGCGACTACATGACCACCTTCCCCCGCCAGCAGATTGTGCCCGCCCCCCACAACACGGCGCGCGGCGTCTTCCAGCAGTTCACTCCGCTGTTTGGAGTGAGTTACACGTTTTAGCTTTTGTGGCACAATCGAACCCATGACGCTTCGTTTCCTGATCGTGTGCCTCTCGATTGCCACAGCCTGGGCACAGAGCTTGCCGGTAAGCGGGAGGCGCGTGCGCCGCCTGCTGATTCACAATGCGACGGTGATCGATGGCAACGGCACGCCGGCCAGCGGGCCCAAGGATATCGTAATTGAGAACAACACCATCAGCGACGTCATTGCGCTGGACCCGGTATCGCTGAGCCGCGGAGGGCGCGGGGCCGCGCAGGCGGACGCGGTGATCGATGCCACCGGAAAGTACGTCATGCCGGGCCTGATCAATGCGCATGCACACCTCCAGGAGGAGCGCGGCGGAAAGCCCCAGCCGATCGAATACGAATTGGATATCTGGCTGGCATGCGGCATCACCACCGTCCGCGACGTGGGCAGCGACACCAAACGCGCGATGGAACTCCGCCGGCAGAGCGCCGAGGGCGAGATCGCCGCCCCGCGCATCTTCGTCTATCCCATGTTCGGCCGGCCGAAAGACGCCGCCGCGGCCCGCGCGCACGTTCGCGAACTGAAGCAGATGGGCGCTGACGGCATCAAGATTCTGGGAATCGACCGCGACACTATGCAGGCCATGGAAGACGAAGCCCACAAGCTGGGCCTCCGCATCGCGCACCATGCCGGCGTGGAGGAGACCAACGCATGGGACGATATCAAATTCGGAACCACCAGCATCGAGCACTGGTACGGCATTCCCGACGCGGCCATTGAAGATGGCGTGCAGCACTTCCCGCCCTCCTACAACTACAACAACGAGACCGACCGGTTCCGTTATGCCGGCCATCTGTTCCGCGAGGCCAATCCGGAGCGGCTCACCAAGGTCCTGGAAGCCATGGTGCAGGCGAACGTCGCCTGGGATCCCACCATGGATATCTACGAGGCCAGCCGCGACCTGCAGCGCGCGCAGACCCAGCCCTGGTTCGCCGAGTACCTGCATCCCACGCTGGAGGAATATTTCAAGCCGAATCCGGCCAATCACGGGTCGTACTTTATCGGCTGGACTTCCACGGACGAAGCTTACTGGAAGGAGAATTACCGGCTCTGGATGGCGGCCCTCCGGCAGTTCGACCGCCTGGGCGGGCTGATCGGCATGGGTGACGATGCCGGCTTTATTTACCAGATGTACGGCTTCGGGTTAATTCGCGGGATGGAGTTGCACCAGGAAGCCGGCTTCCATCCGCTGAAGATTATCCAGCAGGCCACCGGCAACAATGCCCGCATCCTCGGCCAGCAGGACCGTTTGGGCCGCGTGCGTGCCGGGTGGGCCGCGGACCTGATCGTGGTCAACGGCAATCCGCTGGAGAACCTCAAGGTGCTGTACCCCACCGGCGTGGACGAGATCCGCGGCGGCAAAGTAGTCCACACCGGCGGAGTGGAATGGACCATCAAAGACGGAATCCCCTATCACGCCCCGGAACTGATGGCGCGGGTGAAAGACATGGTCGCCACCGCTAGAAGAAAGTAGAACCGTCTCCTGTCGTCTCGCCTCACCAGCCGTGCCGGGGCGTCTCGGCGCGGGACAGAGCGACTACCGTGGGAGACACCAGCCGGCGATAATCGGCGGTCTGCATATGAATCGCTTCGCGGTGGGTTCCTGCATTGAAAACAATCTCCGGCTCGGCCGCCAGGCTGCTGTCCAGGTACACCGGCATGTCGTAGATGTTGCCCACCGGCGGCATGGCTCCCAATTCGCAATCGGGAAACAACCTGCTCAATTCTTCTTCGGTCGCCAGGCGGACGTGAGACAGTCCGAGCGCGAGCCGGACCTCCTGGAAATCCACGAGTTTGTTGGCGGGAATCACAATCATGCGAAATCCCCCATCGCCAAAAAGCACCACCGTCTTAGCAACCTCCCTTGCGGGCAGGTGCTCCACCGATGCGACCTCGCGGGCCGTAAAGGCAGCGGTATGAGTGGTCTGGGTGAAAGCGAGGTGGTTGGCCTCCAGGACGCTTTGCAGTTTCTGCTGATGCGGCATGGCATACCTCCGCTGAGCCGATTGTACGCCTGTCGCTGCTCAGATAAAAGGGTCTAAACGCCCGGTTACGCCGTATAATGAAGCTGGATTCGAGGCTCTGTCATGGCGATGCTCACCAGAATCCTGGTGCCGGTAGAGTTCTCACCGCGCTGCCAGGGTGCGATCCAGTACGCCGGCGCACTAGCCCGCCATTTTCATTGCGAAATCGCAATGCTTCACGTAGTGATACCCCCCGCTTCGGTCTACGGATTTTCGGAAGCTGCCGCTTATACCAGCGCTCCCGATCTGCAAGCCGAGGTCGTCGCCGACCGCAGGAACCGGTTGGATCAATTCGGGACTCCCGAATTGCAGGATCTCGCGGTTACGCGCACCATACTCGAAGGCGATCCCGCGCATGTCATCGTACAGTACGCGCGGACTATCAATGCCGGCCTCATCGTCATGCCCACCCATGGACGCGGCCCGTTCCGGCGCTTTCTGCTGGGATCGGTGACGGCCAAAGTCATCCACGATGCGGAGTGTCCCGTCTGGACCGGCCCGCATTTGGAACAGGCGCCCAGCCGGCCGGACCCCATGTTTGCCCGCGTGCTCTGCGCTCTGGATCTCGGTCTGGACAGCCGCAGTATTCTGGGTTGGGCCGGGGAGTTCGCCGGCGAGTACGCCGCGTCTCTCGCGGTGATGCACGCCATTCCATCCTCCGTGACGCGGCTGGGCGGCGTGTATTTCGACCCCGACTGGTCCATCCACGTTGCGGCTGACGCCCGCAAGCGCATCTGCGGCATGCTCGAGGACCTGGAAATCGCGCGGCGAGGTGTCGATCCCGGTGGGAGATCCGCCGCATGCCATCGCCGAAATCGCCGCCACCTGGAAGGCCGACGTGCTGGTCATCGGTCGCGGCCGTCACACCGGAGTGCTGGGCCGGCTGCATACCAATGCCTACGCGATTCTGCGCGAATCGCCCTGCCCCGTGGTCGCGGTGTAGCTGAGTGCGCCGTTTCTGAAGTTCGGGATGCGCTCGGCTCGAGCCTGCACTCGCTGACGCTGGTTGGCCGGCCGGAGGATCGTAGAGCACGAACAGTCAGGTTCGGAGCGGGCTGGCTATGAAGAAGTGTTGCGGAAGCGGCCGGCGGAGGACCTCACGGCCAGGCTCGGTCGCGGTTTTTCCGAACGCAACATCCGCCAGATGCGACTGTTTATTTAGGCTGGCCAAATCCGCAGACAGTGTCTGCCGAAGTGGGCGACGCCCGATCATCCTCGAATTTTTGAATCTGAAGGACGAATATTCAGAGACGGAACTCGCCCGGATGCCACGGAGGCTGAATTCTCTGAGCAAAGCACGCGGGTATACTTTCGCAGGGAATCCGGCGCCAAGCGTGTGGAGGTTTCTGACCTAACGCCGCAGCTTACCGGAGATTTTCGTTAAACCAGGCGATCGTGCGCAGCAGCACGTCCTTGCGGTCTTCCGGCTTGTGGAACATGTGGCCTTCGCCCGCATAGACCACCATCTGCGTTTTCACGCCCAGCGTCTTCAGGGCGTGCCAGAATTCGAACGATTGCGGCGCGGGGCATTCGCCGTCGCGCTCGCCCACCACAATCAGCGTCGGCGTCTTCACGCGCTTGATGAAGTCGATGGCGGAGCTCTTCGCGTACACCGCCGGATCGTCATACACCGACGCGCCGAAATACGGAATCATCCACTGGTCGATGGAGTTCTCGCCGTAGTAGCTCTGCCAGTTCGAGAGGCCGGCGCCCGCCACGGCGGCGCGGAAACGATTGGTCTGGGTGACCGCCCACATGGTCATGTAGCCGCCGTAGCTCCAACCGGTGATGCCGACGCGCCGGGCATCCACCGGCGCGGTGCGCACGGCTTCCTCCACGCCCGCCAGGATGTCGCGCAGATCGCCGCCGCCGAAATCCGTGACGTTGGCCAGGGTGAATTTCTCGCCCTGTCCGTAGCTGCCGCGCGGGTTGGGAAGCAGGACGAAATATCCCTGCTGCGAAAGCAGAGTCGGATTGAAGCCCGGCTTCGGCCACGAAGGCTTCATTTCGGATGCCGGCCCGCCATGCACCCCCACCACCATGGGATACTTCTTCGCCGGGTCGAAATTCGCCGGATAGATCAGCCATCCCTGCACCTCGAACGCGTCGCTCTTCCAGTGCAGGCTCCGCGCCTCGCCCCATGCCGGCCGCACACTGCTGTTGGCGTGCGTCCTGGCGCTCCATGCTCCCACCGGGCCGGCCCACACTTCAGGCGGATTCTTCCAGGAACTGCGCACCACGGCCGTCATGCGTCCATCGTCCGACATGGAAACCCCGGTGTCTTCGAACGGCAGATTGATGCTCTCGGCGCCCTGCCACAGGCGCTCGATCTGTCCAGTGGCGGGGTCCACTTTGGAAATGGCGCTGCCGCCATCGTAGTGCTCGCTGAAATACAACTGTTTCGATTGCCTGGGCCACATCAGAAAGCTGGCCGAGCCCTTGAGCCCGGGAGTCAGGTTGCGTGCCGCGCCCCCGCCCGCGGACACCTGGAAAATTTCGCCGCCGGTGGACCCTTCATCGCTCATGATCCCGCCGATGAATACCACCGACTTTCCATCGGGAGCGAAGCGCGGCACGGCCAGTTGCTGCTGCACCGGCGGTTTATAGATGGATTTGATGGCCCCGCCGGCCGCGGGGATCCGGTAAAGCTGGGCTACCCACCAGTTGTTGTCGCCCTCTCCATGCGCCGCGGTCGCCACGAAGCTGCCGCCATCGGGCGACCAATCGAATTCATACACATAAAGGTCCGCCGGCGAAACCTGGCGCACCGCGCCGCTGGCCGCATCCACAATCGCCAGCCTCTGCTCGTAGATTTTCGATTCCAGCACGCCGGTCTGCGGCGGTACCGGGTCAAGCGGCCCGGCGGCGCGCGGCAGATCCTGGGTGAAGAGGATCGCGATCCGTTTCCCATCGGGCGACCACTTGGGATCCGCCAGAAGACCATTGAGCCGCGTCAACTGCCGCGCCGCTCCCCCGGCGGCGGGCGCGACGGAAAGCTGCAGTTGTCCCGCCTTGACGCAATCGGACAGAAAGGCGATCTGCCGGCTGTCCGGCGACCAGGCCAGGTTGTTCTTCTCGCAGGAGCCGCCCGGCGCGATCTCTACCGGCGCGCCACCGGACCCTCCGGCGGGCGCCGTGAAGATTCCCGATTCCACCCACGCCAGGCGCGCGCCATCCGGCGATACCACCGCCTGCGCCGGCCACCGGGTGGCATCGATCGCCTGAAGCGCCGGGTCCACCGGCACGGTCTGCGCCGCCGCGGCGACGCCAATCAAAAGAAGGTACCAGCAGCGCATCATCAGCGGACCCCGACTCCCAGACGGTCGCACAGAAAGCTCATCCAATCCACCTGTTCTTCCACGGTCTTATTCACCGACCCGATTCCGCTGTGCCCGCCCTTGGTGTCGTACCGCAGAATCACGGGCGTATCGGCGGTGTTGGAGGCCTGCACCAGCGCGGTCATTTTGCGCGCGTGGGAAGGGTCCACCCGCGTATCGGCATCGCCGGTGGAAAACAGAATGGGCGGATATTTGGTCTTGCGGACATTCTGATACGGCGAGTATTTGCGAAGGTAGGCGAACTGTTTCGCGTTGTCGGCGGAGCCGTACTCGGAAACCCACCACGCGCCCACGGAGAGCTTTTGAAAGCGCAGCATATCCAGCAGGGGCGCGGCGCACACAATGGCGCCGAACAGATCCGGCCGCTGCGTCATCATGGCGCCCATCAGCAGCCCGCCGTTGGACCCACCGACAATGCCCAGCCGGGCGGTGCTGGTGTACTTGTTCCGGATGAGCCATTCGGCCGCGGCAATAAAATCGTCGAATACATTCTGCTTCTTTTCGAACATCCCGGCCTTGTGCCAGGTTTCGCCGAACTCGCCTCCGCCGCGCAGGTTGGCTTCCGCAAACACGCCGCCCTGTTCCACCCACCAGGCCGCGATAGGGGTTGAAACCCGGCAGGCTGGGGACGTTGAAACCGCCGTACCCGGTCAACAGCACCGGCCGTTGACCGTCCAGTGCGATCCCCTTCTGATGCACCACAAACATGGGCACTTTGGTGCCGTCTTTGGAGATGTACCAAACCTGCTTCGTCTCGATGTTTTCGGCGTGTACCGGAACCTTGGGCTGGAACCACAGATCCTGTTTTCCGCTCGAGACCATCAGGCGCCAGGTGGACGGCGGCTCCACGAAAGAGGTGAAGGAAAAGAACGCCTGGTCGTCTTCCCAACGGCCGCTCGGAACATAGGCGGTGCCGACCCCCGGCAGTTTCAAATCGCCCAGGTACTTCCCGTCGATGCCGAACTGCTTGATGCGCGGGAGCACGTTTTCCAGATAGCTCACGAACACGCGTCCGCCTACCGCGGCCGTGCCGGTGATGGCCTGGGAAGTTTCGGGAACAATCTCCTTCCAGTGTTCGCGCGCCGGATTGTTCAGGTCCACGCGAAAGATCTTGCGGTTGGGCGCGTTCCAGTTGGTTTCCAGCAGCAGCGCATCGCCGGCGAAGCTCATGTTGAAATCGGCATCGGTCTTTGAGGACGTCCGGGTGGGGCCCGTTCTCTTTCAGGTCCTGCACGTACATCTCGGTTCTGGCTTCGGCGGCGCCCTGGTAAACACCGATGAGGCCAGCCAGCGCCCGTCGTGGGAGAGCCCGGCTCCCACGAACTGCGTCGGTCGCTGTATCCCTTGCCGAAGATCTCGCGGTCCTCCGCGGCGTCCGTCCCCATCGTGTGGTGATAGACGCGCGAGCCTTGGCCCCCGGAATGCGGCAGTAGTAGGCTCCCCTCTTGTCGGGCGTGGAAGGCGAGTCCGAGATAGCGGCCCTCCGCTATCCGGTCGGGGCGACTCTTACGCGTGGCCACATCCATGAACCGGATCTCGCTTTCGTCCTCGCCGCCCGTGCGCATGCCGTACGCGACCTGGTTCCGTCGGCGGTGTACGCCGGGTAGGCGAGCGATGCTGGCGGGTGGGTCGGTGGCGATCCGGGGTCCATCAGCATCTCGTCCTTGTCGGCGAACCCGCGACGCATCGAAGAGCGAGCGTCGGTCTTCGTCGCCAGTCGGCGGCTGAAAAAGTAGCGGCCGTTGCGTAGCGTCGGCGCACCCCGCTGTGGATGTGGTTCAGCCCGTCGAGCGCCTTGCGTCAGCTCGCGGCCGGGCAGTGCTTCTGGATGGCGGCACGTGAAGTGGTCCTGCTCCGCGAGCCAGGCGCGGGTGGCCGGCGCGTCCTGACTTTCGAGCCAGCGATAGGGGTCAGTGATGGCAGACGCCGTGGAGCACCTCGGTCACCGGGACCCTTTTCGTAGGCGGAGGCGTGAAGTCCGCGGCATTGAACAGAGCCATGCAGAGAGGCAGAAGCAACAGCTTGTGCATATCATTCCAAAACGTCTTCCACGGCGTCCGGCAGCGGACCCGTCATGTCGCGCAATTTCTCGAACAGCGCGTCGTAGAGTTGAGCGTAGGCCTCCAGCCCCGGATCGCTTCTTGCGCGGGGCGGCAAAGGTGCGCCGCATCTGCCGGACGGCCACCAGCAGGAGCTTTAATTC
>CAVVLD010000066.1:0-18025 GCA_963748795.1 uncultured Solibacteraceae bacterium
AGCGGATTGAACGCCGACCCCTCGATCGCCACATCCAGGTAATGTTTCGTGAGCAGTTCAATCTGGTTCGGAAAGCTTCCGACGCTGAACACGGAAGCGTTCCTTCGGACCAGTCCGCAAATCACCGAAACGGTATAACAGAACCGCCTCATGTGGAATTCCGAGTAGCACCGCAAGCCTTCTCTTTCCGCCGGAGTCAAAGCCCGCTCTTCTTCCCCCGCAGGGGCGTGATGTCTCTTACCAGCCGCTCTATATCCCGCCGCGAGAGGGCTTCATGAACGTTCTGCCGGGAGTAACGTAGCGCGCTCATTGTATGCCGCATCTCCGGGGAGTCTGTATCCGCAGGTTTCGCAGGCTGATCGCCAGCGAGCGGGTATCTGTTGGAAAAGTCTTGCCGGCATTCTGGCTGATGAACTGGATTACGTGGTCGCCCTTCGGCAGATGCAATGCAAGCCCCTGGAGCTGGCTGGGCGCCGAATCCGGCGTCAGGATCTGTGCTTCGCTCTCGCCATCCAGCACGATGTTTACCCTGTTGGGCGGCTGCGCCGAAGCCAGCAGGCCATCCATGCGGATATCGCTGTCCTCCCGCACAGTCACGTGGATTTCCCCCGTGCCGGACGACCATCGCCACCAATCCCCGCCGGCCCTTTCCTGCCCATACCAACCTTTATCGAAGGTCGCTGAGCATCCGCTGTCCGCAGCGTCCGGATCCTCCACCGTCACCGGGAACTGCACCGAGCGCGCCGCATCCCGGGGAAGAAACCAGGCCACTCCCTCCTGCACCATGGCCAGCCTGATCACATATTTGCCGGGAGTCCCCACCTTCAGAGGCAGGTGGACCAAGGCGGTGTCGCCCGGCAGGAGCACGCCCGGCAGGGCAGTGCGCACCCCCTCGGAGACCGGCTTTTGCGTCTCCGGCGACAGCACCTGGTAGGCCGGCCGTGTGGGCTTGTCTCCAAAAGGCTGCCAGGGATACCGGCTGCGATTCGTGACCGCCACCGGCAGTTCGGCAACCTGATTCTCCAGCAATCGCGTGGGAGGCGCGCCAATGATCTGGAAATCCGCATCGAATCCCCGATCCGCTCCCAAAGGCGTGTATGCCGCGTAGTATGTACCGCCCTTCAGAAAGGAAAGTCCCGATTGCCGCAGTTGGCTTCGCAGCCTTCCCTCTTCCGACCGCGGAACCAGGTATTCAAATCCGTCAAAATCGAACCCGCTGCCTTTCTCCAGCACCTGGCGCGGCGACATTTTCGATCCATACCCTGCCTTGGCCACGCCGAGATCCCCGTTCATCACCGGCACGTCCACCTGCTGCGCCACCAGTGTGGCGTTATTCTCGTGCGCATAATCGGCAATCGACGGGTCCGTGTAAACATACGCCGCGCTGGCGCCCCGCATCAGGCCGGCCATCTCCGCCATCTGCGGCGCGTAATAATTCCGTGGATACGCGTAGACGCCGTAAAACTCGTCATAGAAGTGAAAGCGTTTGTGCGTATCGAATTGCTGCCAGCTCGCGGGCGGGATCAATGCCAGCAGCAGGCAATTCTCGGCCAATGCCAGCGCCATGCAGGAAACCAGCAGCAACCGGGCCGCGGACTGACGCCAGCGCCGGAGCACGAAATCCAGAAACAGCGCGCCGCTGATCAGCAGGCCTGCGTTGGCCACAATCCCAATCCGCCCGATGTCGCGGATCCCCGACGCGCCGGGCAGAAACCGGTAGATCGGATTCCATGGCGAATGCCCCCAAAAATCGGATGCCAGAAACAGCAGCCCCAGGGACATACCGAAAAACGCAAAACCCACCTTCCCGCGAACGCTCGTGCGCCAGTCACGCCGCATCCAGAATGCCGCCCCGCACCCTACCGCCAGCAGCAGGAAGACCGCTCCCGGAAAGTAGGTCTGATGCGCTTCCGGCGCGGAACCCCAAAGCCGCTTCACGAACCACCACAAGGTCCCTTGCATGGGGTCGATCCAAAGCCACGGCTTGGGGATGAAGAATAAAACTTCTTCCCACGACCGGTGCACGCCGCCCCCGTTCTTCAAATACGGCAGCAGCAGGACCGCTGCCGGAGCCATCGCCAGAGACGCCGCGCCTGCCATCGCGAGGAATTCATGCCGGCACCATTCCAGAGTTTTTCCTACGGTCCCACGCGCGATCGCCGCATAGATCCCAATCAGCAGACCCGCGCCAATCAGGTAGAAGATCCCGCAATACGGTGAAGAAAGCGTCTGCAGCCCCAGCAGCAACACCGGCCAGAACACCAGCCCCCGGGTCGGCGCCTGCATAAAGCGCATGACACAATACAGGCACAGCACTCCCCAGCATTGAAGAAACAGTTGCGAATGCACCGTGTGCTGGACTGTGTGCATGCCGAACGCAAAAACGAAGGCGGCCAGCGCAGCCACCGGAGCCTGCACTCCCAGCCGCCGCAGAATCCAGTAGAGCGCCAGAAAATTGAGTGTGCCGGCGATGGCAAAGAAAGCTTCGTACGCGGCATCGCGCGGCAAAAAGAATCTCGGCAGAATATAGAACGGCGCCGCGCCGGTAAGCATGTCCGACCGCGCCATGTTATTCGCCGATTCGGGAAACCAGAAAGGCGCCGTGGCAAAATGGCCCGGATAGTGCGAGTCAGTCAGTACCTTGAACTGGTGCTCCAGAAAATATAGATTGAGGCGCGTATCCCCCCCGTCTCCCGAATTGAGTGAGAACAGTACCGGATGGAGTAGATTCACCAGGCCGAAAAGCCACAGAAACAGCGCCGGCGCGATCCGCTTGACTCTGGCCCGAATCTTGCGGCCAAGCGATGTTATGCCGGTGGGTTCACTGGAACTGAGACTCAGCAGCCTGCTTTTACTTGCCGCGACACTCATGGGATTTCGGGCTGTGACAAACGGGTTAAAAAGCCCTCGGCGGGGAGGTGGGGCCGTGCAGGGCTCCACACGGCGTAGAAGAAACCTTATTCTAACCGGGCAACTGTGTTTAACTGGTGCCGATGAACGCACGCGGTGTACTCATCCGTCCCTCTCACCACAGCCAGCCTGTTAAATTCGATACTTTATGTCTGCCGTCACATTCGGAATCGCGCTGAACTTTCTGTTCTTCGCCGCTTTGGGCATAGGACCGTGCTTATGGCTGCTTTCCGGCCCGCGGCGCCTGGCGCTGGCCATCGCCATCGCGCCGGTATCCGGGTTTGCGCTCACCACCGTATTCGGAACCTATCTCACCCTGCTGGACCTGCCGGTCTCCCGCTGGTGTCTTCCCTGGATCATCGTGACGCTCTCAGTCAGCGCCGCCCTGACCGCGGGCTACTTCGCGCGAAAAACCATTCTCCGTCGAGGCGGGAAGCGATGGCCGGTTTTGGCCGTGTGCACATTTCTTCTGCTGAGTGCTCTCACCGTGGCGCCTTGGTCGCTCGGCGGCCTGAAATACACCATTCTGCGCGGCAATGGTTCCGACAGCTTCAATTACATTACCGCCGCCGGCTACCTTCAGCGCGAACCGTTTTACTGGGCCAAGCGCGTCGATAAGCAGACGCTGGTTGATCGCCAACTCTCCTACGAGCGCGCCTCCAATCTTCTCGGCGTTCGCTGGGCAACTCCCATGATGCTGGCCTTCACCTCGCAGGTAGCCGGAGCGCCGGCTTACCGCTTCGAGTATCTCTTCTCGGTGCTCTGTTTCCTGCTGGCCTATGGCCCCGTTCTGGCCTATACCAGGATCTTTCTCAAACTCCGCCCGCGCCACGCGCTCTTGGCCGCCCTCGCAATCTGCGCCGGATTTTGGGCCCAGTTGATCGTCGATATCCGCGCCGACGGCCAGCAAAACAGCGTTCCCGTGCTCCTTCTGATCGCCTTGCTCCTGGTGCACATAGAAGACCGCCGGCCCACCGGAATCCACTGGCGCGAGCATCTTCTGCTGGGTATCGCCGCGCTGGCTCTGCTGTTCCTCTATCCGGAAATCGTGCCCATGGCGGCATTCGGATGCGTCCTGTTTCTGGCCGTGCAACTGTGGCGTGCGCCGGCCCTGGGCCCACGGTTAGCCGGCTATCTGGTCTCTCTCGGCGTCATCCTGCTCGGAGCCATCCCCATGGCCGGATTTCTGGCGGAGTTTCTCCAGGCGCAGATGTCCTCCGCCATGAACCATCCCAATACGTGGCACATCACTTACTTCCATTGGCTCTATACCGACCCCTTCACGGGCCTCTGGGGATTCGGGCCCCTGGTCGCGCCAGTCCTCCCGCATGTAATTCTGCTGGTGCCCGGCATCGTCCTCACCGCGGCCCTCGTGGTTGCCGTGGCGCGAACCCTGGGCCGGCCGTCCCAGGCAAGCACCGGCATGAGACTGGCGGCGTCCCTCACCTTTGCCGCCTGCCTCGAGTGGGCCTACCTGGTGCTTCGCCAACAGTATTGGGCGGGAGCCAAGGGTCTGTCGTTCGGCTATGTGTTCCTGATACTCACGCTGCTCGGCGCTGTCTTCGCCTCTCCCCGCCTCCATAGAAACCTGGGGAGGCTTCACCGGAAACTTTGTCGGCGTCTGCGCCATGGTCTGGCTGCTGCTGCAATGCGGCCTCGCCCTGGACCGTCCCTGGCTCGCAGCCTCCGGCAGCGACTATGCCAACTACATCCAGGGACACGGAGAATACCGCCAGCACGACTGGAACATCACTGCAATGGATGCCGTACTGCAAGGCCAAAAAGGAATCACCGTCTGGTCGGATCTCTCCAATCCATGGCTCTCCGAATACCTGGAACTCGCGCTCGGCGCGGAGGTGCACCTGGTGAACATCGGTGCCAGCCGCGACTTCCAGGATTTTTCGATCCCACGCCAAAGCACCGCCCAAAGGCCCCAATACCTGATCGTCGAAAACAGTCAGATCGGCGCCCTGTCCTCACCGCCGGTGGCGCGAACGTCCGAGATTTCGCTGCTCCCGTGCCCCGCCGATCGGGCCGCCATCATACTCTCGGTGCACGCTCCCAACGGCATCGAAGGTCTCCCCAAAGGACCTTTCTTCTGGATGGGCGGAGGCCCAACCACCATCGAGTTCCTGTCATTTGAAAACGGCGCCGTGACCTTCCAGGGCCGGTTCTCCCTGGGCCCCTCGCGTCCCGGCCTTGCCTACCGCAGCCTGTCGATCGCTTCCTCCGGCCCGCCGCGGCACATCAAAGTGGAAGAAGGAATCCAGGAGTTTCGCGTCCCCGCCGTGCGCGGGCTGAACCGGGTGTCTCTCGAAGTGGAAGAAAAACCCACCTTCTTTATTCCTACCGACACCCGCCCCCTGATGTTACGTGTGGACGATCTCAAGATTGAAAATGCAGACCGCGCGGCGGCTAGTTTGCGGGGCGGAAATGAACGGCACCCAACCCCGCCGCATCGTTATCGACTTGACCCAGGCTGTACCGTGCCGGAGACAAGCCGGATAGTTCTCTCATGCGTTTGCGGTGCACGATCAGGACGCAGCAATGCTGATTTACTTTGGTGAGCCGAGCGGCCCGTAGGAGATTTCCACCGGCCGGCAAAATAAACGCCCTTCGGAAGTTCGGTAGAGAACTCGGGGATGGGGTTGCTGGCTTCGCATTGACAATTGGCCAAGCGGCGATTCCATTTCCCGTGGTCCACGGTATTCACTGTATCGACACCCATGCCAGTCCAGTTCACCACTACAGGGCTCCCCTCCGGAAGCTCATACCTCACACGCAGAGCGTCGTCTCGAAAGGAATTAATGAGGGTCACGGCCCTGGTTTCCGGTTGATACAAGCCGGGGGTCGAACGGCCATCCTGGTCCCAGTCACCGGCGAGGGGGATAGCGCCAGCGTTGCCAAAATGAATCGCCGGAAGGCACTCAACTGGGTTTTCGATGGAATGGAACAAATGCCAGGTGCCGTCAGCCGGACGGTAGAATCCGGGTTCGGCTTTTAGGGTGTCGGTCCAGTGGCCAGCCACTGGAATATCGCTCGGCTGCATGCCGGGAAGTCGGAAGACAAGGCTTGGCTTGCCATCCAGATTCAGATCGACCATCCAACTGTTCGAGGAGGGGCGATACACACCGGGTTCGAGCAAGCCATCGCCATCCCAATCGGCGGCCACGGGCTGATCGCCAGGCGCCCCTAGCGCCAACTGGATAGGTTCGCTGTACGCTTGTTCGATGAACCATGTGCCGTCTGCCGTGAATGATGCCGCCTGAACAGGGTCCTTCCACGCGGGCTCGACGTAGATGGACCAGCCATACGAGGTCTGACGCAAATCAATTGGTGGCCGCGAACTGGAACGGCACGGTCCGGCGGCGAGGCGTCGGGTCCAGTTCTTCCATCGCGGTGCACCAAAATACCTGGAGTCCGATATCCGCCGTCTGCCAAGTTTGAATCACCTGGATCTCCGGTTTGGTGCCCGAGGCTTGCTTCCACAATTGGTTCCAATTGCCGGCGGCAGTTTCCAGCATCGGACCGCGCGCCAGGGGCCAAAGTTCGTGCGTTACTTCTGGAGAAACGACGAACCGCGGGTGATCGGCATCCGGAGGGTTGGGCCTCGAGAAATCCAATGGCACAATGCTGAGATCGGGCCGGCTGAGATGTTCGTTCAGATGCAATTTCAATTCGAAAGCATACTCATGTTGAAAAGGAAAGTTGACCGACACGATGCTGTTCGGCGGCAGTTCTTGCAGGCGCTTCAGCAAATCGGCGTTGGCATCGTCCATCTGGATCTGATAGTGGGCGGCGTTCGCGCTGTTGACAGCCGTGATGGCAAAGAGAATCGCGGCTCCGCTCAAAGCCACCCGCGCCCACCGCTGGCCACCCCGCGCCAGAGTCAGGCATTCTCCGGCCACCAAACCGCAAAAGAGACTGCTACCGGCACAGAACATTAGCTGATAATATGGGCGGAAATCGCGCCAAGGGAGGAGGATTGAGGCAAAGCTGGCCATCCAAGCCAGCATCATCAGAAGCGGCTGCGGCCGCCGAAGTTGCCGATGCCAGGCCAGGATTGCCGCGCAGGGTAAGAACCAACACAGGGCCGGGAAATCGCGGACTAGACTATAACTCCAATTCAGGAGGCTTTGGAAGACATTCTGCCAGGTGACCTGATATCCCGATGCGTACAATCCGGGGGCCGGGGCGGGCATTAGGAGGACCTTGACGATTAGAACCGACGCGGCGGCCGCCAACTGAAGCAGCAGGTATACGGTCAACGCCTTGCGAGGTAGAAGAGCTGGCTTGCCAAAACCGCGCCAAGTGGACAAAAGCAACCACGCGCCCACCACTCCGACCCAGGCGACCGCAGGTTCCCGTGTGGTGACTGCAACAAGCCCGAGCAGGGTTGCGAAAATCCAGGTTCCGTGCGACCCACGCGACTGACTTGCTCGATGGGCAACGAGTAGTGAGGCTAGAAGCGATAAGAGAATTACCGGCTCACCCTTGGAAAGCGTAAAATAACACTCCGCGGCAGGGGCCGAGAAGATAAAGAAAAGGCACGCCACCCATATACTCGAAGTCACCCGCTCCAAATTTACGCAGTAGCGCGATGAAGGCGGCAACCGTAAGCGCCAAAACCACCGTATTTCCAAGATAGAACCACAGTGGACTTTCTCCTCCGACAGCATAGAGCAACGCCCAATACAACCAGTAGGCGGGTAGAAAGCGGCCTTGGCTTTCAAACGCGTGCAGGCTGAAGGTGGGATGCGCTACCACCATGCGGGATACAGATAACGTCACGGCATCGTCGAGCAAACCGAATTGCGCGTGAATCAGCCGAGGCAGGAGGTACAGGATGGCAACCAGTACTGTTCCGTAGACCGCTGGATCCGGCCAATGCAGCGTATCGAGTCGGCGGTTAATTGAGGTTCTTGGGGACGCTTCGCTTGGGGGCATGTTTCCCTGATCATACGAGTCGTTTTTGCTATGTGGTACGAATAGGCCGCGGCACTTTCGTATGAATGTAGGTCCATATCTAGTAAGACAAAACAAACTACAAATAACACCAAGATCAGGGTAGCAGCTATCTCCTTCACTTTCACCTCCTCACTCTCAAGATCGAAAATAGTGGCCAATTTACCGCTGTAAGATTTCGAATGTGTTTTCCCGGCCTCTCCATGAATGCTTTCAAACATCACCGCCATGGGCCTGGGAGTCCTGCGGAACCAGTATTGCGCGGATAGCCGTTCCAACGGTCGAATTCAAAGGTGACCGTCGCCGGATTCACATCGCGCGGGACGGCAACGCGAATAACCTGCTGCGGGAAGAAACTTTTGAAACTCTGATCCGGTTTCCCATTGACCAGTACCCTGCCGGTTACGCCGCGCATGGTATCCAACACTTGGAAAACGATTCTTAGAGGGTCCGTGAATCTGTCGGGAAACTTCACGGATACGCTTGCCTCGGGACCCATCGCCCATACCCAATCGAAGCCGCCGTTCCCTTCCACGTCGCCGAATCCGTGGGCCAGGCTGATCCGTGGGCATGCTTTTCAGCAGCGTGGGAGAAATCAGGGTGGAGTTGGTGGAGCGATGCAAATGAACAGGTATGCCCGATACCGTCAAAGTTTCGTCCAACGGATCCGGCCCCAGATCGGTTCGCCAGAGCGCAAACAACGAATTGCTTAGCACCTGAATGGTTTGCGGCAGTATCTGACGGACTTCGAGTGGAATATCGTTCGCCCTGGTGATCCAGTAGATCGTCTTCAACCGGCTAGACAAATTACCCAAAGGCCGTATCAAGCTACCGGTAGCTAACATGGGCCGGTTGTTGAACACTTCGACTACCCGCTCATGAGGAAAATCAACAGACAGGGTGCGATGGTTAGGCGCCTCATCGGATGGTGATCTCACCACAAAAACCAACGTGTCGTCTGATGGAGAGCCGAGCACGTTCTGTAATTCCTCGTGTCCCTCTTCCACCAAAGAGGAGAACTCCGGCGTTCCCCGCTCCGCCTCCTCGATGAAGTCCGACCAGGGTCTGGTGGAAATAGCAGGCGGCCGGCCGTAGGCGAGCAAGAGCGAGAGAGCTACTCCGCCCACCAGAGACGGAAAGCGCGCAATGGACGCTCGCATCAGCTTTACGATCACCAGGAGCAGGGGTGGCAGGCAGAGCAGCAGGTATCCTGGCTTGGGATAGTGGATCAGAAAGTCGAAGAGCAGGCACGGCGCGGCCCACAGCAGGTAGAAATACCAACGGTCCCATTCCAGCGGTGTGCTGGGGGCTTCTGTGTTACCCCGGCGGCCGGGACCCGTAATGCGCCAGAGCACACACAAAAGTAAGGCTGGAAACAGAGCCAGCGCGAGCTGGACCGCCGCAGTTTCGACCATTTTCCAATAAACTACCGGCGATGCTCCGTACAACAAAGAAGTAAATTTCGCTGCCGCAAGAAACTGCTCCTGACTATGCAATCTCAATCTGGCGAAGTCAGTCATCATGGCCGTCGGAACCAGCCATGCAGCGCCCCCAACCATCGCCAATAGAACTCCGCCGCCAAGTTCGCGCCAAAGCTTACGGCGGACCGCAACCACCGTAGCAATCAGAAGTAAGGGCGCCAGAAATACCACCCCGCTCTGGCGGAATCCCGCCAGTACCGCAGCCGACGCATACGCGAGCGGCAACCGGGATGCCTGGCCATCCAGCACCGAAGTTACCAGCCACGCCAGAAAGCACGAGGCAAAAAGATCCACCGTGTAAGTGTCCTGCACCGAACTGTACAGCAGCACCGGCGAAGAAAACGCCAGTAAGCTCGTTGCCGTAAGAGCGCCCCACGGGCCGAAAAGCCTCTTTGCCACAAGGGAAAAAAAGACCAGAGCCCCCATGCCGAAAAGCGCCGCCAACAACGTCAGGGCAATCCGCGGGTCTCGCACGAAGACCGTAACTATCTTGGCGGCGGCGATCCAGAGAGGGTATCCCGGAGGATGCGGCTGGTCATTCGCAATATCGAAATGCTGAACGCCCAGGGAGTAGTTCGCCGCATCGAAATCAAAAGTATAAGCGCGTAAAGAGCCCAACACCAACGCCAGCCAAAGTAATCCCACAACAATGGCCAGATGCCGTAATTCCGGTGCGGTCTCCCTGGGGGTCACTGCCTCAATCCCATCTCCTTGAGATCCGCCAGCCAGGCGCTCAAAAGCCCCAACTCCTGCTGGCCCACAATCCCTTCCCTCACCAGCGCCTCATAGCAAATCCGCAAATTCTCACCCATCGCCCCCCTCGCACCGGAAAGCGACAGCCCCTCTAACAAAGCCGCCATCCGCCGGTTTTGCAGATACCCGGGCACTTCATCGGCGAAGTCTTTCATCAGGTCGTGCTCGTTCCGGTCCTGCCTCACTGAAGCGTCGTGAAACAGCACCGACCAGCCATACTCCCAGGCGATGCGCTGCGCCACCAGGCTCCGCCAGATATCCGTCATCCGGAAAGAGCAATACGCCGGCAGATACAGCAGCGGGAACGCATCCTGGAACCAGGTCGTGTTCTGGCTGTTGAACGGGCACCAGCTCCCCGCTCCCAAGGCCACCTGAATGCCGCGGCGGAACTGCACCGGCAGGGGCAGCAGCAACCGGTACACCGCGTCCACATCCGGATTGTCGTCCGCCAGTCCCTGCTGAATCGGACAATCCACCTCCGAAGCCTCTCCCAGCGCCGGCGCCGGCTGTTGCACCGCATCCAGAGGCAGCCCCCGGGGCCAGATGGAAAGGTCCGAATAGTAACGGTAGACGTTCAGCCATCCCGCCTTTTCGACCCGCGGCGCAATCGCCGTCCGGCGGCGGTCGCCGGCGAAGTCCGGCAAGGGCATATTGTCGTCATCCGTCTCGATAATGACTTCCGCCCCCTCGCGCAACGCCAGCAGGTAGCCGATATTCTTGCGCGCGTAATGCCGCACCGGGCAGGCCTCGGCGAAACCAAGCCCGCTGCCCCTCTGCCGCCCCAGGGAATAAAACTCGCACCCCCGCAAAGCGAAATCGCGCGGACTGCGCTCGTCTCCAATCAAGTAGAAGCGCCAGGATCGATCCAGACTTACTTCCGCCAGGCGTCGCAGAGCATCGTTCGGCGCCGCTATCGAAGTCACTACCAGCGCCGTCCGCGAACTCATCCGGCGACCGCCAGCTTCTCCTTTTCCGGCTTGCTCCCCTTGAGCAGCAATTGCCCGCGCAGCCGCAGAGACACCAGCCGCCGCAATTGCCGCAGCGCCTCCACAATCGCGCCGCTGCCCAGGCGCGGACTCGGGTTCGCATAGACAATCGGCACTTCCCGGATGCGCAGCCCGTGGCAGTAGGCCCGGATCTCGGTTTGAAAAAAGTGGGCCCGCGAATGAATGCCCTTCTCCAGCACCAGCGCCAGCGCTTCGCCCGAAAACAGTTCAAACCCGCTCGTCATATCCGAGAGATGCGTACCCAGCACCGCGTTAGACAACCACGTTCCGCCCTGGCTGATCAGCCTTCGCTTCCACGATTGCCGGTAAGCGCCCGACTCGCAAAACCGGCTCCCAAAGGCGCAGTCGAACCCTTCTGAAATGCAGGCCAGAAACGCGGGAATCTGCTCCGGCCGGTGGCTGAATCCCGCATCCATCTCCAGAATCCAGTCGCACCCCGCGGCCAACGCCGCCCGGTATCCACTGATATACGCATCCACGATGCAGCGATTCTGCGGGGCCCACACAACCTGCAGGCGCGGTTCACTCCGCGCATACTGCTCCAGCAGATCGCGCGTCCCGTCTTTGGATACGTTGTCCAGCACCACAAACACAGTCGTCCGCGGCGCGGTCCGGCAGTTCTCTATTACCTGTTGCACAAACGCAATGGCTGTATCCGCCTCGTTTGCCATGGGAGTAACTACACCTAAGTAGAAACGGGCCGGATCTTGTTCAAGGCGCATATGTAAGGAAGTGCCTATTCTACCGCCCTTCAAAAGCAGGGACATGCGAGAAGCGGCGGATTCCGTACAATCACGCCGTTTGGCTCAATCGCGTTTTTGAGTGGCTACTCAAAAATCGGCGCCACCTTTGCCAGTACCTCGTCCATGATCGCATCGGAAACGTTTTCCAGCTTCTTGCCGCCGCGCACGGCAAGATCGAGGGCGCGGGGCTGGTCGCAACGGACAATACCGGTTGTTTTGGTTCCGTCCAGCGTCACGGCAAAACCGGCCGTTCGCGCGAAATTCCCACCGCTCGTGATCGGGAGAACCAAGGGCACTTTCGTTACGCGGTTGAATGCCTCCGGCGACACGATCAGGACCGGACGGCGGCCCTTTTGCTCGTGTCCCAGCGTGGGGTCAAGCCCCACCAGCCAGATTTCGCCGCGCCTCATCAGAGCAGCTCGCCGCCCACCGGCTTGTCATCCAGCCATTCGCGCTCTTCCTTGCTGCGCCGGGCCTTCGGATTGCATTGCGCCAGCAGCTCATCGAGCGTATAGCGCGGCTTTCGCTGTGGCTCCACAACCAGCCGGCCGCTGCGCACCGCCAGGCCTACCTTCTCTCCCGGACGCAGGTGCAGCATGTCGAGCAGCGCCGGCGGTACGGCCAGCATGATCGAGCCGCCGACCTTGCGGAGATTGGTTGTGTGCATGGCGTTCTCCTGAGTTATATTTCAATATAACATTTCCAAGTCCGGGCCTCCTCCTCTGGTCATAACTGCCCTGCCGCTTTCAGGTCGGCGGCGAAGGTGGCGAGCGACATCACAAGCGTCAGCGGTTTGTTGCTCAAAGGCACAGCCCCGTAACTGGTGCACCACCGAGCCGCGCGGTCGTTCTTTGCCCCGCGCGGACCTGTTTGGACACTTAAAAACGTCATCCAATCAGCGGATTACGTACGACCACGCCCGGAATTCGCGTGAAGTTCCGGTCGGCGGACCATATCTCGCGCACTCCATGTTCCACGCAGATAGCCGCTACCCTGGCGTCGTGTATCGCTCCGCCGACAATCTGACCGGCGGTAATGATCTCTTTCAGTTCCTTCCAGTGTCCCGCCAGCTCAGCCAGAATTCGAATCGAGGGCGACTCCATCCAAATCTCGATTTGCTCGATCGCTTTGGCTAAAGGTGACGGAGGATTATAAATCCGCGGATGTGTGGCCACTGCCAGAAATTCATGAATGCAGGGCCACGGTACACCCCATAACATATCGCCTTGAGCCACGTCTGCGATTAGTCGATATGCCGCTTTGTGCCAGGGTGAATCCGACCGGTGAGCGTACACCAGAATATTAGTGTCAACCGCGATCATTCGCCGCGGCCTTCATAGATCTGCCGCCGGATTTCCGGCCACGACAGATCGGCCTGCAACCCATGCCCCCGGAAAGAGCCGTCCCGCATCCGAAATCGTTTAGCACTCCGCTGCCTTCCTTGCAACGTGGAGCGCAAACCTTCTTCCACTAACTCGCGGAAGGAAAGACCATGTGCTTCCGTGTAAGCCTTGGCTTCGGCAAACAGGGAATCCGCAATTTCCACGGTTGTCTTCACACACCCATACTACCGTATTTTGAAATATGGGTATATGGGGCTACCTCGGCGCGCCAGGTGAACCGCTGCGCCGTATGCCCCCCGAGCGCTTCATCGGCGGTCAGTAGGACAAGCTTCTCAACTTGCGCTTGTGCGAGCAACATCCGGTCAAAGGGATCGCGATGGTGCCACGGAAGTAACGCGACCTGCCGGGTCGCCAAGGTTCGGGAAAAGCTAGGCCCGAAGGGCCGCACCATTCCCAACCCCCTTTTTCTTCCCACCTCATTCCACCACGAACGTCGTTTGTGGCTTAGAGCTCCCTGGTTCCGTAATTCCGAAGGCTTCCGCAATATCGTCCGGCAGAGTGTCGAAATCTGGAGCGATCCAGATTTCACCCGCCATCGAGCCGGGCTTCCGGGGCCCGCGTGGACCAGTGGCTTCGGAAATGTTGTGCACCGCCATGTTTGAATTTTAGCCTTAAAACGGATCTGGTCCGGTATTCGAAGGGCAGGGCCGGCACCTTCAGCAGTGGACTCGGGACAGTGTCTCGCTGGCGCACATCGCGCCGCACTTCCGGCAGGGCGTCGGCTTCCGTGGCCGGCCTCCCGCTCTCACCTTGCGGGCTGCGGCCATCTTTTGTGCGTTACGGCGGGTCAGCAGGCGAGCCATTCTGTTACTCGCCCTTGCGGTGGCGGACCAGGTCGTCAACCACGGCGATCAGGCCATTCAGTTTGTCATCCATCTCGGCCATCACCATGTCGTGTCTGGCTAGCCATTCCTCGTGTCTGGCCATCGCCCGCTCGTGTTGCTCCAGCCATTCTCCGTGGCCCTTCAATACTTCCGCCTGGCGCGCTTGCAGGCCTGCCACTACGATAGCTGTCTCCTGCAGTTGTTTAATGGCGCCATCCATGTCCATGGGAACAAATATAGCAGTTTACGCCAACAGCAGGAAAACGGCTCTGCTCGCTCACTTCACCCCAACTACAATGCTCGTGAACCCCTGCGCCGCCGTATGGTAATCGAGCGCCCGGAAGTGCTCACCCTGCAAAGCACGGCCCCCTTCCGTGCTCACCGCTTCCAAAGGCAATTCGCTCAGCCGCAGATACTGCCGCACCTCGCTGAACCCCGCCGCCAGCAGAAGCCCCTTCTGGCATGCGAAAGGCATATCGTTTTCCGTGGTGCCCATCAGCTCGATAATCTTCACCGAGCTCTCCGCTTGCGAATGCCCGCTCCCCGGTTCCGCCGTCAGGAACAGCCCGCCCTCGCGGAGCGACTCGTACGCCCTGCGCACCACTGCCGCCGCATCGGTCGCGTGGTGCAGCGCGTCGTAAATCACCACTAAGTCGAAGGTCCCGAAATCCAGCGGCGCCTCGTAATCGCAAATCTCAAACCGCACATTCGGTCCCCCCTGCGTGGAACGCGCCAGTTGAATCATCTCCGGACAAATGTCCACGCCCACCACATCGTATCCGGCCATCGCGAACATCCGCGAAGTCCACCCCGGCCCGCACCCCAAATCGAGTAACCGCCCGGGAGGCTCCGGCAGCAGCTTCATCATCTGCCCGATATCCATCAGATACCAGCCCCGCCGCGTCTCATTGAATGGTTTCCCGGTGAGCATCCGGTCAGCCTTTTCCCGGCTGATATTCAAAGCCGTGGCCAGATTAGCCACATAAAGGATCTCCGCCTGCTTACCGCTATGGTGCATTTCCAAACAATCATAAGCGATCTATTCCCCAACCCCCAACCCCTACCCCCAACCCCCGCCGTTCAGTCACAGCACTTCCCAACCCACCCTCCCCCTTTCCCCTCAATCGCTTACCAGCCATCCACCCCAAGCCGCCGCACTCCTCGCATGATTTAATAAGCTCGTGAGTTGTGATCCGATGACTGAACCAGAGCAATCTCCTGAACAAAAACCCCGCGATAAGCGCGTCTTCAATGCGTATCGCCATGGCCTGACAGGTCATGTCCTCATCATCACGCCGGCTGATGAACAACCTTACAAAGACCACTGCCGGGGCATTCACCAGTACTTTGCCCCCGTAGGCGGCATGGAAATCGATCTCATCCAGCAGGTCGCGGATGACCGCTGGCGCCTGAAAAATGCCGCCGCCTGGGAAGCCGCCATCGTCGCCCGAGGCCTCAACCGGCCCGACGACGCCCTATCCGGAAACGAACAAGTCGATACCATCCTCGCCGCGGGGCGCGTCTGGGACGACAAGCACAAGGTGATGGACCGCCTCTCCCTCTACGAAAACCGCATCCAGCGGCGCGTCGAAAGAAACGTGACTCTCTTCAACCAACTCAAGGAGAACCGCCTCACCGCCCTCCGCGACGCCGCCGAAGACGCTCGCCTGCTCTCCGAACTCGCTAAAAGCAAAGGCGAATCCTACGAGATCGAGCGTGATTTCCCGCGCGAATTGCTACCCCCGCAATTTGATTTTTCAAGCCCTCGCTTCACCCGCGTGGCGGCCCATCACAGCCGCCTCGTCGAGGCCAGAAATCTCTTTCCGCCGGCTCCCAAACCGCTCCGTCGCGCCGCCTGAACCCCTGAATGCAGGCCTGACTGCCACGATCCGGTTTATGATTGGGTTTTCTACATGAGAACGGCGCTCATTCTCGGCATCACCGGGCAGGACGGATCGTTCCTGGCCGAATTCCTGCTGGCCAAAGGCTACCAGGTGCACGGCATCGTCCGCCGCGCTTCCACGTTCAACACGGAACGGCTGGATCCATCTACGCCGATCCGCACGAAGAGGTCGCCCTGCACCTGCATTACGGCGACGTGACCGATGGCACCGGCCTGCGCCACATCCTCGAAAAGGTGCAGCCGGACGAAATCTACAACCTGGCCGCGCAATCGCACGTGCGCGTCAGCTTCGATCAGCCCGAGTACACCGCCGACGTCGTCGCCACCGGCACGCTGCGCGCTGCTCGAAGCGTTTCGCGATTACGTCCGACGTCGCCGGCAAGCAGGCCCGTTTCTATCAGGCCGGATCGTCGGAAATGTTCGGCGCCGCCCCGCCGCCGCAGAACGAATCGACGCCGTTTTATCCGCGCAGCCCGTATGCGCGTCAGCAAGGTGGCCGCGCACTGGTACGCCGTCAATTATCGCGAAGCGTACGGTCTGTTCATCTCCAACGGCATTCTCTTCAATCACGAATCGGAGCGCCGCGGCGAGACGTTCGTCACGCGCAAGATCACGCGCGCGCTGGCGCGCATCAAACTCGGGCTGCAGAAGAAGCTGTTCCTGGGCAATCTCGACGCCCGCCGCGATTGGGGCTACGCCGCCGATTACGTCGAAGCCATGTGGCTGATGCTGCAGCAGACGGAACCCGGCGATTACGTGGTCGCCACCGGCGAATCGCATTCCGTGCGCGAGTTCCTCGACGTGGCCGCCGCCCGCTGCGGTCTGGATTGGAACAAGCGTCGTCGAAACCGATCCGCGCTATTTGCGCCCCACCGAAGTGGACTACCTGCTGGGCGATTCCTCGCAAAGCGCGACGAAGCTCGGCTGGAAGCCGAAAGTCAGTTTCGAGGAACTGGTGCGCCTGATGGTGGACCACGATCTGGAACTGGCGCGCCAGGAGCAGACCCTGGCGACGGCCGGGCACAAGGTGGTGGTGCGGGGTTCCTCGCATGGGTAAGACGCATGGATAAAGACAGCCGCATTTTCGTCGCCGGGCATCGCGGGCTGGTCGGCTCGGCCATCTGCCGCCGACTGCGGGAGGACGGCTATTCGCAATCTGATCGTGCGCGACCGGCGGAACTGGATCTGCGCGATCGAAGCCGGCGGTGGACGCGTTCTTCGCAGCGGAACAGCCCGGAGTACGTTTTTCTGGCCGCCGCCAAAGTCGGCGGCATTCTGGCCAACAGCACCTATCCGGCGGAGTTTCTGCGCGACAATCTCGCCATCCAGATCAACGTGATCGACGCGGCGTACCGCAACGGCGTCAAGAAACTCGAGTTCCTCGGCTCGTCCTGCATTTATCCGAAGCTCGCGCCGCAGCCGATCAAGGAGGAGTATCTGCTGACCGGGCCGCTGGAGCCGACCAACGAGTGGTACGCGATCGCCAAGATCGCCGGCATCAAGCTGGCGCAGGCGTATCGCCAGCAGTACGGATTCCACGCCATCAGCCTGATGCCGACCAATCTGTACGGGCCGGGCGACAATTTCGATCTCGAGACATCGCACGTGCTGCCGGCGCTGATGCGCAAGGCGCACGAGGCGCGGGAGAACGAACGCGCCGGAGCTGATGGTGTGGGGCAGCGGGACGCCGCGCCGGGAGTTCCTGCACGTGGACGATCTGGCCGAGGCGGCCGTCTTTCTGATGCTGCACTACGATCGCCCGAAATCATCAATGTCGGCGTCGGGACGGACGTCACCATCCGCGAGCTGGCCGAAATGGTTCGCCGGATGACCGGTTTCGAGCCGCCTGGTGTTCGACGCATCGAAGCCCGATGGCACGCCGCGCAAACTGCTGGATGTGTCGCGACTGACGGCTCTGGGATGGCGCGCCCGCATTGGCCTGGAGGAGGGCATTGCGGAAACGTACCGGTGGTATCGAGCTCAGATCGGAGCCGCGACCGTTAGGGAGCGTTCGGAGGGAATGACCGACTAAGTAA
>CAVVLD010000067.1:0-36986 GCA_963748795.1 uncultured Solibacteraceae bacterium
GGGCGGCAATCCTTCAAGGGTGTACCGGGAGGGAATGTCACCGGGAACCGGCATGCTGCCGTTGCCGATCGCCGCCGATTGCACACCGGGAAGGGCCGGACCCGTTCCAGAATGTTCTGCGCGAACGCCACCCGCTGCTCGTACGTGGCGTACCGTTTGGGGGGCAACTGCAGCCCCACCATGAGCACCCGTTCCGGTTGGAAGCCTAACTCGGTCCTGCTGTAAGTTGACGAAACCCCGTATGGTCAGGCTGGCGCCCACCAGCAGGATCACCGACAGCGCAACCTCGGCCACCACCAGCAGATTACCGGGTCCGGCCAGCGGCGGCTGGAGCACCAGGACCTGCGGCGGCGTCCTTGAGGGCTCTCCACCAGGTCCAGCCGCGAACATTGCAGCGCGGGCGCCAGGCCGAAGAGAATGCCGGTGGCGAGCAGACACCCGAAGGAGAACAGCAGCACCCAGCCGTTGACGGCATGCGCGCCTCGTTGGGAACGTAGAAGTCCGGCATCAGCGCGACGACGATCCTGGTGAGCGACCACCGCCAACCCGACTCCCAATGCGCCGCCGATCAGCGGAGAGCACCAGACTCTCGGTGAGCAGCTGGCGCATCAGCGGCCGCGCGCAGGCCCCAACGGACATGCGGACGGCGATCTCCCGGGCGCGCGCGGTGGCCCGCGCCAGCTGCAGGTTGGCCACGTTGGCGCAGGCGATCAGCAGCAGGAAGCCCACCGCGCCGAACAGCAGGCGCAGGCTGGCGTGCATCTCGCCTGCCGCCACGGTGATGTCCAGGTAGTTGTGCAGCACGGAATCGAAGCCGGTCCTCGGAAAGTTCTCTGGGTGCTCGGCGCCAGGCGCGTGTAGAGCGCCTGCAATTGCTGCTCGGCTGCGCTTTTGGAAACGCCGGGCCCGAGTCGCACGATGGCGGCAACGTTCACATCGCGGTGCAGATCCACCGGCATGGGAAGCCAGCCGCCTTCGTTGGTGTACCAGCCGAAGCGCGGCGGCATCACTCCGATCACGGTGCGCGGCTGATCGTCGAGAATCAGCTTCTTGCCTAGGGCGTCGGCGCGGCCATCGAACAGCCGCTGCCAGGCCCTGTAGCTCAGGACGATCACCGGTTCCGGCTCTCCGCCGAGGCGAAACGTCGGAGGGCTGAATGGTGCGGCCGATCACCGGGGGGACGCCCAGAAACTGAAATGCATTGGCGGAAACGAGGACCTGGACTGAAACCTCTCCGGCGCGTGGTCGCCGGTGAGGAGGGCCCCCTCGGGGTACCGTCGCCATTACGGCCGAAAACGCAGGTAACTTTTGCACTTCCAGGTATTCGGCCGGATGGTAATACCCGCGGCCCTGCTGCGGATTCTTGAGATTGCGGATTTCGCAGCCCAGATCTCGCCGGGCCGTGCATACGGGTACGGCGAGATTAGCACGCCGTACACCACGCTGAAGATAGCTGTGGTGGCGCCGATGCCGAGCGCCAGGGAGAGCAGCGCCACCGCGGTGAACCCGGGGCTTTTGCGGAGCACACGCGTGGCGTAGCGGAGGTTCTGCCAGAAATTTGCGATCACATCCGGTAGACGATGTGAAGGAAGATATTCGTTAGGATGCCGATCTGGATTCTTGCGTTCTTCCTGGTTGCCCAGGATCATCCCACACAAACGTGCGCGCTTTCCGGGACAGTGGTCAGCTCCCGACCGGTGCGCCGCTGGGAAAAGTGGAGTTGCTGGCCGAGGAGAACACGGGAGGCATTCCGCCGTTTTCGACCTTTAGCGATGCCAAGGGCAATTTCGCCATGGTCAATCTCCCCGCCGGGCAGTACCGGCTGAAGGGTCACCGCAACGGCCACCTGGATACCTTATTAAGGCGCCGGCGGCCGGGGCGTGGCGGGACGGTCATTGTGCTGGAAGCCGGCCAGGAATTGAAAGACCTGCAGGTGAAATTGGCGCCTTTCGGTGTGATCTCCCGGAACCGTGCGCGATACCGATGGCGAGCCGATGTCCGGCGCGGAAGTGGTGCTGTACCGGCAGTCCTACAATGAATTCGGCCATCGGGAAATCCGGCGCCGCGGTGACGAACTGACCACAGACGATCAGGGCCAATACCGGGCCAGCGATCTGGAGCCGGGCAAGTATTTCATCCGGGCCGTGGCGAGATCGCGCAGTGATTACGGCTTCTTGACGCCCGGTGGACCATTCGCGGAATCCGGCCGAAACGCCACCACCGGTGCTGCTGCCGACGTTTTATCCGGGAGTGGTGGATCCTCGGGGTCTCGCACAGTGGAAGTCGATGTGGGCGGCGCGGCTTTCCGGAATCGACATCACGCTGCTGCGGAGCCGGGTGTTTCGGGTGACGGTGTCGGCCGCGGCGCCTCTAGGATCCGCTGCGCTGTTCAACGCTCCGCCGGAGTGGCGGTTTGGGCTGCTGATGCAACGCGACCAGGAACCGCGCCGGCGAGTTCGAGTTCCACGGAGTGCCTGCCGGCGCCTACACCCTGGAGATGCGGTCTCGAACCGATGGAAGTCGCTCGCGCATTCCGCTGACGGTCGGCGGCGACGTGGAAGGCGTGCGAGTGCCAGTTGAATTACCCGCCGAGGTAACGGGCCATATCACAGTGGAGGGTAGCGACAAGGCGAGCCTGTCGGGCGATCGAATGTTCTTCGATGGCGGGATTGGCAGCACCGAGGGCCCCCTCGTCGATGAACACCACGGTTTCACGGCGAAGATCAATCCGGGGCACTACCAGGTCTACCTGGGCACGCAAGGATTGAAGGTAGTCATCAAGAGCATTCGCTCGGAAGGCGTAGACGTTTACGAAAAGGGGATCACGATCGCCGATTCATCCAAGACAGCACTGGAGATTGTGCTGGCGGCGGAGGGCGGACAGGTGGACGGAGCGGTGCTCGGAGAGGACCAGAAGCCTGCCGCCGGAGCGACCGTCTTATTGGTGGCCGGGCCCGCACTGCGTTCCCGCTTCGATTCCTTTCACGAGGCGACCACCGACCAGTACGGGCGCTATCGCTTCGAAAACATCCGGCCGGGCGAGTACAAGCTGTTCGCTTGGGACGATGTGGAGCCGTATAGCTGGTTCGATCCGGAATTTCTAAAGGATTTTGAGGCCCGTGGAGAATCAATTACGTTAGCGGCCGGCGGGCACAGCATCACCCAGCTTCATACTTTGCGATAAGGGCTACGATACCAGCGCCTGGGCGACGCGCGAGGCGAGTTGGTCGAAGGTCAGGATTTCGTAGAGCGACGGGTCGCTCATGATGCGCTCCACCAGCGCCGCGTGCATGGCATGGCCGGCGCGTTCGGCGATCACGTGACCCAGCAGCGGCCGGCCCAGCAGGGCGAGATCGCCGATCAGGTCCAGCGCCTTGTGGCGGCAGCACTCGTCGGCGGCGCGCAGTCCCTCGGGATTCAGCACGCCCGCTTGGTGAAGCAGACGGCGTTTTCCAGCGACGCGCCGCGGATCAGGCCCATATTGCGCATCTGGTTCGAGGTCCGTGCTCCCAGCCGAAGGTGCGGGCGAAAGCGAGTCTGCGACGGCATAGCGCTCCGGCGTGACTTCCAGTTCGAGCGACTGCCGGCCGACCGGGCGCGGGATAGTCGGTATCGCAGGTCAGGCGGAAACTCTCGGCCGGAAGGATGCTGATGCGCTTGCCTTTGTCCTCCACCGAGATCGGCCGGCGGATGCGCAGGTACCGGCGTTTGCGGCGATACTGCCGGATGCCGGCTTCCTGAATCAGTCGCACGAAGGGCAGGCCGCTGCCATCCAGGATCGGCACTTCCAGGTTGTCGATTTCGATGATGGCGTTGTCGATCCCCATGGAGTACAGCACGCTCAGCAGGTGCTCGGTGGTGGAGATCAGGACGCCTTGGCGCATCAGGCTGGTGGCATAGCTGACGCGCGCCACGTGCCGCCAACTGGCCGGGATCTGGAAGTTATCCAGGTCGGTGCGCATGGAAGACGATGCCGGTGGACACAGGCGCGGGCGTGATGCGGATGCGCACCGGCACACCGCTGTGCAGGCCGACGCCCGTGGCTTCGACGGGCCGTTGGACCGTAGTTTCAAATCGCAAGTGACAGCTCCGGAATTCCTTCTACCATCGTAAATCATCTCGGAATTTAATGGGAGCAAACATTTGATTCAAAAGGGGTTGTGCGACTGCAAAGTGTGGCTAAAACGCAACACTTCTGCCCCTCTGTGTGGCGGAATTGCTCCGCTTTGCAGGAAGGCGATAGGATGGAAGCCAAGTGCCCCAACAAAAACTATTCCTGATCGATTCGTTCGGGTTCATTTTTCGCGCCTACCATGCGCGCGCCCGCAGTCGGCGCGCCGCCCATGCGCACCAGCACCGGCCTCTCCACCGAGGCGGTCTACATCTTCAACAACATGCTGCGCAAGCTCGGCAAGCAGTACGAGCCGGCGTACATCGCGGCCATCTTCGAGAGCCAGGAGGCCACGCACCGGGTGCAGGAATTCGCCGAATACAAGGCCAATCGCACCGAAACGCCGCCGGATCTGCTCGACCAGATCCCGTACGTGCGCCGCATGCTCGAGGCCATGCGCATTCCGATTCTGGAGTACCCGGGTTCGAGGCGGACGACGTGATCGGCACGCTGGCGCGGCGCGCGCGAGGCGGCGGGATTCGAGGTGGTGATCGTCTCCAGCGACAAGGACATGCTGCAACTGGTGACCGATCGCGTCTCCATGCTCAATCCGGCGAAGGACGATGCCTGGTACGACCCGGCAGAAGGTCAAGGAGTTCATGGGCGTGCGGCCGGACCAGGTGGCCGATCTGCTGGCGCTGAAGGGCGACGCCGTCGACAACATTCCCGGCGCCCCGGGCATCGGCGATAAAGGCGCCAGGGACCTGATCGAGCGCTTCGGCAGTCGGTGGAGGCGGCGCTGGAGCGGGCCGGCCGAAGTGCGAGCGCAAGATGTACCGCGAGAGCCTGCAGAACAACGTGGAGCAGATCCGCATGAGCAAGCGGCTGGCGACCATCGCCACCAATGTGCCGATCGAGTTCGTGCTCGGAGGCGTGAAGGCGCAGCCGGCCGACCCGGCGCTGCTGAAGGCCATCTACAAGGAGATGGAGTTCCACAGCCTGCTGAAGGAACTCGGGCCCGCGCGAGGACACCCGGCACGCGCGATTACCGCGTGATGCCAGACGCCGACGAACTGAAGGCGTGGATGGCGGCGATCCCGGAGGGCGCGCCCGTCGCCGTGGCGATTTCGCACTCGGCGGAAGGCGAATTCGCGCTGGACACCGTCGGCCTGGCGTGGCGGCCGGGCGAAGCGCGCGCGGTCACGGCGGAAAATCTGGCGCGCTTGAAGCCGTGGCTGGAAGACGCGGCGCGTGCCGAAGATCGCCTGCGACGTGAAATCCGCGCTGCTGATGCTGGACCGCATGGGAATTGAGGCGCGCGGCTTCGACCACGACGTGATGCTCTACGCGTTTCTGCTGGACGCCGACCCCTCGGGCTGCCCGCTGGACGAGCAGGCGCGCCGGCGCCTCGATTTGAAGCTGGGCCCTTCGCCCGAGCAGCATGCCGATATCACGCTCGAAATCTGTCAGCAGCTCTCGCCGGCGGTGGATGCGCGCGGCCTGCGCGAACTGTACTCCACCATCGAACTGCCGCTGGCCGGCGTGCTGGCGCGCATGGAGCGGACCGGCATCCGCATCGATCCGGCGGAGCTGAAGCGGCTCTCGCGGCTGATGGAAGGCGAGATCGCGCGGCTCACCGGCGAGATCCACGCGCTGGCGGGCAAGCCGTTCAACATCAGCTCGCCGCAGCAACTGGGCAACGTTCTGTTCGAGGATCTGAAGCTGCCGGCGCCGGTGAAGTACGGCAAGGGCAAGACGATTTCCACCGCGGCCGACGTGCTGGAGGAACTGGCGGCCGAGCACGAGATCGTGCGCAAGGTGCTCGAATACCGGCAGCTCACCAAGCTCAAGGGCACGTACGTGGACGCGCTGCCGGCGCTGATCGATCCGCGCAACCGGGCGGCTGCACACCAGCTTCAACCAGACCGGCGCGGCCACCGGCCGGCTCTCGTCGTCGAATCCCAACCTGCAGAACATTCCCATCCGCACGGCGCTCGGCCGCGAGATCCGCGCCGCCTTCGTCCCGCGCGAGGGCTGGAAGCTGATGGTGGCGGACTATTCGCAGATCGAGCTGCGCCTGCTGGCGCACATGTCGGACGATCCGCTGCTGCTCGAGGCGTTCCGCAACGGCGAGGACATCCACACGCGCACGGCGGCGGAGGTGTTCGGCGTCCCGCCCCTGATGGTGACGCCGGAAGCGCGGCGCGACGCCAAGGCCGTGAATTTCGGGATCGTCTACGGCATCAGCGCGTTCGGCCTGGCGGCGCAGCTTGGGCATTTCGCGCGGCGAGGCGGAGAAGTACATCAGGAATTACTTCGAGCGCTACGCCGGCGTGCGCGCGATTCATCGACGACGACCATCGCGGAGGTGCGGCAGACCGGCGTGACGCGCACCCTGTTCGGGCGCGAGCGGCCGATCCCCGATATCAACAGCCGCAACCCCAACGCGCGCGGCTTCGCCGAGCGCACCGCGGTGAATTCGCCGCTCCAGGGCACGGCCGCCGATCTGATCAAGCTGGCGATGGTCCGGATCGACGCAGCGCTGCCTGCCGGCGGGTATCGCAGAGCGCCATGCTGCTGCAGGTCCACGACGAGCTGGTCTTCGAGTGTCCGCCGGAAGAAGCTGACCGGCGTTGCAGAGCTGGTGAAGCGCGAGATGGAAGGCGTCGTGCGATCTGAAGTGCCGCTGCTGGTGGACGTCGGCATCGGCGACAACTGGCGCGACGCGAAGTAAGACAGACCGGGAGGTCTGTCACCCGGCAAGTAAGAGACAGGCCGGGAGGCCTGTCTTACCGCTCGAAAAGGACTGTCATCTGGCCCCGGTAGTTGACGCGTGCGCGATTCGCGGTAGCCGCACTTTTCCGCCACCCGGATGGAGGCCAGATTGTCCGGGTGGATCAGACAGGCGGTGTGCGGCTTTGGAAAATGGCGGCCCGCCCAGACCAGGGCCGCCTGGAGAGCTTCCGTGGCATAGCCTTTTCCGTGGGCCGCGGTGGCCAGCACCCAGCCGGCTTCCGGCACCTCGATGGCGGGCTGGATTTCGCGTTTCCACTGGGCGAAACCGAGTTCGCCGACAAACACTCCGGTGGCTTTTTCTTCCACCACCCAATACCCGAATCCCAGCAGCCACCAGTGGCCTGCATAGCGCAAAAGACGCGCCCAGGATTCTTCGGGCGAGAGCGGCCTCCCGCCGATGAAGCGCGTCACGTACGGATCGGCCCACAACGACGCGCAGGCCGCATAATCGTCCAGACGATAGCCGCGGAGCGTGAGGCGGCGGGTTTCGAGAGTAGGAATCGAACTGGGCATTCCGACACATTAGCATCTGGCTAAGGCGCCGGGGCCATGCCAGAATGCAGGCATGACGGTCGAAACGACTTGTTGCGTAGTGGGCGGCGGACCGGCAGGGGTGATGCTGGGATACCTGCTGGCGCGCAAGGGCATTCGGGTCACGGTGCTGGAGAAGCACGCCGATTTTTTCCGGGATTTCCGCGGCGATACGGTTCATCCTTCCACTTTGGAGGTGCTGGACGAACTGGATCTGCTGGACGATTTCCTCAAATTGCCGCACCAGAAGGCGGAATCGGCGGGCGGGGTTTTCGGCGATTTTGCATTTCGAGGCGCCGATTTCCGGCATGTCCCTACGCGATGCAAATTCGTGGCATTCATGCCGCAATGGGATTTCCTGAATTTCCTCTCGGAGAGGGCCGGGCGGTATCCGAGCTTCGACCTGCGTATGCACCACGAGGTCACCGGTCTGATTCTGGAAGAGAACCGCATCGCGGGAGTCCGGGCGCTGGGTCCGGACGGAGACCCGGTAGAGGTCCGTGCCGACCTGGTGGTGGGCTGCGATGGACGCCATGCGGTGACGCGCCGTTCCGGTGGACTGGAACTGCTGGAATTCGGTGCGCCGATGGATGTGCTGTGGTTCCGGCTCAGTCGCAATCCGGGCGACCCGCGGCAAGTGTTCGGACAACTCAACTATGGCCGGCTGCTGCTTCTGATTGACCGCGCGGACTACTTTCAGGCCGGGACTGGTTGTACCCAAAGGGTCGTTCGACGAAATCAAAAGCGCCGGGCTCGACCAGTTCCGCCACAGCCTGCGGCGGATCGCGCCCTTTCTGGATGGACGCGTGGACGAAGTCCAGAGTTGGGACCAGATCAGGATTCTGACCGTGCAACTGAATCGGCTGCGGTGCTGGCACCGGGAGGGCCTGCTGTGCATCGGAGACGCGGCGCACGCCATGTCGCCCGTAGGGGGCGTGGGGATCAACCTGGCGATTCAGGACGCGATTGCGGCGGCCAACCTGCTGGCGCTGCCGCTAAAGGAAGGGCGGGCCACCGGAGCTGTGCTGGCATTGGTGCAACAACGGCGCCAGCTTCCGACGCGGATCACGCAGGCGGTTCAGGCCCTGGCGCATCGCGGACTGGTGAAGGTCTTTCAGCAGGCGGGGCCGTTGCAAGCGCCGTGGCAACTGAAAGCGGCGGTGCGCATTCCCGGGTTGCAGGTGGCGGTGGGATACGCGGTTGGCATAGGAGTCCGGCCGGAGCACGTGGGCAGGCGCAGCGAGCGGAACGGGCAGATTCTACCGGTCGTAATTGGAGTCGCGGCGGGTGTGGCGGCGGCGCTGGCGGCCATGGCCTTCGGCTGGTGCAAGGCGCGCCGCGCCCGCGCTACTCTCCCAGCGCGCGGCTGATGCGCCGCAGGCCCTCGCCGAACATTTCGCGTATTGGCGCCCATGCCGATCCGGAAATGCTGGGGCATTTCGAAGAACCGGCCCGGGACGGCGGAGGTCTCGTACTGCTGTCTCAGCTTTTCCAGAAACGCCTCCACGTTCCCGCTCTTCAGCCGCAGAAAAGCGGTGGTGCCCCACTGGGTTCGTACGGCGGAGACTCCCGGCTCGCTGTCCAGGAACTGGTTCAACAGCAGGCGATCCGCATCCACCACGCGGCGTGCCCGGTCGCGCGGAATGGCCAGATGCTCCAAGGCCGCCACGCTCATCAACTCGCCGGGGTGGACGGGCGTGGCGGCGAACAGATTGTTGAGCTGCCACATGGCGCGCGCCAGGCCGGGCTCGGCCAGAATCCAACCGCAGCGCAGCCCGCTCACGCCGTAGACTTTGGTCAGGCTGCTGGTCACCACCACTTCCGGGCCCAAATGGAAGGCGGTGCGCGGCGTGTTTTCGTAGACGGCGTCCAGGTAAACTTCGTCCACCAGAACACGCGCGCCCACGCTGCGCGCCAGGTCCACCACTTCCCGCAAAGCGGATTCCGGAGCCAGCACGCTGGAGGGATTGTGCAGATTGGTGACCACGATCAAGCGGGTACGCGGTGTCAGCACGCGCCGCACCTCGGCGGCCTCCAGAGCGTAGCCGTTCTCTTCACGCGCGGGCGAATCGCTTCACGTCCGCGCCGATATATTGTGCGGCATCCACCAGCAATCCGTAGGCGGGATGTTCGATCAGCACTTCGTCGCCGGGCTCCAGAATGGCCGCCATCGCCAGGTAATTCGCGAAGGAGGTGCCGGCGGCCGTCACCACGCAATCCGGGTCCGTGCCGGCGCGCGCGGCAATCGCCTGCTTCAGCGGCACGTAGCCGTAGCTGTTATCGCCATTGATTTCGAGCGTGGTGCAATCGAAAGGCAGTTCCTTCAGCGGAAACGCTCCCACTCCGCTGGTGGCCAGGTTGAAGCGGGCCTTCTGCTGCGTCTTGGCCCAGTGCATGTACTCGGATTGTTTGTGCATCATGCGGTGTTTTTTTTCTTGCGGCGGCTCCAATACAAATATACGGGAATGCCGCTGAGCAGAATCAACTGTCCGATGAAGGTGTCGCCGGGCTGGTGCCAGATGGTGCTGGCCACAATGGTGGCGCAGGAGAGTACGAACAGGGCCGTAGTGTAGGGGTGTCCCGGGGTGCGATAGATACCAGGGGCCGGCGGTCCCTTCTCCCGCCGGCGAAACACAAACAGCGAGGCTGCCGTAAACGCGAACGAAATGAAGTCCACCGAAATCTCGTAATTCAGAATCTGCTCGTAGCGGCCGTAGATGGCGATGACGGTGGCCAGAATTCCCTGCACCACGATGGCAGTCACGGGCGCTCCGGTGCGCGCGGAGAGGCGGCCCACGCTGGCGAAGAACAGCCCGTCGCGCGCCATCGCATAGTACACGCGCGGCGCGGTGAGAATGCCCTGGCTGAGAAATCCCAGCGTGGAAATCGCGATCCCGATGGCGATCCACTCCGCGCCGCGGCTGCCCAATGCCGCGCGCATCACGGCGGACGCGGGCGTCCGTGTCGCGGCCAGCCCCGCCGGACCCAGCACCTTCACGCACACGAAGATTGACCGAGAGATACAGCACAATCACGCCGATCACGCCCATCACCAGGCCGCGCGAAAGATCGCGTCGCGGGTCGCGCATTTCCGCCGCCACGAAGCTGGCCGTCTGCCATCCGCCATAAGCGAATGCAATGGGAGTCATGGCCGCCGCAATCGACCCGAGCAGTCCCACCGAGAGTGGCTCACCGATCAGCGGTGTTACCTGCACGTGCCCGCCGCCGAGCGCCAGGCCCAGCACCACCATGGCCGCGATCGCCGCTGTCTTCATGAGCATGAACGCGCTTTGCACGTTGCTGCCGGCGCGCGCGCCCAGGCAGTTGACGGCCGTAAGCCCTAATAACGCCGTGGCCGCGATAGCCCCGTCGCTGCCGCCGAATCCGGTGATCTCGCGATAGTAATGCGCGAACGCTACCGCCACCGCCGCCATTCCGCCGGTCTGCGTCACCAGCAGCAGCACCCAACCATAGACGAACGCGACGGACGGATGGTACGCCTCCCGCAAATACAAATACTGACCGCCGGCGCCGGGCAGGCGCGTGGCCAGTTCGGCCCAGATGAACGCGCCCAGCATGGCCAGAGCGCCGCCCGCCAGCCACACGCCCAGAATCAGAAACGGCGTGTGCACGTGTAGCGCCACCACGTAGGGATTAATGAAGATGCCCGAACCCACGATGCCGCCCATCACGATCATGGTGGCGTCGAAAAGTCCCAGTTGCCGGCGAATCTGCGGAGCGTCCAAGATCCTCTCATCCTACAATGGGGAGGGTACGAACATGCCGCACCTTTTCCAGGACCTTCGCTACGCCATGCGTGTGCTGCGCAAAAAGGCCGGTTTGGCAGCGGTGATTGTTCTTTCGCTGGCCATCGGCATCGGCGCGAATACGGCGATCTTCAGTGTGGTGGACGCATTGCTGCTCAAGCCGCTGCATGTGCCCGCGCGGCGTGCCACTCGTCTGGATCCGCTGGCGGCCCTGCGTGACGAATAGACGCACCGCGGCCGTCGTCTTCGCGGGCTTCTGCGCCTTCCTCACGCTGTATGCACCGCAGCCTCTGCTGCCTGTTCTGCTACACTCCTTTCGCGCCACCGCGTCGCAGGTGAGCCGGGTAATCACCGCCTCCACCATAGCAGTGGCGATGGCGGCGCCCTTTGCCGGAATCGCCGCCGATCGCTTCGGCCGCAAGCGCGTGATCGTGCCGGCGGCACTGCTGCTGGCGGTGCCGACCCTGCTCGCGGCTACCTCCACCGCCCTGTGGCAGTTGATGCTCTGGCGATTTCTGCAGGGCGTGTTCACGCCGGGAATCTTCGCCGTCACCATCGCCTACATCAACGAGGAGTGGGAGGAAGGTGTCGGCTCGGCCATGTCGGCATACGTGAGCGGCACTGTGTTGGGCGGATTCAGCGGCCGGATGGTGGCCGCACTGGTGGCCGCCTGGTCATCCTGGCGCTGGGCCTTCGTGGTGCTGGCGCTGCTGGATCTGGCATGCGCCCTGGTGATGTGGGCCTGGATGCCTCCCGATCGCCATGCGCCCGGGAAGACTTTGCGAAGCCGTCCGCCCATGGCCCGCGCCATGCTCGGCCACCTGCGCAATCCACGCCTGCTGGCCACTTATGCCGTCGGCTTCTGTGTGCTGTTCACCCTGGTAGCCACCTTCACCTACGTGAATTTCTACCTGGCCGCGCCGCCCTTTTCACTGAGTACCGCAGCCCTGGGCCTGCTGTTTGTGGTCTACCTGGTGGGCGCCGTAGTGACTCCGCTGGTGGGCCGCGCCATCGATAGCATGGGCCACCGGTTTGCCCTGACCCTGGCGTTTAGCGGAGGCGCCGCTGGAATCGCCCTCACCCTGGAGCCGAAGATGCCGGTCGTGTTGCTGGGACTGGCGCTGTGCTGCACCGGCGTCTTCATTGGCCAGTCGGCAGCCTCCAGCTACATCGGCACCGTAGCGACCCAGGCGCGCGCGGCCGCCGTGGGCCTCTATGTCATGTTCTATTACATTGGCGGGAGCGCCGGGGCCGAGATCCCCGGCCATTTCTGGAGCCGCGGCGGCTGGCTGGGATGCGTTCTGCTCATTGCTACGGTACAGTTGCTGACCATTGTGCTGGGCGCCCTCTTCTGGACCCCGTCAGCTCTCGCCTTCGCCCGGGAGTGATGGCTCGCTCACGGTCCCGGCTCCGTATGAAATCGAATCGGAGCCGCGACCGTCAGGGAGCGGACTGTTTTTAGGAATTCGGACCTCCGTTTCTGTCCTGCCGGATCCGCCCCCGCTTTACTGCACGGTATTGTTAATGATCGAGCCGATCTTGGTGAATACGGCATTTACCGTGCCGCTAAGTCCCGGCATGCATGCCACCGCGGCCACGGCTACCAGCCCCGCCGCCAGGGCGTACTCTACCAGGTCCTGCCCGCTGGTATCCTGCCAAACCTGTAACTTCAAAATCTGTTCCTGGAGCCGCTTCATGTTACTCTCCTTTCCTAATTCACGCTGGAGTTAATGATCGAACCGATCTTGCTGAATACGGTACTCACCGTGGTGCTGAGCGCGGGCATGGCGGCCACCGCTGCGACGGCAACCATACCGGCTGCCAGCGCATATTCCACGAGATCCTGGCCCTGTTCGTCTTCCCAAAAGTTTTTGCAGAATAGTTTCATGGTGATAAGTCCTTTACCTCTTCCAAGCTATCACCAGACTAAAACGTGTTAAATTGGTTTGAGCACTTACTTGGGGGTTGAAACTTACCGACTTACGGCTTGCTTTCTATGCAGTAAAGAAGCGAGCCACGATGCACCTTTCTTTTCCGGCGTTTTCATCTGCCTCAGTTTCCCGCACAGCGCCAGCACACTGGCACCGAACCTGGAACCGGGCGGCACCGGCTTGCCGTCCAACAACGCCGTCTGAATGACGTCGTACTCGTTGCATAGGCTGGCGAAGGGCTCCAGGGACAGCGCGGTCTTCACATCCTCGCGCTTTAAACCGGATACCGTGGTATAGCGATTCAGGATCAGCCGCAATTTAGTGCGCTCGTCGCATCCGGCCGCCAGGTAGCGGAGGCCGCGATTGGTGGCCTGCAATGCCGCCAGTTCGTTCGTAGTGACCAGCAGAATCACGTCGGCCAGCGCGGCGAAGCCACAATCCGCCGCGGCGCGCATGTCCGGCAGGTCCAGCACCACCGTCTCGTAGCGTTCCCGCCAGAAGGCGCATAACTCTCCGGCGAACCGCCGGTTTACTTCCGTGCGCGTGGTAGGGTCCTCGGGCGCCGCCAGAATGTCCACGCCGAATGCCGGCACGGTGAGCCGCGACCACAAGTCGTCATCCATGCGCGACCAGTCGCGCACCACGTCTTCCAGGTGAAACTCCGGTTTAAGCTTGAGAATAAACGCGATACTGGCCGTCAGAGGATCGCCGTCCACCAGCAGAACCGGGCCCGAGCCGCTGCGCCGGAATTGAATCGCCAGGTGTGCGGCCACCGTGCTGGCGCCGCATCCGGGCTTCCCCGGCACCACGCAGTAGATCTCGCCGGGCGCACGGTGCGAGGCGTCGACGCGCGCCCCGGCTCAGTCTTTCGAGGACCCCCTGCACCACTTCAACGGTGGGATCGGCAACGAACTCGCTGGCGCCGCGCCGCAAACAGCGCAGGATCAGGTCGGCGTCGTTGCGCGGGTGCAGCGCCACCACCGGCACCGCGCCAGCGAATTCGGAAATCAGCTCCTGCGCACGCTCTGCGTCCGTGGCCGTATCCAGAAAGCAGATGTTGCTGCCGTTCCGCTCGAGCAGCGCGCCGGCCGCACCGCTGGCGGGATATTCGGCCAGCATGGTAGGCTGCTCTACCTGGATCTCCGTCAGGGCCGCCAGCAACCGCTGGTGGAAATCCGGTTGCGGACACACCACCAGCGGTTTCCACACCACGGGTCGGCTTCGGGTTTGCGCCGGCATAGTCTCTCAATGTTCTGATCGGCGCGAATCGAAAAAATTTGAACCCGATTTTGATGCCGTCGGTCTAAAATGCGCTTCGCCACGCGCGAATCGACCGCAGTGCCAGGAACCATCCCGCCGCTGCCAGCGCGGCCGCTATCCCCGCATCTGCAGGGCTCAGCAGCCCGGTACGGAAGTACCGGAATGCGACCACGCAAATAAGTAGGGAGCCTCCCGCCGCCGCGCTCTGATGCCTGGTCACCGTGGAGGTGTATTCCCCGATCGACAGCAGACCGCCGCCCAGGACCGCGAGCGCCGTGAAGGTAATCAGCACCGCGTTCCAGTCCCACTTCCGCCACGGCGAAGCGCAGACCAGTTCCACCAGCGAGACCGCTATCGCCATCAAGTACAGGGTCAGCGCACCCAGCCATTTTCCGAGCACGATCTCGGCTTCGGTGACCGGAGAAGTGAGCAGCATCTCCATGGTGCGCATCTGCCGCTCTTCCGGAAACAGCCGCATGGCCACCATCGGGATGAGGATCATGGCCATGACCCGCGCGAAACCCACTACCAGCAGCACAGGTTGATCCCGCAGGACAGCCGGCGGCTGGAACCCGGTCAACAAAAATACCGGACCGGTCAATTGAGACCGAAGGGCATCGTGGCAGGCCGCGTCCGTCATCAGCCCGAACAGGACTATCGCGCCGATCAACAGAACCCACCCGATCGGGAGCGCGAAGTAGCTCCGCATTTCCTTCCGGTAGATCAGCAGGAGATTGCCCATCCCGTGTGCCGACTATTGTTTCGGCTCTTCCCCGCGACGGTACCAGACCGGGAATTCGATAGCCCAGTAGCGCACCTGGTGATCCGGCGCGTGCGGCATCACGATTCGCGCCAGCATGTGGACAATGGTACCCGGCGGGCACGTCTTGGTGATGGCCGCCAGCGTATACTTCGCCGATGCGCCGGTGTGGTCGTAATCGGTCCAGGAATCCGAGGCGCGTTGGCCTGTGTCCACACAGGCATCGCTGGTAAATACTTCGGCGGCGCGAAAGGAATCGCCGTCCGGCAGCAACACGGCAAAACTTTCTCCCGGCGCCGCATGGCCGTCGGCATTGCCATCCCCCAGCACCACGTCGGATTTTTCGGTGGCGTGCTGGTACATGTTGATCCTGCGGCCGTCGGCAATCTGAAAGTTGGCCGCGGGCTGCGCCTCGGGAAACACCGGCACGTCCACGGGCAGGCGCACTCCGGCTTTCACCGCGAAGATCCGCAGCATGGCGCGGCCGGTCGGGACCGTCACCGTCACCGGAAGCGCCAGTGTCTCGCCCGGCAGTAGCGCAAACAACTGGCTGGATGCATTGGCGAACTTGACCCCCGCGTCGGGACTCTCCCACTGAATCGTGGCCGGAGCGCTGCGCACGGCGCCGGCGTTCATGAACTTGATCCGCAGCTTCACCGGCTTGCCGGCGGTCAGCCAGGAGTCTCCGGCGAACTCATAACCGGTCGCCGCGATCACTGCCTCGGCGGAAACGCCCACCTCACAGGGCTCGCCGTCCAGGTCGAAATTCAACCGTCCCCTGGCATCGGCCTTCTGCTCGGCGTGCCGCACCTGCCCGTCGCGCAGCCGCACATAAGTCACCTTGTGCAGGCTGCCGGGCGCATACAGCGGACCAGAGGCGATCGAGAGCTTGACCGATGGGATAGGCGAGCCGCCCGGAATCCATTCGCGCACGGCGCAGCGAAATCCGCTGGCCGAAACATTCTCCAGTACCGTATACCCGGGCTGCCGCCGGTCCGATACCACCTCCCAACCCCACACATTGAAGTTCGGGTAAACATCGGCGTGGGTGAACACCGCGGGCTTGGGCAGGGGATGGGCGAACGCCTGCATGTGAAAGTCCAGAGTCTTGGCCACACCGGGCGCGCTGTGGTCCGCATCGAACTCCTCGGTCTGGTGGGTGGGCAGGGTAAAGCTCCAGATGGCATTCAGGCGCTCGTGATAGAAGCGGATGAAGTCGCGTTTGCCGGTCACCAACCGCGTGCGGACGCCCGCGTAATTCGCGAACGCATCGCCGGCGTTGTACTCCACATCGAAGCCCTTGGGACCTACGGAATACTCGGTGGGACCCATGAAACTGGAGGCGCTGGACACCAGGTCGGGAAACTTGCCCGCCGCATAGAATGCCAGGAAGCCGCCCGCCGAGAAACCGGAAACCGCGCGATGGTCGCGATCGGCAATGGTGCGCAGCGAGTGGTCGATCCGGTCCATCAGTTCCAGAAAGTAGAGTGGAAACTCGCCGGTAGTGTCCAGCGGGCCCGAATCCACCACAATCAGGTCGTGCGTGGCGAGGTAGTCCGCGATGTCTTTACTGTAGGCGTTGACCTCGGTGGAGTTTTCGTACCCGTGGAACCAGTACAGCACCGGGTAGCGCTTCTGTGAGGCGGCATAGGACGCCGGCAGGAACACGCGATAGACCCGATTGGCGTTCATCACCTGGCTGAAATGGGTCTGTTCTTCGATCTTCACTCCGGCCGGCGGCGCCGGCGTCTGGCCCCAGACTGCCGCCAGCGCGAGAAGTCCCCAAAGGAAGCGCACAATTGAGTTGGTACCATTTCCCCTGCGCGCCACGCAAGCTGCTATTCCGCGCGTAACGCCCGCATGGGGTCCACACGCGCGGCGGTCACCACGCCGGCAATCGCCGCCGCGACAAACAGTGTACGTCTCGCAGTATATGTCTCGCGAACCCGTTCTCAAGCTGAAAGCATTCCTTTACTTTCTGCTAAACTGTAAAGCGATGGCGGAAGTTACTGTCTCGTCAAAAAATCAGATCGTGATCCCGCTTGAAGCGCGCAAGGCCCTCGGTTTGAAAGCCGGCGACAAACTGCTGGTAATCGCGCGGGGAGACAAGGTCATTGTGTTGCAGAAGCCGCGCGATTACCCGGCTGCGATCCGCGGGCTTGCGGCGGATCCCTATCCCGGGGAATATCTGCGAAAGGAACGAAGAAGCTGGGAGTGACGAATCTCCGCGCATTTCTACGCCGTCACCGTAAAATTGCGCTCGATACCAGCGTGTTTATCTACCAACTCGAGGCAAATCCAAAGTACGCCCCCCTTACTGATCAGGTTTTCGGATGGGTTGCGCAGACCGGTCATATGGCCGTCACATCCACAATCACCATGACGGAATTGCTCGTCCAACCGTACAGGGACCCCAGCGAACACCGTGTGAATAAATTCTACGGTCTGCTTTCGACCTTCCCAAATCTACAGTGGCTCCCGCCGGACCTGGAGATTGCCGACGTGGCGGCGAAATTGCGCGCGGCACACAGGCTTCGGACACCTGACGCCTTGCAGGCGGCGACGGCAGTGCGGGCGCAGGCCACCGGTATGGTTACGAACGATGCCGTCTTTCAGCGGGTGGATTCTCTCGAAACTCTGGTTCTCGACGATCTTCTCTAACGGCCTACTTCGGACAAAGAAAGGGTCAACGGTTCTCGGCCGCGGTAGCGTCATAAGGTAGGAGGCTTCCCTGTTGCCGGTAATCCCAAGCCATTTGCAAAGGAGCGCTTGGATGGTCCGAGTCCTGGTTCTCATGCTGTTTTTTCCAAGATGTGCCCTTTCCAACCAGTCAACGGGCGAATTCGAAGTGGCGTCGGTGAAACCGTCACCTACCGCGGTTCACAGCGGTATCCGGGTGATGATGCGCGGCGGTCCGGGAAGAAGCGACCCCGGCAGAATCGACTACTCGAATGTGACTCTGAAAATGGTTCTCGCCCAAGCATACGGAGTCAGAGGGGACCAGATTCAGGCGCCCGACTGGCTTAATACCGAGAGGTTTGACATTACCGCGAAACTGAATCCGAACGCGACGAAAGAACAATTCTCGCTGATGCTCCAGAACCTCTTGGAGAGCCGGTTCACGATGGCGATTCACCACGCGCCCAAAGAATACGCAGTCTATGCACTGGTGATCGCCAAGAGAGGACACAAACTCAAGGAATCCGTGCAGGAGCGCGCCGGCGGCTCCCCTCCCGGAGCTTCCGGCGCCAACACTCAACCGGCTCCGGCAATTCGATTGGAAGCGGGACACCTGGAAGCCAGAGGGGTATCCATCCATGACCTTCTGGAGGCTACGCTGGCGGGCAGAATGGATCGCCCCGTAGTGGACCTGACCGGGTTGACCGGCGCCTATGATCTCACGTTGGACTGGCAACCTGTTGACGCACAGCGAGACACTGCCGCTTCTGACAATTTGGCCGGAATCGTTTCCGCCTTTCAAAAGCAGTTAGGCCTCACCTTGCAAGGACGGAAGATGGCGATGGATACCATCGTTGTAGATCATGCCGAGAGGATCCCGGTTGGAAACTGATTTACCCGCGACACATCTATGCGACTATTGATCATCCTTTCTGTATTTGCGTCCGGCTGGGCGCCGATCCGCGCACAGGATTCGATTTCAGATCTGGCAACTCAGGTTGCTCGCAGGCCGGCCCTCAAGCCGGATGCCGTACTGGACGCCCTGGAAGAGCGCGTCAGGGTGGTTCGCGATCATTTGCGGCACCCACTCCGGCGGCAGGACGTAGAGAGTACCCGCACGGAACTTCGCAGGCGCCTCACCGAGTCCCTCGGATTTCGCCTCCTACCGTGGCCTCCCCAACTGCGGTCCAGCACCACGGGAACCATCCAGGGCCTTGGTTACCACATAGAAAAAGTCGTCTTTCAAAGTCTGCCGGATATCCCTGTACCGGCCCATTTGTATGTTCCCGACGGCCTCTCGGCGCCGGCGCCCGCCGTGCTGTTCGCAGTTGGCTACTCCCGGGATGAAGGAAAGGCTCTGCCTGAGACACAAGCGTTCTGCGTCAACATGGCGCGATTCGGTTTCATCGTACTGGTAGCCGATCCCATCGGAGTGGGAGAGCGGGCGTTCGAAAGTGACCTTCATCATCCCGAAATGTTGCTGGCCGGCCTGTCTTATCCGGGGATTATCGAATACGAAACACAGTGTGCCCTGGAATATTTGCGATCGCGCAAAGATGTGGATGACGCCCGGATCGGGATGACTGGCACCAATGGGGGAGGCTTCAACACGTGGATTACCGCGGCCCTGGATCAGCGGATCGCTGCCGCTGCTCCCGTGGGCGACACATTCGATTTTTTTGACCGGATCCGGGAGACGCGCACTCTGGTTGGGGACGGTTGGGACGAGCGCGAGGTTATTCCCGGAATTCTGAATTACGCCAACATACAAGAACTCGTGGCGCTGACGGCCCCACGGCCCCTTCTGATACTGATGAACGCCGATCCACAGCAGATCTATGAATACGGCCGGACAATCTATGGCAGTTTCGCAGCTTCGAACCAGATTCGCCACCTCGAATCGGAATCTTCAGGCTATACAGCGATGCGGCGGCGGGCGGCGTACGGCTTCTTTCTTCGCGCCCTAATGAATCGTGGAGACGGTGCGCCGGTCTCCGAACCTGATACGCGAACACTGCCGCCAACCGCACCCGAACAACGGTGCTTGCCAATCGATTACCATGCCTCGGCGGGGCGAGGAATTTCCGAAACTATCAGCCGGCTAGCTGCGGACATCCCGGCACCACCCAATGGAGTATCCGAAGACGTATTGGGGAAGGCTCCCGAAAGGGGCGAAGCAAGCTACAGGCTCGGCGAGTTCGCCATTTCGCGCCAGAACATTACAACCGAACGGGGCATTGCGATTCCCATAACCGCTCTTCTTCCAGGCGGCCCCAGCCCGAATGCCGGCGCAAGGCGCGCGGGAACCCTGATAGCGATCGATGATCTCGACAAGGAAACATTCGCTTCCGATCCCATCGTTACCGAAGCGTTACGGCGGGATTGGTGGATTATCGAGGCAGACCCGCGTGGGTTTGGAGAGCTGAAAATCCCGAAGCCCGGCTGGGCGTTCACTACCAGCGTACTTTTGGGAGACAACTTCGTCTTGGACCAGGCATGGGATATACGCTACCTGCTTGACGCATTGGAAACTTCCTCCGACCGCCCGTTCGCAGTCTATGCGCGCGGGCCGAATGCTTCGCTCGTAGCGGCTTACGTTCTTGGGCTATCTCGCTCTGGACCACCACCTTGACTGGGCCGTTGTGCGCGGCGGCATCACAAGTCTGCGGCAATTGCTCGATGGGAAACTTCTCGCAACTGCGGCAGGGGGCCAAGCCATTTCCTACGCGTACTCGGCATTCGGACAACTCGGAGTCGCCGACCTACCGAATTTGCTGTCGGTCTCGCGGGCCAAGACCTTCCTCATCGATCCCATTGCCTTTCCGGCTGACTCCGTTCCTTTATCCGGAAAGCTCAGGTTGATGTCGCTCGACGAGTTCACCAGGTCCAACTGGTAACGTCCTATTTGGTGAAATACGGGTGCGGCTCGGGGATCGCGGCGCCGTCCTTGCGCGGCGACGATGCGCCCCAGTTCACGCCCGTGGCCGTGTTGTGCACCACCACCTGCCCACCGCCCATCTCGCTCGAGAAGTCGCCTTGCAGCTTGATCTGGTGGCCCTTGGCCGCGAGCGCGTCGCGCACCGCCGGTGGAATGCGGCTTTCCAGCATCACCTCGCAGCCGCCGAATAGCTTGCGCGTGAAGCGCGGCGCTTCCAGAGCCATTTGAATATTCATGCCGTGGTCCACCAGGTTCGAAACGAACTGGGCATGCGCCTGTGCCTGGTTCAGCCCGCCCATAATCCCGAATCCGATGTGTACGTCGCCCTTCTCCATGAAGGCCGGAATGATGGTGTGGAACGGCCGCTTTCGCGGCATCAACGCGTTGGGATGCGCCGGATCGAATTCAAACAGCCCGCCGCGATTCTGCAGCGCGAAACCATAATCGTCCACCACTACGCCCGATCCGAAATGCTGGTACAGGCTCTGGATCAGCGATACGATGTTGCCCTCGCGGTCCACCACCGAAAGGTAAATCGTGTCGCCGGCCATGGTTGCCGGACTGCCGGGCACGTCCTCACAGTTGGCCCTGTTCGGGTCGATCCGCGCGCGCGCGCTCCCGGGCGTACTCCATGGACAGCATGCCCTCCACGGGCACCTTGGCAAATCGCATGTCGGCCACGTAACGGTGCAGATCGGCATACGCCAGTTTCTGTGCTTCGATTTCCGTGTGCAGTTCCTCCACGCCGCGCGGCGGGTAGCTGGCCAGCGGGAAGAACGAGAGGATGTTCAACATCTGCAGCGCCGCGATGCCCTGGCCGCTCGGCGGCAGTTCGAACACCTTCCAGCCGTGATACTCCGTGGAGAGCGGCTCGACCCATTCGGATTGGAACTCGCTCAGGTCGGCCGCGGTCATCTTGCCGCCCAGCCTCTGGCTGGTCTTCAGAATCGCCTGGGCGATGGCGCCTTTATAAAACGCCGCCGCGCCCTGTCCGGCCAGCAGCCTCAATGCCGCCGCCATCTGCGGGTTCCGGAACACCTCGCCGATCGCCGGGGCCTTCCCCTGCCGCAGCAGCACCGTTCTGGCGTTGCGGTCGCGGCCCAGTTTGGCCTCCTCCATCTTCCAGGCATCGCCGATCATTTCGGTCACCGGGTAGCCGTGCTCGGCGAAATAAATGGCCGGCTGGAACAGTTCGCTCCACGGCAGTTTGCCGAACTTCTGGTGCAGCTTCGACCATCCATCCACACAACCGGGTACGGTGACGGATTGGATGCCCTCCTGCGGCATTTCTTTGTCGCCCAGTCCTTTCAGGAAATCGATGGTCAGCCCGGTGGGAGCCCATCCGCTGGCGTTGATCGCGGTCAGCTTACCGGTTTTGGCGTCCCAGTAGATCGCGAACAGGTCGCCGCCCATACCGCAGCTTTCCGGTTCCACCACGCCAAGGACCGCATTCGCGGCGATGGCCGCATCCATGGCCGATCCGCCGCGCGCCAGCACCTGCGCTCCCGCCTGTGACGCCAGAATCTGGCTGGTGGCCACGATTCCGCGGTCCGTGATGGTCATCGACCGCGCTTGCGAACGGTCCTGGGCGTGTGTCAACGTCTGCAGCATCAACAGCGGTACCAGTACAAGCGCGCGCATGAATCCGCCATCATATCAGTTCCGTTAAGATCCACGGATGGCCCCGCACAGCGGAGGCTCCCAGTCCAGTTTCTGGGAGGCCTCCACGCCCGCGGCGATCCGCGCCGCCGCCACCTCCGGCCAGGGCGCAGTCCGCCGCACCCGCAGGTCCGCAAAGGCGTTCAGGCACTCCAGCGTAGCGGCCAGCCTGCCGCGTGTTTCATTCACCAGAAACATCACATACTGGAGACGTTTGGCGGACCAGGCGATGTACCTTACATAGACCGCCACCCGTTCGCCAGGCATCACTTCGCTCAGGTATTGCACGTGATGCTCCAGGTCGAAGGTGCCGCTGCCATGCTGCCGGTGATACTCCGGCGTCAGTCCCATATCGGCGTGCAACGCATCGCTGGCATCGTCGAAGATGGCCACGTACCAGCGCACGTTCATGTGGCCGTTATCGTCGCGCCAGGCGTCCGGCACAGTCATGCGCAGACACGGAGGCTTCAGCGTCAGAATCTTCTCCAGGGGAATTTGGGGCGGCTTCATACCTTGTCCAGCATCTTAACGCTCTTTCGGATTAAACTTGTTTCCTATATGCGGAACCTTGCACCCTCTTTGCTGTTCGTCGCGGTGTGCGCCCTGGCGCAGCCTAATGTGAGTCCCGAAAAAGAAGCCTCAATGAAGGCCGACCTCACCGGCCAGATCGATGCCATGAAAAAGCAGGCGCAAGTCATGGTAGACAGTGTTTTCAGTTTTGGCGAACTGGGTTTCCAGGAATTTGAAACCACCAAATACCTCAGCGGCATTTTGGAGAAGGAAGGGTTCCACATCGAACACGGCATCGCCGGAATTCCCACCGCGTGGGTGGCATCCTGGGGATCGGGCAAACCGGTCATCTCCCTGGGCTCCGATATTGACGATATCCCGCAGGCCTCCCAGAAGCCCGGGGTGGGATGGCACGATCCCCTCATCGAAGGCGCGCCCGGACATGGCGAAGGCCACAACTCGGGTATGCCGCTGAATATCGTTGCCGCCCTGGCGGTCAAGAAAGTCATGGAGCGCGAGCACCTGCAGGGCACCATTCGCTTGTGGCCGGGCGTGGCCGAGGAAGAAGTGGGCACCAAGGCCTGGTACGTCAAGGCAGGCGTGTTCAAGGACGTCGACGTGGTCCTGTTCTGCCACGTGGCCAGCAATTTCGGCGTATCCTGGGGTCCGGCCATGAATCAGAATGGCCTGGTCTCGGTCGAGTACATGTTCAAGGGCGAGAGCGCCCACGCGGCCGCCGCTCCCTGGCGCGGCCGGAGTGCCCTGGATGCCGTCGAGTTGATGGACGTAGGCTGGAATTTCCGTCGGGAGCATCTCCGCCTGGCGCAGCGCTCCCACTATGTGATCACCAATGGCGGCGATCAGCCCAACGTCGTTCCGCCCGATGCCAGCGTCTGGTATTACTTCCGCGAGGCGGACTATGACCACATCATGAACATGTGGCACATCGGCGATAACATGGCGAAAGGCGCTACCCTGATGACCGACACCACTTACACCTCGCGCCTGCTCGGCAGCGCCTGGCCCGGCCATTTCAACCGGCCCATTGCCGAAGCTATGAACGCAAATATCAAGAAGGTCGGCCTGCCCAAATGGACCGAAGACGATGAGACCCTGGCCAAAGGGCTGCAGACGGAGTTGAAAGTGCGCGTGCAGGGCCTGGCCTCCCGCATCCCCGAAATGCGCGTGCCGCGCACGCCCGATCCCAACGCCGGTGAGGGCGGTTTCGGCGCGCAACAGCCCACCGGCGGCGGTTCCGACGATATCGGAGACGTGTCCTGGGCCGTCCCCACCGTCACCCTGCGCTATCCCGCGAACATCCCCGGCGGTCCCGGACACAACTGGGCGGACGGAGTCGCCATGGCCACGCCGATCGCTCACAAAGGCGTCGTCGCCGGAGCCAAAGTGCAGGCCATGACCATGCTGGATATTCTGCTGCACCCGGAGTTAGTCAAGAATGCCTGGGATTACTTCAATAACGTGCAGACTAAGGACACCAAATACACGAGCTTCATCCGGGACGGCGACAAGCCCGCCATCTGGCTCAACACCAAAATCATGGAACAGTACCGCCCGCGCATGAAGGCGTTGTACTACGATCCGTCCAAGTACGATACGTATCTGGACCAGTTAGGGATCAAGTACCCGACGGTGCGCTAACGTATGCCGCCCGACCGCTTCCTGACGGTCGCGGCTCCGATCCGAGCCACTTAGTGGCTCATCGCGTAAACCACGTAGTTTACGCCGATGCGGATGCCTAACGCGGAGTACTTCTCGGGATACCGCGGATCGTCCGCCCACTCCCACGAATCGCCGATATCGGAATTGAAGGAGATGGCGACCATCACACGGCCCTTATCGTCGTAGATTCCGTACCAGTGAGCCACGGTGCCGGCGGCGCGCCGCTGGAACTGCGGATTATAGGGACTGAGTCCCCACTGTCCGGGGACCTGGTACCGATCATCCAGGTCGTACACCACGTGGAAGATGGAATCGTTGTCTTGGCATTTCCACCACCGGATGGTCGGGAAGGATCTTCTTCATGGTTTCGTCGAAGCGGGCGTATTCTTCGGCTCCCCAGAAATCATCCAGCATCAGAAAGCCGCCGCGCAGAAGGTATTCGCGAACCACTTTCACCTGCGCATCGGTGAGCTGCCAATCGCCCATCTCGCCGGCGTTCATCCACGGCCAGTTGTAAAAGTCGTCAAGGTCGTCGGGATTCACCGGCTGTTCCACGCTGCGTACGTGAATGCGCGTAAGCCGCCGGAGGGCGGCGGCGAAGTGGCGGTCGGCGCGCGGATAGTCCTGGGTCCAACTGGTGCCGCCTTCGCGCCAGTCGGCATTGCGGCGATAGCCCCCGAAGAAGCCGCGGTTTCGTCCGAACATTCCACCGCCCAGGATGGCGTCGGGATGACTGGGATACATCAGGCGGGCGAAAACCCACTCGGTCTTCTCCTGGTAATCCGGCGGCAGTGGAACATTGTCCTGCCGCTCGAAGCTTTCATAGACGCGAAACGGCTTTTGGAAAGCGTATAGCGCGCTGATCAGGGCCAGACCGAAGCCGGCAGCCAACAGCGCCCTCTGGAATCTCATACGGACAGCCTTGCCTGAAGGATATCACGTAAGGGTCGCTATTCCGTTGCCGCTTCCGCCTCCGCCGCGGCGTCCGGACCGGCCTCCTGGGCGTCGGCAATCACCTTCTCGGCTTCCTCCAGGTTTTCTCGCGGCACCTGCACCTGGAACTCCAGCGAAGGAATCACGCTAGTCCCCACCAGCAACGAGGGAATCCCACTCGCTTCCAGCACGGCGTGGATGTTGTTCGCTTCCATTTCCGCATCCACGTTCGAGGAACTGAACAGAGTGACCATTTCCTGCCCCGCATTTTCATCACGATCGGGATCTTGCGCCATGACTCCAGGATATCGCAGAATGTGAAAAGGGCCGCTAAGTCAGGGCAATTTTCGCGGAGGCACCAGATGTCCGACGACGTTCAGGTTGAGACGGATCCCACCGGGGACAACGAGAGCAGCAGTGGCCGGATCGCGTGGTTTGTCACCGGCGCCCTGATCGGCGCCGTGGTGGCCGTTCTTTACGCGCCCAAGAGCGGTAAAGACACCCGCAAGTTCATCACGGGAAAAGCGCAACAGGGCAAAGATGCCATCACCGATTCGACCGCGGACGTGGTCGATGCCAGCAAGGAGATGTTCGAGCGCGGCCGCAAACTCGTGGAGGATGCCGCGGAACTGTTCGATCGCGGCCGGAAGCTGGTCAAAGGCTGAGTGGCCTCCAGCATCACCCGCGGCGATTTCGAAATCTCGCTGATTCGCGATTCGGTCTACTGGTGGGACGGCGGAGCCATGTTCGGCGTGGTTCCCAAAACCCTGTGGAACCGGAAGGTGCCCGCCGATGAGGCCAACCGCATTGCCTTGGGCTTCAACTGCTACCTGATTCGCACGGGCGATCACACCATCCTGGTGGAAACAGGCCTCGGCGACAAGCGCGATGCCCGGCAGCGGGAGCGCATGCGGGTTCCCCCGGTAACCGATCCCCTACCCGAGACCCTCTCCCGCCACGGCATCGATCCCGAAAGCATCGACATCGTGATCAACAGCCACCTGCATTGGGACCACTGCTGCGGCAACACCGTCATGCAGGCCGGCCGGGCTGTTGCCACCTTCCCTCGCGCCCGCTATTTCGCCTCGCGCCCGGAGTGGGAACACGCTCACGAGCGGCTGGTCCGCGACAGGGTGGCCTACCTGGACGAAAATTACGATCCGCTGGTCGAGTCCGGGCAGATGACTCTGGTGCCGGGCGATCACGAAGTGGTGCCCGGCGTGTGGATGCGCCGCGCTCCCGGCCACAATCGCGACATGATGGTCGTCACCGCCGAATCCCGCGGCCAAACGTTCTGCTTTCTCTCCGATCTGGTCCCCTTCGCCGCCCACCTGCAGCCGTCGTGGATCACCGCCTTCGATCTCTACCCGCTCGAGACCATCGAAAACAAGAACCGCTGGCTCGCCCGTGCCGTGGAAGGCCAATGGATCTGCGGCTTCGGCCACGATCCTGAAATCGACTTCGCCCGCGTTATGCAAGAAGAACGGATCGAAAAAGGCGAGGCAAAAAAGGGTACAGACGAATTTTTCGCAGGGGCAGCGAAAAAAAAGTCTGCCCCCTGTTTTTGCCTTGCCCCGACGCCTCCGGCTACCATGGAGTAGATGGCCACCGCTACCTTAACTGAATTCCGCAACGAGCCCTACACCGATTTCTCCCAGCCCGCCAACCGGCAGGCCATGCAAAAGGCCCTGGAAAAAGTGCGCGGCGAATTGGGCCGCGAATATCGCCTCCGCATCGGCGGCGAATGGATCTCGACCGGCGACATGCTGGTCTCCGTGAATCCCTCCAAAAACAGCGAGGTGGTCGGCAAACACCATAAGGCCACCCCCGAACTGGCCAAACGCGCCGTGGAGAGTGCCTACTCCTACTTCGCCCCGTGGAGCCGCACGCCCGGACAGGAACGCGTGCGCATGCTGCTCGACGCGGCTGCCATTTTGCGCCGCCGCAAGCTGGAATTCAACGCCTGGATGATCTTCGAAGCCGGCAAAACCTGGATCGAAGCCGAAGCCGAAATCGCCGAGGCCATCGACTTCTGCGAATATTATGCCCGTGAAATGAATCGGCTGGATGGGCCGCAACCTGTAGTGCAGCTTCCCGGCGAACAGGATGAGATGATCTACATTCCCCTGGGCGTCGGCGTGGTCATTCCGCCATGGAACTTCCCGCTGGCGATCCTTGCCGGTATGACCGTCGCCTCCCTGGTGACCGGCAACACCGCCATTATCAAGCCCTCGAGCGAGACCCCTACCATCGCCGCCAAGTTCGCCGAAGTGCTCCTCGAAGCCGGCTTCCCGGAAGGCGCCTTCACGCTCCTCACCGGCAGCGGCTCCAGCGTGGGCGACGTTCTGGTGCAGCATCCCAAGACGCGCTTCGTCTCCTTCACCGGATCGCGCGACGTTGGCTTGCGCATCAACGAGCTCGCGGCGAAACACCAGGCCGGCCAGATCTGGATCAAACGTGTCATCGCCGAGATGGGCGGCAAAGACGCCATCATCGTAGATGGCGATGCCGACGTCGATAAGGCCGTCGAAGGCGTGCTCTTTTCCGCTTTCGGCTATCAGGGGCAGAAGTGCTCGGCGTGCTCCCGCGCCATCGTCCATGACAGGATCTACGACGAGTTTCTTCAAAAGCTCACCGCCCGCGCCGGCGCGATCAAAGTCGGCCCGTCCGACGATCCCCAGAACTATATGGGCCCGGTGATCAGCGAGAGCGCCCGCAAGAGCATTCTCAGCTACATCGCGGCCGGCAAACAGGAGGGCCGTCTGGTGACAGGGGAGTCCCCTGCTCCCGAGGGCGGCTACTACATTCCTCCCACCATCATTGCCGACGTCGATTCCAAAGCGCGCATCTTTCAGGAGGAGATTTTCGGTCCCGTCCTGGCTGTGACCCGAGCCCGGGACTTTGAACACGCCCTAAGCCTCGCTAACGACTCGGTTTACGGGCTGACCGGGGCGGTCTTCTCGCGGGATCCGGACCACCTGCGCGAGGCCAGGGAACGGTTCCATGTCGGCAACCTCTATTTCAATCGCAAATGCACCGGCGCCATGGTGGGAGCCCACCCATTTGGAGGTTTTAATATGTCCGGAACCGACTCCAAGGCGGGAGGACCGGACTATCTCCTTTTGTTCCTTCAGGCTAAGTCCGTGGCTACGAGCGGCGGCTAGTAACGTACGTTAAGTACCAAATAATCGAGCGATAGTACTTTACGTACTGGCTACTTTCTGCCATACTCATCAGGAATCGGAGGATTCCGTGAAATCGTCGACACTACTTGCATTTTTAGGCTTGAGCGTATCGGCATTCTCAGGAGTGGGCCAAGCTTCTATTATCTTTTCAGACAATTTCGATACGGTGGCAACCGGGGTAAACAAGACCGGCGCGGTCGGGGACTTCACCGTCACTCACGGCAACGTTGACGTTGTAGGGACTTTCCCTACCAGCATAGCCAGTAATCTGTGTGTCTCTCCAGAGTCTGTGAACTGCGTGGACCTGAACGGGAACACTCCCGGCACTTTGACCAGCAGTGCCATCAGTCTCGCCGTGGGCACATACACGCTGTCATTCGATCTCAACGGCACCCTGCGCGGTAACTCGAGCTCCACTACGGTAAGTTTTGGCAGCTTCACCCAGACATATGTTTTGACCACTTCCCAAAAGAACGTGTATTCGATTCCGATTGCGATCGCCACGGCGGGTACATCGCATATCGTGTTCCAAAGCAACCTCCCGGGAGCCTCGGGCGCACTGCTCGACAACGTGGAACTCACTGGCCCCCCTGCGGGCGGGGGTGGCGGCGGTGGCACCGTACCGGAACCGGCCAGCGGGTTGCTGATGCTAGGTGGGGTTGCCCTAGCGGTAGTGTCGCGGCGTCGATTCGCCTCCAAATTAGGGTAAAAACCTCACATATCGGTTGACCCTAATCCGCCGATAAAGCATAATGGGCACAGTCTATTGAAATCCGAGCGAACGAGATTCCGCGAGCGCCGACGGGTTTCGTTCAGGTATGTGCCACGAATGAAAAGGTTTCTGCTTCCTTTGCTGGTTCTGGCCGGAATGCTCCAGAACGTCCGCTTGGCTGACGCCCAGGCCTCCAAGACTGTCAGGAAAACCGCCCCGGTAGCCAGACGGGTGGTTCGCAGGGTGACTCCCCCCACCGTCGATCCGACCCTGGGGGATAACGTCGATGGCGAAGATCTCGCTGTTCGCCGCGCCGCCGTAGACGCCCTGGGTCTGCAGCCCGGCAGCATCGTCGTGGTGGACCCCGGCAATGGGCGCGTGCTCTCCATGGTGAACCAGAAACTGGCGCTTCAGAGCGGTTTCATACCCTGTTCCACCATCAAATTGGTAACCGCGCTGGCGGCGCTCAGCGAGCATGTGGTCGAGCGCGATACCGCCATCCACCTGAGCCGCTATTCGAGCTTCAATTTGACCACCGCGATCGCGCATTCCAACAATAACTACTTCGGTATACTCGGCACCCGTCTCGGTTTCGAGAGAGTCAACCGTTATGCGCAGATGCTGGGTCTGGGTGAAAAAGCCGGCTTGGATATCCCCGGCGAAGAGGCCGGTACCATTCCGGCGGGCCCGCCGAAAGGCGGCGGTATGGTGCTGATGACGGCCTATGGCGAAGGCTTCCAGATGACTCCCCTGGAGTTGGCGGGACTGGTTTCCGCCATCGCCAATAATGGCACCCTTTACTATCTGCAATATCCGCGGACCGAAGAGGAAATCGAGCACCTCCAGCCCAAGGTGAAGCGCACCCTGGACCTGGCCCCTACCAGCATTCCGGATTTGAAGCTGGGCATGCGCGGCGCGGTCGATTACGGCACAGCCACCCGCGCCAATTACGACCCCAACGAACCCATCTTCGGCAAGACCGGGACCTGCACCGATTTTCGTGCGGGCAGTCATATGGGCTGGTTTGGCTCCTTCATTGACGAGGGGCCGCGCCAACTGGTCGTGGTCGTCATGCTGACCAGTCCCAATAAGGCCGTCAGCGGTCCGGTGGCCTCCGGTGTGGCCGGAGCCTTCTACCGCAATCTTTCGGCGGAGCGCTATTTTGCCTCGACGGCCGCCGCACCCAAGAAATCGGATCTGCCCGAGATCATCAGCACAACACCGACCTGCTGCGCCCGGTAGGTCACTGCCAGGGAACGGATTCATCTCCGCCGCCTTTGCCTGCCCGATTTACCTGTCCCTACCTGCCCGAACAGCCGATGTGCCACCGGCCCCCAGCGCGGCATCCTGGAGTCACAGGAGATTCTTTCAAAATGGCAAACGATCTGGCGGCCCTTTCTAATGAACTGGCAGCCGTAGTGGAACAAACCGGAAAATCGGTAGTGGCAGTCCACGCCCGCCCCCGGTTCCCTTCGAGCGGAGTCTATTGGCGTCCCGGAATTATCGTCACCGCCGAGCACACCATTCGGCGCGAGGAGGAGATCACCGTGACTCTGCCGGATGGCAGCAGCGCCCCCGTCACGCTCGCCGGCAGCGATTCCGGCACCGATCTCGCGGTGCTCAAAGTCGAGCGGCCCGGCGAGCCGGTGAAACCAGCGGCGAACCAACCCGTACCCGGCCATATCGCCCTGGCCGTGGCGCGTTCCGAAGATTCGGGCGTCAACGCCTCCATGGGCATCGTCAGCGCGGTCAGCGGCGATTGGCGCACCTGGCGCGGCGGCCGCCTGGATCACTACATCCGGCTCGACCTCACCATGTTCCCGAACACCTCGGGCGGAGCGGTCGTCAATACCGACGGCGGCGCCATCGGCATCGCCACTTCGGCTCTCTCCCGCATCGCCGGCGTGGCCATTCCGGCCGCAACCGTGAATCGCGTTCTCGATCAGATCCTGGCACGCGGCCACGTCACGCGAGGTTATCTGGGAGTCGGGCTGCAACCGGTGGAACTGCCCGATCATCACAAAGGTCTGATCGTCCTTTCTCTGGAACCCGAAGGGCCGGCCGCCAAGGCGGGGGTGCTGATTGGCGACATCCTGGTCTCCCTGGGCGGCACTACCGTGGACGACACCGAAGACATCCAGTCCGTGCTGGAAGGGCATGCCGTGGGACAAACTGTCGAGGCCGGGTTCCTCCGCGGCGGCACTTCGCGGACAATCGCTATCGCTATCGGGGAGCGGCCCCGGAGGAGCTGAAATGCTGAGTTTCGGGGAAGTGGCCGAGCGTCTCCGGCGCTCTACCGTGCAGGTATTCTCGAAAGGCGCCCGAGGCGGAGGCTCGGGCGTCATCTGGAAAAGCGATGGCCTGATCCTTACCAACGCTCACGTGGCTCGTCACACCGAAGCGCAGGTCGCAACTGTGGGATGGCCGCCGCCTGGACGCCCGGGTGACCTCGCGCGATTCGCGCCGCGACCTGGCCGCCCTTCGCATCGCTGGCGGCGGTCCCGACCTTGCCGCCGCCACGCCCGGCGATTCCAGTGCGCTCCGTCCCGGCGAACTGGTGATCGCCGTAGGCAGCCCGCTGGGATTCGCCGGCGCGGTTTCCACCGGCGTGATCCATTCCACCGGTCCGCTTCCCGGAATGGGCCGCCAGAATTGGATTCGCGCCGACGTGCAACTGGCGCCCGGAAACTCAGGCGGTCCGCTGGCCGACGCGCATGGTCACCTGATCGGCATTAACACGGCCATCGTGAACGGCCTGGGGGTTGCGGTTCCCGGTAACGCCGCGGTGGAGTTCGTGCGCCGTGGCGCGCGGCCGTCTCTGGGCGTGACTCTGCGGCCGGTCCAACTTGGTCTGGAGATTCTCCAGGTCGAATCCGGAGGCGCGGCAGATTCCGCTTCGCTTCGGGCGGGCGACATCCTGCTGGGATCGTTCGACGACCTCAGCGATGCCCTCGATTCCGGGCGCGACGTAGTCCGCCTGCGCTTCTTCCGGGGCGGCATCGAGCGCATCCGCGAGGTGTTTGTGCCACTGGCAGTGAGGGCCCAGGCGGCGTGATTCGCGTCCTTGTGGCGGCGCCATCGCCGGTTACCCGTGTCGGGCTGGAAACGCTCATCGGTTCCAGCCCCGGCATGGAACTGGCCGGTGGGTTTCCCGACCTCTCCGCGGTGGAAGCGCTCCATCCCGATGTGGTTCTCTCTGCGCTTCCGCTCGCGGAAATCCCACCGTCCGCCAACGGCTTCGCTCCGGCCTATGTGTTGCTTGGCGGCGATTCGCCTTCCGGCTGGACCCAGGAGGCGGTTCGCTCCGGCGTACGCGCCCTGCTTCCCCGCGACGCTTCCGCGGAGCAGATCCTGGCTGCCGTCGAAGCCGCCGCCGCCGGCCTCGTTGCCGCAGATCCGCGCGAGTTCGAAGCGCTGCTCCCGTCCTATACCGCTTCCGAGCCCAGCGTGCTCACCGCGCGCGAAATCGAGGTGCTGCGCATGCTGGCGGAAGGCGAGGCCAACAAGCAGATCGCCTGGAAGCTCAATATTTCGGAGCATACGGTGAAGTTTCACGTCGCTTCCATCCTGGGTAAGCTCAACGCCGGCACCCGGACCGAAGCGGTAACCATAGGCATCCGTAAGGGTCTTATTCTCATCTAACGTCTGGAGGATTCATGCCGAAAATGCGTGCCGTACAGGTCCCTCACGCGGGCGGATCATTGGAAACTGTCGAGCGCGATATACCAGAGCCCGGCGCCGGGCAGGTTCGATTGAAAGTCCAGGCCTGTGGCGTATGCCACAGCGATTCGTTAACCAAGGAAGGGCTCATGCCCGGTATCGTCTATCCACGCGTGCCGGGTCATGAAGTGGTCGGCGTGGTCGATGCCGTGGGTGCCGGTGTTGACGAATGGAAGCCTGGTCAGCGCGGCGGCGTCGGTTGGAATGGCGGATACTGCGGCTATTGCGACAACTGCCGCCGCGGCGATTTCTTCGCTTGTACCACTGCGACCTACATCACCGGCGTCACCAGCGATGGCGGCTATGCCGAGTATATGGTTGCCCGCGCCGAAGCCGTGGCGCGCCTGCCTGAAGGGTTGTCCGCGGTGGAGGCCGCTCCCCTGATGTGCGCCGGTGTCACCACCTACAACTGTCTCCGCAACACCACCGCGCGCTCCGGGGATCTGGTGGCGGTTCTTGGCCTCGGCGGCCTTGGCCATCTGGGCGTGCAGTACGCCTCGAAAATGGGTTTTAAAACCGTGGCCATCGCCCGCGGACAGGATAAAGCAGCCCTGGCCGCCCAACTCGGCGCTTCGCAATACATCGATAGCCGCACGCAGGACCCCGCCAAAGAACTGCAGAAACTCGGCGGAGCCAAAGTCATTCTCGCCACCGTCACGGCGGGCGATGCCATGGCAGCCGTAGTCGGCGGCTTGGGAGTGCACGGCACCCTGATGATCGTCGGCGCCGCCACGTCCATGCAGTTTGCTCCAGTACAGCTCCTCTTCGGATGCACCGCGATCGAGGGCTGGTATTCGGGCACTTCGATCGATTCGCAGGACACCCTCGCCTTCAGTCTTCAGACCGGCGTGCGGTCGATGAACGAAGTCTTCCCTCTGGACCGTGCCAGTGACGGCTACCAGCGCATGATGAGCGGAGACGCCCGTTTCCGCGTGGTTCTTTCGGTAGCGTAGCTTTCGATGGACCTTCCTCCAGTCAGTTGTATGTGCCTGACCTTTGCGCGGCCCAGGCGGCTGCTGGAGGAATGCGTCTGGTCATTCCTGAATCAGAACTACGCGGGGAGCAAAGAACTTCTGATCCTCAACGATTACGAGCCTCAGACCATCGTCTTCCGTCACCCGGAGGTAACCGTGGTAAACCTCTCGCCGCGCTTCCGCACCGTGGGCGAAAAGCGGAATGCCGCCGCCGCGCTCTGCCGCTATGACCTGCTTGCGGTGTGGGACGATGATGACATCTACCTGCCTCATCGTCTCAGCTTTTCCGTCTCCCGCTACGACGAACATAAGCGCTTCTTCAAACCCTCGAAGGCATTCATCCTGAACGATGGCGTGGTCACCGGACCGAAGCGGGCGCTGTTCCACAGCGGCAGCATGTGGCATCGCTCGCTTTTCGACCAGGTGGGCGGCTATGCGCATATGGACGGAGGGCAGGACCGGGAGATCGAAGCCAGGTTCGCAGCAGTCATCGGAACGGAGAAGGACTATGACGCCATACAGCCTTCGGAGATTTACTATCTTTATCGCTGGTCGGGAACGGAATCCTATCACTTGAGCGGGTTTGGACGAGGCAAGGACCAGGTCGCCGGCTACGCCCGGCGTGCTCTGGCCGATGGCGCCATTGAATCAGGGCCCATCGTCCTGAATCCCCACTGGGACCTCGATTACCTGCAGTTGGTGGCTTCCGCCGTCACCCGGTGAACTTTCGCCGGCACTCGTCGGAGCAGAAATACACCGGCTGCCCGTTAACCACCTTGCTGATGCTGGTGGAAGTCGAAACATACGTGCCGCACACCGGGTCTTTTTTCAGTTCCCCGCCGGATTGCACGGTCGGTGGATCGGGTCGTCCGGCCGGGCGCGGACCCTGCCTGAATGCGGCTCCGAGGCCGCGCAGAAAGCTCTTGGCGATGGATAGAACGAGGCAGAAAACCAGGAAGGGAAAAACAATCTCGACAAAAAATGCGCGGATCATGAAATGGGGCGGGAGCCCGAGCCCCCACCCCGAAAAAACAAATTCCGACTACTACTTCTTCTTCTTGGTGGTCTTGGCATTCGGATTCTGATACTGCGTCTGAACGCCTGAGCCCAACGCAGCCAGCATGTCCTTAGCGCCTTGCGCGTTGGCACCGTTGGGAGCCAGTTCCAGATACTTCTGGAACGCCTGAGCCATTTCCGGCGGCGCCGAAACTTTGCCGTCCGCGGCAGTTGACATCTTGGAGGACAGGCACACCCCGTACTGGTAATAGGCGTCGGCGTAAGTCGGCGTAAGTTCAATCGCCTTCTTGAACGCTTCGCGCGGCCGGATCGTACTGTCCCGCATTCACCAGCAACGCACCCAGGTTGAAATAATACTTTCCGCCATCGGGCGGATCCAGTTGCGCGGCCTTCTGTAATTCGGCCTGCGCTTCGGGGAATTTCTTGTCCTGGGCGAGGGCCAGGGCGTAGTTGTTATGGAGGCCGGCATCATCAGGTTTGAGGGCCAACGCCTTGCCATAAGCGTCCAGGGACTTCTGCATGTTGGTATCGAAATCGGCGCCGGTCTTGGTTTTCGCGAGGCCCTGGTAAGAGGATGCCAGGTGACTCCACACGGCAATCTGCGCAGGGTCCAGCTCGGCGGCCTTGTTCAGGTTCTCGATCGCCTGGTCCCACTGCTTGGCATTCTCCGCCGTCAGTCCGTCGTTATACGCCTGGTTCAGCGCCTGATTCTTCTTCATGCGCTCGGACTGCTCTTTAATCTGCTTCTCCATCGCCGCCTTCTGCTCCGGAGTCAGGCTTTTTTCAAGCTCCTTCGACATCTGGCCGGTCTCGACGGCTTTCTGCATTTCAGCCTGCTTGGTGGCCTTGTCCATGGCGACCGACTTCAGGTTGAAGTCCTCGCGGACCGGATCGCCCGGCGAAGTCCTGACCCCATTGACATGGTCCATTTCCTTGCCGTCCACCAGCAGCGTGACGTTGTATGTGCCCATTGGCAGGCCCGTGTATATGTAGTGGCCCTTCTTGTCGGTCTTGGTGGGATAGTTCCCCTTTATATCGGTGCGCGTGATCTGAACTTGAGCGCCCTTGAGCGGCGCCCCGTCTGTTCCCTTCACATCCCCTTCGATTGCCGTTACCTGGGCGAGCGATGTGAAGGCAAGAACCAAGAGTCCGGCGGTGGCAAGAGCCAGGTTGCGGAACTTCATAGAACCTCCAACATTGAGACTAGCGTGTGTGAAACTCCATTATACAATATTTACATTAACCTACTGATCGAACAGGTTGATCTGATCTTTCGGCACAGCCTTGCTCTTGCGCCGGTTTAGCGGACTTCCGACCACACCCAGCACCTCCACCGACTGCACCGCCGTCCGCGGCACGAACACCCGCTGCACGTTGCCGAACGAGTCCGGCGGAATTACCGTAAAGCCATAAGGCTCCACCTGCAGGAGGTTGTTGGGCATCACGCCCTGAAGAATCTCCCCGTCGCGAAACCGGAAACTGATCCACAGGCCCTCCATTTTCGGCCGGGTGAAGAACACCTGACGTTCGGAGTCGCTCCCGCTCTCGAAATTCCGCACAAACGAGATCGTGCGGATTTCATCATAGGGTACGGTCGCCACCTTACCCTCGGCCGAGAGTAGTTCAATACATGTAGGCTGCAGATAAGAAAGGGGATTGACGTAGCCGGCCAGGGTCTCCTTATCGAACCGGCGAATCAACGCCCGTTTGGTGGTGGATGCTGCCAACTCGACCCCTTCTTCACAATCCTGTTTCCAACATCTAGCCGCTTATTGTAACTGTAAGAGGCCTGCCTGTAGCCGCGACGCCGGTATCGGCCATGA
>CAVVLD010000068.1:0-42825 GCA_963748795.1 uncultured Solibacteraceae bacterium
GCTTCCGTGGGCGCGGTGGCGGCCGCGCGCCGCGCGGGCACGATGTCGCGATCACGGCCACCAGCGTCAGACCACTGCCACAACGCCAAACGTCACGGGGTCGCTGGCCTTCACCCCGAAGAGCAGGCTCGCCAGCAGCCGGGTGACGCCGTACGAGGCCAGCCGGCCCCGATCGCCACCCCGATGCCCACCAGCTTCATTCCCTGACGCCAGCACCAGCCGCAGCATGGCGGGGCGGCTGGCGCCCAGCGCCATGCGGATGCCGATCTCCTGCGTGCGCTGCTCCACCGAATACGCCATCAGGCCGTAGACGCCGATGGCCGCCAGCAGCAGCGCGATGCCAGCGAAGACGGTGAGCAGCACCATGTTGAAGTTCTGGCGCGCGAGGGCTGCGCGATCACCTGCTCCATGGTGCGCTGCTGGCCACGGTAAGGCGCGTCCACGGCTGGAATTCCCGCTCGATCGCGCTGCGCAGGCTCGACGGGCCATCGGCGTGCGCACCGCCCACGAGAGTGGAATCACCCCGTTGGCCAGCTTCGTCATGCCCTCCGGCACCTGGCTTTGCGGCACGTACATCACGCCCACTTCGCCATCCTGGACTCCGGTTTCGCGCACGTTGCCCACCACGCCCACGATCTGCCGCGGCGGTTCGTCGAACTGGGGGCCAAGGCCTTTCCCGATGACGATCACCTGGCCGATGGGATCCTGCTTGGGCCAATACTGCGCGGCCATCTTCTGATTGATGATCACCACGGGCGCGGAGTTGCCCGCGTCGGTCTCCGCGAAGGCGCGGCCGCGGATCACCGGAATCTTGAACGTCTGGAAGTAATGCGGCGAAACCAAGCGCCACTGTTCGTCGCCGTCATAGTCCTGCCCTGCTTTGGGAGTGCGCCCGATGACGTAAACGGCAAATCGGCGCCGCCGTTGCCGGAAGCGGGCAGCATGATGCCAGAGTGGCCGATTCCACGCCGGGCAGACCTTCCAGCCGGCGCACGGCCTGGGCGCCGAAGCGCTCCATTGGCCGTGGTATCGTAGCCCGCGCCGCCCATGGAGGTGTTCGAAGGTGAGTACGTGGCGCGGATCGATTCCCGGCTGCGTTCCGCGGAGCCCCGCGAAGGTGCGGATCATCAGCGCCGCGCCGGAGAGCAGCACCAGCGCCAGCGCCACCTCCGTCACCACCAGAATCGAGCGGGTGCGGTTGGTGCGCCGTCCGGTACCCGAACGGCCGCTCGTCTCCTTCAGGCTGGAGGCGAGGTCGGTGTTGGAGGTCTGGAGCGCCGGAAAAACGCCAAACAGGATGCCCGTCAGCAGCGCCAACCCAATGGTGAACGCCGCCACGCGCCAATCCAGCGGAGGCGCCACCGGCTGTAGCCCATCCGGGCCGGTGAGCCGCGGGATCTTCCCGGGCACCAGCAGCAGGAGCACGCGCACGCCCCACGCGCCTATGACGAATCCCACGACGCCGCCGATGCCTGCCAGCAGTACGCTCTCAGTAAGTAGCTGCCGCACCACGCGCCCGCGGCTGGCGCCGATTGCGGCACGTACCGCCATCTCCCTCTGCCTCACCGCCGCGCGCGCCAGCAGCAGATTGGCCACGTTCGCGCAGGCAATCAGCAGCACGAATCCCACCGCGCCCAGCAGCACCAGCAGCGCCGTCCGCACATCCCCCACTACGGCGTCCCGCATGGGTATCGCGGTAGCCGATTCGGACGGGTCCACCAGTTTCGGATTGGCCAGCCGGTACCGTTCCGCCAGCACCTTCATTTCCGCCTGCGCCGCCGCCAGGGTGACACCCGGCTTGAGCCGCGCCGCGGCGGACAGATAGTGCCCCTGGTTGGTGCTGTTGGGGTCCGCCTGAAGAGGGATCCAGATATCGGCTGGAGGGTCTGAAGCGAAACTCTTTGGAAGTATGCCCACCACCGTGTACGGCGCTCCGTTCAGTTGAATCGCGCGCCCCACAAGCTGCGGATCTCCGGCGAAGCGCGTCTGCCACAGGCCGCCGGAAACTACGGCCAGCGCCGGTCCATGGGGCACGTCCTCTTCCGCGGAATACACGCGGCCGCGTGCGGCATTCACTCCGAATACGGGGAAAAATCCACTCGACACGGTGAGCACTTTCACCTGTTGAGGCCGGTCCCCTCCGCCCAGATTCATGCCGGGCGCGTTCTGCCCGTACAGGGTCATGCTCTGGAATACATGGTTGTGGGTCCAGGCCATGTACTTGGGAATGGAGTTTGCACCCTGCGGACCGGTCGGGTACATGCGCTGCAGCTTCACGATGCGGTCCGCCTGCCGGTAAGGCAGCGGCTGCAACAGGACCGCGTTGACGACCGTGAAGATCGCCGTATTGGCGCCAATTCCCAGCGCCAGCGCGGCCACCGCAATCGCCGCGAACGTGGGATTCTTCAGCAGCATGCGCGAGGCATAGCGCAAGTCGTCAGCCAGTGTCCCCATACCAGAAACAACGCGCCCGCAGCCTGCCGTGTTCCGTGAATTCATGACCTGTGAGGGCCTCCTGCGATATTGTGGAAAAGAGCTATGCAGATCGGCATTCTGGTGTTCCCGGACATGGATCAGATGGACTTTACCGGTCCCTTCGAAGTGCTGGCGCGCATCCCGGAAGCCACCGTCCACGTCATCTGGAAGGACCTGGTACCGTTCCGTGACGCCTTGGGCGTGATTCTGACTCCCACCGCGACATTGCAGAGCGCCCCGCCGCTGGATGTGCTGGTGGTGCCCGGAGGGCGCGGCCAGTTGCCGCTGATGGCAGATCAGGCGGTGCTGGCCTGGTTGTGCGCACGGTTCGCCGGGGCGCGCTACATCCTCTCAGTGTGTACCGGCGCTCTGACCTTAGGCGCCGCGGGACTGCTGCGGGGCCGGCGTGCCACCACCCACTGGAACTCCTTTCACCTGCTGCCGCGCTTCGGCGCCATTCCGCTGGATGAGCGCGTGGTGATGGATGGCAACCTGATCTCCACCGCCGGCGTGAGCGCCGGCATCGATGGCAGCCTGCGCCTGGCCGCACTATTGGCGGGCGATGAGATCGCACAGCGGATTCAGCTTGAAATGCAGTACGCGCCCGAGCCGCCCTTCAACGCGGGCAATCCTGCCCAGGCTCCGCCGCCGGTGCTCGCCGCCGCCCGCGAAAGAGCCGCCGCCCTTACCGCCGCGCGGGTGGCTGCGACACAAACGTAGCTACGTCCTTTGCCGCTTTGGTCTCCACGCCGGGCTTTTGCAGGAAACCCAGGTCGCGGAACCAGTCGATGAAGCGGAATTGCCAGGTGCCGTACGGCGTATCGTTGCGATCCGTCAGGCCGCCGCTCTGATGGCTGCCGTCCGGCAAGGGATCGCCCGGATGACGGCCCACACCGTAGATGTGCATCTCGATATTCGGCACGCTCATGGCCAGCATGGCGCTGAAATACTCGATGGCCCAGACGGCGTGCACCCGGTCGCCGGAACCGCCGCACACCAGGAATGCCGGAGGCACGTTTCTCGGAATCGGCGGCGGGGTCCGATTGCGCGCAAAGGGCGAAGGTCCGGGATAGATAATTCCCGCGAAGTCCGGCCGCGACGTGATGCCTGCCAACGGATCGTCCGCACCGTCGTTCTTTTTGTCGAAATCGTCGTACAGCACCGCTGCCGCGGCCACCAGTTCCGCACCGGCTGAAAACCCCATCACGCCGATCTTGTTCGGATCCAGATTCCACTCCTTGGCGTACGCCCGCACCATGCGGATGGCCTGCTGCGCGTCGTACACTTCGTCGGTCTGCGGGTTGTAGCCGTCCCGACGCAGGCGATTGCGCAGAATGACGGTGTTCACGCCGTAGTTGTAAAAAAACGGTACGAAATCGGCCGCTTCGCCGCCCACGTTGAGGGTGTTGTGCCCGCCGCCCGCCGCCAGAATCACCGCCGCGCCGGTATTGATCCCACGCTCCACCGGATGAAATTCAATCGACGGATTGTGGATGTTGACGATGCTGGAGATTCGCCCGGGCACGGCCTGGCTCATGTTGTACTGCTCCGGCTCTTTGATGCGGTCCATTTTGAGGTACGGCGATCCGGGCGGAAACAGCGGCACCACCACGCCGCCGGGCAGGATGGGCTGGGGTGCATACGGAGCGTCGGTCGCGGGTCCGGGTTTGGGCACGTCGAGCGGAGCGGGAAGCGGGGGCAGTGGAGGGCGCGCGGGTTCCTGCGCGCGCCCGCAGACCAGGCCCAGCGCCGCCAGGAACAACACGCCTTTCGGGACGGACGATAAGAGTCTCATCGCTCAAAACTATATCACTGGCGGATTGGGCTTCTTGGGCAGGCATTGCGCCGCTTCAGCAGATCCCTAGCGGGTTCTAAGTAAAATCCGGTAATTCTGGCCTCCGGTTTCAGGGTATTCCCGCAGTTTATCGGTACTCCTATGTTGCTGGATCTATAGGATTTCGGCCTTGCGTGGGACATCATGAAGTTTACAAGTATGAATGGCCCCAATCCGATCAATTGTCCCCGGCTGTCCGTCGTGATCATCCTGGCGCTGATGACTTTGGTTAGCATCCCCCTCTATGCCGATAGTTATTCCTTCTATCTCGGTCCCCAACCGAATCCCATTCCGGCGGCCAACGGCGAGGCCATTGGTCCTTACCCTGGAAAACTCACCGACACCACCACCCATACCACCGTCTCCACTGATCCTTTTATGTGCCTGGATGGCAATATCACGACCAATTGGGGCTCGACGTTAACGGATGGAACCGTAACCACGCCGGCAGGAGAAGCAGAAGATGAGGCGGCTTTTCTCGCTTCGCTGCTTTTGTCGAAAGCCAAGGCGTTAGGCGTGACGCCCGATTCCTACGCGCACCCCAATCCCCCCTCGCCCTATACGCCGGCGTATACTGCCTTCATTGATTCCTATGCCGCGCCGATCACCTTTGCCATCTGGCAGGTGATGGGAACCTTGCCGGCCGGACCGCTGGAACCGGCAGGAACCCAGGCGTTTGTAAACCATGCTCAGGCCGAGTACGCACAACGTCTTCAGTAAGCCCACGAGCGCCTTGTTTGCCGCCGGCCAGGTGTTCTTGTCGAGCGTGATCATCTTCAACCCGAATCCGCCGGGCAGCGATCAGCGCTTCATGACCGCGGTGGATAGTTCCTTCGTGACGAATACACCCGAACCGGCTACCCTCGGCTTACTGGCGGGAAGCCTTCTGTGCCTGGGATGCATTCGCCATGCCCGCAAGCGGGATCGTAACTAGCTGCGCCCTGGCGGAGAACTTGGAACTCTCCTGAATGAAGCAGCTATGCGTGCACCAGCAGTTGGCCTGGGGGATCGAGTCCACTTCGCGGCGCATTTCCTCCGACTCCAACGCCCGCCCCACGTCGAAATCGTAGTCGCGCAGGTTCCCCACGATGCCGCGCATCTCGCAGGCGCGAAATCGTCCGTTGTGGTCGATGACGATGGAGGTTTCTCCCGCGGTGCAAGGCATGGGCCATGCCTGCGGCGATTCCAGGCACTGTTCGTGCAAGTCGAAGTGAAATCGCAGATTGCCCAGATAGTAAACCCTGGCTAACTGCCGCACCCCCAAGGGTAAGTTAGCAAAGAGAGCGTCGGCGTAATAGCGGTGAAACGGCATCAGGCGGCGATGTAAGTCCGCGACCGACTCCCTGGTGAGGTTCTTCAATGAAGGATCCGGAGCCTGGCCGCGTATTACTTCGAAGTAATGGCCATCGATCTCGGCGCTTTCCTTCAATCGGACAGCCAGTTGCTCGATCTCCCGGTAGTTCTCGCGGGTAATTACCGTGAGCACATTCCGCCGTAGCCGCTTAATGCCGCCGTAGCGCTGCGCCGCCTTGTGAATCGTCCCCAAGGTCCGGACGAAGTTCTGGGGAACGCCGCGGATCGAATCGTGAGTTTTCTCCAGGCCGTCCAACGAGAAGTTCAGGTCGATCGAAGTCTCCGGACACATCTCCAGCATCCGGTCCATTGTGGGGAAGATCTTTTCCGGCAGCAGGCCGTTAGTCGGCAGGTTCACATTGCGTACGCCGTTGCGGCGCACGAAAGCGGCGACAATCTCAGCCAGGTCGGGCCGCAAAAAAGGCTCCCCTCCGGAGAGCCATAACTTGCGAAACGGCGGAGAGGTCTGCGAGATACGTTCGAGTTCTTCCGTTGTCAGATCGTCTTTGCTATTCAGCTTGTCGAAATAAAAGCAGGTGCGGCACAGCGAATTGCATCGGGAAGTGACGAACAGGAAGAGGGAATTGAACTCCCGTTTTCGCACCCTGTCGTGCAAGATCGGCAAATAGCCGCGCATCCCGCTCATGAAACCATTGAATCACATGCTCGAGTACCGATCAATTCTTTGGCACCTGAATTGCCCATACATATGTGGAAAGGTAGTGACGATGCCGTTTATCTACATCGCGGTCGCGGTGATCCTGGTGGTGGCCATCGCGCGGCTTGCCAATAATTACATACCCATGCCGAGCGGCGCCAAAGCAGTCATAAACATCGTTCTGACGCTGATTGTCGTAGGAATGGTGCTGTGGCTTATCAACACGTATATTCCGATGGCCGGCTCCATCAAGGCGCTGCTGAACCTGGTAGTGTTTCTGGCGGCCTGCGTAGGCGTGCTGCAGGCGCTGGGACTGTGGGCTTCCACGCTCAGGCTGTGGCACAACCTCTGGAATCACGCTGCCGGCCCGGGGCAACCCGGCAAGTAGCCGTCCGCACTAATGCTTGCTGAACATCTCGCGCACGTCCTTCCGCAATCCGGCCTGACTGTCAGCCCGGCTGTAGAACATGTGGCCGCCCGGATATTCGTGCACTGCGACGCGCGTGGCATCGCCCATCACCGGCATCTGATCCACGGTGAGCAGCGAACCCATGAACGGGCATGACAGGTCGTTCCAGCCATGGGCAATGAGCACACGCAGTTTGGGATCTGCCGCCACCGCCTGCCGCAGGTCGGGAACCGCTCCGGCGCGCAGCGACTGGCTGTCGCGGTCCCACTGGGCGGTCCACGTCGTAGACTGAGTGCGTTGTAGCGCGCGTCGGTCTTCCAGCCCACCACGCGCGTTACGAAATCCACCATCGCGGTCGTCGTCGGCGCAATGATGCTCTCCAGAATCGGGTCGTTGGTGCGCTGCTCGGGGGCGAACGGGAACGGGTCGAACGCGGTCACGTTCGAGTCGTACACGCTGCCAATTTTGCCCTGCTCGCGAAACACTTCGCGCAGGTAGGCGCCGATCTCCAGGCGGCCGCCGGCCCGGCGCACAAACTCGGGCTCCGAGGCCGGTCATCTCGGTCACCCGCTCCGACGATGCGCGGCGTCGCCTTCGGGTCGCTACGGCCCTTCAGCAGGTCCGTGGCATACTCGCCGCGAGTGTAGGCAATCACCTGCGCCATGGCTTCGGGAGTCAGCTTGTGCTCGCGTTCCAGATGCGCGGCGGTAATCGAGGGCAGCGTCAGCATCCACGGAATCGGGGACATGTCGGCGATTCTCATCCTGCGCCGGGTTCAGATACGGCGAAACCAGCACTACGCCGTTCATGGCCACGCCGAGCTGCGACTGGAGGTAGTGCGTGATCCGCGGCCCGCGATAGCCGCCATAGCTCTCGCCCACCAGGTACTTCCGCGAGGCCATGCGTCCGTTCTTCACCAGCCAGTCGTAGACGATGCGGGAAAGATAATGGATATCGGTCTCGGTGCTGTAGAACTGCTTCTTGGTCTCGTCCGCCGAGACCAGCGACCGGCTGAACCCGGTGCCGATGGGGTCGATGAATACCAGGTCGGTGAAGTCGAGCCACGTCCCCGGGTTATCGGTTAGCGTCGCCGGGTCCGACGGGCTGTCGCCCTGGTCGCCGAACTTCACGTGCTTCGGCCCGATGGCGCCAAGATTCAGATACACCGACGCCGCACCCGGGCCGCCGTTGAAGGCAAAGGTTACCGCGCGATCCGCGCCGCTCATCACATAGGAGGTGTATACCACCTCGCCGCTCTTCTTACCGTCCTTGTCAAAAACCGGCAGGGAGCCCACGGTCACCGTGTAGTTCAGCGTCTTGCCTTCCAGTTGGATGCTCTGTGAGACGTGCGCGTCGGCCGGCAGGGGCGGTTCCTTTTCGGCCGCGGGCTTCTCCTTATCCTTCGCATCGGCCGCCGGCGGGGGAAGCGGCGGTTTGGCTTCCTGGGCGACGGCCTGAAAAGTGGCGAGGGCCGTCAACAGGACAACGGTATTTGTCCGAAGACTGAAAAAGGTGCTCATGTGGTTACGATAGCGTAACCGCCGAAATCGCCGCTGCTCGTGAGGGAGGGCTGATCGAAACGCTTCACGAAGAGGGCCGGCCCTTGACAGATTGTTTCCAAGGAAAGTATACTGGTTTCCATGGAAACAATCTTGCCGCGCCAGCCGCGCCGAGGACAACAGCCGGCGCCGGACCTCGAGTCTCACCTTGGCTACTGGCTGCGGCGCGTTTCCAATCACGTCTCCGGCTCATTCGCCAGGGCTTTGCAGGCGAAGCACACTTCCGTGGCCGAATGGGTTGTGCTGTGCCGCATCCGGGAACGGCCGGGGATCACCTCTGGGGAACTCGCCGCGGCCCTGGATCTGACACGCGGAGCTGTCTCCAAGATTATCGACAAACTGGAAGCCAAGGACTGGGTCGCGCGCTCGACCAAACCGGAGGATTGCCGCGTCCAGTTGCTTTCCCTGACGCGTTCGGGCAGCCGCGTTCTTCCCCGCCTGGCGGAGATCGCGGACCGGAACGATCGGGAGTTCTTCAATGGCCTGGATGCCGGCGAAAGGGCCACTCTGCGCCGCCTGCTTGGCAAACTGGCCGAGTTTCACCAGATCAGGGACGTGCCGACCGACTAATCCCCCGAACACACAAAGGGAGAATCTTCTATGAGTAAAGCGATCGAGAACCTTAGAGGCGGCCCAGAAACGCGCCATGGCTATCCGGCCTAAAATCGGAGGCTTTCCCTACCTCGCCGAGACGTTGCGGCACGCGGGTGTGACTCGGAATGTCTGGTTTCTACCCGCATGCCAGAGCCTTTTTCTGACCAACGACGGGCCCGTCGTGACCCAGGGCACGCCATTAGCGACCGGGACCATGGACGTGCCGCCATTCAACCGCGAGGCGCTGATTTCCGCGTTGCGAACGGATCAGGCGGGAGAAAGCACATTTCCGGAATTCCTGGCGGCTTCGTGGCGCGCCGGCGTTGTGCGGTACGACGTCGATTTCGCGGCGCGAACGGTGGCGTATTACGGCTGCAATGGAGAGGAATACGTCGAGGCCTATCCCCTTGTCGAGATCGCTTCATAGCGAGACTTTGCCTCACGATACGCCCCGCCGCCCTACGCCTTTCTGACAGGCGCCTGGCGGGACGCCATGATCGTTGCAAGCGGTATCCGTTCAGGCTGATAATTCTGTCAGTACATGGGACGCATGAGGAGGGTGGATCAATGAGCAATTTCGCACTGAAGGTGAACGGCCGCTCGCACACGCTGGATATCGAGCCGGCCACGCCACTACTCTATATTCTCCGCAATGACCTGGGGCTACAAGGGCCAAAGTTCGGATGTGGTCTCGGTCAGTGCGGCGCCTGCACGGTGATTATCAACGGTGCGGCGGTTCGTTCCTGCATCATGCCTGTGTCCGCCGTCAGGGGTGAAATCACCACACTCGAAGGCCTCTCTTCGAACGGCAGGCTGCACCCACTGGCAGCAAGCCTGGATTGAGGAGCAGGTTCCGCAATGCGGATTCTGTCAGAACGGACAGATCATGACCGCGAAGGCCATGCTCGATAAGAATCCGCACCCGACCGACGCGCAGATCCGCGAAACCATGAACGGAACGTTGTGCCGCTGCATGAGTTACTACCGCGTTCAGACGGCCATCAAACGAGCGGTCAAGACCCTCGCCGATGCCTCGCCCGCTTCCGGGAAGGAGGTGTTGGCATGAGCCTCACTGGCGGGATTCCGAAACAGATTGAAGATGTCCTGGTGATGAACCGAAGAGGCTTCTTCCGGAGCGCGGGATTGCTTGCGGTGAGCTTCGGGGCGTTCGGCGATGCGCAGAGTAATGCCGCGCCTCAGGGACCGGGTCCGTATCCCGATCCTGATTTCCGCCAAATCGACTCGTGGATCGTGATTCATGAGAACAACTCGGCCACGTTTTACGTCGGCAAAACCGACCCGGGCCAGGGTACCGGAACTGGTTTCCGGCAGTTGATGTCCGACGAGCTCGATATTGCCTTCGATCGGACCGCGTGCATCATGGGAAGCACCGACATCACCGTCGATCAGGTCGGGTCGGGCGGCTCGACCGCCATGGAGAGGGATTCGTGGCCGATGCGCCGCGTTGCCGCGGAAGCGCGCCGTGTACTGCTGGAAATGGCGTCGGCTCGCTTGGGAGCGCCGGTCGATCAGCTCGCGGTCAGCGATGCCGTCATCACCGTGAAAGCCGACCGTTCGAAGCGCGTTACCTATGGCGAGCTGATCGCAGGAAAGAAGTTCCATGTCACGCTGAATGGCGCCAACGTCAATTCCGTCACCGGTCAGGCCAAAACGAAGACGGTGCCTGAGCTCAAATACACGGGCCAGTCTCTGCAGCGCGACGACATTCCGGCCAAAGTGGATGGTTCTCTCAAATGGGCCGTCGACGTCAGGCTGCCCGGAATGGTTCACGCGCGCAACGTGAAACCTCCGTTCGCGTGCGCGACGCTCACGGGCATCGATGAATCGCCGGTGAAGAATCTGCCGGGCTTCATCAAGGTGATGCGCAAAGGCAACTATGTCGCCGTGGTGTGCGAACGCGAAGAGCAGGCCATCCGCGCCGCCCGCCAGCTCAAGACAACCTGGGAGAAGCCATCCACCGCTCCATTTCCGGCATCCGAAGATCTTTTCAACTACATGCGTGCGGCAACAGCTACCTCGCCCGGCAGGCCCAATGTCACGGGAGATCCTGACGCGGCGTTTTCCGGCGCAGCCAAGGTGATCGAAGCCGAGTATGAGGTGCCGTTCCAGGGACATACCGCATTCGCGGGCGCGCATGCCACAGCGGACCCTTCCAACGGCCAGATGACCGTTTATTCGAACGACATGAAGTCGTATGGCATGCGGAGAGGCGTGGCTACGTTTCTCGGCATGCCGCATGACAGGGTCCGAGTGGTCTGGATGCAGGGCCCGCAGGGCTTCGGCCGCACGGCGGCGGAGGATGCCGGTTGTGAGGCGGCCTGGATTGCGCGCGAGCTCGGCCGGCCTGTTCGCATGCAGTGGATGAGAGATGAGGAAACGGCTTGGGACACCAAGAGTCCGGCATTCCTGGTGAAGATGCGCGGAGCTTTGGATGCGCGGGGGCGACTGATCGCGTACGACTATAACGCGCGTTCGTGCGACTACAACCATCTCGGATATAACGAGCCGGATACCGTGCTGATCGCACAACTGATGGGGTCGAGGAGGGCAAGACCTGCCGCCGGGAGCGCTTCCCTGCCTTCGGACATGTACGTAATTCCCAATCGCCGTATGACTGGCGAAGTTGTCAGCTTACCGAGTGTGTGGGAGACGCCGCTTCGCACCGGCAATCTGCGCGATCCCAACGGCCCGCAATCGACATTCGCCGCCGAGTCTTTCATCGACGAAGCAGCGGCGGCAGCGAAAACCGATGCCCTGGAATTCCGCATGAACATGATCAAGGCCGGCACGAACGACGATGGCGGATTCCGGCGCGCGCGGTCGCTTGCGGTTCTCAAGGCCGCCGCGGAGAAGTACGGCTGGGACGCGCGGCCTTCGCCGAAACCACTCGCCAAAGGAGACATCCTCACCGGGCGCGGCATCGCTTACTCCTTCCGCGGCCAGACTGTGGTGGCGCAGGTCGCCGAGGTTGAGGTGAACCGCCAGACCGGTCATGTATGGGCGAAGCGCCTGGTGTGCGCGCATGACTGCGGGCTGGCAGTCAATCCTGACGCCCTGCGTCACACGGTGGAATGCGCCACGCTCCACGGCCTGAGCCGCGCCATTCACGAGGAAGTCCGCTTCGATACGGAAAAGGTGACCAGCCTGGACTGGTTCTCCCATCCGACGCTCCGCCACGCCGATGTGCCCGAACGCGTCGATGTCGTGCTGGTGAACGGCGACCCGAATCCGAGCCGTCCCGACCTGCCGCCTTACGGAGCCGGTGAGGCCTCGCTCAAACCCATGCTCGCGGCCATCGCCAACGCCATCCACGATGCTACCGGCGTTCGCATCCGAAGAGTTCCTTTCCGGGATGACCGTGTGCTTGCCGCCCTGAAAGCCGCGGGCGTATGATCAATGCCTTGCTCGACCTTTTCACGCGAATCGATCGTCGGTGCTATGCTACGGAAACGTTGTCGGACTCCGGCATGGCGCGTGGCGGCCCTCTCACCAGCACAAGCCGCAGCCCTGCGGCTGGTGGACGCGACGATGCGCCCGATAAAGCGGCGCGCGCTCTTTCCGTCGCCGCAATCCTCCAACGCGCTGGACTCACACTCGACGCCTACAACGAAGCGATGGAAGTGGTCCGGCAGCACGCGCGGATCGTGGCTCACTTCCATCCCGACCGTTTTGGCGGGAAGCCCGCCAACGTCGTGGACTGCCTGCTGGCCGAGGGTGTGTACCGAAATCAGTTTGAGACCGGACTATCGAGCGGAAGCCCGACGGCGTTCCCCGGCGGCGAGCGCGACGAATGGGAGCGGACGTTATTCGGAGGCGCATACCACGCCGAAGGCGTATCGGCCTCCGAGCGCCCCAAATACGGATCGCTCGAGTTGGTCCGGTTCCCCGACGGGCCGGCGCCCCGCTTTGGGTCGTGCTATTTTGTGCTGCGCGGCGTGGGCCCACGGACTTCCATCACCTTCATGGGCAGCGAACACCCGCAGGCCACCAGGCGGGTCGGCACCCTTGCACAACCGCACGTTGTGATGGCGGCGCTGCTTGCCGAGATTGAAAACGGCGGCATCGCCACTCCGGACTGGCCTCCGTTTCGCGCACCGACGCTTGGCGTGCCGGACATTACCGTGACCAGATTCTTCGACCTTGCCGGGATGTTGCGCGAGCGCCGGCCGGACCCCTCACTGGGCGCGCCGGGACGTGTGTTGGACACCGGGGTCGAGGCGCAAATTCACGGCCCGGTCGTGCTGGACCGCGATGTTGAGACGCTGGTGGCGGACCCGGCGTTCGCGCACACCCCCATCGGACAATCGCTCTTCGAACTCGCGGATCGGTACGGGTTCGGCTTAGAGTGGCATTGTGGGTTCCGGCTCGCCGTCCGCGATGTGCCACGCGACTTCCGCGGACCGGCAATACCCGGGATCGCGAAACGTATCGCCGGGAGGGACGGCATCCTGGACGCCGCGGTAATCGGGAGAGCCGCGGAATCGTTGCACCGCGACCCCGGGCAATGGAGCGAGTGGGGCGGCTACTTCGATGTCCTCCGGTTATTCAGACAACTCTGGCACGTGCTGGTACACTTCGGCCTTGAGCCAGAGGCCGCCTACCCTACTTCCTTTTCCACCGCCGCGCTGAACGTGTCGATCTCCTGCAATGTGGTGTAGATGTGCGGCGTGATGCGCAGCCCCGTGTATTCTGCATGCGGCACGTACGCGGTATAAATGGAAGACTTGCCGATCAGGGTTCGCGCATCTCTTCCCGGGTCCACGCCGTTGAAGGCCAGAAAGCCGATACCGCAGGATTGCGCCGGGTCTTCGCTGTGCAGCGTTCTGCACTTCTTGTTTTGCACCAGGCGGTGGGCCCAGCGGTCGCGCAGGTAGCGCAGGCGGGCGGCCTTGCGCTCGATGCCGATGCCTTCGTTGAAAATCAGGGCCGTGGCTGATGGCGTTGTGATTGGCCGCCGGATGCGTGCCGATCTCCTCGAACTTGCGAATGTCGTCCACCTGCGTGGCGCGCGACGCCATCAGCGACCAGGTGCTCGCGATCCGCGACTTGCGTACGTACAGGAAACCTGTACCGATCGGCGCGCAGGTCCACTTGTGCAGGCTCACGCCGTAGTAGTCGCAATCCAGATCCGCCAAGCTGAACGGGAAATGGTTGAACGCATGCGCGCCGTCCACAATCACCGGAATGCCGCGCGCGTGGGCCATGTCGCAGATGCGCTTGACGGGAAAAATCTGGCCGGTGCGATTGGTGATGTGGCAGACCAGGATCAGCTTCGTCTTGGGGGTGACGGCGCGCTCGAAGCGGTTGTACAGATCGTCCATGCAGGGCGGCGGCACCGGGAACGAAATCTTCTTCAGCACGATGCCTTCGCGCCGTTCCCTCTGGCGGAACGTCGTCGATCATGCGCGGATAATCCTGGTTGGTGGTGAGCACCTCGTCGCCGGGCTTCAGTTCGATGCCGTACTGCGCGTTCTCCAGCGATTCGCTGGCATTGCGCGTGATGGCCATCTCCTCGGGATCGCAGCCGGCCACCTTGGCCAAGTGCCGCCGCACCGGCTCGATCTGCCGTTCCAGCGTGTTGATCATGGTGGTGTACGGACCCATGTCGCTGTACTCCAGATACTGCCGCAGCGCGTCCTGAACGATGCGGGGCGAAGGCCCCACGTGCCCGTTGTTCAGGTTGATCATGTTGCGGTCTACGGTGTAGGACTGGCGAATTTCGGCCCAGTAGTCCTCATCCTTGGCCATTTCCTCGGGCGAGCGATCCTTCGTGGCGCTAGCCGCTGCGCGTAGGCGCTTCAGCGTATCGTCCTGCATGGCGAACGCAGCCGCGCCCGCCGCCATTTGGAAAAGGTTTCTGCGGTTCATTCCACGGATGCTACCACAATACCTTGACCCCCAGTTGGATCTGACGCGAGGTAGTAGACGTCGCGTTGATCACGCCGGCGGTGGGAGACGGCGTCACCGAGGCGGATGTAAACACCACGGCGTTGGGCGTTGCGAAATTGGTGTGGTTCAGAATATTGAACAACTCGGCGCGAAATTGCAGCTTCGTCCTGTCGGAGATCGCGATTGTCTTCAGCAGGGAGGCGTCCAACTCGGCGAGACCCGGTCCGGTCAGCACGTCGCGGCCGACATTGCCGTAGGTGCCGGTGGCAGGAGCCGGAAAGCGTTTGGATTGAAGTACCGGGCAGGGCCGCCTTCGATCACGCCGCCGGTGAACGCCGGGTTCCACGAAGGCCGCACCGGATTGCGGCTGTCGCCGTTGTTGGTCGGGTTGTAGCCCAACTGCGGCGTGAACGGAAAGCCGGATTGCAGGCTCGATGGCGCTCACGGTCCATCCGTGAGGCAGTTGGTACGATCCGTTGATGGAGGCCAGGTGGCGCACATCGGAGGTCGAAGGACCCCAGTCCAGCTTCGGGTACAGCGGGAACATCACGAACCCGGGAGCATTCGCGCCCACGCTGCTGTTCAGGCCGTCCCGTCGTCGAGGCTCTTGGAGAATGTGTACACGCCGCGCAGCTGGAAGCCGTGGCGAAGCGCCGGTTGACGTCCAGCTCCAAGGCATTGTAGGAACTGAGCCCCTCCGAAAGCCAGGTGGTCGTATTGGCCAGGTTCGGGATTGGCCAGGCGCGCCCGCGGGGATAGATACGCGGCGCCGTTGACGAATGGCCGGAAACGGCTCGTTGGCGTCGACCGACAGCATCTCGTGATAGCCGTGCGACCCCACATAGCCCACGCTCAAGCGAAGTGTTGGGCGCGATCTGCTGCTCGATCTTGAAGGTCCACGCGATCACCGTCGGGGTGTACAGCATCCGGCTGCGACGCCGCTGGGCGAGATTTTGGTCCCGGCCGGCAGCGGCGACCCGGGCGAATTGCAGCCCGGCCGACGGGAACATTCTTGCAGCGATTCCGTGGCGTTGAACGGCGCGGTCTGGTCGAGCCGGTAATCCAGGTTATCGAGCAGCGCGCGGTAGATGCCGAACCCGGCATGAATCACGGTCCTGCCCTTGCCGAACGGGTCCCACGCCAGGCCCACGCGCGGTTCGGGCAGAAATTTGGCGCGATTCACCGTGAACAGCGGAGCTCCCGACCAGCGGATTGGTCTGGATGACGCCGTTCGAATCGAAGAGGTAGTTGACGCGCGCCCGTGCGCTTCGTTCCAGCCGTTGGTCGATTCGAACCGGAAGCCGACACGGAGACTGGAGATTGGGCCGCAGCTTGATAATGTCCTGCACGAAGCCCGGCGCCTTCCAGCGACCGCCAGCCCAGCGGGGTCGGCGATGGCGACCACCGTGAAGGTGGAAACCGTCCCCTGCAGAAATGAGGTCAGGCTGCCGAACGACGCCTGCCCGTATTGATCCTGCGCCAGATTGTCGTTGGCCTGGACGCGCTGCGATCCACACGCCGGCTTCGATCTGATGGATGCCGTGCGAGAGAGCCACGTGATCGTCATAGGTGAAGAGATTGCGCACCGCGCGCAGGTTGCTGCCGGCGTTGGTGCCCGCGCCGCTGATCGCGAAGCGCCGTTCAGGGCCGTACCGCCGCCGATCACCACCGCGCCGATCGGGGCGCCCGCGACCCAGCCGGGCAGGTCCACCGGCGTCTCGCCGGTGAAGAAGTAGCTGGCGCGCGAGAAGCCCACACGCGCGGTGTTCAGCAGGGCCGGCGAGAAGATGTGCTGCTCCTGCACGCTCGCCACCTGCTCGCGCAGGCTCTCCACCACCGTGCTCAACGGATTGGCGGACGGCGTGTTGGCGACGCTGTCGTCCACCGTGTAGACGCGCGAAGAGACGTGTCGTTCGTCGGAGACGTTGTAGTCGAGGCGGGTGGTGCCGAAATCTTCGCGGATGCGCTGCATCGGATGGCTGAACGCTTCGCCGATGCCGCCGCCCAGTTCCGGGCCGTTCTGCACCGGCCACAGCGCCAGCAGCGGCGCACGCCGGCGCACGCGATATTCCGCCGTTCGCAAGCCGGCGCGAGCGCGTTATCCGGCACCAGCGTCACGTCGCTCAGCCCCAGGCTCTGCCGGAAGCCTTCGTAGTTGCCGAAGAGGAAGAGTTTGTCCTTGCGAATCGGACCGCCCGCGGCCACGCCGAATTCGTTTGCGCTGGAACTGAGGAATGGAGCCCTGGTCGAAGAAATTGCGCGCGTCCAGATCGCTGTTGCGCAGAAACTCATACACCGAGCCGTGCAGCTGATTCGTGCCGGAAGCGGTCACGATGCTCACCTGGCCGCCCGGACGCTTGCCGTATTCCGCGCCGTAGGTGTCGGTCACCACGTTGAATTCGCGCACCGCGTCCACGCCCAGCAATTGGCCGCTGGTGCCCCCCGGCGTGTTGTTGATCACCGAAGCGCCGGTGTATTCCACGCCGTTCAGCAGGAACAGATTCTCCTGCGGCCGCCGTCCCGAGACCGCGAACATGTTGCCCACCGAGGAATTCGACGTGCCCACGCCGCCCGAACGCTCCGCCGGTGTAGTTCACGATCCCCGCGTTCAGCGTCATCAGCTCGTCGTAAGCTGCGGCCGTTGAGCGGCAGATCCTTGACTTGCCGCTCGCCTACCAGGCCCGAGGTCTGCTGCGTGGAAAGACTGACGGGCGCGGGCGATTCTTCCACTACCATTGCCTGCTTCAACTCGCCCACCGGCAGCGTCAGGTCGACCGTGGCGCTTTGCCCTATAACCAGATCGATGCCCTGCTTGAGTTGCGAGGCAAAACCCGGCTTTGCGGCTTCCACCTCGTATTTTCCCACGGCGATAGAGGGCGCCGAGTAGCGGCCGGCCTCGTCGGTGAGCAACTTTCGAACAGTGCCGGTTTCCAGGTTCCGGATGGTCACTACAGCTTGCGGCAGTCCGCCGCCGGAATCGTCCCGCACCGTTCCCGACAGAAAGGCGCCCACGACCTGTGCGTGCAGGGCGACGGAAAGCAGCATTAAAAATAGTTGTCGCACGACTTCACAATCTCCTATTACCCTATAGAGTATAGGATGATTGTTGGGGATGCAAAAAAAGCGAGCCCGGCCTCTTATGAGAACTTGTAGACGCCCGGCACCGGTAACGGCGGCACCGCCACGCTGTCCTTATAGTCGAAGCTCTTGGGCAGCAGGTCGAGCCTGGAATTCATCATCATCTCCCAGGTGACCTTGACGCCCGAATAAGCGGCTTCGCGGCCCATGAGACAAGTCATGGTGCTCTCGGCAACCGCCATCGATTCGTTCAGGTACGGCCCTTTGCCCAGGATGCTGTTGACCATGTCGATGTGCTCCTGCACGTATGGGTCGACGGCCGCCCGCCCGCCGCGCAGCGACGCGCTATCGATCACGCCCTTGGCCCCCACAATGCGCTCGCTGACATTCTGGGCGACACCTTGACCCTGAAATTGCCGGCAATGGCTGGCCATGTGAACGCCGTTGGCATAAACAAAATCGGCGTAGATGTGGTCGTAGATATTGCCGTACTCCTCTTCGCGCGGGCGCCAGGCAGCGCCGCCGGAAGCCGTGACCTCCACCGGATGGCCGCCCATGAACCAGTTGCAGACGTCGATATTGTGCAGGTGCTGTTCCACAATCTGGTCGCCGGAGACCCAGACGAACGAGTACCAGTTGCGATTCTGGAATTCCATGTCGCCCCACTTGGCATCCCGCTTGCGGTTGGGGAACCTGGTGAAGTTCAGCACGGGGCTGCCCACCCAGTTGGCGTTTAGCGCGACGATATCTCCGAGTTCGCCATCCTTCACACGCTTGTACTGGTCCAGGTACCATGTCTGGGAACGCCGCTGCGCGCCGGATTTCACGGTGAGCCGCAATTCTTCACTGCGTTTGGCGGCGGCCATAAAGCGCCGCACGTTCACCGGGTCTGTACCGAATGGCTTCTCGCAGAAGATGTGCTTCTTGGCTTCCACCGCGGCTTCGAAGTGGATCGGCCGGTATGCCGGATAGGTGGCCAGCATGACGATGTCCACGTCCGAACCGATTATTTTCTTATAAGCATCGAATCCGGTGAACCGGTGCTCGGCATCCACCTTGACGCGGCCGGAAAGCGCCGGCGGCAGTCTCTTCAGGGTGTTGATGGAATCCTGCAGGCGGTCCTCAAAAATGTCGGCCATGGCGACGAATTCGACGTTGTCGCATCCGGTCAGCAGGTTCTGGACGGCTTGCGTGCCGCGCCCCCCGCAGCCGACCAGTCCGGCCTTCAGTTTCTCGTTGCCGGCGCCACGCACCAACTCCGGTTTGACGATCTGAAAGGCGGAAGCCCCAGCAATCGCCGATGACAAAAAAGATCTGCGGGAATGACGGTTTGGATCCATGTACGTTCCTCGACGTGGCCATTCTAGCTCCTGGCGCGGTGCTGCGCAGGGCAAATCATGCGGCACCGCGGCACAAAGTCACCCCGCCTATTCAAACGGCGAACCTCGATTGCAAGGCGCTACACTGAACCGATGCGCTACGTCATGAAACAGAAGCTCTTCTCGTTCGGAGACAAGTTCGCCATTCAGAACGAGAACGGCGCCGACGTCTATTTCGTGGATGGCAGGGTGTTCAGCATCGGCCATCAACTGGCCTTCGAAGACCTCGCGGGCAACCAATTGGCCTTCATCAGGCAAAAGGTGCTGGCATGGGGCCAGACCTACGAGATCTACCGGGGCGAGGACCATGTCGCCACCGTAAAGAAGGAACTGTTTACGTTCTTCCAGTGCACTTTCCACATCCATGTGGACGGACAGGGGGATCTCGACGCTACCGGCAATCTCAGCGACCACGAATACGTGTTCACGAGCGGCGGCGAGCAGGTGGCGCAGGTTTCCAAGCAGTGGTTCACCTGGGCGGACACCTACGGAGTCGATATCGCCGATGGCCAAGACCCGGTGCTGATTCTGGCCAGCACGGTGGTGATCGACATGTGCTGCCACGGCGATCGCCGTTAACGTGAGCGAATCTCCGCCGACCGGTCGCTTCCCGGTTGAGAGGACAGATCAAGGAAATGTACAAACTCGGATTACGTATCGCCGGCGCGGTTGCCTTCGCGCCACTCGCCATTTTGGCGCAAACTATCACGGTCGTGCAGGATGCTTATATTGTTCCGGGCGTAGCCACGAACTTCGGCACGTCCGGTAACATTACGGTCGGAAGTGCCGCCAGCCAGGGGCTGGTGATGTTCGACCTCACGCAGTTGCCCGCGGGCACGCTGGGAAGCTCGGTACAAAAGGCTACGCTGACTTTGTTCGCGAATCACGCCGGCGCGCCGGGCACGATCAATATCAGTGCCGCCAACGGCATGTGGACGGAAACCGGCGTGAACGGCAACAACGCCCCGGTGCCCGGTGCGGCCGTGGCCACCGGCGTGGCAGTGACCGCCTCCCTGCAATTCGTCACTGTAGACGTTACCGCCGCGGTACAAGGATGAGTGAATCTGCCGGCCACCAACAACGGCTTTCTCCTTACGGCGAACGGAAACACCAGCGTCCAGTTCGACAGCAAGGAGAGCACCAATACCAGCCATCCGGCAACATTGGCGATCGTGCTGGCGAACACCGGGCCCGCCGGGGTGGCCGGCCCCATGGGGCCCCCCGGTGCCACCGGACTGCAAGGCCCGATCGGGCCTCGCGGGCTGACCGGCCCTCCCGGCCTCCCGAACCTCCGGCCACGGCGGGGCTGTTTGGCTACAATCCCAACACCTATTTTGTAGGCACCACTGCCGGCGCCGCCTGTGCCATCGGCCAGGTGATTCTCAGCGCCGCCGCAGCGTACCCCACAAGCTGGCTCCCGGCGGATGGAAGGCTGCTCTCCATCGTTCAATATCCGGCCCTGTTCAATTTGCTGAGTGCCTATTACGGCGGTAACGGCATTAACAGTTTTGGCCTTCCCAACCTTACCGCGGCTGCTCCTGACGGTGTGGCGTACTTCATCTGCATCAGTGGCGTGTTTCCATAGGGGCAGTCCTAACTTTGGTTTACTGGCAAGGCCCCGGAGTATTTAGGATACTGGGGCCATGCCACTGTCGGTCGCGGTACTCGATGAGACGACGTTCGGAACCCGCAGCGCCGCCGGCGACCTGCAATTCGAAGGCTCCGCCTCGACCCTTCGCGAGATCATCCGGCAGCGAGTGCAGCAGGAGGTCGAGCGGTTTAACCTGTCGGATGTTGAGGGGTTTCACGACCTGGTGGAGCCCGGGGAAACGGAGCGAATCCTCAACGGAGTGCGCGAGCGCCGTTACCTGAACTGGCAGGAACAATTCGCCAAGGCACTCGCGGCCTTCGAGCGGAATGGCTTCCTGGTTCTGGTGGACGACCGGCAGATTACCGGCCTCGACGAGAAGATTCCGCTCACGGCACAGAGCACGGTCACCTTTTTGAGGCTCGTTCCGCTCATCGGAGGCTGAAGTTGGCGGAAACAAATCTGGTCGTGGATGTTTTAGAGGAAATTCGCCGCGAATTGGCGGACCAGACCTTCCTCCGTGCCGAGGACGGCGAGAGAGCCGCCCGCCGCGCCTTGGAGCAGTTGCAGGGCGCGCCATCCGACGTTGCCACAAACTTCGCGATCTCGGGCCTGCAGGTGGTGAGGGAAGATCGCACCTGGGTAGGCCGCGCGGTACACCAGGCCGTGAGGATGGTGCTTCGCTGCAAACTCGACTTCACCGAAGAGCAGGTGGTGCGGCTGATCGAACTGGTCTCCGTCGAGCATAGGGAATTTCCGTTTCGAGGCGTGCTCCAGGCAGCGGCGTCCGTGCAAATGTCGCCACGCATCGCCGCCGCCCTGGCGCAACTCCGTCCGTGCATTACGGAGTACCTGGGGGGTGGGGAAGCGCGCGATCTCCACGCCGCGATCGACAACCTGCTGAACGGACCCGCTCCCCCAACGGCCCTCACGGTGCAGGGTGCGTGGTCCCAGGCCGTGTTCCAGGAGATCGCGGAGTCGCCTCAGCAGCAAACGTGGGAACAGATCTTCGTTCATGCGGCCGGATTGAAATCGAGCGAGGCGCCCCGCAAGTGGCGCACCGCCGCGCAAAACCTGGTCAATCAGGTCGGCCAGGCAGCGTTCCTGGACGCCGCCGCGCGCTGGCTGGAGTTAGGTCCCAGCCCCGGACGGCCGGGTGTGCAACTCAGTTCCGGCGAAGCCGAATTCCAAACCGGCTTCGTGTGGTTTCTGGCGGATTGCGGCGCGGAACGTTTGCCCGTGCTGCTGGCCAGGTTCGCCGAAGCGGCCCTCAAGAAAATCCCCATGCTGGGTGCGGTCTCGCAGAGAGTGGGCAACGCTTGCGTGAATGTACTTGCGGAACTGCCGGGTGCGGATCCCGTGGGGCAACTCAGTCGCCTGGCACAACGCGTCAAGTACGATACCGCGCAGCGGCTCATCGAAAAAGCCCTGGCGCGCGCCGCGCAGAAAGCCGGAGTCAGCCGCGAGGAGATCGAAGAGATCAGCGTGCCGGATTGTGGGCTCGGCCCCGGCGGCACATGCACCGTGCGGTTCGGCGAGTATTCGGCTTGTATTTCGGTGGAGGAAACCACATCGGTCGCCGTCCAGTGGAGCGACGCACAGGGCAAGGCCCTCAAGAGCGCGCCCGCCTGCGTCAAGCGAGATCACGCGGAAACGTGGAAAGCGCTGCAACAATCCGTCAAAGAGACGGGAAAGATGCTCGCCGCTCACCGCGCGCGCATCGAAGGGCTCCTGCTCAGCCAGCGCGCCCTGCCCATCGAAACACTGCGGGCGCATTATCTGGATCATCCCCTGCTCGCCGATATGGCGCGGCGCCTGATCTGGCAATTCGAGTCCGGACCCGGCATCTGGCACGAAGGCCGGGTGGTAGACGATGCCGGGCGGCCCATAGACCTGGGCGCGCAGAAGACCGCCCGCTTGTGGCATCCCCTCTCGTCGGACCCCCAAACCATTCTGCACTGGCGCTGCTGGCTGGAAGACCGCGGCATTCGCCAACCCTTCCAACAGGCTCACCGCGAAGTGTACCTGATCACCGATGCCGAACGGCACACGGGCGCCCAGTCGAACCGCTTCGCGGGACACGTTCTGCGCCAGCACGTGTTCGCCGCGCTTTGCGAATCGCGGGGCTGGACGTTTCGCCTGATGGGCCAGTGGGACTCGCACAATACGCCCGCGAAACTGCTGCCGCGGTTCGCGCTGCGGGTGGAATACGACGTCGATTTTCCGCGCGACGAAAGCGAGGTCAGCGGACATTTTATATATCTGCTGATCCGCACCGGCGCCGTGCGGTTCCTGGATGCAGCCGGCACTGCGTGCCCGTTGGAATCCGTTCCGCCAGTGGTGTTCAGCGAAATGATGCGCGACCTGGACCTCTTCACCGGCATCGCCAGCATCGGAAGCGACCCGGCGTGGGGTCGGAAAGAACCGGTCCCGTTCCGCGAATACTGGCACGCGTTCTCCTTCGGCGAATTGACGGAGATGGCGCTGAATCGCAAGGCGGTGCTCGATCGCCTGCTCCCGCGCCTTTCCATCCGCGACCGGTGCCGTATCGAGGGCCATTTTCTGGTGGTGCGCGGGGACCGCACAACCTACCGGATCCACCTGGGCAGCGGAAACGTGCTCATGGAACCGGGCAGCCGATACCTGTGCATCGTGCAGGGAGGCGCCACCAAAGCATCGCCCGCGAGCCTGCCCCTGCCGTTCGAAGGCGACCAGACGCTCTCGCTCATCTTGAGTAAAGCGTTCCTGCTCGCGGACGACCGGAAGATCAAGGATCCCTCGATTCTGCGGCAGTACTAAGCGAATCGCAGGCCTGGAACCCGTTCGAAATGGCGGCGGTTCCGGGTCATCAGGATTCCATCGCTGCTCACGACGATACCGGCAATCAGGCTGTCGGCCATGCCGATCGCGTTGCCCGATTGTTCCAGGGATCTGTGAATCTGAGCCGCGGCATCGGCAGCCGCCTCATCCAGATTCAGCGCCGGCACGGCTCCAAGGAGTTGTGCGACGCGCGCGCGTTGCTTCGCGTTGCGAGCGCCTACCAGAAGTTCGAAGCGGCTGATGACCGTGGTGACAAGAGCGCCGCGACGAATCAACTGTTCTACCGCATCGGCCTCGCCTTTGCCGGAGAGATAATCGATCAGGACGTCCGTATCGGCCACCGTCATCGCCAGTTTGCCCGAATCTTGTGCGTGCGTGCCAACAAACCCGCAGCGTCCTTGTCGCTTATGGATCCCTTTGCCGCGAGAGCAATCCGAATCGCTTTAGCGCGACTCTTCTGCGCATGAAGGTAGAATTCCAGTGCCTCGGCGATGACTCCCGAGAAGCCTTTCTCGCCCCGGTCGGCGGCCAATTCGAGGATCCTGGTGCGGTGTTCCGGCTTCATCTCAATGGTAGTTCGCACTTCTTCAGTATGACATGCATGCACATGCATCACTGGTTCGCCTGCGAGATCGCTCCCGCGGGCGCCATCACCACTCGCAACACGCTGCGCACGTACTGCTCGCCGGTAAGGCCTTCCAGGGCTGTGGGCGGGAACTGCACCAGGCTGCGGAAATACCCGGCCAGATCTTCGAAAAGCTCCAGGCGCGCGGCCGGGTCGTAGTTGTCGGTAACCCAAGCGCTTAGGAATTCTGCTATTATCAGGACGTTGCCGACTGTTCTGCGGTTCGAAGGACTGCGGGTTGTGATCTATCCGAATGATCATCGCCCAGGACACGTTCACGTGATTGGGAGAGGCCGCGAAGCGGTCTTCAATTTGAATTGTCCCGCGGGACCATTAAACCTGCGCGAGAACTATGGATTCTCGCGGCGAGACACGCGGCGGATTTCGGAGGTTCTGGCGAATCAACTGACGGTGTTGTGCGAGGCTTGGGAGCAAATTCATGGTACGGCATGATAATTTTGAATTGGCAACGCGGCGCGCCAGGGAACTGGCAGCCGTTGCCCCACGGGTGGTCTCCGCGAGTTACAACCGGAGCGCCAGGCGCGTCGTACTGCAACTCAGCTCCAACCTGATTGTCAGCTTCTCGCCAACCGACGTCGAAGGGCTGGAAGACGCCAAACCCTCACAACTCGCCGAAATAGAAATCAGTCCCTCCGGCTTTGGCCTCCATTTTCCGGCAGTCGATGCGGACCTCTATGTGCCCGCGCTACTGGAGGGATTTCTGGGTTCGAAAAAGTGGTTGGCGACGCGGCTTGGTCAGAGCGGAGGGCAATCCCGGAGCAGGGCCAAGAAGGTGGCTGCCCGTGAGAACGGGAAACTAGGCGGGAGGCCTCGGAAGGCTTTGGGCTGAGGCATCGCGGTTCTCACTGCGCTTCGCCGGCGCCATCACCACGCGCAGCACGCTGCGCACGTACTGCTCGTCGGTGAGGCCTTCCAGAGCGGCGGGCGGGAACTGCACCAGGCCGCGGAAATACCCGGCCAGATCTTCGAAAAGCTCCAGGCGCGCGGCAGGGTCGTAGTTGTCGCGCCCCGTTGCCGCCTGAATGGCGTAGCCCACGGCCACAGGGCTGGCGAGACTGCGCAGGCGGGCCGCCAGGTGAGGATAAGCCAGCAGCGAATTGTACTTGGCGGGGGCGATCTGTTCCAGGTCGGGCTCTTTGAAGACAGGCTCGCGGGCTACGACGGTGTTGGCCGCCAGGTCGCCCAGGCGCTGGCAGCGCCGCGTCAGCAGGCTGGCCGTGCCTCCCACCAGGTAGACCAGCGGCAGCATATCCACCAGACGCAGCAGGTTGCGGAGCGCCACTTGCGGGAACTGCAGGCGCAGTCCCTGGGCATCCACCACGCGCAGGCGGAGCAGGCGCTTGCCCAGGGTCTGCCCGCGCCAGCGCCACTCCAGCACGATGCCATAGCCGATGGATGCCAGGAAGAACAGCACCGCCGAAAGCGCCCCGGCCCAGTCCGTGCTGAGAGAACCGAAACTGTCCGCGGCTTTGCCGATCACATACGCCGCGGTTCCGAGCGCGGCGACATCGACGGCCCATGCCAGCGCGCGCAGCGCCGGAGTCGCAAGTTGATAGCGGAACACCACGCCTTCCGGCGTCTCGATCTCCAGCGAACGTTGACGCGGCGTGCTCATCTCTCGCGGCCCGCCCAGCCAAGAAAAATTGTGAGGCCGGCAAGCTCGCACAACCCGAACGCGATCTTCAGCGAATACGGAATCGCCGGCTGGTGGTATTGCGAGACGAAGCTTTCCATGGTCCCCGCCCACACCAGCATGACGGCGGCGCCGGCCATGATGGTGAACAGGTCGGGAGCGGCGGCGCGCAGACGTTCGGCGCGCGAAGTGCGGCCTCCCCAGCCGATCAGGGTGCCGGCCAGAATAAATCCGGCCTGGCCGCCCAGCAAAATGGCTGGAATCTCCACCACGCCGTGCGGCAGCAGCCAGCCGGCCAGAAAGGTGCCCTGGCCGGCCGCAATATAATCGGCGCATACCGCACCCAGGATCACGCCGTTGTAAAACAGCTCGATGAAGGTGCCGAATCCCCAGGTCAGCCCCATGGCGAAGACCAGGACCGTCACCTGGATATTGTGCGTCATCAACTGCGCGCCGAAGGTCGCCTTGACTCCGCTCAGGCGGTCTTCCTTCACGTTCTCTTCCTTCTGTACGCGTTCCGCGGGCGACCCGCCGAGACCGGGAAACGGCATCAGAATGGCCTTGGCGCGCGGGTCCTGCCGGATGGCGAACCATCCGAAGGCGCAGCCCAGCAGCGTCACCGCAAGAGACAACTGAAAGGCGCCCAGGTGCCGCCGGAACGCGCGCGGGAAAGCCAGGATGGCGCCCTTCCAATTGAGTTTCAGCGGCGCCCGCGTCTCGTGGATTTCCGAGTATGCCCGCGACACCAGCGATTCCAAAAAGGCACGCAGCGAGGAATCCGTAGCGAAGCTGTCGAGCTGCGAAAGGTCCGCCGAGCAGCGCTCGTACAGATAGTGCAGGCGCTGAATCTCCGGCAGGCTCATGCGGCGCTCCGGCGCGGTCTCCATCGCCGAGAGCAAGCCATGCAGTTCGTCCCAATAGGGGCGCTCGGCGGAAACGAAGCGCGGCAGATCGATAATCACAGGACCTGCCTCCTTTTCACATCGAGATACTGCGCCGTCACCTGCGCTTTGATGCGCTCCGGATCCACGATGGAAAGCCTGACGCCGCGATTCTGCAAAGCGATTTTCAAGGTGCGCATGCGATTCCACAGAAGCTGTCCGGCCAGCCCGTCATACAACGAGTCCAGGTCCTCGGGCGCGCGATCGAACAGTGGGGTCATCCCGCTGGTCTGGGTCACGTTGACCAGCACCACATGGCGCCTTGAGAGCAGTCCGATATCGTGCTCGAAGTTCTCAGCCAGAAGAGCATCGTCCAGCGAGGTGAAGAAAACCAGCAGCGCGCGCCGGCGCAGGTTGAGTTGAAGGCTGGTGATGCAATCGCGGAAATCAGGACTCACGCGGTCTGCGCGCAGGTTATATATGGTCTCGCGGCAGAGGCGGAAATGGTCCATGCCGTTGCGGGCGCGCAGGAATCGATGCGTCCGGTCGCTAAAGGTGATCAGGCCGAAGCGGTCGCCCTGCCGCTCGGCAACCAGGGCCAGATGCAGTGCGGCGTTGACGTAATTCTCCAGAATGCCTTCACGGGCGGAAAGGCGTGAAGAATCGATCACGGCATACACTTCCTGCGCATGTTCCACGCGGTACAGCTTCACGGTGGGAGACCCGCGCTTGGCGGTGGCCTTCCAGTGAATGTCTTCAAAGCTGTCGCCTGCAAGGTAGTGGCGCAACTGCTCGAACTCGCGGCCCCTGCCCACCTGCCGGTAGGTGCGGACGCCCAGGCTGGCGGTTTTCAGGAACAGGCCCGCGGTGGCGTGGTCGCGCATGTTCGGGTAGACGCGGAAGATGCAATCCACCGCCTTGGACGCGCGTGCCTCCCACAGGCCCAGCGGCGAGAGCGCCTCAATATATATCCGTCGCAGAGGGTGATCGCCGCGGGCGCGCCCCGTGCAATTCCACTGCAAAAGCGCGGAGCCCGGCGGCAGCTTGGGATCGAGCACCGGCTTTTCCGATTCCATGCCCTCCGGCATGACCAGGCCGACGCGCACCCTGCGTTCGGCGCCGGAGCCGTTTTGCAGGGTCAGCCGCAATGCCGAGGGAACGTCCTTGGTGAGGCGCAGGTAGGCGGGAGTACCGGCGCCGATCTGCTTCACGCGATGCCATCCTGCCCAGGCGTCCGCTGCCGCCGCGAGCACGCACACCGCCAAAAGCCCGCCGCATGGCGCCGCCAGGACCTTCGAAAATCCCGCCGCTGCCAGTAGAGGCAGGAAGATCGCCAGCGATATTTTAAGCAGACGCTGGGAGGGAACTAGCATGAGGGCCCGCCACGTCAGGCCAAGTCCCGAGCGCTCCAGCAGGGCGTTGGGGTCGGGATCGCGGCCCATGAAGCTGCGGTAGAGCTCCGCGGGATCTTCGCTGTCGCCTTGGACAGGATCTTCTCGCGGAACTCGCCGCCGATCTCCGGGCTGAAGATGCCGTTGTCGCGGAAGCGGGTGAAGGCGTCGGCGTCCAGCACCTCGGCCCATTTGTAGGAGTAGTAGCCGGCGCCGTAGCCCACCGGGCTCGCGAACAGGTGCGTGAAGGCGGCGATCATGGCGTGCTGCGGCGGCAGCGGCGCGGGGCTGAATTCCTGCAGGATCTCGCGCGTGTAGTCGATCGGGTCGCCATCGCGCTCGGCGGAGTATTGCACGTGCAGCAGCAGGTCGATGAAGCCGAAGCCGAGCTGGCGCATCTGCGCGTTGGCGGCGCGGAAGGTGCGGGCGCGCTTCATCTTCTGGAACAGCTCTTCGGGGATCGGCTCGCCGGTCTCCTAGTGGCGCGCGAACAGGTCGAGCGCCTCGCGCTCCCAGCACCAGTTTTCCATGATCTGCGAGGGCAGTTCGACGAAGTCCCAGGCCACGCTGGTGCCGGCCAGGGAGCGGATTTCCACGCGGCTCAGCAGGTGGTGCAGCAGGTGGCCGAATTCGTGGAAGATGGTCTCGACTTCGCGATGCGTGAGCAGCGCCGGCTTGCCGCCGACGGGCGGCGTGAGGTTGCCGCAGATCAGGCCCAGGTGGGGCTCGAAGCCGTCCGGGGTGGGACCGCCGGTGATCAGGCAGTCCATCCAGGCGCCGCCGCGCTTGTTCTCGCGCGGGAACCAGTCGGCGTAGAAGCCGCCGATGAAGGCGCCGGTTTCGTCGTGGACGTTGTAGTAGCGGACCTCCGGATCCCACGCCGGGACGCCGGTCTCTTCGGTGACGCGGATGCCGTAGAGCCGGCCGACCAGGTCGAACATTCCGGCCACCACGCGCTCCAGCGGGAAGTAGGGGCGCAGCGCTTCTTCGTCGAAATCGTAGAGCGCGGCGCGCTGCTTTTCGGCGTAGTAGGCGACGTCCCAGGGCTGCCAGTTCGGGCGCGGCGGCGCCTTCCAGGGCGCGGCGGAATTCCAGCAGTTCGGCATTCTCCTCGCGGAAGCGGCGTTCGGTCTTGGCCTTGAGGTCTTCGAGGAAGCTCATGGCGCGCGTCGCCGCTGTGCGCCATGCGGTCTTCCAGCACCAGGTCGGCGAAATTGGCGAAGCCGAGCAGCGCGGCCTTCTCGCGGCGCAGTTCCAGAATGCGGACGATCAGGCCGCGATTGTCGTGCGCGCCTTCGGTGGCGCGCACGGCGTAGGCTTCGATATTCCCGCCGGCGGATGGCGGCATCGTCCAGGTACGTCATCAGGGCCACGTAATCGGGAGCCTGCAGGGTGAAGCGCCAGCCTTCCTGATTCTTGCGGGCGGCGCTGGCCCGCGCCGTCGCGACGGCGGTGGGAGGCAGTCCGGCGAGCTGCGTTTCGTCCGTGATGACCAGTTCGAAGGCGTTGGTCGAATCCAGGACGTTCTCCGCGAATTTGGTGGTGAGTTTGGTCAGCTCCACGTCGATGGCTTCCAGGCGCTTCTTGCCTTCCGGGTCCAGTTCGGCGCCGTGGCGGCGGAACGAGTCGATGGTCTTGGTGAGGAAGCGGCGGCGTTCGCCGGCCAGGCCGGCCGCTTCCGGGGTGGCGGCGTATGCCTTCATGGCCTTCCACAGGCCTTCGCTGCAGCGGAATGCCGGTATAGAACGCGCTCACCTCGGGTTGCGCGGCATTGAAGGCCGCGCGCAGCTCCGGATAGGTGGCCACGGCCTCCAGGTGGCGCACCACCCCCATGGCATAATCGAGCGGCTCGGTGAGCCAATCGAGTGGATGCATGGTATTGTCGAAGTTGCGTTCTTCCTGATCGCCGGATATGGCGTTCAGGCGCGCTCTCGCTTCGTTCAGGAGCTCGGTGGCCGCCGGCTGTACGTGCGCCGCGGTGATCCGGTCGAACGGAACGCGAAACGTTACGGTAAGGAGCGGGTTGGATTGACTGTCACTTTGCATTATTAAGAGGTTAGCAGGTGAGTCCGGCGGTGCAGACCCGCCGGCGTGCAAAAAACTACAGAATGGTTAACATAGAAGAACATGGGTTGCAATGAGAATGGGGTGCCGTCCCGACCTTCACTCGATGAGCGGCTTAACGTTTTCGCCCTGGTAGTGTACATACCCGGACCTCTGGGTGTCTTCCTGGATGAACTCCGCAGGGAACTGGTGCCGCATTACAACCCTCACGCGCACGTGAGCGTCCTGCCGCCGCGGCCCTTGACCGTCGAATGGGAGACGGCTTCCGAACAGGCGCGCGCGTTGATCGAAAGCTGGACCCCCTTCGACGTGCACCTCACCGATATTCAGGTGTTTCCGGTGACGAGTGTCATTTATATCGAGGTCGGAGGCGGGGCGTCGGAATTGTACCGGATGCACGCCGCCATGAACCAGACCGACCTGGCTTTCGATGAGCCGTTTGCCTATCATCCGCACATCACCCTGGCGCAGGAGATTCCGCAATCACGGTGTGAGCGAGGTGCGCGACCTGGCGGAGCGGCGTTGGCGCGAGTACCAGGGTCCGCGCGTTTTTCGCGCCGAGCGCGCCGCCTTCGTGCAGAACACCGTGGCCAACTGCTGGCTGGACCTGGCCGAGTACTCGCTGGGCGCGGTCCCGGTGCGGTAAGCGCCAACCTAACGCAGCATGGCGAACCCGAAGAGCGTATCTCCCGCGGCCGCTACCAGGTATTGCGTGCCATCCAGTTCGTAAGTGATGGGCCCGTTGGTGACGCTGTTGCCGAGATTGGCGTGCCACAACGGACTGCCGTTGGCGGGGTCCAGGGCGACCAGGTTCCCCGCGCCATCGCCCGCGAAGAGCAGTTTGCCGGCGGTCGATAGCATACCGGAGCGGCCGCCGCTTTCCCATTTGTGAATCCACTTCACCTTGCCGGTCTTGTAGTCGATCGCCTCAATCATGGATTCGCCCCAGCCGCCGCGATCGTTGCCGCCCCAGCCTTCCGGCTTGTCGCTCGGATCGTAGATGTAATACACGCTGAAGGCGCGCGACGCGCTGACGTAGAACAGGCCGGTATCGGGATCGTAAGTGGGCGGCGGCCAGTTGGTGGCGCCGCCCTGATTCGGCGAGACCAGCGCGCCGTCGAGTTGCGGCTCCTTGGCGGGATTGGGAATCGGCTGAGCCTTTCGCGTCCACGCCCTTGGACCAGTTGATTTTGACGTACTCCGTGCTCGACAAGGTTCTTGCCCGTTGGCCCGGTCCAGCACGAAGAAATATCCGTTGCGGCTGGCCTGCGCCACCAGTTTGCGCGGCTGTCCGTTGATTGCGCCGTCGATCAGCACGGGCGTCTGGGTGGCATCCCAATCGTGCGTGTCGTGCGGCGAGGACTGGAAGTACCACTGCATCTTGCCGGTATCCGGATTCAGCGCCACGATGGACGCGGTGAACAGGTTGGCGCCCTGCCGCGCCTTTCCGGCGATCACCGGCTGCGGGTTCCCGGTGGGCGACGTAGATCAGGTTCAGTTCGGGATCGTAGGTAGGGGTCAGCCAGGTCATCCCGCCGCCGTGCAGCATGGCCTCTTCGCTGGGCCAGCTTTCCGACCCGGGGTCGCCCATCTTCTGCGGGACCGTGTACCAGCGCCACTGCAGCGCGCCGGTCTCGGGGTCGTGCGATTCGATGTAGCCGGGGCGGTCCAGGTCGTCGCCGCTGACGCCGGTGATCACGTGGTTGCGGATCACCAGGGGCGCCATCGAGCCGAAATAATACTGGTCCAGGTCGCAGATGGATTTGCGCCAGCGCTCGGAGCCGTCTTTCAGATTGAGCGACACCATGTTGCAGTCCGGCGTCAGGAAATACAGCCAGTTGCCGTAGACGCCGACGCCGCGATTGCCGATATGTTCCCCGCCGTGCGAGGTCCAACGGTAGTGCCACACCTCGCGCCCGGTGCGCGCGTCGACGGCCCACACGTGGTCGGGCATGGTGAAGTAGAGCACGCCGTTCACCAGCACCGGGGTCGCCGAAATGCGGCCGCCCGAGATGCCGCTGCCGCCGATCGCACCATTGGCGCGGTAGACCCACGCCAGGCTGAGCGAATTGATGTTCGACTGGTTGATCTTGGACAGCGTGCTGTAGCGGCGCCCGGAATAATCACCGTTGTAGGTGGGCCACGTATCGGTGGGCGGCGCTCCCAGTTTGGCGGGATTCAGGCCCTGCGCCAGGAGGGCCGCGGAAGCCAGGAAGAGTGTGCGCGAGGGCTTTCATTTCAGGGTCTCCAGGTAGGCGACGATGTCGTGGATGTTCTTATCGCTATAGCGGTCGAGCAGTTCGTGGTGCATTTCCGCCGGGTCGTTCTTGACCACTTTCAGGGCCGGTGTGCGCTTGAAGGAGCGATATTCGCCGGCGCTGTCGCGCAGGGAAACGTTGAAATCGTCCATCTCCAGCAGCCTGCCTGTGACCGCGCGCCAGAGGCCGGCGTGACCGTGACCGTCACCGGCTTCGAGGTTCCGCCGCCGCGGCCGCCGCGGGAACAGGAAGCGCTGCTGCAAAGCCGGAGGATCCATGCGCGAAGCGATGTGGGCCAGGTCGCCGGTGGGCGAGTGGCAGGTGGCGCAGCGGCCCGCGCCATTGAAGTACGCGGCGCCCGCGGTAGCGTCTCCGGTGAGCACGTTCTGAATCTGCAGGGCCGCGCGGAGCGTGTTGTAGACCTCCTGATGCAGCGTGTGGGAGAGGTCTTCAATCTGCGCGTCGGTAAGTTGCGCCGCCGGCGTGGTCTGGGTGGGATGGCCTTTGCGCAGGAACGGGCCGATGGTGCTGCCGTAACGATCATGCAGGACGATTTCGGAGCGCACCAGGTCGGGGCCGCGCTCGCCGCCGCGCGCATGGGTGCCGTGGCAGGTGATGCATTCGGCGCTGTACACCTTGCGGCCGCGCGCTGCTGCCGCCGGGTCGATGATCTGGCGATCCGCCGGACCGGGCGCGAAGGCGTTGCCGCGGCCCCGGCCCGCGGACGCGCTGGTCGCCGGCGCCGGGCCGTAGACCGTGGTGAGGTAATCCAGGATCAGGCCAAATTGTTCGGGCGTGCCCTTGGCGCCCCTGGCAATCATGGAGTTGATATTTTCCTGCCACTGGGCGCGGGTGCGGCGCTGGGAGGTGACCGTCTCCAGCGCATGACAGCCGGCGCAGACCTCCTGAAAGGCTTCTTTCGACCCCGCCGGAGGCTGCGCGCTGCCCCACGTGGGCGCCAGCAACAAGGCTGCTACACATACGCCGATTCGCATTTCCCGATTCCCCTCCTACGCCAGGCCGGTCCCAACCAGCCATTGACCAGTGTACAATCGCAACCGGGATTCCATGAGGCTCCTTCGCAATTTGTCACTGCTATCCGGGTTGGCCGCCGCTGTCATGCCGGCACAAACCATCCCTGCAGATCTGTCCGGCGTGAAGCCCGGGCCGGTTACGGTGGATTCGACCGCGACCGCGCTGGCCGTGCACTGGAAGGACGAACGGCAGCGGCCATGGGAGGCCGTGTTTTCGCTGGACCCGAAACAGCCGCTTCTTTCGGCCGTCGCCGTGGAAGGGCGGAAAGTCATCGAGGGGGCCAGGCCTTTCTACCGCTGCGAAACCGGCAAACGGCGCGGCGGCTGGGACGCGTTCTTCGATTTTCCGCCTGGCGCGCCGGAAGGCACGCGGGCCTTTCTGGCCGAGTTTCATCCGAAGAACGCGCGGGCGCGTTCGGTAGGCGATCGCGTGGAAGTCTCCTTCGACGGGATGCGGATGGGCATCTTCGACGGCACGCTGCGCTACATCTTCTATCCCGGAGAGCCGGCTGATCGAGCAGCAGGCGGCCCTGTCCACCAGCGAACCGGATGTCGCCTACTTTTACGACGCGGGACTGCGCATGACCTCGCGCGCCGACGAGACCGCCGGCGGCAACATGAACTCGCACGTGAGCTACTACGACACCTCGGGACGGTTCCAGACCTTTTCGCCGGTGTACGGCTCGGAGCGAAATCCGCTGGCCGTGCGGTACCGGACGCTGGCCGCGAAGATGGGCGTGGGTTCGGTGGCCATCTTCCCGGCGCCGCACCAGTATCTGTTCGCGCGCGACTATACCACCAACATGGGGTACGTCTGGTACACCGCATGGCGCGGGACCGTATCGCTCGGCATCCGCCAGTTGCACGACGACGATTCGCCTTTCTATCCCTGGATGAACGCTCCGCCGGGCACCGTGCAGGAGATGCGCATGTTCCTCCTTGTGAGCGATGAAGATGCCCGCGCCACGCTGGACGGCGTGCTGCGCTACACCCATGGCGACCGCTTCCCGAAGCTGCCGGGCTACATCACCTTCGAGCCGCACTGGCACGAGGCGTACACCATGCAGGCGCGCGCGCACGGGTTCGACTGGCAGCCGCCATTTAAGGCGGCCATGCAGGCCGTCGGGCTGGATGCCGCCATGATCATGGATTTTCACGGCGATGGCCATCCGGCGGACAAGGGGCAGGTCCGGCTGCAGGAGCTTCAGGATTATTTCCGCGCCTGCGCGGCGCAATCCGGCAAGGAGTTTCTGCTGATTCCGGCCGAAGAGGCCAACGTCTACCTGGGCGGCCACTGGGCGGTCGTCTTTCCCAAGCCGGTGTACTGGCACATGAGCCGCGGGGCCGATCAGCCCTTCACCGTGCAGGACGCGAAGTTCGGGACCGTCTACAACGTGGGCAGCGCGCAAGACATGTGGGAACTGGTGAAGCGCGAACACGGCTACGTTTACCAGACCCATCCGCGCACCAAGGGATCCACGGGATACCCCGACGCCATCAAGGACACCGATTACTTCCGCGACCCGCGCTACCTGGGAGCGGGCTGGAAGGCGATGCCCTCGGATCCTTCCTTGCCGCGGCTGGGCGAGCGGGCCTTCCGCACCATCGACGATATGAACAACCTGGGCCTGCACAAGCGCATGTTGGGCGAGGTGGACGTGTTCCAACTCGACACCACGCACGAGTTGTACGGCCACATGAATGTGAATTACGTGCGGATGCCGGCCCTGCCTTCGTACGAGCATTACGGCGAGCTGCTGGACGCGGTGGCGCGCGGCGATTCGTTTATCAGTACCGGCGAGATTCTGATTCCGGATGCGGAGGTGAAGGGCGGCGCGGGCGACGTGGTGACAGCCGCCGCCACGGTGAGCTACACGTTTCCGCTGCGCCTGGCCGAGATCGTGTGGGGCGATGGCGCGGCGACGCACCGCCAGACGATTCCGCTGGAAGACACGGGGGAGTTCGGCAATCGCCAGTTCCGGTGGCAGACCGAGGCGCCGGGCTGGAAGTGGGCGCGGCTGGCGATTTGGGATGTCGCCGGGAACGGGGCGTTCACCAATGCCGTGTGGCGGTGAGGGCGATGCTTCACGCAAATACGCGCGAATCGAGCGGGAGCGCCGGTACCTGGTCGAGCGTTTTCCCGCGGATGCAAGCGTAACGCGCGTCCGCCGCCTTGCAGACCGCTACCTCGACGGCACCACTCTGCGTTTGCGTCAACAGAGTGAGGAGCGATGCCCGGCGGTGTTCAAGCTCACCCAGAAGATTCCAGCACGCGCGCCCGGAGCGCAGCAGGGCTTCCTCACCACGATGTACCTCAGCGAAGCCGAGTATGCCGTGCTCGCCAACCTTCCGGCACACACGCTGAGCAAGACTCGCTACAGCGTGCCGCCCTTCGGCATCGACGTATTCGAGGGCGCCCTGGAAGGCCTGGTGCTTGCCGAAGCTGAGTTCGATTCCGCGGCCGCCGCTGACGCCCTGGCAATTCCGCCTTTCCTTTCCCGGGAAGTTTCGGACGACGACCGCTTCACTGGAGGCCGTCTTGCTCGTGCGTCCCGGGAAGACATCCGGAACTGGCTGTTGGAATACGGCATTTGAACGGAGGCGGACCCCTGGTCCGCGGCCGACGCCCTCGTCGGCCTCCCCGTCTTCTGGAGGCATTACCGACCGGCGCGGGCAGCGGGTCCAGGGGGACCCGCGCGGACGGGGGCGTCCGCCTACACAAAGGTGAAACCTGCCGGAAGCTGTTCGCCTGAAAGGCGAAATTCCGTCGGCGCCAGTGGAGCAGTTGGCCGGGTTTTCGAACGGATGTTCACCTCTGGGGCCGAGCAGGATTCTCCCGGCAACCTGCTGTTCCTTAACGGGGTTTGCGGTTTGCAGCAGCTGCTTGCGCGTGACCACAGGAGTATCGGTGTGAGGCAGCGCTTCCGGCATGTGGATCTTCAGCGCCTGGAGTAAGGCAGTCGCGCCGGCGCTCGGCGTCGGGAGCCGCAGGCAACTGCCACCGCCCTCCACCTTCACCTCGATGGAACTCAGGGTCTGCAACTGATGCAGCCCTTCCTCTACGGTGACATCCAACGACGCCCATGCCCGGCTCAGTTCGCGCCGGATCAGATAGGCCAGCATCACCACCAGCACATGTCCGCGGGTGTGTTCCGCGGTGCGCACATAGATCGGACGGGTTTCCAGGTGCGCGGTTTTGCATGTGCGGAACGCCTGCTCAACCAGGGTCAACTCCTTGTAGCGATCATGCACGACCTGCTGGGAAGCGGCGCTGGCGGGAAGGTCCGTCTTGATGACGTAACAACCGTCCAGCCGCGAAGCCTCCTCCAGAGCCGGCTGGTTCACCGTTAGCTTCGAGACGCGGCCTTCGGTTCGCACATCCAGCCAAGCCGCGATTTTCAGCTGCGCGATCTTGGCGCGCAACTTCTTCTCCGCGGTCGCGACCTGGGCACGGGGGTGCTTAGCGAGATAGCGATTGCGATCCTGTAGCAGTTGCTCGATGGTGGCCTGTTTGTTGGCGCGCGAAGCCGCCAGTTGTTCGGCGCGGATGGGATTGCGCCGCAGCACATAGCGCACACCATCCCGCTCCACCTCGCAGACTTTGTCGGCGAACAGTTCCATCTGGATCAGGCGCGCCTCGATGAGAGTATCGATCTGCGGCTTGGTGATGGCGGTGATGTAATGAAAGCCGGCCTGCGCGAGATCCTCTACCTGGCCGCTTTTGATCATCCCCCGGTCTCCCACAAACGTCACCCGTTCACAGCCGAAGCGCTCGCTGGCTTTCTTGACTTGCGAGGCGAAGGTTTTCGGATCTTGCGTGTTACCGCGAAAGACTTCCGTCGTGACGGGCGCACCCTGCTCGTCGCACAACAAGCCGATGACAATCTGCTTCTTGCCTTTTTTGCCATCGCGGTTGTAGCCGTAAGCCCCGTAGGCGTTGTCTTCCCCTTCCAGGTAGCTGCTGGTCACGTCGTAGAGAAACAGCTCCGGCTGGCGCTGCCCCAGGCGTTTGAGGAAGAGCCGTTTTTCAATGGTCTCCTGCTGCGCGCTCAGCCAAGTGAGATTGGCGTAGAGATCGTTCTCGTCAAATCCACGTTGGATGCCGAGGACGTCACAAGCCGCATGGACCTGCGCCAACCGTACGGCGGACAAACGAGAGCCCTGCTCCAGCACGCGGGCGAGCACCTGCCAGAGCGCCAGTTGGGCGGGGAACCCAGACCCCAGGGCGTGATCGATGCCGAGCCGCCGGGCGATTTGGAACGCGGTCCAGACGGCACCGACGGAGAGACCTTGGGACAGCCGGACCTTGTCCAGGGAGCCGAGCGCGGTGAGGTCGTCTTTGAAGCGGAGGGCGAGTTCGATGGCGGCGATCTCTTTGGGGTCGCAATGGGTGAGGTTGGCGATGTCGCGTTTACGGACGTGGGTGCCGTCGCGAAAAGACTCGCGGAGGTAGATGGACTGGTAGGATTTGCCATTGGAGGAGGGCCAGGAGGCGCGGGCGACGTACATGTCCACATAATAAGGCAAGTATGTCTTAAATACAAGAATAATATTGATATTTTGCATGTCTACATATTTAAGCCGAAAACCGCACCCAAGCAGAACACTCTCAAAGGCTTACCTCAAAACATCAGGGGTGAACATCCGTTCGAAAAACGGCTGCCATGGCACTCTCGGGCAAATCGATGATAACCGGTGCGTGGTCCGGAGATTTGGGGAGGCGGACACTGCCGCAAAGAACGGCCAATGAGATTCTGATACCGGTCCCGGGAGTCACTCTCGACGGCCGTGGCGCGCTTGGCATAAACCACCCGCTCAGAAGCTTTCGCTCGTGCCAGAAGTTGGGTGAAGGCAGGGCTCTCGAGGCCGTTACTCTACGGGTTCAGGAACGACCGGCTCAGCCCGCTATCGCCGGATACACTTTGCGGATGGCGGCCACCGCATCGCTGGTGTCGCGCTCAGTGTATTTCGGATTCATCATCACCCCGGCGAATCGGCTCAATATATCGATGGTGCGTGGACAGCATTCCCGTCCGTAGCGGATGGCCTGCCCGCGTGCGCTGGCGAATGACGGCCAGCGCGGCGTCACCGTCACTTTCTGCTCGATCTCCGGCACAGCCGGCAGAATCACCGAACCCGCCGGCGCCATGACGGGGACGCCTTCGGCTTTCATAGCCTGTGCGTAACGGTCGCGCGCTTCCTTCGTGCGGAAGCCCAGAAAAATGCCCGTGCCCAGTTCGCCCTCCGGATCGGGCAGGCGGCGCAGGTGGGTGCCGGGCAGATCGCTGATTCCGTCGTACACGCGGCGTGCGTTGCGCCGTACGTCGCCAATGATGGTGTCCAGTTTCCGCAACTGCGCCAGCAACACGCCGCCGGTGAATTCGTTCATCCGGTAATTCAGCCCCGGAAGAAAACGCAGCTTCGTGGGAAAGTCGCGGCGCACCGTTATATCGTGGAACCGGCAGGCGCGCTCGTACAGGTACGCATCGCCGGTCACCACCGCTCCGCCTTCCCCGGCGGTGATGGTCTTGCTCTGTTGCAGGCTGTAGATCCCGATATCGCCTATCGAGCCGAGCGGCCGCCCTTTGTAGGTGGCGCCCACGCTTTGGCTGGCATCTTCCAGCACCTTCAGTCCATGCCGGCGCGCGATCTGAAGAATCGGGTCCAGGTCGGCCGGATTGCCTTGCAGATGCACCACCATGATCACCTTGGTCTGCGGCGTAATGAGCGCTTCGATGCCGGCGGGGTCGAGATTGAACGATTCGTCGATTTCGGCGAACACCGGCAGCGCCCCGGCTTGAATGATCGTGTTGTAGCAGGAATACCAGGTCCACGCCGGAAGAATCACCTCATCGCCGGGACCCACCTCCAGCGCCGCCATGGCGGTGTGCAGGGCCGCGGTTCCGGAAGTCACCGCCAGCGCGTATTTCGTCCGCATGCGCGCTGCGTACTCGTTCTCGAATGCCGCTACCTTCGATCGGTCCAGCGGGTTGCTGAAGCGGAACGGATTCCGGCCCGCCAGCACTTCGTTGAGTTGCGTCTGCTCTTTGTCGTCGTAATATTGCGGCCCCCAGTTAGGGCCGGTCAGGGGTTTGGTGCGCACCGGCGTGCCGCCGTTCACGGCCAGTTGCGGAGCAACGTCCGCATCCGCGGCGGCGGCGGTCATCATCGCGCCCGCCAGGAAACCTCTACGATTCATCTATCCCACCTCCTCGTTGGCCCGCCGCAGCAGGGCTCGCATGTAAGCCAGGCAATAGGCCGTGCCCGCGCGCGGCAACATGCCGGTTTCGCCGGCCAGGCGCGGCACGTGGTCCGGTTCGATGGCGCCATTAAAACGCACCTCGCGCAGCGCTTTCATCACCGGGTACATGTCCACATACCCTTCGTCGGGAAAGGTTTCGTCGAAGTGCGGCAGCGGCCCGGTGACATTGCGGAAATGCACTTCGAAAATCTTCCCGCGGCCGCCGAAATCGGCGATCATCTGGAGGACGTTCTTGCCCATGCGGTCTCCTCCCTCAGACCACGTGCCGACGCAGAACGTGAGGCCCCAGTTGCGGCTGCCGCCGGCAATCTGCTCCGCGTGCCGGTAGCCATCGTAATTGATGAACAGCTTGGCCACGCCATTCATTTTGGCAACGGGCGGATCGTCTGGATGCAGGGCCAGTTTCACCCCGGCCTCTTCGGCAACCGGCAGGACGGCCTTCACGAAGTACGTGTAATTGGCCCAGATCTCTTCAGCCGAATACTCGCGGGCGAACGCGCGCTTTTCCACGCGCCGGCGGAAATCCTCCAGATCGAATTCCCGCGTGGTATAGCCGCGATGCTCCACCATCTTCGTGGTGTAAGTGTTGGCCGGATGGAAATCGTAGGACGCGATGGGGATCTCCAGCTTACCCAGGTCGCGAAGGAAACGGCGGTATGTCTCGATATCTTCATCGCGTCCCGGTTCGCCCAACTGGATGCGGCGCGACCGGTACGCATAATGAACGCCCGAGTAGATCCGCATGCCGTACCGGGCGAAGCGCTGCTGTGCCGCGCGGAGCGTATCCAGCGTGACCGCGCCTTCCCCGAACTCCAGCCTCACCCATTCGAGGCCGATCTGCTGGAGAAAGTGCAGATCCTCGTCCGTGATGCTCCTGGCGTCCAGCCGGTGGCACAGCCGGGCGTTCCCCGCGTCAGACCCGGCGGTCGGAGTACCGTTCTGCTGCGCCCCTAGCGGCGCGACGGCCGCGCCCGCCAGATATCCAAGAAATCGCCGCCGCTGCATAGACTCACGGTATTGCAGGCGGAAGGCGCGGTCAAGCGGCCGGCCAGGCGGAACGCTCGAACACCAGGTCGCGATCGGAATCCTTGGGGCGCATCTGAATGGCGATGATATACTCCCCCGAATCCGGCGGTTCGCCCGGCTTTTCCTCGTCCATGCGCGACCGTTCGAAAATCAACAGCGTGTTGCCCTTCGCCCAGTAGCGCCCGTCTCCGCTGGTGTGCTTGCCGCCCCAGAGCTGGACCGTCTTTTCCGAATCGGCGATGTAGTGCCCGGGCATCCAGCCATTCGTGAACAGTTGCGTCTGCGCCGCGCGTTGAAACGTATCCAGCGCGGCTTTGGACATCTTCTCGGGCGTAATCCCGATGTTCAGTACGCTGATGTGCGGATCGTTCTTCGGCGTCTGGAGCCAGTAGTAGCGCGACTGCGGAAAGCGCACGGCGGAGTCGCCAATGCGAAATTCGAAAACCATGTCTTCCACGCCCATGCGGGATCCATCGCCCATGTGGCCCGGCTCTTTCATCTTGATCGACGACCGCTGCTTCACCTCTTCGATCGTCATGCCGATATCGGCGGACAGCACTCCCTGCGAGCGCAGAGGCAGCCGGAAGCCGATGTCGCAGAGCGCAAAGGGAACCGCCACCACAGTTCCCAGTGCCAGAAAGCCCCAGGCGGCGAACGTAATCCCGGCCTCGTGATCGGTCAGAAAGCGAATCATCGGCACATTGCCGTTTCCGGCTCCTGCCTGCATGACGATGAAGACGTGCAGCATCAGGCCGATCAGCGAGAAGCCGAACAGGCAGAAGAACAGCAGGATCGCGGCCTTCACGCCCATGTCTACAGTCTTCTGCTCCACGCCGGCGAGCGCAATGAAATGCCCGGCCACTCCGGAGAGAAAGATGAGGACGAAGGAAATCGCCGCCACCAGTACTTCCGCCTTCACCAGCCCCTTCATAGACTCCATGTTTTATACCACGGGAGCAGTGCCATAATTGCAGGGATCGATGCGGAAACAGCGAATTCTCACAGGCGGGATCCGGCGGTGGCTGCGCGCCACTATGTTCCTGGCTGGCGCGGCCGGAACCGCCGGCGGGCAACCGCGCACCATAGATGCCGCAAAGTCCGTAATGACGGTCCACGTGTATAAGGCGGGCTTTTTTTCGGCGTTCGGCCACGACCACGAAATCTCCGCGCCGCTATCCGGCGGCACCGTGGACGTGGAGGGCCGCGTGGTGCAACTCTCTGTCGACGCGCGAGCCCTGCGGGTTCAGGACGCCAAAGCCTCCGCCGGCGACCGCGCGGAAATTCAGGCCACTATGCTGGGCGCCGCCGTGCTTGACACCGCCAATTACAAAGAAATCCGCTTCCGCTCTACCGGCGTGGAGCCCGCCGCCGCGCGAACCTGGAAGGTGAACGGCGAACTGACACTGCACGGCCAGACCCGCCCCGTTTCCCTGGAAGTGCGCGAGCACGACGGCCACTACACCGGCACCTGCCGCTTCCGCATCACCGATTTCCGCATCCAGCCCGTGAAGGCGGCCGGCGGCACGGTACGGGTGAAAGACGAAGTACAGGTCGAGTTCGACATTCAGTTGGCGCGTTGATCGCTCACATGAATCACGGGGTGATTCCTGAGCAATGGATAACCGCTGGCCACGACGGCAAAAACGACGGCAAAAACGCCTTGAGCTCCCGGCGTTAAAGTCGTACACTCACTTATCGATGTCCGCGCTCATTATTTTCGTCTGCACGGGACTGTTCGTCTATTGGGTCGCACGGACGTTGCTGCTTCTGCATGGTTCGGAAGAAGCGATAGAAGAGGTCCTTGCAGGCGATTTATGGTGGGGCCGCAGACTTTGGCTAAGTCTGCGTGCCACCTTTGAGCCACCACAAATGATCGGGTAATGGCGACGGCGCGCCACAGTTACTCTGTCGTCTTTCGAGCTTTTGAACGTCACGCACTAATTGGGCAGACTTCTCCCGCACAGACGTTCACA
>CAVVLD010000069.1:0-84576 GCA_963748795.1 uncultured Solibacteraceae bacterium
ATCGAGATGCACATCTACGGTGTGGGCCGTCACCCGGGCGATCCCTTGCCGGACGGCAGCCATCAGAGCGGCGGCCTGACGGATCGCAACGATACGCCGTACGGCACCGTGGATTCCGCTTCATCGACTGGTTCCGCGACCTGCGTTTCCTGCAAAAGCCCGGCGTGGAGACCAAAGCGGCAAAGGACGTAGCTACGTTTGTGTCGCAGCCACCCGCGCGGCGGTAAGGGCGGCGGCTCTTTCGCGGGCGGCGGCGAGCACCGGCGGCGGAGCCTGGGCAGGATTGCCCGCGTTGAAGGGCGGCTCGGGCGCGTACTGCATTTCAAGCTGAATCCGCTGTGCGATCTCATCGCCCGCCAATAGTGCGGCCAGGCGCAGGCTGCCATCGATGCCGGCGCTCACGCCGGCGGTGGAGATCAGGTTGCCATCCATCACCACGCGCTCATCCAGCGGAATGGCGCCGAAGCGCGGCAGCAGGTGAAAGGAGTTCCAGTGGGTGGTGGCACGCCGGCCCCGCAGCAGTCCCGCGGCGCCTAAGGTCAGAGCGCCGGTACACACTGAGAGGATGTAGCGCGCCCCGGCGAACCGTGCGCACAACCAGGCCAGCACCGCCTGATCTGCCATCAGCGGCAACTGGCCGCGCCCTCCGGGCACCACCAGCACATCCAGCGGCGGGGCGCTCTGCAATGTCGCGGTGGGAGTCAGAATCACGCCCAAGGCGTCACGGAACGGTACCAGGTCCTTCCAGATGACGTGGACGGTGGCTTCCGGGATGCGCGCCAGCACTTCGAAGGGACCGGTAAAGTCCATCTGATCCATGTCCGGGAACACCAGAATGCCGATCTGCATAGCTCTTTTCCACAATATCGCAGGAGGCCCTCACAGGTCATGAATTCACGGAACACGGCAGGTTGCGGGGCGTTGTTTCTGGTATGGGGACACTGGCTGACGACTTGCGCTATGCCTCGCGCATGCTTCTGAAGAATCCCGACGTTCGCGGCGATTGCAGTGGCCGCGCTGGCGCTGGGAATTGGCGCCAATACGGCGATCTTCACGGTCGTCAACGCGGTCCTGTTGCAGCCGCTACCTTACCGGGAGGCGGCCCGCATCGTGAAGCTGCAGCGCATGTACCCGACCGGTCCGCACCGGTGCGAACTCCATTCCCAAGTATATGGCCTGGACCCCCACAACCACGTATTCCAGAGCATGACCCTGCACGGGCAGAACGCGCCCGGCATGAATCTGGGCGGAGGGGACCGGCCTCGACGGGTGAAGGTGGCCGACCGTGTCGAGTGGATTTTTCCCCGTATTCGGAGTGAATGCCGCACACGGCCGCGTGTATTCCGCGGGAAGAGGATGTGCCCCATGGACCGGCCCTGGCCGTAGTTTCTGGCGGCCTGTGGCAGACGCGCTTCGCCGGAGATCCGCAGCTTGTGGGGCGCGCGATTCTTCAACTGAACGGAGCGCCGTACGATGGTGGGCATACTTCCAAAGAGTTTCGTTTCAGACCCTCCAGCCGATATCTGGATCCTCTTCAGGCGGACCCCAACAGCACCAACCAGGGGCACTATCTGTCCGCCGCGGCGCGGCTCGACAGGGTTCGCCCTGGCGGCGGCGCAGGCGGAAATGAAGGTGCTGGCGGAACGGTACCGGCTGGCCAATCCGAAACTGGTGGACCCGTCCGAATCGGCTACCGCGATACCATGCGGGACGCCGTAGTGCGGCGATCCGCGGACGGCGCTGCTGGTGCTGCTGGGCGCGGTGGGATTCGTGCTGCTGATTGCCTGCGCGAACGTGGCCAATCTGCTGCTGGCGCGCGCGGCGGTGAGGCAGAGGGAGATGGCGGTACGTGCCGCAATCGGCGCCAGCCGCGGGCGCGTGGTGCGGCAGCTACTTACTGAGAGCGTACTGCTGGCAGGCATCGGCGGCGTCGTGGGATTCGTCACAGGCTCGTGGGCGTGCGCGTGCTCCTGCTGCTGGTGCCCGGGAAGATCCGCGGCTCACCGGCCCGGATGGGCTACAGCCGGTGGCGCCTCCGCTGGACTGGCGCGTGGCGGCGTTCACCATTGGGTTGGCGCTGCTGACGGGCATCCTGTTTGGCGTTTTTCCGGCTCTCCAGATCTCGAACACCAGACCTCGCCTCCAGCCTGAAGGAGACCAGCGGCCGTTCCGGCACCGGACGGCGCACCAACCGCACCCGCTCGATTCTGGTGGTGACGGAGGTGGCGCTGGCGCTGGTGCTGCTCTCCGGCGCGGCGTTGCTGATCCGCTCCTTCCTGGGGCTCCGCGGAACGCAGCCGGGAATCGATCCGCGCCACGTACTCACCTTCACCACTTCCATGGGCGGCGCGGGCTACGATACCACGGCCAAAATGGAGCGCTTCGGCGCGCAGGCCGTGCGCCGGCTGGAAGGCCTGCCCGGCGTGGAATCGGCCACTCTGGCGATTATGCTGCCCGCTTCCGGCAACGGCGGCGCCGATTTGCCGTTTAATGTCATCGGGCGCACTCCCAAAGCAGGGCAGGACTATGACGGCGACGAACAGTGGCGCTTCGTTTCGGCGCATTACTTCCAGACCTTCAAGATTCCGGTGATCCGCGGCCGCGCCTTCGCGGAAACCGACACGGGCAACTCCTCGCCCGTGGTGATCATCAATCAGAAGATGGCTGCGCAGTATTGGCCCAAGCAGGATCCCATCGGCCAGGTGATCGTCATTGGAAAGGGCCTTGGCCCCCAGTTCGCCGAATCGCCGCGGCAGATCGTGGGCGTGGTGGGCAATGTGTGCGAAACCGGAGTCCAGGATGGTGAAGTGGGCGTGATGTACGTGCCGCAAAGCCAGGTGACGGAGGGCATGACGAAACTGGCCAACGGGGTAATTCCACTTTCGTGGGCAGTGCGCACGTCGATGGACCCGTTGAGCCTGCGCAGCGCGGTGGAGCGGGAATTCCGCGCCGTGGATGCGAACCTGACCGTGGCCGAGGCGCGCACCATGGAACAGGTGCTGGGACTTTCGCTGGCGCGTCAGAACTTCAACATGCTGCTGCTCTCCGTCTTCGCCGCCATCGCTCTGCTACTGGCGGCCATCGGTATCTACGGCCTGATGTCCTATTCGGTACAGCAGCGCACGCAGGAGATTGGCATTCGCATGGCCCTCGGCGCCAGCCGCCCCGCCATGCTCCGGCTGATCATGGGTCAGGGAATGAAGCTGGCGGGAATCGGAGTGGCGCTGGGCCTGGCGGTCTCGTACGGAGTGACCAAGGTGCTGGCCAGTCTGCTCTTCGGCATCAAATCCAGCGACCCGCTGGCGTTCGGAGCGGTGGCAGTGATACTGACGCTGGTGGCCGTGATCGCGACATACGTCCCAGCTCGCCGAGCCGCCGCCACCGCGCCGACCGAAGCGTTGCGCTACCAGTAAACGGGGGTTAGGGATGGGGGTTGGGGATTAGCTCCCGACCCCTCCGTCGAGCGAGGCCAGCCACAAGCCCCCATCCCTACCCCTAAATCGCTCGGATCAGGCTGACAGATTTTTCGGACTCTTCCGCAATCCGTCCAAACACGGTACAATGACCTTGAGTGACGACTTATGAGAGTGGGCGAAAGCCCACTTTTTTGTTGGATTTCGCACTTTTCGAGGCATGAAAGAAGGCATCGCGTCCAAAATCGAAGAAATCGCCCAGCGGGTGGCCGAGTCCGAAGGCATGGAAGTCGTCGAAGTGGAAGTCAAAGGCGGCGGAGCGCATCGCTTCGTCCGCATTTCCATCGACAAGCCGGAGGGCGTCACTCACGGCGACTGCGAGCTGGTCTCCCAGCAGGTCGGCACGATTCTGGACGTCGAAGACGTAGTACCGGGCGGGCGCTACACGCTCGAGGTCAGTTCTCCGGGAGTCGAACGGAAGCTACTGAAGCCACAGGATTATCAGCGCTTTCAGGGGAAGAAGGCCAAGATCACGCTGCGCGATCCGGTGGAGGGTCGGCGCAACTGGGAAGGCACGCTGGCCGGCTTCGAAGACGGTCAGATCACCCTGGAAACCGCTCCGGGTCAGAGCATCCGGTTTCCCCTGGACAAGGTGCAAAAGGCCAACCTGAAGTTCGAGTGGTAGCCGGGCCGAAGACATTCAATCGCACAAACGAGGGCACTTTGGAAACGATTTTTCAATCCATCGAGATACTGAGCAAGGAAAAGGGCATCGATCCGCAGATCGTGCTGGACGCGGTCAAGGACGCCATGCTGATCGCCGCCCGGAAACATTACCGCACCAACGAAGATTACGTCGCGGATATGGATCCAAAGACCGGCGCCATCAAGCTCTTCGCGGTGAAGAAGGTGGTGGAAGCGGTGGAAGATCCGTCGCACGAGATGACCCTGGCCGAAGCCCGGCGCATCAATTCCGAAGCCGAAATCGGCGGCGAAATCCGCATCCCCAAGAAGCACCGACGCGCTGGGCCGCATCTCCGCGCAGACCGCCAAGCAGGTGATTTTCCAGAAGGTGCGCGAAGCCGAGCGGGAAACGGTTTTCAACGAATACTCGGGCCGCACCGGCGAACTGGTCAACTGCACCATCAAGCGCGTGGAAGGTCCGGATTACATTCTCGACCTGGGCAAGACCGAAGCCCGGCTGCCCAAGAAAGAACAATCGCGGCTGGAAGGCTACAGCGTGGGCGACCGCGTGCGCTGCGTGATCCGGCTGGTGGACAAATCCAGCAAGGGTCCGGGCGTGGTGGTGTCGCGCGCGGCGCCGGAACTGGTGATGCGCCTGTTCGAACAGGAAGTGCCGGAAATCTACGACGGCACGGTGGCCATCAAGGGCTGCGCGCGCGAAGCCGGCGAGCGCACCAAGATCGCGGTGCAGAGCCGCGACCGCGACGTGGATAGCGTGGGCGCCTGCGTGGGCATGAAGGGCATGCGCGTGCAGTCGATCATCCGCGAACTGCGCGGCGAGAAGATCGACATCATCGAATTTTCGGACGATCCGGTGATCTTCGCCACGCATGCGCTGAGCCCGGCGAAGGTGAGCCGCATCACCATCCTCGATCCGCTCGAAAAGCACATGGAAGTGATCGTGGACGATTCGCAGCTTTCGCTGGCCATCGGCAAGAAGGGGCAGAACGTGCGCCTGGCGGCCAAGCTGCTCGGCTGGAAGATCGACATCAAGAGCGAAGAAGAGAAGCGCCAGGAAGTGGAATCGCAGATGGCCGCGCTGGTGGCTCCGGGCGCGCCGGTGTCCGTGCTGATGGATTACGGGCTAAGCGAGAAGGTCGTGGAGAAGCTGCTCGAAGCCGGCGTCGGCACCATCGAAAAGCTGGGCAGCATGACGCCCGAGCAACTCGAAGAGATCCAGGGCATCGGGCCGAAGATGGTGGAGCAGATTCAGGAGGCGGTCAACGCCTACTACAGCCAGTTCGAGGACAGCCCGGCGGAGGCTGCCGAACCGGCTGCCGAAGCCGCTGCCGGAGAGGTTGCGGCCGAGGAAATGACCGATTCCGGCGGAAGAGCCGGCGGAAGAACCGGCAGAGCCGGAAAGTTCGGCGGAGCCGTTGGAAGCGCAGGCGCCTGCCGAAACAGAACAACCGGAAAGTGATGAGACCGCGGAGCTTTCTGGTACGATAGAGGACGCGGGGTCCCCCACTGACAACCCGGGTCCGGAGGAAGGTCGCGGCAATTAGGAGCGCCTCCGCAGTAAGAAGTAGACCGTTTTCTCTATGAAGAAGATTCGCATCAACGAGCTGGCGCGGGAGTTGGAAGTCAAGGCCCACGAGATTCTGGATCGGCTGCCCGAACTGGGCGTCACCGAGAAGAAGACGCACTCCAGCTCCATCGACGAAGACGTGGCGATCAAGCTGCGGCGGCTCTACGGCTTCGACACACCGGAGATGGAAGGCGATCAATCCGGCCGGCCGGAACGCGCCATCGCGTACGAAGAGCACACTCCGGAAAGCGGCCGGGAAGCGCCGGAAGCGGACCATCCGGCGGCACCGGAAGCCAAGCCCGAGGCCGCTCCCACGCGCCGCCGGCCGCTGCCGAGACGGCCGCACGAGCCCGAGGCTCCCAAGCCGGCGGAAACGCCCGGCGCCCCGGCGCTGCCCGATCCGTCCGCCCCTGGCAGGCCGCCCGATTCATCCGCCCATCGCGCGGGCACGTCAGCACACCCGCCGGCGAAGCCTGCCGCTCCGCGCCGCCGTGTTCGCCCGCGGCACCGGAACCCGCGCCGCCCGCCTCCGCCACCGGCGCCCGCGCCGCCCGACGCCGCCATGCCGCCGGCCGCCGTGATCGCGCCGGGACGGCCCGCGGCGCCCGCGGCCAACCCATTGCCGCGGCCTCGGGACCCGCGCCCAGACCCGGCCAGGTTCTCTCCGGACCGCGCCAGCCGATGCCTTCCGCTTCGGAAGGCGGTAGCGCCGACGCCCGGCGGACCCGCTCCCGGCCATGCCGCGGCCGCCGCTGATTTCGCGCCGCCCGGCAGCGTCCGCGTGCCGATGCGCCCATGCGCGGTCCCGGCGCGGCGATGCCTTCGGGGCAGCTCCGACCGGCTCGCCGTCCCGGCCGCTCGCCGGACAGCCGGCGGCGCGTCCGGTAGTGCCGCCGCGTCCCGATCTGGCGGCCAAGTTGAGCCGCTCCGCGCCCGGCCATGCCGGCGCAGCCCGCGCCGCCGCGTCCCGGCGTTCCGAAGGCGCCCAGTTCGCCGGTTCCCGGACAGCCGATTTATCGCGGACCGATTCGTCCCGGCCAGCCCATGGTGGCGCGGCCCGGCGTCCGTCCCGGCGTGCGCCCGGCGCGCCCGGCCGGACCCCGCCCGCAGCATCCCACCTCGCGCGGCCGCATCGAGCCCGGCCTGGCGCCGCCGCCGGTGGAGCCGGCACGCGGCCGTCCCGGCGATAAGCGGCCCTCGCGTCCGCAGCCGCGCGAGCGCAACGAAGAAGAGAAGATCCTGCGGCCGCAGCGCCGCCAGGTGGAAGCCGGTCCGCCGCCCATCAATCGCGAGATCACCATCTCGCGAAGGCATCACGGTGAAGGAGCTTTCCGAAAAGCTGGACGTGAAGGCCGCGCTGGTGATGAAGAAGCTGATGGACCGCGGAATTTTCGCCACCATCAACCAGACGCTCGATTCCAAGCTGGCCACCGAAGTGGCGCGCGAGTTCGGCGCCTCCACCGCCACCGTCAGCTACGAAGAAGAAGCCATGCAGGCGGTGGAAGAAGCCGAAGACACGAAGGACCTGCAGCGGCGCGCGCCCGTGGTGACCATCATGGGCCACGTCGATCACGGCAAGACCTCGCTGCTCGACGCCATCCGCGAAGCCAACGTGGCCGGCACGCGAAGCCGGCGGCATCACGCAGCACATCGGCGCCTACCAGGTGGAGATGAACGGGCCGCAAGATCGTCTTCATCGATACGCCCGGTCACGAAGCGTTCACGCGCATGCGCGCCCGCGGCGCCAAGGTCACCGATATCGTGGTGCTGGTGGTGGCGGCCGACGACGGCGTCATGCCGCAGACGCTCGAAGCCATCGACCACGCGCGCGCCGCCAAGGTGCCCGATCATCGTGGCCATCAACAAGATCGACAAGCCCGACGCCCAGCCCGAGCGCATCAAGCAGCAACTCGCCGACCGCGGCCTGCTGGCCGGAAGATTGGGGCGGCGACATGGTCATGGTGCCGGTTTCGGCCAAGACCCAGCAGAATCTCGATCTGCTGCTGGAAATGATTCTGCTGGTGGCCGATATGCAGGACCTGAAGGCCAACCCGAACCGTCCGGCCATGGGCACGGTGATCGAAGCCCAGCTCGATCGCGGACGCGGTCCGGTGGCCACCGTGCTGGTGCGCAACGGCACGCTGGCGGTGGGCGACTTCTTCATCTGCGGCGCGGTATTCGGCAAGGTGCGCGCCATGCAGAACGATCGCGGCGTGCAGATTCGCAAAGCCGAGCCCTCCACCCCGGTGGAAGTGCTGGGTCTGGAATCGCTGCCCGAAGCCGGCGACGATTTCCAGGTGGTGACCGACACCGCCAAGGCCAAGCAGATCGTGAATTTCCGCGACCAGAAGGCGCGCGAAGCGGCGCTGGCCAAATCCAGCCGCCTCACGCTGGAGCAACTGCACAAGCAGATGAAGGCGGGCGAGGTCAAGGAACTGCCGATCATCATCAAGACCGACGTGGGCGGATCGGCCGAAGTGCTCACCGAGACGCTGCAGAAGCTCTCCAACGACAAGGTGAAGGTCCGCGTGATCCACTCCGGCGTGGGCGCCATCAACGAATCGGACGTGCTGCTGGCGTCGGCGTCCGAACGCCATCATCATCGGGTTCAACGTGCGGCCGGAGCGCAACGCGGCGGCGCTGGCGGAGCAGGAGAAGGTGGACATCCGCCTGCACACCATCATTTACAACCTGACGCGACGAAATCAAGCAGGCCATGAGCGGCCTGCTGGCGCCGGTGTTCAAGGAAGTCTACAGGGGCAAGGCGGAAGTGCGCGACACGTTCCGCATCACCAAGGTCGGCAGCGTGGCCGGCTGCATGGTGCAGGACGGCTCGATCACGCGCGATCGCGAAGTGCGGCTGCTGCGCGACAACGTGGTGGTGCATACCGGCAAGATCGGCTCGCTGCGGCGCTTCAAGGACGACGTCAGCGAAGTGAAGAGCGGCATGGAGTGCGGCATCACGCTGGAGAACTACGCCGACGTCAAGCAGGGCGACATCATCGAGGCGTTCGTGACCGAACGCGTGGCCAACGAAGTGTTCGCGTAGAGGTGAGGCAGCGGTCGCCTGCTATCGAAAAAATGGCGACGGTCGGCGTTCTGACGCTGGAGTTACGGCTGGAGAATTCGCATTCGCTGAAAGAGAAGCGCCACGTGGTGCAGAGCCTGAAGGATCGCCTGCGCACAAGTTCAACGTGGCGGTGGCGGAGATCGATTATCAGGATTTGTGGCAGCGGGCGGCGGTGGCGGCGGTGACGGTTTCCAGCGACCACGGTCACGCCGAAAAGGTGCTCCGCAGCGTGGAAGCCGAAGCCGTCGCGCTGCTCGGTCCCGAAGTGGGGGAGTGTACTCTCGAGTGGCTGTGAAAAAGCGGGGGTTGGGGATGGGGGTTAGGGATGGGGGATTAGTCTGTCCTGTGCAATCCCGGCGGTTTGACTAACCCTAACCCCAGCCCCTACCCCCAACCCCTGGTGTTCGAATGCGGTTTTGACTTATCCCCATCCCCAACCCCCATCCCCAACCCCCGTCTTTCCCATGGATGAACGGCGCTCATTACGGGTCTCCGAGGCGGTTCGCGAGGAACTGTCCGAAATGATCGGATTTGAAACAGCCGATCCGCGCCTGCTGACCGTGGACGTGATCGATGTGCACGTCAGCCCCGACGGAAAGCACGCTACAGTCAAAGTGGGCCTGCGCGGGACGGAAAAAGAACAGAAGCAATCCCTGGCGGCCCTGGAGCACGCTCCGGGTTCCTGCGGCACGAACTGGCCGGCCGTTTGAGCCTCCGGCACGTCCCGGAACTGCATTTTAGCCAGGATAAGAACCCGGATGTGGAAAGTCGCATCGACTTTCTTCTCAAACGAGCGAAAAAATCGCGTGGCCGGACTGAAAATCAGCCCTAAAACCAAACAAATTGTGGTAGTTTTGTTTCTGTTGGCGGCTCCGGCGGATTGGACCCGTTCGGCGGCGGCGGACGGTCCTCTGCTGCGCCTGGAAAAGAGCGCCGACGCCATGGGCTCCACCTATTCGGTCGAGTTGTATGGCCAGGACCGGGTGAGAATGGAGGCAGCGGCGGATGCCGCGTTGGACGAAGCGCGGCGGCTGGACGACCTGCTTTCGAATTACAAGCCGGAAAGCGAGTGGAGCCAGGTGAACCGGCATGCGGCGGAGCAAGCCCGGTGCGGATTTCGCCGGAGTTGTTCCAGTTGCTGTCGGCATGCCTGAAGTACAGCCGGGAGAGCGAAGGCGCTTTCGACATCACCGTCGGCCCGCTGATGAAGGTCTGGGGATTTTACAAGGGCACCGGGCACTTGCCGCACCGGGCCGAAGTGGCTGCCGCGTTGACGAAAGTCGGGTACCGGCATGTGCATCTGGACCCGAAAGCGCAGACCGTACGGTTCGACCAGCCGGGCGTGGAACTCGACCCGGGCGGAATCGGAAAGGGCTACGCGGTGGACCGCATGGTGGATGTGTTGAGGAAGAAAGGGATCCAGATCGCTCTGGTGGCGGGTTCGGGCAGCAGTATTTACGGGATGGGCGCGCCGCCGTCCGAACCCAGAGGCTGGGCCATCGATATCAAGAACCCGTGGAACCAGAGCAAGACCGCCGGCGGAGGTGTTTCTGAAGAACGAGTCGATGTCCACCTCCGGCAGTTACGAGAAGTTCTTCCGGGCGGAAGGCAAGATCTACACCCACATCATGGACCCGCGGACCGGGTATCCGGCGCAGGGCAGCGTTTCGGTTTCGGTGATTTCGCCTCGCACCATCGACAGCGAGGCGTGGGCCAAACCGTATTTCGTGAACGGCCGCCAGTGGGCGGCGAAGCATAAACCAAAGGACTTTCGCGTTTTCTTTTGCGAAGACAGGACGGATCAGCCATGCGCGTGGCTCCAATGACAAGCCGTTTTCTAGACGCCTGCCGGCGCCGGCCCACGGACGTGCGGCCGGTGTGGTTCATGCGGCAGGCCGGCCGGTACATGAAGCAGTATCGCCAGATTCGCGAGCAGCACGGCATTCTGGAAATCTGCAAACGGCCCGACCTGGCCGCCACCGTGACCCTGCAGCCGGTCGAGATGCTGGACGTGGATGCCGCCATCATTTTCGCCGACCTGCTGCTGCCGGTCGAACCGATGGGTCTGAAGCTGCGATACGCCACCGGCGAAGGCCCGGTCATCGACAACCCGGTGCGCACCACGCGACGACGTGGATTCGCTCTCCACCACCAACACCGACGACCTGGGCTACGTGGGCGAGGCCATCCAGCAGGTGGTGCGCGCGCTGGCCGGCAAGGTCCCGGTGATCGGCTTCGTGGGCGCGCCGTTCACCATGGCCAGCTACATGATCGAAGGCGGCGCGTCGCGCAATTTCATCCGCACCAAGAAGCTGATGTACAGCGACGAGACCCTGTGGCGCCGGCTGATGGGCAAGATCGTGGACGTGCTGGCGCCCTTCGCGCATTCTGCAGGTCACCGCCGGCGCGCGCGCCATCCAGGTGTTCGATAGCTGGGTGGGCGCGCTGGGTTCGGACGATTACGTGCGCTTCGCCGCGCCCTATTCGCGCGCGCTGATCGAACGCATCCGCTCCACCGGCGTGCCGGTGATCCACTTCGGCACCGGCGCTTCCGGATTCTTCCGCGAACTGCACGCCGCCGGCGGCGACGTGATGGGCGTCGACTGGCGCATCAATATCGACCAGGCCTGGATGGACATCAGCTACCGTTCGGCCATTCAGGGCAACCTGGACCCGGTGGCGCTGTTCGCGCCGCTGCCCGAACTGAAGATCAAGGTGCACGAACTGCTGAAGCGCACCGGCACGCGGCCCGGCCACATCTTCAACCTGGGCCACGGCATTCTGCCGGAGACGCCGGTGGATAACGTGAAGGCCGTGGTGGAGATGGTTCGGGAATTCAGTCCGTGAGGCAGGCATGACTGTTCTGGCGCCCAGTGCGCCGGAGCGGGTGGAAGACGTCGAGAGCTGCTTGGGTACAATCGAAGCGTGAGAGCGAATCGCATTGCCTGAGACCCTGATCATCGGCGGCGGCATCTCCGGGCTTTCCGCCGCCTACTACCTGGCCAAGGGCGGCGCCGCATCCACCATCCTGGAATCGCGGCCGCGCCTGGGCGGCGTCATCCAGACCGAACAGGTGGAAGGCTGCATCCTGGAAGCCGGCCCCGACAGCTTCCTTTCCGCGAAACCGGCGGCGCTGGAACTGATCCGCGAACTCGGGACTCGCCGACGACGTCATCGGCTCCAACGATCACCTGCGCGTCACCTTCGTCCGCAAGAACGGCCGCATGGTCCCGCTGCCCGATGGCCTGATGATGATGGTGCCGACCAAGATCCTGCCGCTGCTCACCACCCCGCTGCTGGGCTGGGGCACCAAGATTCGCATGGGCATGGAGCTGTGGCGCGCGCCCAAGCCGAGGTCCGGCGACGAGTCGGTGGCCGAGTTCGTCGACGAGCATTACGGCCAGGAGGCGGTGGATTATCTGGCCGAGCCGCTGCTCTCCGGCGTCTACGGCGGCGACCCGCGCGCAGCTGAGCGTCACCAGCGTGCTGCCGCGCTTCGTCGAACTGGCCAGCAAGTACGGCAGCCTGACGCGCGGCGTGCTGGCATCGCGCGCCAAGGCGAAATCCAATGGGCCGGCCGCGCACCGCTGTTCCGCACTCTCAAGGGCGGGCTGGGGCAACTGGTGGACGCCGTCGCTGAATCGATCCACGGCAAGACGGAGGTGCTCCAGGCGCGGGCCGAAACCGTCGAGCGCACCGCGTCCGGCTTCCGCGTGAAAGTGAATGGCGAGTGGCTGGACGCGGAACACCTGGTGCTGGCTTGCGAAGCGCACAGCGCCGCGGCCTTGCTGGCGGGCGTGGACCCGCGCATCGCCGAGCTGCTGGGCGGCGTGGGCTACAGTTCCTCCATGGTGGTGGCGCTCGGCTTCGATGCCGCGGATTTCGCCCGCCCGCCGGTCGGCTTCGGATTCCTCGTGCCCAAAAAGGAGCGGCGCCGCCTGGTGGCCTGCACCTGGATCGGCACCAAGTTCTCGCATCGCGTCCCGGCGGACAAGATTGTGGCCCGCTGCTTCCTGGGCGGAGCCGGAGACGCCGCGGCGCTCGCCGAATCCGACGAAACTATCCTGGCCACGGTGACCAGCGAGCTTCAGGAGATCGCCGGCTTCACCGCCCAGCCGCGCTTCAGCCGGATTTTCCGCTGGCCGCGCTCCATGGCCCAGTATCCCGTGGGCCATCCCCAGCATATGGCCGAACTGGAAACGCGCGTAGCCTCCATTCCGGGCCTCCACCTGGCGGGCAATGCCTATCAGGGCATCGGCGTGCCGGACTGCATCCGCATGGGCCGCGCCGCGGCGGAGAAAACGCTCCCCTCCGCTCACTGAGCGGTGTAGATCGTGACGGGCTGCGAATACTGTCCGCCGACAGCTACTTCCACCTGGGTCGTGGGAGACGTGAATGGCGTCCGCGGCAACTGAAAATTGATCTGCACGACGCCCGAAACTGCGCCGGGAGCGGAACCGGAGTACACCACGTTCGCCGGGCCCTGCATCAGGCCTGCATACACCGTGCAGCAGGGAAATGCCAGCGGGCCTGTCGCGATCTGTCCGTCCTGCAGGTACGCCGACGTGATTCCCACTCCCGTGAGCCAGATGGAAACGATCGAGCCGGTCTCGGCCGGATGCTCCGCCGAGTTGATGGTGCCATCCTGATTCACCGCCGCCGCCGAGCCGTCCGGATTCTGGAAGATCTCCGGATCGGCGGTAATGGATGAGAACCGAAACAACGGCGTCGCGATTCCGTTATTGCTCACCTGAAGGGTCAGGCCCGCCGCGCTTCCGTACAGCGAAAACGGCGCCACCGCGTTGATTTGCGAAGACGACACGTAGAGCAGCGGCAGCGCATAACTGCCCATCGTCACCTGCACGCCGCCGAGCGTCGCCGGCACGGTGCCCGCCGCGGTCGGCGTGTACGAAACCGGAGTGGCCGGTCCGATACCCGGCCCGAAAATGGAGATCACCTCGCCCCGTGCCATCTGCCCGCCGGCGGCTCCGTATGCCGCGTTGGCGATGCCGAAGATCTGGGGCACGGGCTTTGCTGCCGGCGAAATCGCCGAGACGATTCCCCCGCTGCCCGCCGTATGCAGCAGGCCGGAGGAATCGATGGCGAGCGATTGCGCCACCGTGCCGGCCGGATACCGCGCGGAGTATGGGAGGGCCGTGCCAGTAGCGTTGAGCCCAGCCAGAAAGTCGCCGCCCTGCGACCATCCCTGCGCGTTGGGAAAATCCGCGGATGCTGTCGTGCCCGCAAGCCACACGCCGCCCGAACCATCCAATGCAATCGACGTCGCCGCATCGCTGCCGGCGCCGCCAAGATAGGTCGCCCATACCACTCCGCTGCCGTCCGGCTTCAGCTTCAAGGCGAATGCGTCGGGCGGCGTCGTATAGGAGAAGGAAGATGGCCCGTCGTATGTAGTCTGGTACGCGCCCGCCGTCGCCGGGAACACCGGATCGAAAGTGGACCCTGCCAGATACGCGGACCCCGCCGCATCCACCGCAATCGCCGTCGCGCGGTTCGCCGGATTGGTGTTGGGAGAAACCGGATAAAACGTCGGGCCGATATAAGTCAGATAGGCAAGCGCCGTTCCGGCCGCATTAATCTTGGCTACGAACGCGCCCGTGCCATTCTGCAGCAGCACCCCAGGGGTCACCGGCAGATCGGCGGTATCGGTATTGCCGGCCAGGTACGCGTTTCCCGCCGGGTCCACCGCGATGGCCACGCCCGCCGTGTAACGCATACTGGTGAAACAACTGCTGCAACATCCGCAATTCTTGGTGGTTCCCGAGATGCGTGTCGAGTACACAATGCGGTCGCCGGCAGCGGACAGTTTGGTGAGGAACGCCGCCGAGACTCCCCCCACCAGTCCGCCCGCGGCGCCTGCTGGCAATCCCGCCGTCACCGGAAAATCCGCCGACGTCGTCGAGCCCGTCAGGTAGAGATTCCCGGCGCCATCCACAGCCACAGCAGTGACCGCCGCCGGAAAGTACGTCGCAAAAACAAACTGATTGCTGCGCGGATCCAGCTTCACCACGAAACCCGGCCCCGGCGTGGTCTGCATGGCCTGATACAACGGGAAACTGGTGGAACTCGTGCTGCCCGCCAGTACGAGGTCGCCCGAGGGATCGATCGCCATGTCCCCCACAATGTCGCTCCCGTTACCTCCGAAAGCGAGGAACCAAACCATTTTGCCGCTGCCGTCCAGCTTCGCCGCGAACATATCCGTAAGCGTGCCCGCACTGCGATTGCCCGCCACATAGCTGTTTCCGTCCGCGTCGCTGCGGATGCGCGCTACACGCCACGTGTTGGCGTCGCCAATGTAGGTGGTGTAGACAGAAGACGCCTGGGAGTAAGCAGTCCCGGCCAGCGCCAGTACAAAAATGGCAGCTCGGGTGGTCATCCATACCTAAGACCCGGAACCCGCCCCTTTCAACTACAGCGGCCCGGTAGTACGTTCGAATGTTTTTGGGACGTTCCTCTGTTTTCGGTACCCCCTTTGTGAAGATTTTCGGTACGTCTGGACCTTTCGATGGGGTCGAGCTGCACGCCATACTCTTCACATGTCTGGAGCACCAATCCTAGTCGTAGACGATGCACCGGTGAACCTCAAACTCATGCGTCTTCTGCTGACTCATGAAGGTTACGAGGTCCGCACCGCGGAACGCGCGGAAGATGCCCTTCAAATGCTGTCCCACTTCCGCCCTGAACTCATTCTTGCCGATATTCAACTGCCGGGCATGAACGGCCTCGAAATGGCCCGGCGGGTCAAAGAGGATCCCCGGACCCAAACCATCCGCATAGTAGCCTTGACCGCTTCGGTTCGGAAAGAGGATCGGGACAGCGCCTTCCGGGCCGGTTGTGAAGATTACATCAGCAAACCCATCGATACCACCGCCCTGGCCACCAGGATTCGGGAATTGCTCGATCGGCCCGCCGTCGCGCAGGCCGAAGCCACAGCGGCCTCCATCGATGACGCGTGCCTGATAGCATCCCCTGGAATGGATACCCTGCGCCGCCGCTTTCTGGAGGAAGGCGCCGCGGAAAGCCGCCGCCTGCTCGATAGCCTGGGTTCCGCATTCGATGCGGCGCGCATTGCCTGGCATCTGCATCAATGGGTCGGCACCGCCGGCCTGGTGGGTCATCCCGAGATTTCCTCCCTGGCGCGGCAAGGCGAAGATGCCCTGCGCCGCGCCCCTCTGGAGCTGTCACCCCTCCGAGTGGTGCTCACCGACCTGCTGCTCAGCTTCTCCGAACTGAGCGACCGCGCCAGCGCGCCCATACCGGATTACGTGGCCGAGGCAACCGCCGGAAAGCGGGTCGGCCTTGTAGGTTTTGCCGCCCAATCCGCCGACGCCATGTGCGCCGCGCTGGAGCGCGTGAAGGCGCGCCCGCGGCTATTCCATTTCTCTGACGATCCGGCCTGTGGCGCCGTCGCCGATTGCGACGTGGTTCTGGTCCACGCCCACGCTGAAACCCGCCAGAGCGCTTGGCTGCAACCCGGCGCACCCGTCCCGCATGCCGTGAGACTCCTGTTCACCGGCGAACAGAACGAGCTGACCGGCCTGCCTTCGGAAGTGCGCGCCCGCGCCGCCGATTTCATCGTGGGCCGGGCCGAACCGCTGGAGGTGCTGATGCGCATCGCCTTCGCCCTTTCGCGCCGTGATTCCGTCGCCCCGGAGCCGCTCGCAGCCGCCTCCGTGGATCCGCCGGCCCGGCCGCGCACCGCCGTCGCCTGTCCCAGAATCGTGCTGGCCGACGACGATAACATCGTCCGGTCGCTGGTGGGAACCACTCTTCAAAACTACGGCATGTCCTGCAAATCCGCGGAAAACGGGCTCGCCGCCTTGAGCCTGATCCGCAGCGAGCAGCCGCATGCCGCCGTGCTGGATGTCCAGATGCCCGTGATGGACGGCTTCGAAGTGCTGGCGGCGGTTCGCGCTGAAAAAATCCCCTCGCGGGTGATCATGCTCACCTCGCTCGGGCAGGAGCGGGACATTCTTCGCGGCTTCAATCTGGGGGCGGATGACTACATCAAAAAGCCCTTCAACCCGTTCGAGCTGGTGGCTCGTTTAAAGAGGCTCTTACAATGACGATACTCAGTGGCATAGACGGTTTTCGTATTTTCGAGATCGCCTGCTTCATAGCGTGCGCCTTCACGCTGCCGTGGCTGCTGTCCGGCGGATCCCTTAGCCGTAAAGAACAGCCGCCCGCTCCCGATCTCCAACCAAAAATTGTCAGCGCGCTGTCCGTTTATCTGGGCGGCAACCGCGACACCACCATCCTCCTCGGACTGGCGAAAGATCACCCTGCCGAGGTGCGCGATACGATTCTGCGGTACCAGACCATCGTGGCCGGCCAGAGGGAAGAGCTTTGCGAACTCGCCATCGCCCTGGGCTACGTTCAGAACTGGTGGTGGGAAGCGCAGTCGAGCGATCTGGCCGAGCGCCGCAAGGCCTTCTCCTACATCTCCGCGTTGTCTTACTGCGAGCCGGTGCGGCGCATCGTCATCGACGTTGTGGCCAAAGCCTCCCAGGATCCCGACGAGCAGATTCGCCTGGATGCCGCGCGCACTTTGCTGGCCGGCGGCGATCCCGCGGAGGTCACGCGAGTCTTCCAGCTAGCCCTGGCCGGCGGGCCTGCCATGCGCGACGCTTTCGCGGCCGAATTCTCCCCACACGCCATTCTATTGTGCGAAGAAGCCATTCCGAACGCCCTGCGGGCGCCCAATCCACTGGACGTTCTGAAAATGCTGGTCTCCTGGGAGCGCGCCCTTCCTCTGACCGATGTAAGAACCCTGGCGAGACACCGCGACACGGCGGTCCGTCTGGAACTGATGCGCCTCCTGCCGTATCTGCCCGCTACACGCGAAAATCAGGCCGCGGTGCTCTGCGGTCTGGCCGACGGCGACCCTGGCGTCCGTGAGGCCGCCGCCGGAGCCATCCGCGTGGGCATTCCGAAAATAGAGGCCGGCAATCTCGTCGAGCTCGCGCTGGTGCCTCGCTTCCATCCCACCGCGCCGGTATTGCGGTTCGCCTCTTCGCGTCCGCCGGTTCCGGCCATGCCGCCTGTGCGGCAATTCGCAAACTGGAGAATGCTGGATGCAGAAAATTAAACGCCAACACTTTCGCGTACCGGTCGATTACGAGGCGGTCTTCTTCTGGGAAGATGCCTCCGGCCAGGTGCACACCACCAGGCCGCGGGCTCGCGACGCATCCGAATCCGGAATGCGCGTACATAGCGCTGTTTGGATCGAGCCCGGCAGTCCGGTCTGCGTGGACATTCCACCCTACGGTTCGGCTATCGAAGCCATCGTGCGCTACTGCGTTGCGGAGAACGGTATGTACCGCATCGGAGTGCAATTCACCAGCGGCAGCCGCCATACGGCCAACGAAGCCGAGCAGGGCATCGACTATTACGAAGTTCTGCAACTGAGCCAGAAGGCCGACATGGAGACCATTCACCGCGTCTACCGGATTATGGCCGCCCGCTTCCATCCGGATAACCCCGACAGCGGAAATCCCGATCGCTTCATGCTCCTGTCGGAAGCCTACCGGGTACTGAGCGACCCGGCCCGGCGAGCCGAGTATGACCAGTTGCGCGGCTCCGCCCGGCACCGTCCTCTGGCCCTCTTCCAGGCGCGCGCTTTCGTCGACGAAAAAGAAGGCGAAGTGAACCGGCGCCTCGGTGTCCTCTGTCTGCTGTATGCGCAGCGGCGCCGGTCCCCCGACCATCCCGCTATTGCCCTGATGGAACTCGAAGAGATGATGTCGATTCCGCGCGAATACCTGGAGTTCACGCTCTGGTATCTCAAGCAGAAGAGATATGTCGAGATGGATCAGGGCGCGGATTTCTCGCTGACCGCCGCGGGTGTGGACTTTGTCGAGGAGCACACGCTGGCGAAAGATATTCTGCTCCGCCTGCTGACCTCCGGGGGCCTCAAGGATACGGACCGCAGCGGATCCGAATTCGCTTCCCCTCACATTCAATGAACTGGTGAGAGGAATTACAGCCCCATCCGGGTGATGAGCTTTCGGAAGCGCGGTTCCTCGCGTATTGTTCGGAATGCCGGATCAGCGGCGATCAGCGGCATCATCGGATTCCGCTCCGCAAAACCGGCTTCGAGAGCGGTGAGCGCTTCCGAACGAGAGCCGAGAAGACCAAGCTGCCAGGCCCGCTGGTAGGAATCCGATTTTTCGCTGGCGGCTTCAAACTCAATCAGACGATGCATCGCCTTTTCGGGCGATAAAGCCGCGGTTTCGGCGATGAGGGATTGCGGGATCAACGGCTTCAGTGCCTCCACGGCGGATCTTACATCGCCTGCGTAAAGTAGTGCGCGAGAGATACAGAAGCGCGCTTCGTTCAGGCCTGGATTGAGTTCGAGGGCGCGGCGGGCCTCTGACGCAGCGCGCTGAAATTGGCCCAATTGGAGGAATAGCCACGCTGAGTCCATGCGAGTCCTGGCCGATAGAGGATCGATCGCGATAGCGGTTTCGAGCGATGCCCCGGCGCCACCGCGCAAGCCCAAAGCCGTTTGCAGCCATGCGAGATCGTGATGCGCGTCGGGATTGCTGGGGTTGATCCTCAGTGCTTCCTGGAACTCGCGTTGCGCTGCCGCCCAGTTCCAGTCATGCCAGAATGCGACATTCCCCATAGCAAGATGCGCCAGGGCGAGGTTGGTATCGGCCGCGAGCGCCGTCTGCGCCGCCGACCGGGCGGCCTCCCAGTTAGCGGAGGCCTTTCCTGTTCGAGCCAAACGCACAAGGACATCGGCCTTTTCCGCGATCGCCGGGGCGCAGCCGGCCTTCTGAAAAAGAGCGAGGCTTGCCTCCAGATCCTTCAAGCCTCCGCGGTTCACCAACATTCGCCCTGTCTCAAAGGTGTCTTCGCTATCCCGGCAAACGGATACATGGTGGACCGGGGAGGCTGCGGGAAACAAGGTGGTCAGGACTCCGGCGGAAACGCGGGCCACCACGGTTTCCTCAAAGGCAGGGGTCGAACCGTCCTGTGCGAAAGTGCCCGACCACCGGACAGCTTCCGTGCCGCTGTCCACCAGGCGCGCGGCAATGCGAAGAGAGTTTCCCTCGCGGCGGATACTGGATTCCAGGATATAGTTCACGTTCAATCGCTTGCCCAAATCCCGAATGCTGCCCGGCCCACGCGCGGTCACCTGGTATACCGACCTGCGGCCGATTACTTCGATGCGGTGCGGCTGAATTCCACCTAACTCCGTCAACAAGTCATCGAACACTCCCTCCGACCAGGCGACATCCGCCGAATCATGCGAAAGTTTGTCGAATGGCAGGACGGCAATCCGGACTGGGCCGGTGGAGGCTCGCCAGTACCGGAACGCGCCAGCCGAAAGTAAAGCTGCGATTGCCAATCCCAGCCCGATCGCAGCCGCCAGCCGCCAGGAACGCGGGGCCGCATGAACAACTTTAGGCGCGCCGGCATCGACGTCCGCCAGAAAACGGTATCCCCGACGCGGAACGGTCTGGACGAACCGGGGACTGGCTGCATCGTCATTCAAAACGGACCGGATCTGTGCAATGGCGACATTTAAGGAGCGGTCGAAATCCACCGCCGTTTCGCGCCAGATTTCCTGCCGGATGCGGTCGCGATCCACAATCTCGCCGGCATGATCGATGAGCAGCTTCAGAATCTGAAACGGTTGCGGCGGCAGATGGACCAGCGTTCCGTTGCGTCGCAGTTCGCCGGCGGATTCGTGGAGTTCGAAAATGCCAAACCTTTTGACGGCCCCTGGCGCCGGCGTGCCTGGCTGCATGATTTCGATTATAAGCATGGCGCCGGTCTGGTAACCGGTGCCTGGAGCCTTAACAATGATGCCCAGGCAATTCTAAACAAAGCTGTTAGGCGATAAGCAAAAAATAAGCTCGCGATGCCTTCATTCGGGCATCGCCGCCGCGCCAAATAGGGAACATGATCAACGACGCACTCTCAATCAATGCAACGCGGCGCCTGGCTCTCGGACTCCTGGTTCCGGCAGCCGCGTACGCCTACGGTCAACAGGATCAAGCGGGGGCGCAGTCCGCGGCCCAACCGGCCCCGCCCGGCGCGGTTCGTCCGGAGCCCAAGCGGGGACCGCGCCAGGATTTGGACCTGGTGGCCTCCTTCGTCGGGTTAGCTCACCGGGACGAGAACTTAGAGAAAGTCACAGCCATGGTGGACCGCGATCCGAAGCTTGTCTATGCGTCCTGGGACTGGGGAGGAGGAGATTGGGAGACCGGTCTTGGCGGTGCATCCCACGTTGGCAGCAGAAAGATGGCGCGATTTCTGCTGGAGAGAGGCGCTCGCATCGACGCCTTCTGCGCGGCCATGCTCGGTGAAAAGGATGTGATCACCGCGATGGTGGCGGCCGACGCTGCCGTGGTGAACACGCGCGGGCCCCACGGCTACTGCCTCCTGTACCATGCCGCAATCAGCGGCGACACGAGAATCGCCGAGTTGCTGAGCCCACACATCAAAGCGCGTCCGCGGGACTTCAATCAGTCCCTGAGTGCCGCCGTTCGCGACGGGAATCTGCAGATGACCACGTGGCTTCTGAAGGAAGGCGTGACGGATCCCAATCAAGAGGACGCCTTGGGCAAGAAGCCGCTCACCATGGCGCTGGAAAAGAACCTACAGGATATTGCGGAGGTGCTGCGAAAGCATGGCGCCCTTTAAGTTCAGCGGACGGGGTGCCGCCTTTACCATTGCCACTCCTCGTTGAAAAAGCCGGCCTGCACGATCTTACCCGGCCATTTCGTTCCCGCGGGCGTGGACGTATCCACAATCGCGTAGTCCGGCAGCTTGGGAGTCTGCATGGCGTTGCTGGCGTAGTCGGCTTCGCGGAAAGTGAAGCCGCTGTTCAGCACCACATACTTTTTCGGATTGAGCGGATTGGGATACACCAGCACCGGCGCGCAGCTCGCGGGATATCGTGTGCCGTGCGCGACCAGCCCGGCGGCGGTCCATTGCACCGGCAGTTTGTCAGCGATGCGCGCCAGCAGCCGGTTGCTGCCCGGGTCGCCCCACAGCACCAGGTTGCTCTGCGCTATGTCGGCATCCGTTACATCCCTGTCGTCACGCACCTGCGCCTCGCCGCGGAACTGCCGCCGCCACTCGGAGATCGCGCGCTTCTCTTCGGACGCCACCCAGCCTGCCACCCCGGGGGCCACCGGAGTACCGGTCGGCGAGACAAAAAGGAATCGATCCAGGAACGCGTCGTCGATCGGTCCCTGTAGCCCGTGCACTTTGTGCAGACCCGCGGCCGCCGCCGTCTCCGCCACCTCCCACTGCGCTCCGCTGCGTCGCAGGTGCACCGTCCAGGAGCGGTCGCTCATCGGCCCCGGTACGCTCAGCTTCTGGCCGTCGATGGCGATCTCGGACTTGCGTGCCAGGTCCAGCGGGCACCCGCCCGGCCCCATCGCCAGCGTGAGCGCCGTGACGTTGGAGGTCTCCAGGTTCACCGCGGCATCCCCCGTAATTTCGGCATTCACGCGCGCGCGAGCCCAATGCTGCGCCAGCCCGTCGATCGTCACCCACTTCATCCGGTTGTACGCCAGCGTCCACGTTGTGAAGCGGATCTTGCGCGGGTACGGATCGCGGCCGCGCGCCGCAATCGCGTCCAGCATATGCGCCAGCTTCACCTTCGATTCCGGATGATACTTGTGCGCCGTCTGCGGCCCCACAATGCGAATCAGCCGCAGCCCCTCTTCGGCCATGGCATGTTCCATCATGTCCGCGGCCTGCTTTTGCGGGTCGATCTCGCCGTTGTAGGCGATGGTGGAGGTGTTGTAGAGGTTCGCCGCGTAATCGGTGGCATCGTACAGGTGAAACAGCTTCTGCTCCCAGGACGGCACCGTGTCGAGCTGGAGCTTCAGGTACTGCTCGCTCTCGCTGAAACCCGCGCCCGGCGCCACCGCCGCCCACAACCCGGCATAGTGCGCGCCAATGTGCCAGGCGCTGGCGCCGCCCATGCTGAACCCGCGATCCAGTATGCGATTTTCGTCGATGGCGTACTGCCGCTTCACTGCCTCCAGCGCCTCGAACAGGTCCACCTCGCCGGCAAACTTGCTGGCGTTGCAATACCGCCCGTACAGGTGCAGCACAATCGTATCGCGCGGCGCGAATTCGCCCATGCTGCGTTCCCGATCGGCCAGAAAGTTGACCTGGCTGAGCGTCTCGCTACGCCCATGAAACCACAAATCCAGCCGCCAGCGATGAGGCGCATCCGGCGAGTAGGAAGGCGGCACCACCAGCCCGTACGGTTGCACGCTCTGGTCGATCTTCGAAACGTATCCGCGCACCACCAGCCCCGTCGCCGTGGTCCAGGCCGGATGTCCCTCGGCAAGCTCACGGGCGCGCTCTTCGCCGTGCGCCAGCAGCGTCCGCGCCTTGGCCACTTCGTTGGCATTGAAGAACTCGTTGTACTCCAGCGCGAAGCGCACCGCCTCGCTGTAGATCTGCACATCCGGCAGTTGCGGATTGCCGTGCAGTTTCGCAATCTCTCCGCGAAGGTGATCCAGCCCGGCCTGCAATTCGGCCCGATCCTGCGCCGGGATCTCGATACCCGGCGGAGGCACCGGCTTCACCGGCCGCACCGCGGTTTGCGCCAGCGCCCCGGCGGCGGCGAGAAGGCCACTGAGAAGCAGCTTCCTCATCGCAACCCCCACCCTTCGTCGAAAAATCCCGCCAGTACAATCTTCCCCGGCCACCGCGCGTCGGGCGGCGTGCTGGTATCCACAATGGCGTAGTCCGGCAGTTTCGGCGTCTGGTCGGCATTGTTCAGATACGCCCGCTCGCGGAACGTAAATCCGCTGTTGAGCACCACGTATTTCCGCGGATTCAGCGGATTCGGATAAATCAAAATCGGCGCGCACGTTTGCGCGGAATACGTATGGCCGCCCAATACGACACTCTCCGCCGTCCATTTCACGGGCAGGCTGCCGGCGATTCGTCCCAGCACCAGGTTGCTGCCCGGGTCGCCCCACAGCACCAGGTTGCTCCCGGCGATGTCGTCCGCCGTCACGTCCTTGTCCGCGCGCACCCGCGCTTCGCCGCGGAACTGCCGGCGCCATTCGGTAATGGCCCGCTTCTGCTCCGCGTCCACCCACGGCGCCACTCCCGGTGCCAGTGGCGTGCCCGTGGGCGTGACGAAAATAAAGCTGTCCAGGAAAGCATCGTCGATCGGTCCCTGCAACCCGTGCACCTTGTGCAGGGCATTCGCCGCCGACGCTTTCCCTTCCACCCAGTGGCCCTCTACTTTCCCGAAGTCCGCCCGCCACGATCGGTCCGATCCCGGAGTCGCCGCCGCCACTTTCTCTCCGTCGATCGTCACCGTCACCTTGTGCGCCACATCCAGCGGACACCCGCCAGGACCCATCTCCAAACTGAACGCCATCCACGTTGCTGGTGGCCACGTTCACCGCGCTGTCGCCCGCCATCTCCGCGTCGATCCGCGCCCGCTGCCAGTGGTGCACCAGCGAATTCACGGTCACCCACTTCATCCGGTTGTAGGCCAGGGTCCAAGTGGTGAAGTGCACTGCGCGCGGATATGGGTCGGCGCCACGCTCCGCAATCGCGTCCAGCATTCGCTCGATCTCCACCTTCGACTGCGGGTGGTAGCGATGCGCCGTCCCCGGACCGATCACTCGCGTGAGCCGCATCCCCAGTTCGGCCATCACGCGCTCCATTACGTCCGCCGCCTGCTTTTGCGGATCGATCTCGCCGTTGTACGCCACCGTCGCCGTGTTCGTCAGGTTCAGCGCGTAATCGCTGGCGTCGTACAGATGGAACAGCGTCTGCTCCCACTCCGGCGGGGCTTTGGGGCCGGTCAGGGCCAGGTGCAGGAACTGCTCGCTTTCGCTGAAGCCCGCGCCCGGCGCGACCGCCGCCCACATCCCGGCATAGTGCGTGCCCACGTGCCACGCCGTCCCTCCGCCCATGCTGAAGCCGCGATCCAGGATGCGGTTTTCATCGATGGCGTAATGCCGCTTCACTGCGTCCAGCGCCTCGAACAGGTCCACCTCGCCGGCGAACTTGCTGGCGTTGCAGAAGCGGCCGTAAAGGTGCAGCACGATGGTATCGCGCGGCGCGAATTCGCCCACGTTGCGTTCCCGGTCGGCCAGGAAATTCACTTCGCTCAGGGTTTCGCTCCTGCCGTGAAACCACGTGTCCAGCCGCCATCGATGCGGCGCGTTCGGCGAATAGGACGGCGGCACCACCAGCCCGTACGGCTGCACGCTGCCATCGATTTTCGAAACGTAGCCGCGCACCACCAGGCCCGTCGCCGTGGTCCACGCCGGGTGCCCTTCGGCCAACTCCCGCGCCCGCTCCTCGCCATGCTGCAACAGCGTGCGCGCCTTGGCGATCTCGCCGGCATTGAAGAATTCGTTGTACTCCAGCGCGTACCGCACCGCCTCGCTGTAGATCTCCACGTCCGGCAGCAGCGCGTTGCCGTGCAGCTTTTCGATCTCCCCGCGCAAATGGTCGAGCCCCGCTTGCAACTCCGCCCGATCCTGCGCGGAAATTTCAATGCCCGCCGGCGGCACCGGCTTCACCGTCTGGCCGGCGCACACGGCCGCACCCAGCCCTACCCACAGCAGCATCTTCATGCGGACATTATCCTATACCGCTTGACAATCGCTTTTACTTTGTATTGTAAAGTTCTTCGAGATGATCTTATGACGCCGTCTGACCTGATTTTTCTCGTATCGGTTCTGTTCGTCCTGACCATGTGTGTCCGCATCGCCGTGTCTGCTTTGCGGCGCCGGTGGCAAACCACCAGACGGTTGGGCCGCATCCTTGCCTGGTTTCTGGCGTTTTACGCCGTGATCCTGATCTGTGTTGCGCTCGCGCGCCCACGCCGGTTCTACGCTCCAGCGCGAACGCCGGTGCTATGACGATTGGTGTGTCACGGCGATGGAAGCGAAAATCGCCGGCGCTTCGACCGTCAGTGCCTTGCCAAACGGATCGGGACGGCCGCAACTGGATCGCCACCATCGAAGTGTCCAGCGTCGCCAGGCGGATTCGCCAACGGGCGCGGGATGCGCGAGCGGAGTTGGAAGACCGGCAGGGAAGGCGCTACCAGCCCTGCGGTCCGCCGCTTGCCCGCGGAACCGGGCCGGCCCGATCGCTTTCCGATCCACTCGGACCAGGCGAGTCGTTTTCCGTTTTCCTGCCCTTTCGTTTGCCGCGCGGCGAGACCCCGGCAGGCCTGGTTGTGCATCATGGCGACTTTCCGGGCGTCGTCATCATCGGAGCCGATCACAGCCTGCTGCACGCCCCTGCCTTGCAGCGCTTTGGCCGGCACGAACCAGCGCGTTAATTCCGCCGTTATCGATACCTTGACCTTCGACCTATCATGCTGTATGCTGACCGGTAGAAGGTTGAGGCATTGACGTCTTCCTCGCGTTTTCCCATTCCGCAAGGCACGCTGGACATGCTGATTCTGCAGATCGTCTCACTCGAGCCGGCGCACGGCTACGGCATCGCCCAACGGCTGGAACAGATCTCGCGGTCGGTGGTCCAGGTGAATCAGGGCTCCCTCTACCCCGCGCTGCACCGGCTCGAACAGAAGGGATGGCTCCGGGCCGAATGGAAACAATCGGAGACCGGGCGCGAGGCCAAGTTCTACTCGTTGACGGCCTCCGGGCGAAAACAGCTCGCGGCCGAAAAAGACAGTTGGGCGCGCCTCGCCGGAGCGGTTCGACTCATTTTCAATGAGGGCAGGGAAACATGAGACAACTGGCGAACTGGTTCCGGCGCAGGAAGCTGGAGAGCGGCCTGGAGCGCGAGTTGCGCTATCACCTGGACCGGCGAATCCTGGATCTGGAGAGATCCGGCCTCCCCGCAAGCGAAGCTCGCCGCCAGGCCGCTCTGGAACTCGGCGGCGTCGCGCAGATCCAGGAGGAAGTGCGCGACGTCTGGCTGACCCGGTGGCTGCGCGATTTCGCATACGATCTCCGTTTCTCCGCGCGATCGTTTCTCCGCACGCCCTCGTTTACGATCACCGCCGTGCTCTCGCTCATGCTCGGCATTGGAGCCACGACGGCAATCTACTCGCTGGTGGACCAGGTGCTGCTGCACGCGCTTCCGGTCCGCCAGCCCGAACGTCTCGTGCTGATCGATTGGAAAGGCGATCAGGTTGCGAACGGCTTCGGAAGTTGGAATCTCATGTCTTACCCAATCTGCCGCGATCTTGACCAGCAGAAGCAGTTTTTCGAAGGCGTATTCTGCCGCGCGCTCACCACCGTCAATCTCTCGACGGGCGGCGATTATCGCCCCGCGACCGCTGGAAATTGTCTCCGGCAACTACTTCCCGGTGCTCGGAGTCGGGCCGGCGTTGGGGCGCGTGCTCGACCCCTGAGGACGATGGCGCGCCGGACGCGAATCCCGTGGCGGTGCTCTCCTACGAGTTTCTGGAAGACGCAACTCGGAGGCGCTGCCGACGTGGTCGGCCGCAAGGTGCTGGTCAATCGTCATCCGCTTGACCATCATCGGCGTCGCTGCTTCCACATTCCGGGGCATCGATGTCGGCGAGGTCCCGTCGCTCTGGATTCCCGCCTCGATGTCGGCGCAGGCCATTCCGGGCTTCGACGCTCTTCTCGACCGCCGCACGCGCTGGATGCAGGTGCTGGGCCGCCTGAATCCGGGTATGTCGCTGCAGATGGCGCAGGCCGGTCTGCAGCCGTGGTTCAAGGCGATGCTGCAGGAGGACATGCGCCGCGCTGGATTTCCCGGTAATCACCGCGGAGCGCCGGCGCGCATTCCTCGATTCGTCGCTCGACGTTCACCGCGGCGCCGCAAGGCCATTCCGGACTGCGGCGGCGCCTGGCCGAACCCCTGTGGGTGCTGTTCGCTGTGACCGCGGTGCTGCTGGGTCTGGCCTGTTTGAACGTCTCCGGCCTGTTCCTGGCGCGCGGCATCGGCCCGCGATCGCGAGATCGGCACGCGGCTGGCCCTGGGCGCTTCGCGCGGACGCCTGGGACGTCAGCTTCTGGCTGACAGCCTGCTGATCGCGCTCGCGGGCGGATTGCTCGGGACCGCCGCCGCTCCGGTCGCCGTGCGAGCTCTGATCGCCTTCCTCCCGCACGACACCGCGGCCAATGCACTTGCACGCCGGAATCGACGCGCCCCTGCTGCTCTTTGCCCTTGCGGCCAGTGTGATCGCGGGTCTCGGCAGCGGTCTCGCTCCCGCCTGGCAGGCCGGCAGGCGTTCGCTGGCGTCGTCGCTCGGGGAGCGAGGCGGCACGGCGTTCGGCGAGCGTCCGGCTTCGAAAGGTTATTGTTACCGCGCAGATTGCTTTGACGTTCACGCTCGTCGTGGAAGCGGCGTTGTTTGTCCGGACTCTGGATGCGCTCATGGCGAAAGGGCCGGGATTCGCCACGTCGAGCCTGGTCTCCTTCGGCGTCGATCCTGCTGCGCAACGGCTACTCCCCAGCGGAAGGAAGCCGGCTGATTCGCCGCATCGAGGAAGCGATCCGGCATTCCCCGATCACCCAGACGTCCGCCGATCGTCCGATTCCCGTTGCTGACCGGCGGAAGCTGGAACGATCGCAATGACGATTCTAGCCGGCAATCGAATTTCGACCGATCGCGATGTCAATCTGAACGCCGTCACACCCGGATTCTTTTCCACCATCGGCATCAAAGCTCATCGCGGGGCGCAACTTCGACGAGCGCGACGACCGCGGCTCGGGCGAACCCGGCCTGGCGCTCGGCGATCGTGAACCAGGCGTTCGTGAAGCGCTACCTGGGCGGGCGGAATCCGCTCGGCGCGCGCATTTGCGAGGGCTCCGGACCCGACGCCAAGCCGAACATCGAAATCGTCGGCGTGATGTCCGACTTCAGTTATCGCGGCCTTCGCGAGGAGTCGGAGCAGGCCTATTTTCCGTTTTTCGAGGGCCAGGGCGCGGCGGCAGCGTTCTACGTGAAGGTTCGCGGAACCCCGGAATCCGCCTTCCAATCGCTTCGCGAGATCGTTCGCGGCGCCGATCCAACGTTGCCGATCTCCAATTTCCGCACGGTGGAGGAACAGGTCGATCGATCGTTGAATACCGAGCATATGCTGGCCGCGCTCTCGGGAAGCTTCGGCATACTGGCGCTGCTGCTCTCGCTTGTCGGCCTGTACGGCGTGATGTCTTTTGTCGTGACGCAGCGCACGCGCGAGATCGGAATCCGGCTGGCGCTCGGCGCCCGGCGATGGTCCGCCATCTGGCTGGTGCTCCGCGACGCCCTGGCGATGATCGTTTCAGGGCTCGCCATCGGTCTGCCTTTTGTCTGGACTCTGGGCCGGCTGGTGGAATCGCAGCTCTACGACGTGAAACTCTCCGACCCTGCCGCCATCGCCATCGCCATCCTGCTGTTGGGTTCGGCGGGATTGTGCGCGGCCCTCATCCCCGCGCACCGCGCCTCCGGCGTGAACCCCACCGACGCACTGCGAACCGAGTAGTTCGCGCGCTTCACCGGCGCGCCGATGGATCGCCGGTGGGCGGAGGCGCGTGGTCTTCGCTCGCCGGCGGCCCGAGCAGTTCCGTGAGGATCGGCTTCAGCGCATCGGCCCAGACCTGGTAGCCCTGCAGCGCCGGATGCAGCTTGTCGCGCTCGTTCATCATGCCGTCGAAAAGCTTGCCGTCTGGTCGGCCAGCTTGTCGTTGATGTTCAGATACCGGACCTTCCTGCCGTCGGCCACTTCGCGCGAGGTTGGCGTTGATCCTGTCGATCTCCGGCATCACCGCCATATTGTCGTTGCGCGGAAAGATCCCCATCAGGATGATGACCGCGTCCGGCGCCTTCGCCTGCATGACGCGGACCACCGCCTCGAGGCCCCTCGTGACATCTGGCGACGGTGCCGTCGATGCCGTCCGGCGGCAGTCTGCTGCCGACGTTGTTGGTGCCCGCCAGCAGCACGATCACCTTCGGATTGACGCCATCGAGCTCGCCGTTCTCCAGCCGCCACAGGATGTTCTCGACGCGGTCGGCGCCCCAGCCGAAGTCCGCCGCGTTCCATCCGAAGAAGTTCTGCTTCCAGTTCTCCAGCAACTCCGGATAGTCGGTGGCGCCCCAGCGCCGCGTGATGGAGTCGCCTTCGAAATAGATGTCGATGCGCGCCCTGCTTGGCTTTGTCGAGAAGTTCCTCGTGCGCCATCTGGGAATTCTTGTCCGTGCTCGCGCGACCGGCTGGTCGGCCGGAACGCGTCTGCGCCGGCAGCAGCGAGACCATCGCCATGCCGGCCAGGATGCATCCTCACGGGCGTGCCGCCGGACTGCGTGTGCTGCAGGAACTTGTCGGCCCACGGGATGAAGTACTTCCAGTTCGGACCGTCGGTGTGTCCGCCGTCGTGCTGCCGCCAGGCGAGCTGCCCGTCGAGCAAGCGCTACGTTCACCGCCGGCATCTTCTCGGTGTGATAGTCGTCCGTCACGCCCAGGTCCTTCGCGCCCAGCAGCCGGAACACCGGCTGCGCGGCCACGGCGGCCATGAAGCTGCCCTGATGATCGAGCCACTTGGCGTCGCCCTTCTCCGGCACGCCGTAGCTGACGAAGGTCAGGCGCGGCGCGCACAGCGCGATCAGTTCGTGCGCGTCGACCGGAAGGTCGCCGGCGTCTTGCTGCCGAACGTCGCTTCGGAGGCGCCGTACTTCAGGAAGTTGCCGGCCATCCAGTGATACTCGCCGGAGCCGGTGAGGTTCTCGACCGCTTCGCCCCAGTTGCGGCGGTGCAGCTTGGCGCCGCCCTCGCCGGACGAGCCGATCAGCACCACCGCGAAGCGCGTGTCGAACGCCATCGTCACGAGCGCGGCCTTGCCGTAGCGCGAGACGCCTTCGATGCCGACCTGTTTGGCGTCCACGGCTCTTGTCGGTTTCGAGATAGTCGAGGCCGCGCGACGCGCCCCAGGCCCAGGCGCGCAGCGAGCCCCAGTCGTCCGGCTTGCGCGGCTGGCCCTTGTTGACCAGGCCGATGATGCCCTTGGTCAAGCCCGGCGCCGTTGTCGGCCTGAATGCTGCCGGGATTGATGGTGGCGAAGCCCCAGCCGTCGGCGATGAGTTGCTCGGTCGCCGGCGGATCGGCGTTCGGCGGGCGGCGCCACGGGTCCGCGACCCGCGCTCGCGGCGCCGCGCCCCGCCGGTCCAGCCGCGCCCGGGAAATACCGGCGCCGGAAATGCGACCTCGGGAATGCTTCGTCCGCCGAACATCATCATCACCGGCACCGGACCCTTCGCATCCGCCGGCATCACCAGCGTCATCTGGATGTCGACCTGTGATCTCGGGGTACGCCGAGTTGTCCACGTGGCCCAGCAAGCTGCTTGCCGATCACCGGATGACCGCCCACCTTGCGCTTCGCCGTCTTGGTGACCTCCCACGTCACCTTCGGAACGTTCTTGGGAACGCGTCCGAGCACTTCGCGCTCGAAGTCTTCCACGATTTCGGGCCGCCGCTGATTCCACCACACCGCGGCCGTGGTGACCTTCTTGCCGTTCTTGAGCGTCAGGACGTCGGGCAGATTCGGATAGGGATTGGCCGTCGCCTCGTCGTAGTTGGCGTGGTTCGGCGCGCTTTCGTTGCCGCTCGGACCCGGACGCAGCGCCTTGATGCCGAGCTGCTCCATCATGTTCTGGTGATCTTCGGCAGCGGTCCAATTCTTGGTGTCGACTGTGCTTTGGGCTGACAAGCCAGCCGCAAACACAACTGCCGCAAGAAGGGAAAATCCTGACGTGGGACGCGGAAGACTCATAGGAATAAGAGATCACAATTTGTTCGATGGCGCAACAAACATCGCCCCCACCTCGAAAGCCCGCCCTGCCGGCACATACGAAATCGCCAGGCAGACCAGCGCGACCGCCAGAAACACCGCGCCGAACTGCTTCTCCGCCATCGCCAGCGTCGTGCCCGCCACCACCTGCGCCGCGCCATACTTCACACGCCCTCCCGCGAAGCGCCACCTCCGCAGCGGCAGCCGCTTTCGCACGCTCGGCCAGTGTCCGATAGCCAGCGCGGTCATTCCGAAGGTGAGCCCCACCCCCGCGTCCAGCGGCAGCACCAGCACCAGCAGAATCGCCAGAAATGCCGCGTCCTTCGCCATCAGAACACGCCACGGCCGCAAGGGCATCAGGTGATAGCGCGTGATCCCCGATGCCGAATCCAGGCTGAACAGGCACTGTGCGTATGTGCTCAGCGCCAGCGCCAGGTACGGATCCAGCACCGTCAGCATCTGCCGCAGATTGTTGCGCACCAGTCCGCCTTGGCGTCCGGGCAACGGAGGCACCCAAGGCACCGGCGGGAAATAGTGTCGTGAAAACGCCAGCAGCGCCTGAATGGCCACGGCCACAACCAGAAATAGCAGGGCCAGTGACGGCGCGGCTTTCCACAGCAGGAACAGCGTCAGCCACGTCACCGGGCTCAACAACAGGCTTGCCAGGCGCAGTACCAATCGCTGCCGCGGCGAAAGCGGCCACAGCGCCAGCCGCTCGGGCGGCGCCTTCGCCAGCGGATCCGAGGACATCGGAAACAGCAGCAAGAACCCCAGCAGCAGCAGAAACGGGTACGAGCTCTTCGGTTCCACCCCGCTCTCCGTGGCGCCGTAAATCATCAGCGCCACGAACAGCGAAAAATTGTTCACCGTCAGCGACCCGAGCGTTCCCAGGTCTCGCCGCACGGCCTTGCCGAGAGCCCGAAAGACCGCCAGGATCAATGCCGCGGATCCGGCTTTACCACCAGCGCCTGCGTTTGCGTCTGGCCCGCCACCGTGAGCTTCACCGTGTAGTTCCCCGCCGGCAGCCATTCGCCCTCCGTCAGCGGCGTATCCCGATAAATGGCCGCGATCGAAGGCTCCTCGCGACCCCCGGCCGCGGGCGGCGGACCATGCAGGTCCCACACGAACCGGTGCATTCCGGCACCGGTCGCCACCGGCTGAAACGGCCGCAGCCAATACGTCGGAAGGTTGAGGTTGGCGGGAATCGCCGGCGCTTTATCCGTGCTCGAGAACGTCCGCACCGGCTTGCCCCGCGCTATCCGAAGATCTCGAGCGTCACCGGCCCGGCGGCGGCGATTCTTCAGGTAGTAATACAGGATCGCTCCATCCGGCGGATTCTTGCCCGCCGGTTCTTCCGGCGGCAGCGGCGTATCGGTGTTGGTATCGCGCGGCCAGCGGATACGTCTCGCGCGGCGCGAACAGGTGCGCGCTTGCCGCGGCAATCTCCGCGCTCATCTGCCGCAGCGGCGAAATATCGTCCAGAATCCAGAAGCCGCGCCCGTGCGTTCCCACCACCAGGTCGTCGTCCTGCACCACCAGGTCGCGGATCGACGTGTGCGGCATATTCAGCCGCAGCGGCTCCCAATCGTCGCCATCGTTGAACGAAACATAGACCGCCAGCTCCGTTGCCGCGTACAGCAGGCCCCGCCGCACCGGATCTTCGCGCACCGCATTCACCGGACCCTCCGGCAGCCCGCGCACAATCTCCTTCCACGTCGCGCCGCCATCGTGCGTGCGCCAGGCGTGCGGCTTCATGTCGTCCACGCGCAGACGGTTGATGGCCGCATATACGGTCCGGTCGTCGAAGTGCGACGAATCCAGTCTGCGCCACCTTGCTCCACGGCGTCGATCGCCGCGGGCGTCACGTTCTTCCACGTCTTACCGCCATCGCGCGTCACCTGGATCAGGCCATCGTCCGTGCCGGCCCAAAGTACGTTCACGTCCAGGTGCGAAGGCGCAATCGAATAGACCACGCCCCGGCGCGTCGCCTGCTGCCTTGGCCGCCGCTGCATACGCCGCCACGCTGGCCGGCAGTTCGTACGTCTCGCGCGAAAGGTCCGGGCTGATCGTCTCCCAGCTCTTGCCTCCATCGCTGGTCTTGCATCACGTACTGCATCCCCGCATACAGTCACGTGCGGATCCTTGTACGAGAAAATCACCGGACGCGTGCGCAGATGCCGCCCGCCGGCTTCCCCAGATGTTCCACCTCGCCCGTGACCCGGTCCCATCGCTCGACCGCGCCCGCTCCGGCATATCCGCCGCCGTAGACGTATTCGCGCATTCAGACGGATCGGGCGCCACGTACGCGTACTCTCGCCGCGCCCACCGGATGCCAGTCGCGGAACGTGATTTCGCCCATCGTTGCCGCGGCTCGCAACCGCCGCCGACCCGCTCTCCTGCTGCCCGCCGTACACCTGGTAGGGCACCTGGTTGTCCGTGCTCACGTGATAGAACTGCGCCGTCGGCTGGTTGTACCAGCGAACTCCACGTGCGCCCGTGATTCACGCTGATGGTCGCGCCCTGGTCCAGCCGCCAGCACGATGATGTCGGGATTCTTCGGGATTGATCCAGATCGTGTGATAATCGTCGCCGCCCGGCGCGCCTTTGATCGCCGTAAATGTCTTGCCGCCATCGGTCGACCGGTAGGTCGAGGTGTTGCGCCACGTAGACGACGTCCTTGTTCTTCGGATCCACCCGCACGCACGCGAAATCCGATGCCGCGCCCGTAAATGCGGCTGCTCGCCGTTCACCTTGCTTCCACGTCGCGCCGGCATCGTCGGAGCGGTACAGGCCGCCCGCTTGCCCGCGCGCTTCCACCAGCGCATACATCCGGTTCGGCATCGCTCGGCGCGACCCCGATTCCGATGCGGCCCAGGCCGCCCTGCGCGAACGTGCGGCAGCCCGTCGGTCAGTTGGCTTCCACGTCGTGCCGCCGTCGGTGGATTTGTACAGCCCGCTGTTCGGACCGGAAAACGCGCCGTTCTCCCATGGCCCCTGCTGCGCCTGCCACAGCACCGCGTACACCGTTTGCGGATTGCGCGGATCGAACGCCAGGTCGATCGCTGCCGGTCCGGTCGTCCTTGTACAGCACGCGTTGAAACGTCGCGCCGCCGTCGGTCGAGCGGTAGACGCCGCGCTCCGCGTTCGGCCCGTACGGATGTCCCAGCACCGCCACGAACAGCCGGTTCGCATTGCCGCGGGTCCACGATAATCTGCGGAATCTGCTGCCCGTCGCGCAGCCCGAGGTGCCGCCACGTCTTGCCGCGCGTCCGTGCACTTGTACATGCCGTCGCCCACGGAAAGATCCGGCCGCTGCAATCCTTCGCCGCTGCCCGACGTACACCACGTTCGGGTCGGAAGGCGCCACCGCCACCGCGCCAATCGAACCCGTCGGCTCGCTCGTCGAAAATCGGCCGCCAGGTCCAGCCGAAATCGTCCGTCTTCCAGACGCCCCCGTTGTTGACCCCGATGTAAAATACGTTGGGCTGATCGGCCACCCCCGCCAGTCCCACCGTGCGGCCCCCGCGGTACGGGCCGATCATGCGCCACTCCAGGCCCGCGTATAGTTTCGGGTCGAACGTTTGTGCGGACAGCGCCGGCGCCAGTGCCGCGGCAAGCAGAAGCAGACATCGCATATCTGTCTACTGTAGCGTGATCAGGCTGGCCTCCAGAATGTGCGGGCTCGAGCCGCGCACCTTGTCCAACACGTCCTCGCCCGGCGCCGTCTCCAGGTGAATGCGCGCCACCGCCGCCTCCGCTCCTTCGAAGATGGTGTTCTCCATCTCCTGCACGTTGATGTGCGCCGCGCTGATCACGTCCAGTACGCCCGCCAGAACTCCCGGACGGTCCAGATGCCGCACCAGCAGCGCGCACGTGGCCGGCGTCGGTCTGCGCCAGGTTGACCACGTTGGGCACCTTCCCCGTGTCCTTGAACGCCCTCACAATGCGCACCGATCTCGGCGGCAATCGCCTCCTGCGCCTGCTCCGTCGACGCGCCGATGTGGTGCGTGCCGTACACCACGGCATCCTGCGCGATGGCGCTCTGGAACTCGCCCGCGCCGCTCGCCGGTTCATCGTCGAAAACGTCCAGCCCCGCGCGGATGCCTTTCTCGCACACCGCCCGCCCCAGCGCTTCCTGGTCGATCACCTCCGCCCGCGACGTGTTGATGAAGTACGCCCCCTTGCGCATCGCCGCGAAGAACTCGGCGCCGACCATCCCTCGCGTGGCTGGCGTCAGCGCCACGTGCACGCTCACGATATCGGAGCCCGCCGCCACCGCCAGCGCGGATTCCTTGTACGCCACGCCCAAATCGCCGGCGGCTTCCGGCGTCAGGCTGCGGCTCCAGGCAATCACGTGCATCCCGAAGGCCGCCGCCCGCGGAACCATCTCGCGGCCAATCTGCCCCAGCCCGATCAGCCCCAGCGTCCGTCCGAACAGGCCCCGCGCCTTCGAGTATTCCGTCTTGTTCCACTGCCCCTGCCGCAGCGAAATGACGTTATCGGCAATCCGCCGGTCCAGCGCCAGAATCAATCCGAAGGCCAGTTCCGCCACCGCGACCGAGTTCTTCCCGGGACAGTTCGATACGTAAATGCCCCGCCGCGAAGCCGCCGCCACGTCGATGGTGTTGTAGCCCGCGCCCGCCCGTACCACCAGTTTCAAAGCGCCGGCATCCAGTATCGGCTCGGTCACCTTCGTCGATCGCACGATCAGCACATCCGGCTGCAACCGCCCGATCTCGCGAGCCAGGGCATCCTCTTTCGTCCCCGGTTTGTAGACGACTTCGCAGCCGATCGCCTGTAATTTGTCCAAGCCGGACTTTTCGAATTTATCCGCGATAAGAACACGCACGCTTGCATTGTTGCACGTCCGCCCCCGCAAGGGCTCGCAACCAGTTATGCTTGGACTGTCCCGTGCTCAACGATCTGTTTCGTGCGCTCCCGCCCGAGGGCGTCAAAATCCTGCTGGTCCTCTTTCTGTCTTTTCTCACCGGCCTCGAACGCGAAGAGCGCCACACGGGCAACGAACACTACTCCTTCGGCGGCGTTCGCACCTATCCCCTCATCGGCCTCGTGGCGTATGGCGTCTCGCTGCTCTCCGGCGGCCAGATCCTCCCGGTCATCGCGGGCTTTGCCGTGGTGGCCGGCTTCCTGATGTTGTCCTACCGGCACAAGCTGGAAACTTCTGCGCTGTCCGGCGTCACCACCGAAATGGCCGCGCTGGTCACTTACGTGGCCGCTGCCCTGGTTTACCGCGGCGAATTCTGGATCGCCACTACGCTCACGGTCGCCAGCATGTTGCTGCTCGAATTGAAAGTCGCGCTGGAAGGTTTGAGCAAGCGCATTCCCCCGCAGGAAGTCCTGACTTTCACCAAGTTCCTGCTGCTCACCGCGGTGATCCTGCCCGTGCTTCCCAATCGCGGATTCGGCCCGTTCGACATCAATCCCGCCAAGGCCTGGCTGGTGGTCGTGGCCGTCAGCACCGTGTCCTACGGCAGCTATGTCATCCAGAACGTCACCAGGGGACAGGGCGGCGTAATGGTGGCGGCCCTTCTGGGAGGCGCTTACTCTTCCACCGTGACCACCCTGGTCCTGGCCAAGCGCGCCGCTCGCGAAAAGCGTCCGCACCTGTTCTCCGGCGTCACCCTGGTCGCCTCCGGCATGATGTACCTTCGGCTGGCGGCGCTGGTCACGCTCTTCAATCGCCGGCTGATCATGATGCTGGGTCCGCCGTTCCTGGTCCTGGCGGGCGCCGCCCTGGGCGTGGGTTGGTTGTGGAGCCGCATTCCGGACGAAACCAGCGGCGAGGTCCGGCGCGAGTTCGAGCCCAAGAACCCTCTGGAGCTGGGCGCCGCCCTTGGCTTCGCCGCGCTCTTTGTGGCCATGCTGGTGGCCACCCACCTGGTGGTCCAATACCTGGGCAAAGCCGGCGTCTACTCGCTCGCCGCGCTCATGGGAGTCACCGACGTGGATCCCTTCATCATGGGCTTGACGCAATCCGCCGGCGCCGGCGCGCCTCTCAACGTGGCCGCCTGCGGCATCCTCATCGCCGCCGCCAGCAATAATCTGGTGAAGGGGTTCTACGCCTACGGAGCCTCCGACCGCCGCACCGGCGTGCTGAGCCTCTCGCTGCTCACCGCCCTGGCGGCCGCCGGTCTCGCACCCTTGCTGTGGCTCGCCTGGTAGGCCGGCCGACGTGCTATCGGTATTCCGGTTCGTCGAGCGCGGCATTGTCCAGCACTTCCAGCGCCGCCTCGGCGTCCTCCGGCCTTACCTGGAGCCGCAAACCGCGACTGGCCGGCCAATCCAGCCGCGCGATGTTCAGATCGGTCAGGAACGCGTCGAATCCGGCCGCTTCCAGGCAGCCCTTAGCCAGCAGGGCCTCGGACATATCGCCAAACTGGCGGATCGTCACCAGGTCACGGCCAACACTTTCGTCCATCATGATTAGCTACCACTACCATCCTAATCCGTCACGCGGGTAGCGTGAAGAACAGCGTCGTCCCCCGCGCCGGTTCCGATTCCGCCCACATCTCGCCCTGGTGCAATTCCACAATCCTCCGGCAGATGGTGAGCCCTACTCCGCTGCCCTCCGCCCCCGGTTCCAGGCGCCGGAACATGCGGAACACCTCCCGCGACCATCTGCCGTCAAAACCCCGCCCGTTGTCGCGAACCCAAAAGGTCCACCTTCCCGCGCCCGCCGACGCGCCAATTTCGATTCGCACCGGCGCCTGCCCGCGGCTCTTGATGGCATTCTCCAGCAGTTCCTCGAACACGAACTCCATTCGCGCGCCATCGGCCAGGATTACCGGCAGCGGGCCGGAGCACAATTTCGAAATCGCCGGCATTGAATTTCCTGCGGCAGTTGCGGATGGCGCCCGCCAGCAGGTCCGACGCCTCCACCGGCGTTGCCGAGACCGGTTCGCTCAGCAGGCGGGAGAGCTTTTTCAGTCCTTCCGCCAGGCTCCGCATCCGCTTCACGCTCGCCTCGATATTTTCGAGAATCTCCCTGGAATCCGGTCCCGCAAGTACCGCTTCGTTCTTGCGGATCAGCAGCGCGATCAGCACGGATACCTGGTTCAGCGGCGCTACCAGATCGTGGGCACAATCCAGAAACAGCTCCGCGGTGGCGTCGTTCCCCCGTTTGGAAGCGCCTGGCGCCATGCCCATCGCTCACTGCTCCCGCGGGGAAGCCGGTGCGCCCCGGTATACGGACAGTAAGCCACTCACCCCGGCGGCCAGCTTTTGCGTAGTAAACGGCTTTTCGATGACTCCTGCCAGCGTGAATCCCGCAAACTTGCGCCGGACTTCCGTCTCGCTGAATCCGCTGCACACGATCACCGGAAGGTCGCCCCGGCTCTCCACGATGCGCGAGAGCACCTCCGGCCCGGTCATCTCGGGCATATTCATATCCAGCAGCACGGCGCTGATCTCCGGATGGCTCCCCACCAGTTCGATCCCCCTCGCTCCGCTTTCCGCCGCCAACACGCGGTACCCGGCCTTTCTCAATGCGATGTCCGCCACCTCGCGGACAATCCGCTCATCGTCAATCACCAGCACCGTGCCCCCGCCCGAGGGAATCGCCGCTTCCTCCCGGGCGCGCTTCGGCGCCAGCGCCGCCGCGGCCGGAAACAGCACTCGAAACGTGGTGCCCTTGTCAGGAATGCTGCTCACTTGAATTGCGCCGCGATTGCTCCGGACGATTCCCTGCACCGCCGCCAGCCCCAGCCCCCGGCCCGTAAATTTCGTCGTGAAGAACGGGTCGAATATCCTGGCTCTTGTTTTTTCCGGGATGCCGCATCCCGTGTCCCGAACCTCCAGCACCACGTACCGGCCCTCGGGAATCTTCATGCCCCATACGTCCGACAGCGGGCTTTGCGCCGTGACCTCCTCCACCGCCGTGCGGATCCCGATCAGACCGTGGCGGTCGTGACCAATGGCTTCCGCCGCGTTGATCACCAGGTTCATGGCCACCTGTTCCACCTGCCCGGGGTCGCTCGTGAACGCCGGCAGCCGCGCATCCAGGTCCAGTTGAAGCTGCACGGTTTTCGGCACGAACGCACCCACCAGGTCCACCGTGCGCAGTGACCAGTGGAGACAACTCCACCGCCTCCGGGGTCACCTGGCCGTTGCCCGCATACGCCAGCAACTGCCGCGTCAGGTGGGCGGCCCGTTCGCTGGCCTCCATCACGTTCTGCAGCAGCGGGTAGGCCGGATGCGTTTCCGTCATGGTATCTCGCGCAAAGCTGGCGCTGCCCATGATGCCCACCAGCAGATTGTTGAAATCGTGCGCCACGCCGCCGGCCAGCAGACCGATGCTGTCCAGCTTCTGCTTTTGAAACAGCGCGTTCTGCGCATCCTTCTGCTCGGTCACGTCGGTCGCGGTAAACAGCCACGCCGGCGTGCCCGAAGGGTTGGCGGGCAGTACGGCCGAAATCAAATGCCAGCGATATTGCCCGTCGGCGCGCAGGAAACGGCCCTCTGCCTCCAGCGCGCTGCCCGATTGCGCCGCCGCCGTCCACCGTTCCTGAATTGCCGCGCGATCCTCGGCATGCACACGCTCCATCCAGGTGCGCGGCGCCGCCGGCCCGCCGCCCACAAAACTCCGCCACCGGTGATTGCTGAAAGTGATCTCGCCGCCCTGGTCAGACCGCCAGATCAACTGCGGAACCGTCTCCACCAGAATGCGATATTCCAACCGCGCCAGCGATTCCCGTTGCATCGCCTCTTCCAGATCCCGGTTGCGCTGTTCCAGCGCGGCCCGCTGCTCGTCGATCTGCCTCTGCATCCGGAATTTCTGGACCGCGCTGCGGACAATCTGTTGCAGCGCTTCGGGCGTCGCCGAATCCTTGCCCGCGTAGTCCGCCACGCCCGCTTTCATCGCCTCTACGGCTACCCGTTCGTTTCCCAGCGCCGTGAGCATTACTACGGCGCATCCTTCCTGCATCCCGTTCAAGGCCCGAACTACATCCAGTCCGTTCCCGTCCGGCAGCCGGTAGTCCAGCAAAATGCAATCCGGGAGCAGCGCGACGCATCGCTCTATGCCCTCGCTGCCGGATGCGGCCTCGTGCACCGCTACGTCCCAGCCCGTCGCGGCGTACAGCGACTGTTTCAGGACAGCCCGGTCTCGAGCATCATCGTCGATGATTAAGATTTTGAGCGGATCGCTGCCCATCGCACTATTCGACTCCGAAAGCGGTCTCCTCCGTCGTGCGTTTCTTCACGCCGGCCGGCCCTTCTTTAATTGGTGTCTCTGGCAATGCTATATCAGCACCGACCCGCGCAGCGCGTTCGGTCTGCGGCCATTGTACGGCGTGGCACAAATCTGCTCTACCGGTGCAACGGCCATTGCCCGCCGCCATGAAGGGAGTTACTATGTGATTTCAATTCTCCTTCAGGGTTCCAGACTTGTCGAAATCGGTGACTAAGCTCTTTCCCCTGGTATTGCTGTTATGCAATGTCGGGGCCGCGATCTGCTCCGCCGCATCTGGCGATTATAGACGTTCCCTCTATTGGGCTGCCTCCGCCCTCTGCGTTGGTGCCGTCACGTTCTGACGACCCGGCTCGGGAATACGGATTTAATCACCCGTAACGCCTGTTTACAATGGATAGGGAAATGAAACTTCTGACGGCACTTCTTTGCGCTGCGGCCTCGGTAAGCCTGGCCCAGTCGGCCGCCGCGCTCGACGTCTACGATGTCGATGTCGAAGGCGGCAAGTGCGTGCTCCTGGTCTCGCCATCCGGTGAATCGATGGTCATCGACGTGGGCTGGCCCGGATCCGAAGGTCGCGACGCGCTCCGCCTGGTGAAGGCAGCCAAGGCAGCAGGCATAGCCCGCATCGACTGGCTGGTCATCTCCCACTACGACATCGATCACCTCGGCGATGTGCCTTTGCTCGCATCCCAAATCCCCATCGAGCACGTCGTCGACCATGGCCCCATGGAAGCCTCCGGTAAGCCCCCATCGGCCCAATACCAGGCGTATGCCGCATGGCGCGACCGCGTGGATCACATCACCGTGAAGCCCGGCGACCGCATCCCCATCCGCGGAGTCGACGTGCTCGTGGTAACTGCGGCCAGGAAGCACATAGAACGGCCCTTGCCCGGCGCCGGAGCGCCGAATCCGCTTTGCGCGGTCAACTCCCCGGTGCCTGAGCGTCCGTCGGACGTCGAAGATAATATGTCCATTGGTCTTCTGTTCACATTCGGGAAATTCCGTATGTTAGACCTCGCGGACCTGGAATCGGCGTACGATTATAAACTGATGTGCCCCAACAATCCCATCGGCAGCGTGGACGTTTACCAGGTAAGTATTCATGGTCAGGACAAGGGTGTCTCTCCGGTTCTGGCGCAGGCGCTCCACGCGCGCGTTGCGCTGATGGCCAACGGACCCCGCAAAGGCGGCGCGCCTGAGACCTGGGAAACCCTGCGCGGCGCACCCGGTATGGAGGATATCTGGCAGTTACATTATTCGATTCCCGGCGGACCCGCGCATAACCCGCCCGCCGATTACTTAGCCAATCCTGAAGGCCCCGACGAAGCTCACTGGCTCAAACTCTCCGCCCAAAGCGACGGCACTTTCTCGGTGACCAACAGCCGCAACGGATTCAACAAAACTTACGGCCGCCGGTAAGTTCCTGTAACAACGGACGCATCCGGTCCTTCCTGCCCGCACGAGTATCTCGATGCTCCGCGGCATCCCAATGCAGATGGCACCACCCGCATAGGGCGCGTAAGTTCTCGTCGCGATCGTCGCCTGGGACGTGATTCAGGTGGGCCACCTGCAGGATTACTCGTATCTTACGCGGCAGACCGGGCGCCGGCCACTTGGAACGCGGCAGCAACACCCCCAGCGAGTCCCTCCACACCGAACGGCCCTCGCCCACCCAATACTGCGTCGTCCGGCCATTCACTTTCTCGCAATAGACATACGCAAATGAGTGATTGGGCTTACCGCACTGCTGGCACTTATTGCCCGCCCGCGCCAGAACCCTGGGCCGGATCGTATTGTGCCACTCCGCGCCATAGTATTTGCGGAATTCGCGTCGGATCGGCATCGTTCCATCTAAGTTTAGCCGACTCTCTTCGTACCCTACGTTCCAGTAGCGGTTCTCCTCTGCTTGCTCGTGGCTTTGTGAATACCGTGCCGATCCTGCCAGTGCCGCCACGCGAAACCGAGGACCCGGCTTACTTCCTCCCGATCGAACGGCTTCGCCAATACATCCCATGCCCCCAGGTTCAAGGCTTCGGCCCACAGGTATTCGTCCGCCAGTCGCGATGTCACGATCAGCAGCGGAGGGTCGGGTAGACGCGAAAAATATTCCAACATCTCTTGCCACCTGCTCGACGCCCGATCGGTGTCCCAGACGATGATTGCAATCGATGTCGTCCGCAACACAGCGAGTGCCCGGTCAGCGGACGCGCACCCGATCATCGTGCTGGTGAGATCCGGGATTTCGTCCAGGGGAATGGTGTCTGCATCGTCAGGACCGACAAGGAGAATACCTGGGATTTCGCTACGACTGCTTACAAAGGAGGTGGCGGCTCTTTCTGGTGCAGGCTGTTTCCTCATGGCGAATGGTTCCTAGCTGCGGCGCGCTGGACGACACTGTTCAGGAAAAGCCAATGGTTCGGTCCGAACGGAGAGGTAATAACCTCTTGACTGCGGAAGTCAGAGTTCCGAGGTCAAAGACCGGGACGAGTAATGAATGTACTAAGCCTATACTCGAAGTTAGTCACTGTCAATAGGAGCTTGCCAGGAATGTCCTAATATCCTGGACGCAACTCAGGCAGCTCTCGCTTGTTCGGCCTGCGGCGCTCCAATTAATTCACAGACCGCGATTGGCCAACACTTTCGCTGAAAACGGCTTTTGCAGAATCGTCACCAAATCGGGATCCAAGGCTGGTCCAGATCGCAGGAATCCCGTTCGCACCAACCGGCAACCGGGTACCCGGATGTTAGAATCACCGGCAAGTCCGGAAGTTTGGCTCGCAGAAAGAGCGCTACCTCGATTCCCGAGCATCGTGGCAGGCCCAGATCGGCTATCAGAAGGTCAATCCACTGGTCGCCGTCAACGCGGCACAGGAGCGCCTCTTCACCTGTCTCTGGCTTCAATTAGTGTGTATTGCATGAGGATCCGGCGCAGAATGTTCATCACCACAGGTTCGTCTTCCACCACCAGGATCGTCTTCACTGTTACGCTTCTTTCGGGTGGCGCCTCATGAGCGTGAGTGTGCGGCGATCCAGTGTGCGGTTGGAGACCAGAAAGAGAGCGGTTGTCTCTTCTCGCAATCAGTATCTGCAAGCGCGGTCTCCAGTGCGCTTTCAGGCGACATTCGAAATACCGATGAGAGCCAAAGTTCGAAGCCTAGCTCGACGGCTAACTGATCCGTAACCGAAATGTACTCTATCCGGCCGGATTTGAACCACGTTTGCATTCCGGTTCATAACACTTGCCACCACTACGGTGGGATATAGCCCAACGTGCTATAACGTCCAAGAGAACCTATGTTTGCAAACTGGAGCAAACGGCTTCAGACGGGGAAAAAGAAGCGTTAGCACTTCTCTTTAGCAGGGTGAAGGCATCGACAGCATTCGCAATTGAAACCATTGTGGAACAAAGGCGCCCCAAGGTCAAGCGAAAATGTCAATCGGACATTTGTCCGATATCTAACCAGACCCTAAGGTCGAGCGCCAATACTGCCGATCATACAGGCATCATGCCTGGTGATCCAATTATCATTGTCTCGGCCTGTCTGGCCGTTCTCCTCACGCTCCTCCGCTGAGGGGAGACCGCCTAAACCGATCCCGCGGGAAGACGGCGAAGTCGCTTGCCCGTTGCGGCAAACACTGCGTTGGCCACCGCCGGAGCCAGCGGCGGGACTCCCGGTTCGCCCATGCCTCCCGGCGGTAGCCCGCTTGCGGCCAGGTGCACCTCGATCTCCGGCGCCTGGTCCATGCGCAGTACCTTGTAATCATGGAAGTTGCTTTGTTTCACGGCGCCATCCTCGACCGTGATCTCTCCGCTCAGAACCGGCGTCAGGGCGAAGTTGACCGAGCCTTCTAACATGGCCCGTACGCCATCCGGATTAACGGCCGTTCCGCAGTCCACGGCACTTACGATTCGCCGCACGCGGATTGCCCCGCCGTCCGTAACAGTCACCTCGGCCACATGTGCGATATAACTGCCGAATCCCGCATAACACGCAATGCCGCGCCCTTCCCCGGCGGGCATCCGTCCGCCCCAGCCGGACTTTTCCGCTGCCAGTTCGATCACCCCGCGCAGCTTCGCCATCTCCGGCCGCAGCAGCTTCAAACGGAATTCGCAGGCGTCGCTGCCCGCCGCGTGCGCCAGTTCGTCGATGAAGCACTCCACCGCAAACGTGTTGAACGACGCGGAAACCGACCGCCACCAGGCCCGCGGAACCACCGAATGAGCGGGCGCGTATTCCACGCGGAAGTTCGCCATCCGGTAAGGCGTCTCCCCATCCAGGTCCTGCGACGCCACGTGTTTAGGGTCCTTCAGTTGCTCAGCCGTATCGAAAACGGCCCGGATCGGCGTGGAAACGATCCGGTGCCGCCATGCCACGATGCCGCCCCGTCCATCCAGCGCCGCGGTAAGTTTGTGGTACGAGTGCTGCCGGTAAAACCCGTGCTGCATGTCATCCTCCCGCGTCCAGAGCAATTGCACGGGAGTTCTCATTTCCTTCGCCACCTGCCATGCCTCGGCCAGATAGTCCCACTGATAGCGCCTCCCGAACGAGCCGCCGCAGAGCATCATGTGTACTGTTACTCTCTCCGGTGGAATTTGTGCCAGGCTGGCAATCAGCGCCTGTGCCTGCGCTCCGATCTGTGTGGGCGACCAGACCTCAATCCCGTCTTCGCGAACGTGCACCGTCGTGTTCATCGGCTCCATCGTGGCGTGAGCCTGAAACGGCAACTCGTAGACCGCCTCCACCGTCTTGCTCGCGGCGCTCAATACAGCGGAGGCGTCGCCCTTTTCGGCCCCCATCGCCGTGGGCGGCGCCTCGGACTGCCGCACCATCAACTGCCGCAGTGTCTCAGTGCTTTCCCCGGCGCCCGGCCCTTTGTCCCAAACCAACCGCAGCGCTTTGCGTCCCTGGATCGCCGCCCAGGTAGAGTCCGCCACCACTGCCACGCCCCCGGCCACATGGATGTTCCGCGCCAGCCCGGGCCCCAGCGTTGCGAAGCCCAACGGCGGTACCGGGAACACCGCGCGGACTCCCGGAACCGCTTTCGCCGCGGCCGCGTCGAAACTCTCCAGTCTGCCGCCAAAGTGAGGGCACCGCGCGATCACCGCATACTGCATCCCCCGCACGCGCACATCCAGACCGAAGATCGCGCTGCCATCCACCTTGGAAGGCGTATCCACTCGCGGCACGGCCTTCCCGATCAGCCGGAACTCGCCTGCCTGTTTCAGCGTCGCGTTCCCCGCGCCGGCCGCCGGTAACTGCGCCGTGTCCGCCGCCAGTTCTCCGTAAGTCAGGCGGCGACCGGTCGGAATGTGGACCACCGCCCCTCGCTCGGTGCGGCAGTCTTTTTTCTCCACCGCCCACTTACTGGCCGCCGCGCTCAAAAGCGCTTCGCGCGCTTGCGCTCCAGCCTCACGCAGATACTTCCACGCTTCGCCCGTACCTCCGCTGCCGCCACGTTCCTAAGTGTCCATAAGTCGCGGGGATCACGGGAGCCTGTTCCACCCGGACCGACGCCCAGTCTGCATCCAGCTCCTCCGCCAGCATCATCGCACCTACGGTTCTCGCACCCTGTCCCATCTCGGGCACTTCCGTTAGCAAGGTGATGCGATTATCGGGCGTGATGCGAATCCACGCGTTGGGCTTGTACGGGTCCGGCGCCGCCGCGCCCGGTAACTGGAATGCCAGCACCAAGGCCGCGCCTGCCTGCAGCACCTCGCGGCGATTCAGTTGTGTCATACGGTTTTCTCCTTTGCGCTTCAAATCACGGGCATCACGCCGGGCCTCCGGCCGCGCGCTCGATCGCCCGGCGAATTCGCTGATACGTGGCGCACCGGCAGATATTGCCGTTCATCGCCTCGTCGATCTGTGCCCGCGTGGGATGCGGATTCGCGGACAGCAGCGCGGCCGCCTGCATGATCTGTCCCGATTGGCAGTAGCCGCACTGCGGCACCTGCTCCGCGATCCAGGCCCTCTGCACCGCATGACTGCGATCCTTCGACAGGCCTTCGATCGTCGTTACCTTTTTCTCACCCACCGTGCTCACCGGCGTTTGGCAGGATCGCGCGGCCCGTCCATCCAGATGCACGGTGCAGGCGCCGCACAGTCCCATGCCGCACCCATACTTCGTACCCGTCAGCCCCAACGTATCGCGCAGGATCCACAGCAGCGGGGTGTCGGCGGCAGCTTCCAGGTCGGACGATGTGCCGTTTACGGAAAGACGAAATCGGGCCATGCCCCCACCCTACGACGCGCCCGTCCCGCCGCTGGCGCATTTTGCAGCCAACGCGGCACGATTTGCAGCCGGCGCCCCTTCCCGCCGGCCGAAAATCCATCCATGGACACTTCCCGCCCTTTGGCTGTAGCATCAGGCAAGATGGCCGCAGCCACTCGGACGATCCCTCATTTCCGTTCTGGTTTTCTCGCATTCGCCGGCGCATCGCTGGTCTTCGCCCTTGCCGCGGCCATCGAGTGCCATTCCGTCGTCACCGCCTCCTCCCCCGGCGCGCCCCTGCTTCCCTCGGCCTTATACGGTCTGGCGCTCTGGCTCTGGTGGGGACTCGCCGCGAGCGCGCTCTGGGCCATCGCCGAAAACGGGTCCGCGGATTTCTTCTCGCTGCCCTCCGTCCTGCTCCAGATCGTCATCGCCCCGGCTCTCTCCCTGGCGCATCTGTGGATTCTCCAGCGCGTCGTGTCCTGGTTGGTCGCCCGCTGGCCTCTGCTCGGACCCGCCGGTTATGGCACCCTCCAGTTCTTCACCTGGAACCGCTTCTTCTCCGAATTGCTCCTCTACGGCTTCGCGTTTTCGGTCATCGGCATGGTCCACATGAAGCTCCTCTCGCAACGCGAGGAATTGCGCGCCCTGGCCCTCGAAAAGCAGCTTTCCGCGGCCCACCTGCGTGCCCTGCAGACCCAACTCGAGCCGCACTTCCTCTTCAATACCCTGAATGCCATCGCCTCTCTGGTGGAACTCGACCGCAAACAACAGGCCATCCAGACCCTGGAGCGCCTCAACGCCATCCTGCATCGCACCCTGCGTGAGAACGCGCCCGCGCGCGTCCGCGTGGCTCAGGAACTCGACCTCCTGGAAGATTACCTCGCCATCGAGCAGACCCGCTTCGCCGACCGGCTCCGCGTCGATATCGCCATCGACCCCGATGCTTTGGGCGGCATGATTCCCTGCTTCCTCATGCAACCGTTGGTCGAAAACGCCATCCGCCATGGCGTTTCCTGTTCCGAAGAAGGCGGAAGCATTCACGTCGCCGTGCAGCGCATCGGCGCCCGCCTCCTCTTGCAGGTGAGGGATAGCGGCCATGGGCGCAGCCGCGCAGGCACCCGGAGGCCATGGAATCGGCCTGCGCAACACCCGCGAAAGACTATCCCATTTGTACGGCGAGCAGTTCGATTTGCGAGCCGCGCCGCTGGCCGCCGGCGGCTTCGAAGTCGCCGTCGAACTCCCTTACGAGTGCGACTGCCAATGACCATCCGAACCGTCATTGCCGATGATGAACCCCTCGCCCGCGAGCGTCTCGATGGCCTCATCCGCACCGATCCCGATTTCGAAATCGTGCAGCACTGCCGCAACGGCCGCGAGGTAGTTCAGGCCTTACTCGCGCAAGCGGTCGATTTGCTGCTGCTCGATATCCGCATGCCAGGCCTCGATGGCTTCGACGCCATTCGCGAAATGGGAACCCGCAAGCTGCCCTTGATCGTCTTTGTCACGGCCTACGACCGGTTCGCCCTCAACGCCTTTCAGGTCCACGCCGTGGATTACCTCCTCAAGCCCATCGAACTGGCCCGTTTTCGCGATGCCATGGCCGCCGTCAAGCAGCGCGCCCGCATGGAAGAAGCCCTGGTGACCCACGAGAAGTTTCATTCCCTCCTCGGCGCCCTCGAACAAAGGTATCTTTCGCGCGTGCTGGTGCGTTTCGGGTCGAAGGACGTCCTGGTCAATATCGCCGATGTTGCCTGGATCGAAGCCGCGGATTACTATGCCTGCCTTCACGTAGCCGAAAAGAGACACCTGCTTCGCCAGACCATCCGCAACCTGGAAGCCAAACTCGACCCCGCCATGTTCGCGCGCATTCACCGTTCGGCCATCGTGAACCTCAATGCCGTCCGCGAAATTCACCGCGAAGGACGCTCCGAAGGCTGGGTGCTGTTATCCAATGGCGACCGCCCCAGCATGAGCGCCGCCGGATGGCGCAAGCTGTTGTCCCTCGGGTGACGGCGAAGCCCTCGGGCGTTATTTGCTCCGTAGCAGGAAGCCAATGTCGTCCACCTTGTAGCGTATTTTGCCGCTCGCTCCCGGCGTGCCCGCGACCTTCCCCGAGCGCACCGCTTCGAACGCCGCGGCCAGCCGCGGAAGCACACTCGCCGGCACCACAGGCACATTGTGCGCGCCCAGCACCGTCTGAATCCGTGGTGCCAGCGCGGCCAGCCGGCGCACCGAAGCGCCGTACGCATCCAGATCCGTTTCGGGCCGGTACAGCCAGATGGTGCCCTTGTAATACGTGTCGCCGCTGAACAGCAGGCCGTGCGCGCTGTCCAGCAAACAGATGGCGTCCGGCGTGTGCCCCGGAGTCGCCACGATCTCTAGCGTGCGGCCTCCCAGTTCGATCCGGTCGCCGTCATGCCGGTACCCCTGAATGTGCCACGCGCGCGTTTCGTACTTCTCCCGGTCGAACCCCTCCGGCAGTGCGCCGCAAATCTCGCCCGCGCCGATCTCGCCCTGCGCATCTTCGCGCGAGCCTTGCGCGCTCTGGCGCGTGAAAGCGGTATCCATGCCGAACACGGTTGCAAACTGCCAGTTGCTCCCCACATGGTCGTTGTGCGTATGCGAATTCAGCACCACAATCGGCAGGCCCGTCAGCTCCCCGGTCACCTTCCGCAGATCGCCGATGCCCATGCCGGTATCGAACAGCAACGCCTGCTTCTCGCCCAGAATCAGATAACTGATCGTCTCTTCCGCCTGCCGCGGCTCCAGGATCGCGAACACCCCTGGCGCCACCGTGTAGACTTCGAACCACCCGTCGCTCACTGGCCGCCGCGCCAGCGTCCGGTACTCGGGGCGGGGAAGCGCGCGGCACCAGTTGGGCACCTGCGCGGGCGCGCAGAGCGCCGTCGCCAGCAGGAAGGCGGACATTCTCATAACGAGTCCGAAGGACGTTCAGTAGATTCTACAGGATCTTCACCGGCTGCGCATCGCTGTCCCAATGGCATCGCCGTCTCGCATCAGCCCTGATTCACAGCTCGTCTACTCGTCCAGCCGTACCACGAAGGCCGCTTCACCGGTTTCCTGCCGGATGCGGTTCGCCAGGGTGAGCGCCTTATTCTGAATTTCCTCTCGCCCCACCACGACTCGCCACAATCCGCGATCGCCCCGCTCTACGATGCGGGCAGAACCATACTGAGACTCCATCCGGAAGGCGTACCGTTTGGCGTTCTCACTTTCCCGGAAGGCGCCCACTTGGACGGCGAAAACGCCGGCAGCAACTGCCGCTAGTGCGCCTATCACTTCGACTCGAACTGGAGTAATCCCGGGCGTGATCAGGCCGATTGCACGCGCTGCCGCCCTCGAAAGGTCGATAATACGCCCATCTACGAACGGGCCACGGTCGTTGATCCGGACCTCCACGGCCTTCTCATTTACCAGATTAAGAACCCGTACCTGCGTACCGAAGGGAAGGGTACGGTGGGCGGCGGTCAGTTCCTCCATGTCATAGATCTCGCCGTCTGCTGCCTGGTGGCCGTGGTATGGATAGCCGTACCAACTGGCGATGCCGAGCTCCGGACCGATAGTGACCGGCGGGCTACCACTGATATCGGCTGCGTTAGCCACTACAAGGGATGTCATAACCAGGAGCAAGAATAACGGCTTCGTGTTCAGCCGTCTTCGGGAGAGACCCGTGCGGGTACCCTGCTCCCAAGGAATCGCCCTTCCGCTGGCGTAAGGCATGCTGGTCCACTAGCAATCGCTTGACCGCGACGGGACGCTACAAACAAGACGACATTCGCGCATGAGGGCGGCAAACAAATGACACGAGCCAAATATTTGGCGGAATCGCCGCACGAAATTTAGCTTCCATCTCCAGGTCTAACCCTTCGCCTTTCAGGCGAACAGATTTGTGCAGGCGGACGCCGAACGCGCGGGTCCCCCTGGACCCGCTGCTCGCGGCAGTGGTAATGCCTCCAGAAAACGGGGAGGCCGACGGCGGACCAGGAGTCCGCCCAACACATGCTGCTTTCAGTCGCAACCTCAACCTACCGGCTTTCAGCCGGCACACAGTCGCGCCACCCAGGAGCTCAAAGTCCTCTCCGAAACGATATCCTTGATGCCGTCCCGCACGAGGTCACCCGGAACGGCGCGCCGAAAACCGGCTGGCGAAGAACTGACCCGCCTGCCACAATAGATTGAGGGTACTACCCTCGCCGGAGCATGTATGATCGACACGGTGCTGAATCTGCTGTTCCGTTGTTCCCACCGGCGCCTTACCCGCCCCGTGGCGCCAGTCACCAAGGCGGGCCAGCCGCACAGTCAGAGCTATGTCGTCTGCCTGGAGTGCGGCAAGCAGTTCGAGTACGACCTGAACCAGATGCGCATCGGCAAGGCCATCGACCACTCGCATGACGCCGGAGTCGTGCCGCCGGATATACCCGCGCCGCGCCGGAAGAAGATCAAGTGGGCCTTGCTCGCGGCCGTGCCCGCCGCCGTGGTGCTGGGCGCGGTATGGAAGAGCCCCAGAAAAGCCGCGAAGCCTGGCGAAGGGGAAACCGGGAAAAAAAGCGATCCATCTTAGATGGGGCAGGTGACCTAATGCAGGTTCGCGATATAGATGTTGGCCGACTGGTCGTATCGCTCAAAAATGATCTGGTCTCCGCGGGGCGACCATGCGGGGTCGCCAACCGAAGCTGACGGCGTGGCAAAGTGCGTAAGTTGCCGTACTTCCCGCGTCAGTCGATCCACCCAGTAAATATTCCAGACGCCACTTCGGAGGCCGGCGAAACTGATTCGCCTGCTGTCGGGAGACCAGTCGTAGGCGAGCGATTGGTCCACCTCTTTCACCAAAGTCTGAATCTCTCCTCCGGTGGACGGAAAGACGACCAGAGCCGCGTGCCCTTCCAGGTTCTCCCGCGCCGCGATCCAGCGCCCGTCCGGAGACCAGCAGGGGTATTCGATGTTCCTGGCTGCCGGCGTAAGCACGCGCGGTCCGGCGCCCGCCAGGTCGCCGACAACCACCACATGGCGGCCATCGGCGCCTTCCACGTCGGCAACGGCTTTCGTGCCGTGCAGGCGAACATTGTCGGACCGGGCCCAATCCAGTTTCAAATCGGTTGGCCGCGGGGAGCCGTCCAGCGGCTTGAGCCAATAAGTTGCCGCGTCCTTTTTGGTGACCTCGTACCCCACCTGATTCGAGTCAACCCACTCCGGATTGAACGCCTGCTGATCTTCCGGCGATAACGCGGTGGCTCCTGTGCCGTCTGAATTCGCAATATAGACCGCCATCTTCAACCATTCGGCATCGCGCTGAATCCAGGTATAGGCGATCCGGGAACCATCCGGTGAAAACGCAGGGCGCAGGAATCGGCGCACACGTTCCCGAATCAGCGGCCTCGGTTCACCCGACGCCGCCCCGGTTGGGCTCAAGGGTACCGTCCACAGGGCACTCTCATCGTTCGAATGGCTGAAGGCAAGGCGCGTTCCCGAGGCATCGAATTCCAAATCGCGAATCAGAGGGCCATTCACCGGCATCACCGCCTCGGGCGGCTGCGCGCGGTAGGCGCCATCGATGCGGGCACGCCAGAGTCCCGGTTGCTTGCCAAACCGGACTTCGAAATACAGGTACTTCAGATCGGGCGAAACAATCGGATTTCTCGCGCGCATCGACCCAAATGGGATCGACGTCCACTTTCCGCTGCGAGTGTCAATGATTGCCGGGATGAAGTCCGGCCGCGGCGTAGTTGGCGGTATGAGCACCGCGGTTTCAAAAGCTACGTTCCACCCGTCTGACAACCAACGGGGATTCTCGTGGCCACCCGGTGGACTGCCGTGATTGGTGAGGCGAACCGGTTCGCCATGGTCGGCATCGACGAGCCAAAGCGTGGCGTCGGGTATATCGATGGGATCCTGGGCCGGATTGAAGTGGACGCCGGGGTCACGAAATACCAGCCGCCGGCCATCCGGCGACCATTGGGGCGAATCCCCGAAATCCGTACGGTATCGCACCGTACCCCCGGACGCGGGAATGATGTTAATCCCGCCGCGCTTCAAACATGCGTAAGCAATGTAGTCGCCCTTGGGGCTCCAGGAAGGCTGAATATTGTCCAGATCGTCGAAAGTGATCTGCTGGTCGCTGCTGCCGGGCGCAATCGACCTTATGTATATCTGGTAGTGGCCGGTGCGATCCGAGGTGAACGCAATGTGGCTGCCGTCGGGAGAAAATGCCGGCCAGCGATCGAGCGCCACCGATGTGGTGATCTGCTCCAGCGCGGTGATACGGGGCGGGCCCGGCATCCGGCGAATCACCCAGGTCGCGGCGGCGATGAGGATCGCGCCCGCCAGCACGGGCAGTAGCCACCGCCGGCGCGGCTGCCGGGGCGTCGGTTCCTTCGGTGGCGGGGCAACCGCCGGGGTTTCCTGGGTAGTCCGGATTTCCGCGATGAATCGATAGCCCGCGCTGGAGGCCGTCTGAATATAGCGGGGTGAGCGGGCGTCATCGCCAAGCTGCTTCCGGATCTGGGCGATCACGCGCGTCAAAGCGTTGTCCGTGACGGCGGTTCCTGCCCAGACTTCCCGAATCAACTCCTCTTTGGAGACAACCCGTCCGCGATGATCGATGAGATAAAAAAGGACCCGCAGGGCTTTGGGCTCCAGCTCGGCACCCTGCCCTTGACGCCTCACCTCCAGGCGGTTCGGGTCGGCGACGATATCTCCGAAGGACCAAACATCGAGCCGTTCTGGTCCGATCACAAAAACCTCAGCAGCATCATAGCGATCATCACTCGATCATCACGACTTCACGCGGCCGGGCGAGTAAATTGTCCCTCGGGAGACCTTATGATCAGAAACAATATACCATCGCATTTCGAGTACTGGGATGAGTTGTTACAAGAGCTGACGAACAACCCGTTCCCCGGAACCCCGCGTTCTCACCTGGCGCGCTGGCGCACTCATATCGGGCCGGGGAGCGGCGTTCTTACCGGACACGCAGAGGGCCCGCAACCCGCCGGGCCGTTTCCGAACCCTACCGTAGACTACCTCACCATGCTCGTCAGCATGCAGGAGGTGGCCGAGGCCATGGACGATAGGGAGGCAGGCGGGGAGTTTGCGGCCCACATCGAGTCGTCGATGGCACGATTTATAGACGATTACTGCGGCACACCCTGGCCTTTGCCGGGCGGTCCGCCGTGGGCTGCCCTGCTCGCGGCTGAATTGGTGGGAGCCGCCAACCTATATACAGGATCGTTGCGCACCGGGCTGCTCCGGCTGGCTGGACGCGTAGCGCAGAGGGCGCTGGGCGCGGCACAGACCGCGGCGGCCGGCTCCTAGACGGCGGCGTAGGGAAGGCAATGACATGAAACGAATTCACAAAGTGGCCATTGCCGGCGTCTGGGGCGCCGCGGTTCTCTCACTGGGTCAGTCCCGCCCGCAAGCCGACTCCGGCGATCCGTTGGCTGCCAAGCTCGAGGGCACATGGCGCGTTTCGGTAACTCTGCGCAATTGCGATTCGGGCACGGCCATGCCGCCCTTCCAGTCACTGCTCACGTTCGCGCGGGGTGGCACCCTTACGGGCACCACCTCCAGCCCGGACTTTCTACCCGGACAGCGCAGCCCCGACCACGGTGTTTGGAGTACGGCCGGCGGGCACGCCTTTCGCGCCGTGCAGGAGGCGTTCATTCTTTTCGACTCCCCATCGCGGCCGAATCGGCACGGTTTCCGAACCGGAACGCAACGCATCAGCCAGACGATTGAACTCAAGAACAGCGATGAATTCACCAGCACCGCCTCCACCGTCTACTTCGACTCGAGCGGCACGATGCTCAGCACGGGCTGCGCCAACGCCGTCGGCCGGCGGCTCAAGTAGGTTCCCGGCCCGATCTCACGAAGAAAGGGTACTGAAATGAAAACAATAATCTGCACGCTGGTTGCCTTCGCCATGGTGTCGGGAACGGGATGCGGGAAGCCCACCGCCACTTCACAGGCTGCTCCTATCGACCCCGGGCGCTACTATGCGGTCCTGCTCGATAACAACTCCGTCTACTTCGGCAAGCTGGACTCCCTGGCGACAGATTACGCGGTGCTCCACGACGTCTTTTATGTACAAAGCAACGTGGATCAGCAAACCAAAGCGGTGAGCAATGTCCTGATCAGGCGTGGAAAGGAGTGGCACGGGCCGGACCGGATGATCATCAATCAGAAGGCCATCGTCTTCATCGAGCCTGTCGGGACCGATTCCCGCGTCGCGCAACTCATCGCGGCCTCCGCCAGATAGGATTCGACATGCGCATCGGGACCACATTTTTCATCCTTCTGCTTGCCGGGCGCCCCTCGCCGGCAGCGAGATCACGTCGTCTTGGACTGGCGGAACCGGCGACTGGACCGATCCCGCACAGTGGGCGCCGGCCGGCGTGCCGAACAACGGCGCGAATACCTATCTGGTGACTGTCAATTCCGGCGCTGTCGATGTGGTGAACATATTCACCCAGAATATCTATCTCGACGGAATTACCGTGGGGCCGCTAATCCACCGTCCACGTGAATGACCAGGGGCTGGTGCTGGGGTCTCCCACATCCGCTGCGACGATGCTCACCAACGCCGGGACTGTCAATCTCACCAATGCGGCAAACCTGACACTCGATTACTCGGCGGGCGCGGCCGCCATGAATTCGGGAACCATCTCGGTCGGCGACGAATCGGCGATTTACCTTACCGCGCCGAGTGCGGGCGGCGGCGCTTTCACCAATACGGGAAGCATCGCTCTGCAGGCGAACCCCAACGGATCGCAAATCTACCTGCAAGGCGATGGCGCCGCCTTTACGCTGAATGGCGGCGGCAATCTGACGCTGAGTGACAACCCGGCAAACCTGATCACCGGTTCGTTCGGCACCGAAATCCTTGACCAGCAATAACAAGATCTCCGGCGCCGGAACCATCGCCATGCTCGCCAATTTCACCAACAACGGAACGGTGGTGGCGAATGGAACAAACTCCCTCGTATTCAACATGGACACCGGCACGGCCGGTGTGACCGGATCCATCGTGAACAACGGTTCCATCCAGGCGGCCTCCGGAAGCTCACTCGTTCTCCAGGGTTCCGCGGATTTGCAAGTCACGAACAACGGCACCATTACCCTCAATGCCCAGGGAGGCCACGCCAGCGTGCTGCTTTATAACGACAACCACACGGGTTCGGCGCTGCATCTCTCCGGCGCCGGTGGGCTCAGCCTCTCCGACAACGTCAACAACATCGTGGCCGGCGTGAACGGGGATGAGACCCTGGTCAACGGGCTCGGGCACACTATCTCCGGCGCGGGAACAATCAGTAACTTCAAAGTGATCGATAATGCCGGTACGATCGCCGCTACGGGAACGAATCCCTTGATCCTGTCTCTCAACAACGGCCCCACGCCGCACGGCGACCTGGTAAATTCCGGCACCCTCCAGGTGAACGACGGAAGCACGCTGGTGCTTCGAGCGGCGGGCGCGCTGATCAACAATTCCGGCTCGATCGCACTCAACGCGGCGAACGGCGATGAGCACCCTGCTCCTGGACGATCGGCGGACTCGGCGGCCAGTTCACCATCTCGAATACAGCCGGGGCTACCGGCACCATTGTTCTTACGGACAATCCCGGGAACCGCATCCTGGGAACCGGCGGCACCGAGAGCCTGATCCTCGGTAGCGGACAGCAGATCTCGGGCGCCGGGACCATCGGTAACTTCAACATCCTGAGCAACCAGGGTGCGATCGTCGCCAGCGGAACCAATCCGCTGATCCTCAGCCTCAATGGCACGGCCGGCGGCACGGGGTCACTCATCAATAGTGGCACTCTTCAGGTAAATGACGGCAGCACCATGCAGTTCAGTTCTTCAGGCATCACGGTGGATAACGAAGGCCTGATCGCTCTCAACGCGGGAAAAGGGACAAGCACGCTCAGCTTCAACGATTCGGGAGCGGGCGACTTGTTCACCATTTCGAACACAGTTACCGGCGGCGGAAAGATTACGCTGTCCGACAATCCTGGCAATCGCATCGTGGGCGTCAATGGCACCGAGAGCCTCTTCCTCGGCTCCGGCCAACAACTTTCCGGCGCCGGGACCATCGGCAATTTCAGTTTCCTCGACAACCACGGAACCATCACCGCGAACGGCACCAATCCGCTGGTAATTGGCCTCAGCAACACCGCGAACCCGTTCGGGAACATGGAGAATGCCGGTACGATCAACGTGAGCGACGGCAGCACGATCAGGATCGACTCGGGCGCCTGGATCAACAATGTCGGCTCCATCAACCTGAACGCCGGCGCCCACACGAGCACGCTGGCATTCAATAATACCCAGCCCATCCTCCTCGGTTCGGCAACCGCCGCCGGACAGTTGGTCATGTCGGACAACCCAGGGAACCGGATCGTCGGTGTCACCGGGCAGGAAACTCTCATCAACAATTCCGCCCACACCATTCAGGGCGCCGGGACCATCGCCAATTTTGGCGGCGGTTTCGTCAACAACGGACTCGTGATCGCAAACGGCGTAAATCCACTGGTAATCGATATCGGCGCGGCTACCGCTCGCGGCAATGCCGGCGTGACTACCGGCGGAGTCATCGAGGTCGCGAACGGCAGCACGCTCCAGGTTCTGTCGGCCTCCGGCGGCACCGTGCTTACCACCGGAACGGGTGAGATCTTTCTGGCCTCCGCGGCAACGGGAACCAGCACGCTGAGTTTCAACGACCTGGGCAGGGCCGGGACCTTTACGCTCGAACAGCGCCGCGCCCGGCGGAAGTGCTGACCGTCGTGATGTCGATCGGCGGGAACCGGATCATGGGCGTCAACGGAGACGAGACGTTGATCAACGGCGTGAACAGCACCATCGTGGGCCAGGGCGTTATCTCCAACTTCGCTCAGTTCGTCAACAATGGAGCGCTCCGGACAGGCGGCGGCGTTCTCGAGGTGCAGGCGCCCCTGGGCAACTGGAACGGCGCGACCGGAACCCTGACCGGCGGAACCTGGGTCGCGGATGGCGGAGTCCTCAAACTGGACAGCCTCGGGTCGCAGACCATTACCAACCTGGTTGGCGCTAATGTCACCATCCAAGGCGCCGGCGCAATCACGGGGAGTGGAATCCTCAACGCGCTGGGCGGGTTGGCGAACATGACGAATTCCAGTCTTCTTCTGGACTCAGCCGGCGCCCTCACGATTACACCGGCTGGCGGCGCGCTTACCCTGACAAATTCCGATCTGACCGCGCGCGGCACCGGTCTGGCAATCGACGGAAGCGTCTCGGTAAATGCCCAGTCCACTCTTTCGACGCTGAGTGGCGGCAGCGTCTCCATCAACGGAACGCTCTTCACGGATGCCACATCGAAGATCGACGTCGGCAACTCCACCAGCCTCGCCGCTTCCGATTTCTTCAACAACGGCTCGATCACTCTCAATGCGGCCAGCACGGCGGCATTCAAAGGTATGGTCTCCAACTCCGGGCGATGTGATCGTAACCGCGGGCGCCCAGTTCGACGTTCTCAAGAGCCCGTTTCTCGCTTTCGGCACCAATACCTACACGCAGACGGGCGGCAACACCAAAGTGCTCACGGGAGGCTTTCTGAATGCCGCCACTGTCGACCTCGACGGCGGAACTCTGGGCGGCGGCGGAACCATTGCCGCCAGTGTGGTCGTGAACGGCGGAACGTTGGCGCCGGGCGACCCCACCACGACCCATATCGACGGCGATCTGACTGTCGAGGCGGACGGCGAAATCGTCCTGGATATCGATGGAATCGTCGCCGGCGCTTTTCGATTCGCTCGCTATTGATGGCGACCTGCATCTCGACGGCGGCACGCTCGACATCGTCTTCGAAAATGGCTTCCTGCCGCAGGCTGGCGATACGTGGAACCTGATTTCGTTTACCGGAACGGAACGATGGCTCGGGGTTTGCTCGCATCGTATTCGAGAACGCCGGCAATGTGCCGCTTGCATCGTCATTTAATGCGGGGGAGTTCGAGTTGCAAGCGTCCGGCAACCAGGCTGTACCAGAGCCATCCACGTTTCCGGTCCTCCTGGTCCTGCTGGCAGCGATCGCCTGCGCCTTGCAATCTGCCGCGAATCGATCCCCGCAAGGAGCCCTCTGTTTATTTCAACTCCTGAGTGGCCTACTCGTATCTGCGCGATTCGGCCGGCTCTTCGGTTACCCCTGCGCCCGCAGCCAGCGGCAGCCGCACCGCAAACTGCGACCCCTTTCCGGGCTCCGAGCGGACGGTGATGCTTCCCCGATGCCGCCGGACAATCCACTGGGCGATGGAAAGCCCCAGCCCGGCGCCGCCCAGCGACCGCGAACGCACCTTGTCGGCGCGCCAGAACCGGTCGAAGATGTGCGGCAGTTCGTGCGGCGCAAGGCCCACGCCGTCATCGGTAACCTGTGCCTCGGCATGTCCATTGGCGGCGACCAGGTCGAAGCGGATGTGGCCGCCCGGGTTGGTGTACTTGACCGCGTTATCCAGCAGGATCAGCCAGAGGCGGGAAAGCGCCGGCTCGTCCCCTTCCACCAGAACAGGCTCCCGCGGAATTCCGGCGGTGACTCCGATGCCTTTGGGTTCCGCCAGGATCACGGCCTGTTCGAGGGCCTCGCGCGCCGAAGCGCACAGGTCCAGCGGCGCCAGGGGCGCGCCATCGCCGGCGGAATCGGCGCGCGCCAGCAGAAGCAGGTCGTCCACCAGTCGCGCGGTCCGGCCGGATTCGCGCATGACCGTGCCCATGGCCGCGAGCAATTCCTCGTGCGTGCGTTCCCGCCGCAGCGAAAACTCCGCGGCCGTGTGGATCAGGGTGAGCGGCGCGCGCAGTTCGTGCGAAGCGTCCGCGGTGAACTGCACCATGCGCTTCACGGCGCTATCGATGCGCTCCAGCATTTCGTTCAGGGTCAGCACCAGGCGGTGCAGTTCGTCCCGCGCCCCGGGAAGCTCGAGCCGCGTATCCAGGCTGGAGATGCTGATGCGGCGGGCCTCGTTGGTAATCCGGTCCACGGGCGCCAGCGCCCGGCCGCTGAGCCAGAATCCGCCCAGCGCCGCCAGCAGCAGCGACGGCGCGGCCAGCAACAGCAGGATGCCCTCGAAGCGCTCGCGGGCCTCCTGAAATTCGTGCAGCGGCTGGGCTACGCGAACGGTGAATCGCCGCCCGCGGACATCCAGGGCTTGCGCCGCCACGCGCAGACGCGGCCCTGTGCCGCGTTCGGTCGTGTAGGCAATCGCCGGACCGGCGGCGCGGCCCTGGCCCGGTTGCCGGGCGCCCCAGCGCGCGGAACGGTACAGCACCCGGCCGCCTTCGTCGCTCACCTCCAGCAGGCCGCCGCCCAGGCCCAGCCCGGCCTGCTCGGCGAAATCCTCCACCAGTTCGCTGGGGGTGGTGGCCAGTTCGCGGTCGATGAACCCCTGTACGTCTTCGACGCGCATCCGCAGGTCGTGATCCACAGCCTCGGTCATGCTGGAGCCCATGGCGAACCAGGCCGCCAGGGCGAACAGCCCCAGAATCACCGCCAGGCTGCAGAAATACCACGCGGTCAGGCGGAACCGGATGGACTTCACGGCGCCTCCTGCCGCAAGCTGTAGCCCACGCCGCGAGCGGTTTGAATCAGCCGCGGCTGTCCGGGGCCGTCCACCTTGGTGCGCAGCAGGCGGATGAAGACGTCCAGATTGTTGTTGCCCACTTCGCGGTCCATGCCCCAGGCGGTATCGATCAGACGCTGGCGCGTGACAATCCGGCCGGCGGATTTCATGAGGCACTCCAGAATGGCGAACTCGGTCGGTGTCAGATTGAGCGCCGTGTATCCGCGCCACACTTCGTGCGTCTCGGTGTTGGCGGTCAGGTCGGCATAACGCAGCACCGCTCCCCCGGTGGAAGGGATGGGCCGCGTGCGCGCCCGCAGCCGCGCCAGCAGCACTTCCAACGAGAACGGCTTGGTGAGGTAATCGTCGGCGCCCGCGTCCAGGCCGCGCACCACGTCCTGCGGCGCATCCCGCCCGGTGAGCAGCAGAATCGGCGTGGCGATGGCGCCGGCGCGCAGACGGCGGGTCACCTCCAGCCCGTCCAGCGAGGGCAACATCACATCCAGCACGATCGCGTCGAACGGCGATGTCTGCGCCGCGCGCAGCCCCGCCCGCCCGTCGAAGCAGGTGCTTACCAGGTTGCCATCCTCTTCCAGCGCGCGGCGGACGTAATCGGCCAGTTCCCGGTCGTCTTCGACCACCAGAATGTGCATAGCCAGCGTCTCACGTATAGGGTAAGGCAAATGCCGGCGCGCGAAAGTCGAACCTCTTAAGGCCATTTTAAGGTTGGGTTGTTATGGTCTTCGTGAATGCGGCTGCTCCCCAATCTGCTGCTCCTGTGGGCCTGTCTGTCGTCCCATGCTTTGGCCCAGGCGCCGTCCGGGCCCTATGCGATTTCCGGAAACGTCAGCGACCCGAGCGGCGCCGCCATTCCGGATGCGGACATTCAGGTCCGCCCGCGGGGAGCCGCCGCCGCGACGGCCAAAGCCCGCACCGATACCCTGGGTGACTTCCGCGTCGCCGGCCTGCCCGCCGGCGCCTTCGAGATCGACGTGCAGCGCGACGGCTTCGCCCCACAGACCATTCGCCTTTCCATCAAGGACCGCGCCGCCCGCGCCGCTGCATGTCGCGCTGAAACTGGCCGGTGTGCGTCAGGAGGTGACCGTCAGCGATTCCGCCGGACAGGTCAGCACAGACTCCACCGATAACCTCGACGTGGTCACCATGGACCGCCAGATGATGGACAACCTCCCGGTGTTCGACCAGGATTACATCGCCACCATGTCGCAGTTTCTCGATCCCGGATCGATCGGCACCGGGAGGCGTCACCCTGGTGGTGAACGGCATGGAACAGAGTACTGTGGGCGTGAGCGCGTCGGCCATCCAGCAGGTGAAGATCAATCAGAATCCCTATTCCGCGGAGTTCTCGCGTCCCGGCCGCGGCCGCATCGAGGTCATCACCAAGCCGGCCTCGCAGGTCTATCACGGGACATTCGATTTCCTGTTCCGCGACTACCATCTGAATGCGCGCGATCCTTTCGCCGCCGTGCGGCCTCCCGAGCAGCGGCGCATCTATGAAGGCAGCCTGCTGGGGCCGGTGGGCCACAGCAAGAAGAATTCGTTCATGATTACGGTCAATCGCGAAGAGCAGGACCTGCAGGCCGTGGTCTACGCCCTCACTCCCGGCGGCCTGTTGCAGCAGATCGCCTCCAACCCGCAGCGCGACACCGAGATCTCCGCCTCCATCACCCACCAGTTCACCCAAAACCACCTGGCCACCATCCGCGGCAACTTCAACGACTCCACCGAGCAGAACCGCGGCGTGGGCGGCTTTGTTCTGCCCGAGGCGGGCGTCAATGTGCAGGACCGGGAAGACGAGATCTATTACAACGACAGCCTGGTCATCACCCCAACCTTGCTGAATCAGTTCCGGATCGTCATCGGGCGCGACCATGCGCCCACTACCAGCGTCAGCCAGGCCCCCGGCATCGTCGTCCCCGGCGCCTTCACCGGCGGCGGCGCGCAAGCCGACCGGCTGCAGACCGAGAACCACCTGAACCTCAATGAGATCGTCACCTGGTCCCATGGGAAGCACAGCATCCGGGGCGGGATCAACGTGCCCGACATCAGCCGGCGCGGCATGGACGACCGCACCAACGTGGGCGGGACTTACTATTTTTCCTCCCTGCAGGATTACTGCGCTCCAGCAACCGTACTCCTTTATTCAGCAGCAGGGAGACGGGCACATCGTCTTCGTCGAGGTGGTGGCCGGCGGTTTCGTTCAGGACGACTATCGCCTCCGTTCCAACCTCACCCTGTCCGCGGGCCTGCGCTACGACTGGCAGAATTTCTTTCACGACAACAACAATGTTTCGCCGCGCCTGGCGCTGGCTTACTCGCCCGGAAAGAGCCGCAAGACCGTGTTGCGCGCCGGAGGCGGCATCTTTTACGACCGCACCGGCAACGGGCCGATCTTCGATCTCGAACGGTATAACGGGTCCCGCCTGCGGCAGATCGTTTTGAGCGATCCCGCCTACCCCGTGATTCCGGATCCGGGCGGTCTGGCCGCCATGCCCGCTACGCTGGTGCGGCTCGACCCGTCGGAGCGGATTCCGTACCTGGCGCAATTCAGCGCCGCCGTGGAACGTCAGATCCGCCCGGGAACCACGCTGTCGGCGACCTATTGGGCCAGCCGCGGCGTGAGCCTTTTCCGTTCGCGCGACGTGAACGCTCCGCCGCCTCCGGATTACCTGGTGCGGCCGGATCCCGCCATCGGCGTCTACCGCCAGATCGAATCGTCCGGGCACATGGAAAGTAACGCCCTGGAAATTTCCTTCCGCGGCCGCATCACGCGCTTCTTCCAGGGCATGGTCCAGTACACCCTGGGGCAGGCCTACAACGATGTTCCCGGCAACTACGCGGTGAGCACGCGCGGCGCCGGCATCAATGCCTTTCCGGCCAACAACTACGATCTGTCGGGCGAATGGGCGCGCGCCGATTACGATGCCCGGCATCGCCTGAACCTGATGGGCGCCGTCCACGCCGCGAAGTATCTGGATTTCGGCCTGGCCCTGTCTGTGAATTCCGGCATGCCCTATACCGAGACCACCGGCCTGGACGAATATCACACAGGCTATGCCAATGCCCGTCCGCCGGGTGTGCCGCGCAATTCCCTGCAGGGCCCCGGTTTCGCCGGATTGGACGTACGCTGGTCGCATATGTTTGAGCTGACGCACAAGAAGGAGGGCCCGCAATTCACCGTGGGCCTGGACGCCTTCAACGTGACCAACCGGGTCAACTACGCGGCGTACGTAGGGGATCTCAGTTCCCCGTTTTTCGGTGAGCCGGTCTCCGCAAGGCCGCCGCGCCGCCTGCAACTCTCGGGTAGATTTGAATTCTGAAAACGATAGAGGTGTACCAACATGCTGAATCGAATTGCTGTTGTACTCGGCCTGGTTTCCGTGGCGTCGATCGCCCAGGAGACCAGGGTCCAGATGAAAGACCTGCCACCGGCGGTGCAGAAGACCGTGCAGGAGCAGACGCGCACCGCCAAACTGCGCGGACTCTCCAAAGAGGTTGAAAACGGGAAGACGTTCTACGAAGCCGAAACCACCCTGAACGGGAAGTCGCGCGACGTGCTGATGGACGCCACTGGAGCCGTGGTCGAGGTCGAGGAGGCCACCACGCTTGCCGCCATCCCCGAAGCTGCCCGCAAGGCTTTTCAGAAACAGGCCGGCTCCGCCGGAAAAATCCTGAGCGTGGAAACGGTGACCAAGGGGACCGTGACCGACTATGAAGCCGTCATTCAGAAGGGCGGCAAAAAGTCCGAAGTCGCGGTACATGCCGACGGCAGCCCCGCCAAGGAGGATTGAGGCCCGCCGGCGCCCGGGCTAAAGCTTTTCGCCCCAAGCGCCGATTAGTTTGTCAGACATGGTGACGCTGAAGAAATATCTTTACGATTGGCAGCCGGAATTGCGGCGCGTCATGTCTATCGTCTTCGATGGCCTGGTCAACAGTGCCGTACGGAGCGACGAATCGGAATACGCGGACCTGCAAGCCGGCCTGAAGCAGATTGAATCCACCATTGACGAGGAATTCACTACCGAACGCCTGCTGACCGCGGCGGGGGATGCGATTCACAATCTGGAGGATTATAACCAGCGCACCACGCGGTTCATCCGGCAGCAGGGGGCGGAACTGCGCAAGATGATCGCCATGTTGTCGGAGTCCATCCTGCGCATCGGCGATTCCAGCGAGCGATCGCAGCAGGCCCTGGAAGGCATTCAATCGAACCTGAAGCAGGCGCGCGGGCTGGAGGATCTGCAGAAACTCAAGGCCCGGCTGGGCACCTGTCTGGAGCAGCTCTGCGCGGAGGCGCTGCGGCAGAAGGAAGATGCTAAAACGGCCATGGCCGAGACTGCGCCAGCACATCGAGCACGCCGACGTGCAGGTTCCGCTCGCCGGTGAAATCGATCCGGTGACCGGACTGCCCGGCCGCGGTGCGGCGGAAGCAGCCCTGCGCGAAGCGGCGTCGCAGCCGGGAAGAAAGTACATCGGCATTTTGGCCTTAGACCGGCTGCAAAGCATCAATGCCCGCTTCGGGGCCACGATCGGAGATCAGGTCCTGGCGGAACTGGCCCGGCACACGCAGCGGAATCTCACGCCCGGCGATGGGATCTACCGGTGGTCGGGGCCCGCGCTTCTGACGATCATGCCCCGGCAGTGCACCATCGATCGCATGCGCCTGGATGTCAAACCCCTGTTCAGTAAGTGCCTGGACAAGGAATTCGACGTGGGGGGGCGCAATGTCCTGATTCCGGTTTCCCCCGCGTGGGCCGTCTTCGGCCTGGCGCCGCCGGTGACCACCATCCTCAAACATATCGACACTTTTGTAGCCAGCCAGACTCCCAGAGACTACGTCTAGAATCATGTCCAGCGACACTACTTCCGCCCTCATCGGCCGCGACGACGTGCAGCGCCTGCTCGACCGGATTTCGGATCTCGAACAGGAATTATGGAATACGCGGCGCCTCCAGGAGACCATCGAGCGAAACAACCGGATGTTTGAGGCGCTGCTGGCATCCAGCCACGACGGCATCGCACTTACGCGGCTGGATGGGATCCTGATCCGCGTGATCCGGAGCGTCGCCGGATGGGACCCGGCGGAGCTGGCGGGCGTCCCGGTGTTCCGTCTGATTCATCCCGAAGATGTGGGGCAGATGCGGGAATGTTACCGCCAGATCGCCGCCAAACGGGTGGTCAAGGTTTCGCACGAAGTCCGGCTCCTGCGCCCGGACGGGTCGAGCGTTCGGGTGGCGAACACGGTTAGCGACATGCTGGACGATCCTGCGGTTCAGGCGATCGTCCACAACTATGCGGGCACCACGGAAGAAAAGAGCCATGAATTGGCGGCAGCCATTCAGCAGGCGCCGTTCGCGGTATTCTCCCAGAGGCTCACCGGCGAGATTCTCACCTGGAACCGGGGCGCACGAGGAGATGTTTGGCTACCGCGCCGATGAAATCATCGGCCGTCCCGGACTCCGTATTAGTTCCGCCGGAACGGATCGATGAGGCACGTCGAAGCCGGGCCCAGGTCACCGGACAAAACGCAGCCCTTCCGGTCATCCACACCCAGCGGCTGCGCAAGGATGGGAGCCGGATTCCCATTGCGCTGGTGCTTTGTCCCTTGATATCGGGCCAGTGCGTGGACGGAGTGATTCACCTGTCTTACCCGGTAGGACAGGCCTCCTGGCCTGTCCCTGTTTAGCGATTCGAGGGTTCCAGCGGCACGACTTCCACAGTCTGCGGCTTGCTGACTGCGGTGAAGGTGCCGCCGAGGAGCTTGCCCAAGGTAACAGTGTAAGTGCCGGGGCGGACCAGCGGGCCGCTTCGCGCGCCGCGGCCACCGCGTCCGCCGCGTCCGGCAGGCGGAGTGGTCTCTTCACCTGGCGCATCGCCGCGACCCGCTCCCCGTCCACCCCGGCTTCCCCCGGGCAGCGGGGGCTCGCGCAAATCCCACGGCGTGCGATGCAGTCCCGCCGTATTCGAGGCGTCGATCTGGCGAACCATCTTCCCGCTGGAATCGGCGATGTTGAGGACCATCTTGGGAGCGTCTGTCCCGTTGCCCGCCCCGGCCAGGTCATCTCGCAGGTAGTAGGTGAGCAGGGCGCCCGCGGGCGGATTGGGAGAGGCCATGTTGTCGCCCTGCGCCCGATAGTAGCCCGGCTCGTCAAACGCGCGCGCCGGACGGCCCACCGCGAACAGTGTCGCTTCGTCGTTGAACACGTTCGGCTGGATCTGGCGCAGCGGAGCGAAATCGTCCAGCACGAAGAAACTGCGGCCGAACGTCGCCGCCACCAGGTCGCTCTCGCGCTTCTGGATTTCCAGGTCGCGCACGTTGATGGTCGGCATTCCGCCTTTCAGCGGAATCCAGTGCCTGCCGCCATCCACGGTGAACGACAGGCCGAACTCCGTGCCCACAAACAGCAGGTCCGGATTGAGGTGGTCCTGCACGATGGTCCAGGCGGGGTCGCGCTGCCGGCAGGTCGCCGGAAATACTGGTCCAGGTGCGGCCCAGGTCGGTGCTCTTCAGAACGTACGGCGCGAAGTTGCCGCGCTGGAAATCGTTGATCGTGACGAACACCGTATTCACGTCCACCGGGGAAGGGAAGATGTCGGTGATGTAAGACATATCGGGCACGCCGGGAAACTTCTCCACGCGTGCGCCAGATCCAGGCCGTTGTTCTCGGTGATATCCACCAGGCCGTCGTCGGTGCCCACGAAGAGGAGTCCTTCTTTCAGCGGCGATTCGGCCAGCGCGGTCCCGGTGCCGTAGGCGTCCGTGAAGGCGTTCTTCCAGACCGCCTCCGGGCCCCACACTTTGCCCATGACCGGCAGCGTGTCGCGGTCGATATTGCGCGTGATATCGGCACTGACGAAGCGCCAGGTGGCCCCGCGATCGTCGCTGCGCATCAGCCGGTTGCCCATGATGTAGAGGCGCGTGTGCGAGTGCGGGCTGATGATGAACGGCACGTCCCACCGGGAGCGGATTTCGCGCGTGGCAATTTGCGGGTGGATGCTGATGCTGATGCCGGTCTTCAGATCGAGGCGCACGCAGCCGATCTTCTGCGAGCACGAATACACCGTGTCGGCGTCCTCGGGATCGACGCGCGACTGGTACCCGTCGCCGCCCCCGGTGTTCATCCAGTCGCTGGTGCGGATGCCGGCGCGCTCGATGGTGCGCGAGGGCACGCCCTGCGAGCCGTTGTCCTGCGTGCCGCCGTAGATGTTGTAAAACGGCAGGCCGTTGTCCACCGTGCCGCGATAGAACTGGGTCACCGGAATGTTGTTGAAGTGGCGCCAGGTGCGGCCTTTGTCGTAGGTTTCCCAGAGGCCCCCGTCGTTGCCGATCAGCAGGTGCAGCGGGTCGGTGGGGTCGAAGGTGAGGGAGTGGTTGTCGGCGTGGATCTGGAATCCGGGGGTGGCGATAGTCTTGCCGCCGTCGGTGGTCAGCCGGACGGCGGTATCCATGATGTAGACGCGATCGAATTCGAACGGGTCGGCGTAGATCTCGCCGTAGTATTCGGGATCCTGCAGGCTCCAGTCGCCCATGTGGGTCCAGTGGGCGCCGGCATCTTCGGAGCGGTAGAACTCGGTCTTCCGGTCGGCGCGGTGGACCGAAACGGTGGCGTACACCACGTTGGACTTCTGCGGCGAAACGGCCAGCGCGATGCGGCCCTTATCGCCTGCGGGCAGGCCTTCGTTGATCTTGTTCCAGTGCGCGCCGCCGTCGGTGGACTTGTAGATCCCCGATTCGGGGCCGCCCGCCACGATCACGCTGGTGTTGCGCCGGCGTTGATAGGCCGCGGCGTACATCACATTGGGATTGCGCGGGTCGATATCGAAATCGGTGATGCCGGTGTTTTCGCTGATCCGGAGAAGGGGCGTCCAGGTGGCGCCGCCGTCGGTGGTGCGATACAGGCCCCGGTCGCCGCCGGGTGAAAAGAGCGGACCTTGCGCGGCCACGTAAACCGTGCTCGAATTGCGCGGGTCGACGACGATTTTGGCGATGTGCTCGGAATTGGGCAGGCCCATGTTCTTCCAGGTCTTGCCGCCGTCGGTGCTCTTGTAGATGCCATCGCCGTAGCCGATGGCGCGCTGCGGCCTGGTTCTCCCCGGTGCCGAGCCACACCGTGTCGGGATTCCGCGGGTCCACCGTGACGCACCCGAGCGAGTAGGATCCGTAATCGTCGAAAATGGGCTGGAAGTTGAGCCCGTGGTTGACGGTCTTCCAAAGGCCGCCGGAAGCCGTGGCCACATACCAGACACTCCGGTTGCGCGGATCGATGGCCACATCGGCGATGCGGCCGCTGGAAAACGTGCCGGAGATGTTTCTGAGTTCGAGGGCCTTGAAAGTTTCCGCGGTCATGCGCGAGGCGCTCTGCTGCGCCAGCGTCAGGCCCAGCGAAAGCAGGGCCGCGGAACTCGCTATTAAGAGGATGCGTTTCATTGGGGTCTAAGCGTTCAAGTATATTCAGTTTGGGCGTTTCTCAGGGGGCTGAAGTAACATACGGTATGCAGATTTCGCGGAGGGGATTTGTGGCGGGAGCGGGAGCGCTGCTGGCCGGTTGCGCGGCGCGGCGGGTGTGCGGTCGGGCCTCCGGCCGGTGGAGTGCGGCTGGCGCGCGTGCGGGTGGCGCAGGACCGCGTGATCCGGACCATCGCCGGATTGCGGCCGTTCCGCCCGTCGGGCTTCGTGGTGCGGGCCGAAAAGATGGGCGAGAAGCTGGTGGTCCACAACTATGGCCACGGCGGCTCGGGAATCACGCTCTCGTGGGGCACGTCCCTGCTGGCGGTGGAAGAGGCTGCGAAATCCGAAGCGCGCGATTGCGCCGTACTGGGCTGCGGCGTGGTGGGCCTGAGCACCGCGCGGGTGCTGCAACAGCGCGGCTACAACCCGGTGATTTATGCGCGCGAGATGCCGCCCTCGACCACGTCGAATGTGGCCGGCGGCCTGTGGGAGCCGGTATCGCTGTTCGATGGCGACCGCGTGACGCCGGAATTCCGCCGCCAGTACGGCGAGGCCGCGCGCCTGGCGCACCGGCGCTATCAATCGCTGGCGAGCGAACGGTACGGGGTCCGCTGGCTGCCCATGTACCAGCTCTCGCAGACGGCCATTCAGCCTCCGCGGGCGGACAACCCGGCCAGCGATATCGAATCGCTGTATCCGGAGACGAAGCAGCTCACCGCGGCGGAAAATCCCTTCGCGGTGCCGTTTGCGCAGCGGCGCTACAGCATGTTGATCGAGCCGGCGATTTATCTGCAGGCCATGATCCTCGATTTCCAATCGGCCGGCGGACGGATTGTGGTGCGCGAGTTCCGGTCGGTGAGCGAGGTCCTGGCGCTCCGCGAAAGCCTGATTTTCAATTGCACCGGTCTGGGCGCGCGGAATCTGTTCGGCGATGCGGAGCTGATCCCTATCAAGGGCCAGCTTGCGTTTCTGCTGCCCCAGCCGGAAGTGGATTACATGACCCTGGGGCCGAGCGGCATCTACATGTTCCCCCGCCACGACGGCATCCTGCTCGGCGGCAGCTTCGAGCGCGGAGTGGACAATACCGAAGTCGTGCCGGAGACCATCGCGCGCATCCTGCGTGACAATGGCGCGCTATTCGGCGGCATGAGGGCGTGAGCTACAAGATGCACGGATCGTCCAGTCTCTTCCGGAGTGGCGCCAATTTCCCTCTTTCACGATCCCCCCGGCTGCGCCAGTTCCGCGGTTTTAGGTGTGACACGGCAGTGAATCTCGCCCGTTCCCAAAAACGCTAGCGACAAGCGAGAACCCCGATGCTGCGCCTGATTATCGAAAGCATCGCTGGCGGGCCCGTGAGCAACCAGATACGCTCAGTTCTCAGTAGGCTTTTCGACGTGCTCGACCACCAGAAACCCTACGGGGCCTTTTGCTGCCTCCAATCTCAGACCAAGCTGCTTGGGCAGCGCGGCAAAGATGTCGAAGCAATCCGAGCTGAACGGCACTTCGACGCCATCGGGCCGCCTCGGATGCACGCCGTCCGGCATATATCGCAGGTTCACATCGTAGCGAGCCGGCAGGCCGGTTTCGTCAATGACCGCGCGATCCATGTTGCGCGATAGGATGAAGGCCAAATATTTCATGGTCTCGTTGTGGCCTTGCAGGGTGGCGCACACCGTGCCTTCCTTGTCCCCGACGAATTTTGGGCCCATAGGGGGGTAATCTTTATCCGCAGCGTCGTGTACTGGCATCTTGGAACCACCGTTAGCGACCACTAAACTCCACACCGACTCCTGCCGCACTTCGCGCCGTACCGTCAGGTGGAAACGTTCCTCCAGTAGATGTGCCAGCATGATATGCAACTCATCGACTGTGTGGGGGGCTGCGGCTTTCGCCTCGATGTCGAACCGCTCCGACGATATCCAGGAGGGGCCGCCGGAAATCTGACGGTCGGTGACACTGTAGGCTACGGTCATGATGACCTTCAGAAACGCGCCCTCCACGTGGTATCCCTGGCTCCCCACCGTCGAGCGGATTAGGCCACATGCGGGCGGGCAACCAGCGGTACTCGGTTTCACGGAAGCGACCTCGAAAGTCAGCGGTTCTTTATCTCCACTCGTCGATTGAGCGCCAACGCTGAACGTGCCAGCGGTAAGGACTACCGCCACCAGCGCCGTTTTGGTAGCTAATCCTTTGAGGGTCATCATGCGCCTTCCGTTGTACCAGTTTACAGCGCTTCGGCGGGGAACGTCCGACGCAATATTCCGCCGATTTGAATCGGTCCTGTTGCTCCGTGGGTCGGAATAGATGCACTTGGCTGGTCGTCGCCGACCCCCCCGGTTGAAAATGACCGGAGTGGTCTGCTGGCCCAAGTAACGGTCGGCGTTTTTCGGCCAGGTGGCGGCTGGCCAGACCCAAAGTCAGGTACCGATATGCAGCGCAGTCAATCGCCTGGTTCAGCACCTGGCCGGGCTGGCCGCACCAAGGAAGCGTCCGACTCCGCCGTTTCGGCGCGTCGCTGCGGCAGACTCTTGGCATCAACGACTGGTCAGGTTGGACCGTCAATAAATGCGAGGGTGGTCTTTCGTGAGAAAAGCGTTCGCAAGCGTGCTCCTCGCTGCAATAGCGACTGCACAGCCCGCGTTTGAGGTCGCCTCGGTCAAAGCCAACACTTCAGGAGATCGAAGCAGCTCCAGCCGGACGGGGAAGAACTCGCTCGTGTTGCAGAACTGGTCGCTACAGCGAATTATTCTAAAAGCATACGGTCTGAAAGCCTATGCCCTGGCAGGCCCCGGCTGGTTGGCATCCTTTAGCTTCGACATTAACGCTAAGACCGAAGGGCCGGTTACGGAAGCCGGACTCAGTCAAATGTTACAGGCTCTTCTCGTCGAGCGATTCGGACTAAAGGCCCACACTGCAGTGCAAGACAAGCAAGCATTCGTGCTACTACCGGCCAAGGGCGGGTTCAAACCGAATCCCGTTAGCGATGGCTCGGCAGCTACCGACGATTGCGATTCGTCTCGCTTTCCCCAAAAAGACTAGGATTTCCTGCCGACAGATTGTTCTCTTGGATTACCTCGCCGAAGTGCTTTCCGGCCAAATGGGCAGCATCGTTGTCGATCAGTCCGGGTCAAGTCAACGTATGCCTTCACCCTTGAATGGAGCCCCGATCTAAAGTGTCGACGGTGCTGCCACCTCCATTTTCAGTGCCTTGAATGAACAATTGGATTGCGTCTTCAACGCCGCAGAGTGCCCGTGTCGATTTTGGGTGGTTGATAGCATCGCCAAGGCGCCCACCGACAATTAGCGTGGCGTCGCGATCCCCGAACGGGTGTGGCGACGAAACCAATTGTGGAGACCATAGAGATGCAGTTGAATACGCCTCTGCTTTACGAGACCCGACAAGCGTAATCGAAGCGGCACCTTCGGCCACTCCGGGAAAGGTGGTGCTTCTTTCCGATAATCGACGAAAAACGGCTTTATACCGGAAATTGGAACTCACTTGGCTGGAATATTGTTCATCTATTCTGCCATCTCGCCTCCTGCAACTCCGGGCCGATTACGCTCGGGGCAAGGACACATCGGCTCCAGCGACATGTCCCTCGGCGTTGGCCCTACAGACTCTCTCTCAAATTCAGCATGCGGAGCAGGCGGCGGAGAGAGTTGGGGTGGATCTTCAGGCGCGCCGCGGCCCGGTTGTGATCGCCGCCGCATTCGCGAAACGCGGCCAGAATCAGCTCGCGCTTGGTCTGGGTCACGGAGGTCTGCAAAGCGCCGGGCACGGCCGCCGCGGTTGCGGCATCCAGGATCGTTTCCGGCAGATCCTCCGGCAGCACCGTTTCGGACTGCCCCAACACCACGGCGCGCTCGATGGCATTTTCCAGTTCGCGCACATTGCCGGGCCAGGCATAGGCAGCCAGGTATCGTTCGGCTTCCGGCGAGATGCCGGTCACACGGCGGCGGCACCGCGCGGCGCAGCGTCTCCAGGAAATGGCGCGCCAGCGGCATCACATCGCCCGGCCGTTCGCGCAGCGGCGGCACCCGCAGGGCCACCACGTTCAAGCGGTGATACAGATCTTCGCGAAACGCGCCGCGTCGCACTTCGGCCGCCAGGTCGCGATTCGTCGCCGCCACTACGCGCACGTTGAGTTTCATGGTGCGCGTGCCGCCCACGCGTTCGAACTCGCGCTGTTGCAGCACGCGCAGCAGTTTGGCCTGCAGCAGCGGAGCCAGTTCGCCGATTTCGTCCAGGAACACGGTGCCGCCTTCGGCCATTTCGAGCTTGCCCTTCTTCTGCGCCACGGCCCCGGTGAAAGCGCCGCGCTCATGACCGAACAGTTCGCTCTCGAGCAACGTATCCGTCAGCGCCGCGCAGTTGATGGCCACAAACGGTTTCTCCACCCGCGCGCTGAGGCGGTGCAGGGCCTGCGCCACCAGTTCCTTGCCGGTGCCGCTTTCGCCCATCACCAGCACCGAGGTGTCCCGCGGCGCCACGCGGCCGATCATGCGCTGCAGATTTCCGATAGCGGGGCTCTCTCCCACCATGCCGGTATCGACGGTATCCAGCCGGTTGCGCAACAGTGCGTTCTCGGTGCGCAGGCGCTCGACGTCGCGGACGTTTTCGAGGGCCGACGACGCCAGCGTCGCAATGGCGCTCAGGGTCTCGCGATGGCCGGCCAGCCGGTCGGTCTCTTCGGGTCCGAACCAGATCGCGAGCAGCCCGGCAATTTCGTCGCGAATGTACAGCGGAACGGCCACGCAATCCGCCGGAACATCTTCGTTGCCCGCGCCCAACACTACCGCGCCGCCGGAACACGGCACCAGGTCGCCGATCAGCCGGATGATCTGCTCTTCCCAGAGGATGCGCTGGGCTTCCTCCTGCGAACGGGCCAGAGCTCGAAATTGAAACAGCAGGGCGCAGGCGCGCAGCAGCGTATCTTCCGGCGAGGGCATGGTCGGGTGCCAGTTTAGCAGGTCTGCGGCACTCTGAACCGGCCGGTTCACGGCGCTGCACCATGCGGTTCATTTTCGCGGCCGATTCGGGTCAGGTTCCTATTGCTTTCAATCAGTTGCGATTTGGCAGCGGGGTTGCTTTTATAGCGCCCGTAAGTCGGGACCCGGATAGGGCAGCCCGCAGGAGGACACGACGATGAAAAGCTCAACGCTGCGTTTGATGATCGCGGCGGCTGCGCTGGTGGTTGCTGCGGGAACGGCTTCGGCACAGACCTACAAAGCGGAAATCCCGATGGCTTTCCGCGCGGCCGGCAAACTGATGACCCCGGGCTCCTACGAGATCCGGGTATCCCGAAACACGGCGACCGAGTTGGTATTCGTTCGCAACATCGATGCCAAAAGCGCGGTAATACTGGTGGCGCAGGTGAAGGCGGACCCGCCCAAAGAGTGGCGTAAGACCGCCGAACCCAAAGTCGGCTTCGCCTGCATCGGCGGTGCGTGCAACCTGAGCAGCCCTGTGGGACGGCTCCGACATCTCCGAATATGTTTTCCTCTCCCCCAAGCCCCCGGCCGGAGATCTGGTGGCCCGAACGGAACTCGTGACCCTGAGCATGATCAGGGCACACTAACTGACTTACCTACATCTCGGAGGATGAAAGGCGGCGCCGCTTCTGCGGCGCCGTTTTTTTTGTGCCGGGCATGTTCGATGACTCGGCAGGTCCGGAGCGCTCTGAACCGGACGGTTCACGGCCCTGAACCATGGGTTCATTTTCGCGGCCAATTCGAGGTGGGTTCCTATTACTTTCAACAGTTGCGATTTGGCAGCGGGGTTGCTTTTATAGCGCCCGTAAGTCGGGACCCGGATAGGGCAGCCCGCAGGAGGACACGACAATGAAAAGCTCAATGGTTCGTTTGATGATCGCGGCGACTGCGCTGGTGGTTGCTGCTGGAACGGTTTCGGCACAGACCTACAAAGCGGAAATCCCGATGGCTTTCCGTGCGGCCGGCAAACTGATGACCCCGGGCTCCTACGAGATCCGGTTGTCGCAAAACTCCGCTACCCAAGTGGTATACGTTCGCAACATCGAGGCCAATAGCGCGGTCATACTGCTGGCCCAGGTGAAGAGCGACGCGCCCAAAGAGTGGCGCCAGGCGGGCGACCCCAAGCTCGCTTTCGCCTGCACCGGCGGTGAGTGCTCGCTGACGCCGGATGTGGAACGGGTCCGACACCTTCGTCTACGATTTCCCGTCGCCCCGGAAGGCCGCCGGAAACCTCGCGGCCGCACGGCTGGAAACTGTGACGCTGAGCATGATCAAGGCCCACTAAACTGTTCAAAACACACCTCGGAGGGTGACAGGCGGCGCCGCAGATGCGGCGCCGCTTTCGTTTTTGCGCGCGCCGCGCTTACAATACCTTCAGGGAAGCTGATGACTCTGCATCGGACCGGCGCACTCGTTCTGGCTCTGGCTCTTTGGCTGCCCGGTCAAGTCACCCTGACGCCGCGCCCGAAACCGCCCTCCAAAGAAGAGACTCCTGCCGATGGCCGATATCCGGGTGAACAGCACCCTGATTCTGGTTCCGGTTTCGGTGAACGATCCCCTCAATCGCCCGGTCTCCGGCCTGGAGAAGGAAAACTTCCGCGTTTACGATGACAAAGTCGAGCAGCCTATCACCAGTTTTGCCATGGACGACGAACCGGTGGCCGTCGGACTGGTCTTCGATACCAGCGGCAGTATGGGCGCAAAGCTGCAACGCTCGCGCATGGCGGCGCGCGAGTTTTTCCGGCTGAGCGATCCGGGGGACGAGTATTTTCTGGTGGAATTCGATAGCAGCCCTCGCCTGGAAGTTCACCTGACGTCCGATACCGGAGCCATCGAAAGCCAGCTCACCTTTTCCCGTTCGCATGGCTCTACCGCGCTGCTGGACGCAATCCTGCTCGCGCTGCAGGAAATGAAGCATTCCAAGAAAAACAAAAAAGCCCTGCTGGTCATCTCTGACGGTGGCGATAACAACAGCCGCTACACTCCCAAAGAAGTAAACCGCGTCGTGGTGGAAAGCGACGTCCTGATTTATTCCATCGGAGTATTTGGCGGCGGCTCTACTCCGGAGGAGGCCGGCGGTCCCGGGCTGCTCTCGCAAATCTCGGAACGGACCGGGGGACGGCTCTTCGAAGCCGACGCGGCCGAGTTGCCCAACATCGCCAAGATGATCGGCATTGAACTGCGAAACCGTTACGTGATCGGATATTCTCCGCAGAACCAGGTGCACGACGGAAAGTACCACCACATTCTGGTGCGCGTCGTCCCGCCCCGCGGCCTGCCCAAGCTGAGCGCCCACTGGCGCACCGGGTACAACGCACCGGTGGAATAGCCCCGGCAAATGACTGCCCCCCTGGACACAGATTCAGATAACATGGTATGAATTAAGACGCCGGAGGCCGCCATGCGCCGTTCCCGTTCCCTGCTCCTGATACCAATATTGCTGCTCACGCCCGTATTGTTTGCCGCGGGCGGCCCCACGGCGAATTCCGGCCGCTCCGCCTCCACCCGGTCACACAGCACGAAAGCGAAGGCGTGCGCCACTTGCGCGCGCGATTCCCACGGCAGAATCAAGCGGAGCCCCGCAGCCAAACGCTCGTTTCAGGCTTCTCACCCCTGCCCGTCAACCGGGAAGACCACCGGCGGATGTAAAGGCTACGTGATTGACCACGTAAAGCCGCTGGCTTGCGGCGGAGCCGACGCGCCGTCCAACATGCAATGGCAAACCCCAGCCGGGGCGAAGGCCAAAGACAAGACCGAACGCGCGGGATGCGGAACGAAGTGGCCGTGAATCCTTGCCCCCGGATCCCACACTATATAGTCGCCGGTTCCTGCCGATAAGTAATTCAAGGCAGCCGACGCCATGACTCGGCTCCCGGGCCGCCTGGCTTGCCCAAGTCCGCGGATTTCTCGCAATCCTTCCAAGGAGGCGTTATATGAAGCCCACTCTTGGGCAGGTCAGCGGCGATTGCTCCGCTGATGACGATTTCGTTTACACCGAGTTTTTCCTCAATGACCGGGAACCCCTGCCGCCTGCCCGCTTCGGTAGCCGGCGCTTCATGTGGGGCTGTGTTGCCCTGGCGTCAGCCTTTATGGCCTTAATGTTGTCCCGAAGTGCCTAGGATCCGCCCGACAGCGTATTGGAAATAATCGTCATCGGATCCAACGAGTTGCTCTGGGCTTTATTGTTCTGGAACAGATTCTGGAATGCCGCCAGCAGCGAAGCCGACACGCTCGATCCGCTCGAACCGCTTGTACTGCTCGAACTGCCCGAACTGTGATGATGATGGTGATGGTGTTGTTGTAGACCGCCCGCCGCCTGCGCCAGGTCCTGGACGTTGGGAAGCTGCCCGTTGCCGGAAGCGCTGGTGAAGTCACTGGCGAGTTGATTCAACTGAGTCGCGGCGGTGGTATTGCCTGCCGCCTGCGCCGTTTGTGCCGCACTCTGCAGATTCGTGGCGATCTGCTGCGTGACCGTCCTGTATTGCACCGGATTCGACTGCTGCAACTGCTGCAACGTACTCAGGATTTGCGCGAACGGCGAAAGCTGGCTGCTATCGGATTGCGCGGCGGACGCCCCGCTGGTCCCGCTGGTGTTGTTGGTCGAGCCGGTCCGCGAAAAAGACGTGGCGAATACCGACCGTATATAAGAGAGATTGCTGACTGGTCCGGTGATCATGATACCCTGCGATGCACTTCGGAGTCCGCTCCTAAATCCTTGAAATGTTTCGTACCCGCCATTCGCACCCTGCCAAACTTCCGCCGCTCGCGCCAGATTCCTGCCGCGCCCTTCCCGCGCCATCCTTTATAATGAGGTTTTCCAATCTGAAACATACCTCACTTACGAAGGAGCATTCATGGCAGCGAAGCGTATCGGTATTCTCACGGGCGGCGGCGACGTTCCGGGACTGAATTCCGTGATCAAGACGGTGGTCTACCGTGGCAGCGAAATCGGCTGCGAGGTGATCGGCATCCGCCGCGGCTGGGAAGGCCTGACCCACGTCAACCTGGAGGATCCGGCCAGCCGCACCCGCTACGTGCTGCCGCTGAATCGCGAGAACACGCGCACCATCGACCGCACCGGCGGCACCTACCTGCACAGTTCGCGCACCAATCCGTCGAAGATGAAGAAGCTGCCGCCGGTCCTCGAAGGCCAGGAGTTTCCCGGCCAAGGAGTCCACCAAGAAGGGCGTCACCTCCACGGTCTTCGACGTGACCAAGGCCGGTGCTCAAGAACATCGAGACGCTCGGCCTGGATTACCTGATCGCCATCGGCGGCGACGACACGCTGAGCTACGCGGCGGAACTCGACCGGCAGGGCATCAACGTCATCGCCGTGCCGAAGACGATGGACAACGACGTGCGGAACACCGAGTACTGCATCGGCTTCTCCACCGCCATCACGCGCGCCATGGACGCCATCGAGCGGCAGCGCACCACCGTCGGCTCGCACGAGCGCATCGGCCTCTTCCGCGTCTTCGGCCGCGACGCCGGCTACACCGCGCTCTACACCGCCTACGTCACCTCGGTCCGCTGCTGCATTCCCGAGTACAAGGTGGATCTGCAGAAGCTGATCGACCTGCTGGTGACCGACAAGCAGCAACAACCCGAGCAACTACTCGCTGGTGATCCTCTCCGAAGGCGCCGAGTGGGAAGGCTACACGGTGAAGGAATACGGCGAGGCCGACGCGTTCGGCCATCGCAAGAAGATGAGCGTGGCCGAAGACCTGAGCAACGAGATCAAGGCCGCCACCGGCGAAGAGACCATCGTCAGCGACCTGACCTACGATCTGCGCTCCGGCAGCGCCGATTTCGTGGACCGCATGGTGGCCTCCACCTTCGCCGGCATGGCGATGGACGCCATCGCAGAGGGCAAGCACGGCCTGATGACGGCCATCAACAACGGCTGCTACGCCATGGTCGGCGATTCCCGATCCCAAGCTCGGGACCGCGCCACGTGGATGTCGCCACCATGTACAACACCGAGCGCTACCGTCCCACCTACGACCACAAGCTCGGCCTGCCGATCTTCCTGACGCGGGCGCATAAGCATTGAACTGGAAGCGCCTGTTTTCCGAAGACGCGACGGCGCGCAGCTCACCCCCGAGCTGCGCGCCCGCATTCAGGCCTCGTTCGACGAAGCCGCCGCGCGACGAAGAGCATTTTCCCTCCACCATCGATCCGCGCATCTATCACGTCAAGCTGATCCGCGAACACCTGGGCGATCTCGCGCGGCAAGCGCGTGCTCGACGTCGGCTGCGGCAAGGGCCGCTTCGCGCGCGTCTTCCAGCGAGCAGGAGCCCGAGGCCGAACTCTGGGGCCTGGACATTTCCGAGGAGATGCTGCGCTTCGTGCCCGCGCCGGCATCCACACCCGCGCCGGCTCCATGACCGAACTGCCCTTCGAGGACGGCTTCTTCGACGGCGCCTACGCCACCGAATCGCTGGAGCACGCCGTCGAGATCGAAAAGGCGGTGGCCGAGATCTGCCGCGTGGTGAAGCCCGGCGGCCGCATCGCCATCATCGACAAGAACGCCGAACAGTGGGGCGCGCTGGAAACTCCCGAGTGGGAAAAATGGTTCACCCGCAAGGAACTCGAACGCCTGCTGCGGCGCCATTGCCGCGAGCGTGGCCAGCCGCTTCATCTCCTACTGGGAAGACGTGGAGCCCGACGGCCTGTTTCTGGCCTGGCTGGCGGTGAAGTAACTGCGGATCGTAACTACTAACCGATCACAGGCAGACGCGCACGGCCCGCCGGTCGATTTCGGCGCCGGCACGGTCCAGCACTTCGCGCGGCAACTCGCGCTGGGCCTGCTCGAACAGGCCGCTTTCCTCGCGCCGGATGTGCGCCGTGAGTAGCGCGCAGAACTCTTCGAGCAGCCCCGCCGAAGGCGCCGTGCGCAATTGCTCCACCAGTGCCTCGATGCGCCGGTGTTCCTCGATCAGTTCCGCGATTAGCGGCATCGCGCCACAGGCCGGGAACAGCACCTGCTCTTCAATTTCGAAATGATTGACCAGTTCGACCTCGTACCGGTCCACCACGCGGCTGCGCCCAATGGGCTACATTTCCGGGCGTGGAGTCGGCGGCCATCGACCGGCGCAGCATGACGCACAACGCCAGGCCGTGCTGGTGCTGATGCGAGAGCGGAATCAGAGTGGGGTCGCGCAGCATCGAATCTGCCTACCACTATAGCCTGCCGAACTCCGTCCGGGCCTGCTGGAGCACCGGGATATCCGCGTCGGCCTCTTTCCAAAGGGTGAAGAATTCCTGGTACGCAGCCTTGGCGTTGGCCGTGTCTCCCGACAACGCCAGCGCATGGCCCAGCCGCCACCAGGCCACCGCGCCCACCGGATCGCAGAACACCAGTCCGCGATGACCGGTAATCTTCCGGAACTCGGCGGCGGCTTCGGCGTACTGGTGCAGGGCCAGCAGCGCCTCCCCTCGCACGTAGGCCGGATACAGGAACCCGAAGAAACCGAACCAGCTTCCCGGCACGGCCACCTCATAGCCAAGTGAGGCTTGGAGCAGATCCACGGCCTTCTGAGGCTCGCCGTTCTTCAACGCCGCAAGGGCGCGGAGAGCCGGTGCGTATGTGAATTTGACAAAGGTATCCTCGCCGAAGCGTTTTTCGAGATCGTCCGCGATGGCCTGCGCGCGGGAAGCGTCTCCCGCCAGCGCCAGCGCAAAGGCCGCGCCGTACGCCACGTCCCGCCCGTCCGAAAGTGCTAGCGCCGCCTTCGCGCCCTGCCGTGCTTCGGGAGCGTAGCCGAAAAAGGCGTCCGTCACCGCTCCCCCCGCTTCAAAGATCGCCGCCTTCTCCTGGTGCGAACCCTGTTTGGCCATATCGATGGCACGCCGCGAGAGGCTGCGCGCCTGTCTTCGATGACCCGCATAAGCCGAGGCCATGGCCTGTTCGTCCAGTACCCAATCTTCCACCGCGGGCTTGCCCTGGGCCACGGCGGCAGCCTGCTCCATTCCGGCTCTGTCGCGTTTCAGAAAGGCGATGTAATAGCGCAGAACGAAAAAATCTTCCATTTCCAGCTTGCGGGCGGTGGCTTGCTGTAGCACATTCCCGGCCTCCTCCACGCGATCCAGATACAGGTTGCTCCAGACCTGGTTGTTATATCCCGGCGTGAAGTCCGGGTCGATCTCGACTGCCGTCCTGCCTTCCTGAATCGATCTCTCAAACTTGCCGAGTTGCTGGTAGATCAGCGACGACAATAACCCATGCGGCTCTTTATCGCGCGGATACGTTTGCGCCCACAACTCGCAGGTCTGCTGCGCCTTTTCCAGGTTCCCCGTTACCTGTGTATCGTAATTCGCTGTGATGAAGTACCTCTCCTTTTCACTGGCGCGATCGCGCAGCGCATAGGCCTTCTTCATGCTCTCCGCCGCCTGGGCGAACTCTCCCATCGCGCCGTACGAGAAGGCCAGGTTCGAATAGGCCAGGGCGAAGTTGGGGTCGATTTCCAGGGCTCGCTGGAGGAGAGGCACGCTGGCGATCTGACCGCTGGTATAGCCTACGCGTAACGAAGTGGTGTAGGCCTGCAAGGCTTCGAGCGACGTGGTGGTGACCTCGGCGAGCGGCCTGTCGTGGGTCCGGACGGTAGCCAGCGATTCGCCCACACGCACCCGGAACTTACTGGCGATCTGACTCAGGGCATTCAGGACATCTTCCGCCCGGGCCGCTTGCGCCTGTTCCTCGTCGAGCGTGTCTCCCGTACGGCAGTTCCGGGCCCGCAGGCCCACTACATACTGGCTTCCGATTCGCGAGATCGAGCCATCCAGTACGGCGGCGCCGCCAGTTCGCTCGCAGATGTCGCGCGCGACTGCCGGGGTAAGCGGCGCATCCACCGCTTTGCCCATCAGCGGCAAGGCCTTCTGGATCCGCTCATCGGAAAGCAGGCTCAGAAACGGCGACTGTTCCAGTTGCACCGCCAGGCCCTGCCGCAGCGTCCCGTCAAATACCGGATCGCCGGTCTTATTGAGGAAATCGGCCAGGACAATGGTGTCTTTGTCGGTGAGTTTCGGCGTGCGATGAAAATAGAAATAGCCCGCCGGCGACCAGCGCCAGCACGCCGCGGCAGCAGGAATCAGGACGGCGCGCCGCCAAGTGAGCGGACGGGTTGTGCCGGGGGCGAGCGCCGTGGCCAGGTCGCGCGCCATCTCCCCGGCCGACTGGTACCGCCTGGCCGGATCCTTTTCCAGCGCCTTTGCAACAATGGCCTCGACTTCCGGCGGCACGTCCGGCCGCAGCGTTCGCAATCCGGCCGGCTCGGCGTGCACGATGGCGTTCATCACGGCCAGGTTTCCTTCTCCGTCAAACGGAGGCCGTCCCGCCAGCATCTCGTACAGCACCGCTCCCAGGCTCCACAGGTCGGTGCGGCAATCCATGGGCTTGCCTGACGCCTGTTCAGGAGACATATACAACGGAGTGCCTTTTGTCGAGCCATCCCCGGTTGCGGCAGCGTCGCTGGACTTCGCCAGTCCGAAGTCGATGATCCGGGTCACGCCATCGCTGGCCACAATCACGTTGCCCGGTTTGATGTCGCGATGCAGAATGCCGCGTTCGTGGGCCCTGGCCAGACCCGCCGCTATCTGCCGCGCAATCTCCAACGCTTCGGCAACCGGCATCCCGGTGTTCCCTGCCGCGGCGATACGTTCCCGCAGGGTCACGCCCTCGTGAAACGCCATGGCGATGAACAGGTCGCCGCTGGGGGCTTCGTCGATATCGTGAATCACCACGATGTTGGGGTGATCCAGCGTGGATGCCGCGCGCGCCTCCGCCTTCAGCCGGCCCTTCAATTCCTCGTCATGCCGTAAATGCGGCGGCAGGAATTTCAGGGCCACCAGCCGGTTCAGCTTCGTGTCGAAGGCCTTGTATACCACCCCCATGCCGCCCGCGCCCAGCATTTCCAGGATCCGGTAATGGGATACGGTCTGCCCGGCCAGTTGCGTCACGGTGGAGTCGGATGACTCCGGAAACTCCGCCGCCTTCACGGGGTCATCCAGGAAACTCCCCGCCTGCTGCTCCGACGCCATCAGCGAGAGGACTTCCCGCTCCAGCGTCTCATCGCCCGCGCACGCCTCCCGCAGGAATGCCTCGCGTTCGCCCGCGGGACGCTCCCAGGCGGCATGCAGCAGGCTATCGATTCGTTTCCAGCGTTCGGAGTCCATCGGGTAACCCGCCAGTCAGTTCGCGATAGAGCCATGCCTTGGCCGTGCGCAGATCCCGTCTCACCGTGACGGCCGAGACCTTCAGCACCTCCGCCGTTTCTTCCAGGCTGAGTCCGCCGAAGAAACGCATCTCCACTACCTGCACTTTCCGCGGATCGTGTTCCGCCAGCGCGTTCATGGCGTCATCCAGCGCCACCAGGTCCACGCCAGGATTGCCGCTCACCACCACCGCTTCGTCCAACGAGACGTGCACCACCCCACCGCCGCGTTTCAGGTTGCGCCGCCGCGCGTGTTCCACCAGGATGCGCCGCATCAATTGCGCCGAAACCGCGAAAAAATGCGCGCGGTCCTGCCACTGCATGCGCTTGTAATCCACCAGCCGCACGTACGCTTCATTCACCAGCGCCGTCGCCTGCAGGCTGTGGCCGGGACGCTCCCGCCTCATATACTGGCGCGCCAGGCGGTGAAGTTCCTGATACACGATGGGAGTCATCTGTTCGAACGCACCGCGGTCCCCCGCGCTCCAGGCGCGCAAAAGGGCGCTGACATCGCTCGCGGCGCTCCCCATCTCCCCCATGCGCTGAATTATAGCGCAGCACCGTGATCGCTTCCGCCCGCATTCTGCGCCTACTCCCGGTGGAGGAACACAACATGAAATCCATCGTTATTTCCATTGCCGCCGCCAGCCTTCTGTCCACCGCCGCCCTGGCGCAGCCTCACTACACCGTGACCGACCTCGGCACGCTGCCGGGCGGCACTTTCAGCCAGGCCAGCTTCGTGAACAACAGCGGTATTGTTACCGGCGTGGCCACCGCCGCCGACGGCACCCAGCATTCCGTCTTATGGCTGGGCGGACGGATTTTCGACATGACCCCCAGGGCGAAGGGCCAGAACAGCGAAGCCTTCAGCTTCAACCAGTGGGGGCAGGCCTCGGTGCAAGCCGAAGTCGCCGCTAAAGATCCCAACAATGAAAACTTCTGCGCCTACGGCAGCGGTCTCAAATGCCTGCCGTTCGCCTGGGTATACGGCGCGATGATTCCCCTGCCCACCCTGGGAGGCAACAACGGCTCGGTGGGCAATATCAGCAATCGCGGCCTGATGGCCGGGTATGCCGAAAACAGCACGCGCGACCCCGCAGTGCCCGCCCGGGGTCTCCCTCGCCGGTACCGGTCCCCAGGTTCTCGATTTCGAAGCCGTCCTCTGGGGGCCCGGACTTGGCCAGGTGCGCGAACTCCGCCCGCTGCCCGGCGACACCGTCGGCGCCGCGCTCTGGATCAACGACAACGGCCAGGCGGTCGGCTTGTCGGGTTCGTGCGCCAACACCGTGCTGCCACCGCTCGCCTTCGCCCCACACGCTGTGCTCTGGGAAAGCGACGGCACGCCTGTCGATCTCGGCAACCTGGGTGCGGCTGTCGTG
>CAVVLD010000070.1:0-85574 GCA_963748795.1 uncultured Solibacteraceae bacterium
CTGCTTATCGATCACTCCGATTCTCTCCACCAAAGCCCATGGGAAGGACTCGTGAACCAGGAACTCCGCTTGTTTGTGCTCCCGTATGATAAGGTCCTTCCATGTTGTCGCCGCGATCGCGTTCCAATCCAGCCCGGCAAGGTGCGCAAGGTCGTCAAAGAATCGAGTGTAGCGAGTTCCCGCGTTCCCGTTGCTGAAAGCCCACCGCTTCCCTTCACGTGCTGCCCATTCGGTTACCCGATACAAGTCGGCCTGGAGATGCAAGATCGGGCGCTGTCCCCCTTGATAAGACAAATCGACGTGATTCCCTTTGTGGAGCAAATAGAGCATTATCGAACGCGGACAAAAATAGAACGGAACGTAGTCTCCCACCTTCGTGCCCGGGTGGCATTACCTCTAGCTCTTCGAGCCGACGCCTTTTTATCTCGCTCATTCCCACGATCTTGCAATTTACTTGACGCCGAATGCGCTCCGCGTCCGACCACAGGACGCCATCGACGATCCGCGGCAGATTCTCCAAGTGCGTGATGTGATAGATCTTCGGGCTCTGCGGAAGCACGGACCTCCTATTGTAGATGCTTCGGCAACTCCTCCGGACTATGCGCCAGCGTCTCCTCGCGGTCGGCAAGAATCGGTGAGATCCTGTTCTTTGGGGCGAAATGATCCAAGCGCTGGGAGCGAGCGCGCACTTCAATGCAGGCAAGAACCGAACCCGTAATATCCAAGTCGAAGTTCATCGCCGGTGTCCAATGCCTAAAACGGCTCTATTTTCAGGTTCACCCACATGATTCGGAAACCCCGAAGCGTTTCGACGACTCACGACTCGAACAGGGCCGTGAGGTCGGGCTTCTGGCTCAAGAAGCTTTCCCAGGAGGAGTCCTCGTTTCTGAACAGGGCTGGGAAGTTGCCGCGGCGCTCGCACATACCGCCGCCCTGGTCGAGGACGTGTCAGTTCCAGCAATATTTGAAGGAACATTCCGATCGGGAGGCGTGTTGGTTCGTGTCGACGTCCTCCAGCGCCAACCGGACAACCGGTGGCGACTGATCGAGGTGAAGTCATCAGCTCAGGCCAAAGAGCGCTACGCGTACGATGTTGCGATCCAACATCACGTGCTCCTGGCCTGCGGCCTCGACGTCTCCTCTGTCAGCATCATGCACATCAACACCGGCTATGTTTATGACGGGCATGAATACGATCTGGACCAGCTTTTCGAGACTGCCGACTTCACAGCGGAAATCTGCAAACTTGATGTGCCGTCGATATTGAGGGAGCAGTTCACGGCGCTTGCCGGTCTTGGAGGCGCCCGATGTACAGCCGGGCGAGCAGTGTACGAGTCCGTATGAATGCGAGTTCTTTGGTCGGTGCAACCCAGCCACTCCAGAGAACCATATTTCCTTCCTTCCGAACCTGAGCCGTAAGAAAAGGCAAGCGCTGCTCGACCGGGGCATAGACCTCATCACCGAAATTCCCGAAGAGTTTTCGCTGACTGCGATGCAGAGTCGGATTCGGTACGTACAAACCGGGCTGACATGGTTTGGCCCGGAGTTAGAAAGCGATCTCGCTGGGTTGATGTACCCCCTCTACTTCATGGACTTTGAGTCGTTGAATCCCGCGATTCCGACATTCGCCGGCACAAGGCCATACGCCCAACTTCCTTTCCAGTGGTCCGTCCACCGGCAAGCCGAACGTTTCGCTGACTACGAACACTTCGAGTTCCTCGCGATGGATTCACAGGACCCTCGACCGGCTTTTGCTGGCTCGCTATTAGACGCTCTTGGCGGGCACGGGCACATCGTCGCGTACAACGCTTCGTTTGAATCGACTCGCCTTGGTGAACTTGCAGAGTGGTTCCCCAGCTACGCCGATCGGATCGCTCAAGTCCAGGCACGCCTCTGGGATTTGCTGCCGGTCGTCCGGAGTCATATCTACCATCCAGCTTTCAACGGATCGTTTTCATTGAAATCGGTTCTCCCCGCGCTGGTCCCCGACCTCACCTACCAAGGAATGGAAGTGGCCAACGGCACTGATGCTGGGTTTGCATGGTCCCGGCTTATCCAGCGCGACGTCTCCGAGTCGGAAAAGCAGAGATTGATCGTTGCCCTGCTGGCGTACTGCAAGCAGGACACGTGGGCGATGGTACGGATACTTGAGCAGTTGCGCGGGCGGGGAACCCAATGTTCTGGGGGCGGCACGTCTGGATAAATTCCTCGGAGATTAGATATGCTATCCGCGGGTTCTATCCAATGCCGGTTGCTAACACCGGGGAGAACGCACGCCGAAGCTGAACGGTTCGGGCGATGGCCAAGTTCGTTCAGATCAATCGTGTCCCCAAAAGTCATCGTCCATATCTGGAGGCGGCAGCAGCGAGTCCCGTGGGGGGCGAGAGCGACGACTCCGCAAAGGTGGTAGAGTTCCTACTGCCGTTCGCGTCGTAATTGACGGCCAGACACAATAGGTCAAGTTTCTGGACCTACTATGCGGCTCTGCACACCTCAACGCTAGTCCACATCTCCGAACGCAGCCTGACCCTGCCGACCCCATGGTATCCCAGCTCACTCCCAAGACCCGACCGCACCCTAGAAGTACGGGTGGAGTGGTGTGCTGATCGTTTGACATTTCCCTCGCCGTCCTCACGACTCGTCTGAATGGGTCCAACAGCCGGTCCAAAACGTTATGGAGGTCCGATATAGTGACAGTTTGCCAGACAGCGAAAACACAAGCTTGACGCGGCCTGAGGAGATCCTGGCCTCAAGACGGTGGGAAACGGCGCCTTTCACCACGTACGCTTTAAGCATTTCATTCTTCGAATCGGTTATCCTCCGCGAGCTTCAGAAGGGCGGATGTCGGGACGTGTGGGTCCTCACTGACGTAGAAGGATACGCAGCCTCCCTAATCGAAAGGCGTGCGACGAAGGTCGGCCGAGACTATCGACTTATCCCGATACGGGCACCAAACGGCGTTTTCCATCCCAAATGCGCATACTTGTCCGGTTCGCGGGGCGATCTGCTTCTTGTGGGAAGCGGGAACCTGACATTCGGAGGCTACGGTCGGAACGTGGAGGCGCTTGATGTGCTCGCGCCGGAACGGCATCCGGGGCGTTCCGCGATTTTGCCAACATGCTTGAGGCGCTTGGCACACGGCCAGATTTGGCGGTGCCCGAAACAGCCTGGGTCCCCTTGTTCGCTAATATGGCACGACGAGCGAGTGATTCGTCTGCCCCAGAGGACCCAAATTCGGCAGTACGGTTGCTGCATTCCATAGAGCGGCCAATCGTGGAACAGATCGCGGAGATCTCCGCACAGTTCGGTGGAGCGGAGCGGATCACAGTGCTATCCCCCTTTTATGATCCCGAAGGTTCTGCGGTCTTGACGCTAGCGCTGGCGACTGACTGCCCGCAGATTTGCATCAGGCTACCACCTGATCCGAGCCATCTGTCTACATTTCCCTTCCCAACCGCACAGCGCTGGGGCTTGCGGGTGAACGCCGTGCGACCACGCGTCGAAGACGAAAGCCGCAGACCTCTGCACGCCAAGTGGATCGAGATCAAGACGCCGAACGGCACCCTGACGCTCACCGGAAGCGTAAATGCTACCACTGCTGCCCTCTGTAGCACCCGCAACATCGAAGTCGGCGTGATGCGAAGCGGAGGGTTGGTAGGACAGGAATGGGAGGAGATTCCGATACCCGCTGATTTTGAGCGTAAGCTTTTCAGCCCGCGGTTAGCAGCCGGGAGGGTTTCGGTTCATGCGTCGCTGCTCGGGAGTGGTGAGATTCGAGGCCAGATCATCCCGAGCGCCGGAGTCTTGGGCCAATGGATATTGACACTGGAGCGGCTGGGCAACATCATCGCCGATCTTTCAGTGGACGTGGATGACGCAGGAAAGTTCCAAGTCACGTTTCGGGGTAGCGAACGCCTGATCGAGGCCGGGGCAATTCGAATCACTATCTCGAAGGTGGACAAAGAAGGAGCAGGATGGCTGGAGATGGAGGAGCTCCTTCGCATGCCTGCCCATCAGCGTTCGGTCTTCTCGGCGATGGTTCGGTTTATGACGAACCAAGCGAACGAGCAGGATGACATTGCGCTGCTTGACTATCTCGCAATCAGCGCAGCGCGACATCTGGGCGCTTTCAAGTCCAATAACGAAGAACAAGACATCAAGCATCGCGCCGCTCGACTTGATGGACGGGCAGAGATCTCCATCCCAATCGATCAATTCCCGCCAGACGATGGCGCAAAACACCTCACGTCTAATCTCTCTGATGCGAAGGCCGTCGACATCTTGGACAGGTGGTTTGGCCAGTTTCGTCGTCGTGATCTTTTCGCCAACTCGGCCCCGTCACCAGGCGGGAGGTGATCAGCCCATCGATCCCGTTCGAGGCGCAGCCGAAGACGAGGAGGAAGCAGCCGACCAGCAGCGAGTACTACGTAGTTTCGACGCTTTTCAGGCCGGAATGCTCCGGACTTTAAGCCACCCGAAGCTAAGCGAAGCAGATAAACGCGCCGGCCTCGCAATTTGGTTCGATGTCTCAACGCACATGTTGTGCCATCGTTTGGGCGACATCCCCGGAGCCATCATCTGTCCTCCGAAGCTGGCTAGCCCGAACCTCCGGTTCAGTGCATGCAGCGACCTCGCCCACAGAGACGGAGCAGTACGTATTCAGCGTAGTGGCGATCCTCGCGCAGCTTTCAATGTCGGCGAATCATACTCGTGACCTACAGAGTCTCCATGAAGTTCTTGAGAGGTTCTGTCAAGGAAATGTGTCCAGAGAGTACGCCATGGCTGCACTCGATAAGGGTTGGGGAGGAGGACTCGCAAGCTTCATATTGGGTGACGATACGCCCGATCTTGAACAGAATCTGAATGTGGCACTGAGTACATCGACCAGTCTCAACGAACTCCAAGCACTGCTCGACGCCGCGCACCGCAATGAAGCGATCCCGTCAGACTCCCGATTATTCCTCGCCCAAGGCGGCTATGAGGATGAGTTGGGAGCGGCTTTTCGCGCGGTACTCTCAATCGAGCCGACAAGTCCAGGCATCTGTGTGAACGCCGAGACGGCAAACTTTGGCTTATCTTGTTGCCACCTGCAATTCTCTGCCAGCGGCAGCCTCGACAGCGTACCGCGAGGATTGCCCAGAGGGCCTGCAGGATGTGAACCAGATCAATCTGAGGTTGCGACCTGACCATCTTGCCGATGCGCCCTGATTTCATTCCCGAGTTCAAGATCGGGCACAGGCGGCGTCGACTTCTTAGGAATGCGTCAAGCGAATTTGGACTTGCGCGAGAAGTGCTTGCCCGGCTTCCAACAGCATAATGCCGACTCTGTTGCGGCTGCGGTTTTTCTGCGGATGTGTCTGGATGCCTATTGGAAGCTCAACCGATCTGGCGAAGCTCTTCCAGGAGTTGACAGCATCACGCCTTCACAGGCGCGGGCTTTCAGGGAAAAGGTTGAGGTTCTTGTTGTACTTGGGGACATCGTTTTGAAGGGGTTCTTTAAGGACTGCCAGAGAATCAGTTTTGGTCCGCCCGCAGCGCGCAACGGAAAGGTATCGCTAGAGTTCGGGGACTGGCGCAGGATTCCAAACAGCACTGGCCTCATGGCGGCCGTGAACTATGGACCGGCGCTCAAAACGACCATTGGATTGGGTTTCCTCAACCCGATCGAAAGCGAAGTATTCCCAGCCGGTCGGGCACGGGGTGGCGCTTGCCCAAGCGCTGGACCAGCAGATGCACGAAAACGGTCTGCCTTCGGTTCTGGAATCACTCGGCACGAATGTCGGAACTGCCGATGACGCTCTGAGTGAGTTCTTGTCGTGGAACGTAGACGACCCGAGCGCTGGAGAGAAGGTCGCGTTCAGATCGGCGCTCTATGCTCCCGCAAGGATCGATTCACCGACGTCAATAGGTCTCCGGAGTGCAACCCTTAAGCTCGTGATCGAGGTATTAACGCAGGCCGGAAAGCCCCTAACGGTCGATGAAGTTCGGGAGGCGTTATTTTGGGGCACCGGTGCACGTCCCTCCGTGTCAGCGATTCCTGCGATCGACGCAGCCCACCACCGCTGGATTGTGTTGCAGGTCCGGCAGGCGCAGAGACTTGCAATGGAGGCTCTTCTGTCGTGGATTGAGAAGAGGATCATCTACGATGGCGATAGCGACACCAGAGCGTTGGCCGCTGCTGGTACACGGGCGTGCAAGGATGATTCACGCCTCACGGACGGGGGTGGTATGGACTTCATCAAGCGACGTTCAGGGTACAGCAACCAAACCCTCAGCGAAGCGATCCAAGAGGGGGCTACGAATGATCAGGCATCTATCTTCTACCTAATGAGGCACTTGCAGGAAAATATTCGAAATGAAATTGACGAAGTTGTTCCATCCGCGCTGCTTCTCCTGAGTCTGTGTCGTGAGTACACGATTCTATTGGAAGAGGTGTCCGATTTACGGTCCTCGCTACGATATGGCGGTGCGGAGGGACTGTCGCTGGCGAGTTGGCGGGAGGTTAGCGACCGTGCAGCGGACTTCAAGATGGAAGTTCTTGCTTCTTGTATTCGAAGAGCTGGTATTGAGCCAGCATCTTGCAGTGGCGACTCGTCGATACGACGGAGGTGTTGTGCGGCTACGAGTTACGATCGAGGAAGATGGGCTTCGCGCGTTGGTGCTGAAACCATGGAAGCCAGCCCCAGCTGCTGACAAGCTCGCGAGCGGTTTCTCCTTGATGGCGGATTGCGGCCTTGTCCTAAAAGCGAGGCCCGGCTGCTACGCTGCCGCGTGATGTATTTATCGACTCTAGCGTCGGTTGAACAACGACATCCGTCGCCCCCTGCTGGCTGGTGCCTGAGCTGAGCCAGACAGTTGATCGTGGCTCGTATGTTCCCGTCAACTAAGGCTCACAGGAAACCGGGCGTACCTGTCCCTATGGGCAGTGGCCAATTCAGAAGGCACAGATGGTCAAACGCCCAGAAGCAGATCAGAGGCATTCCGCTGTTGATCGCCGCGAGGTACTGCGCCGGCCAGGCGCAGGCCCCGTTGAACCAAGGGATCAGATAGGCGGTGGACGCCTTTGGGTACGTCAGCGTGGAGAATCCGTACGCCATGGCGGTCTTCGCCAAATCGAGATTCAGGTACGAGGCGCCCCACGAGAGAGCTTCAAGTTTCACGCGGTCGATGTCGCCGTTCGGCCCCATGTACTGGGAGGGGATGTTGACGTAGTGGTTCATCCGGCCGCCCTGCGGATAGGGATAGCCGGGGTTCCAGTACACGCCTTGCTGGTTCACATCCATCGGCAGCAGCCATTCGAACTTCGCGCTGGAGTACGCGGTTTTCACCGCCTGCACGATCGCGTGGGCGTGATTGTATGCGAGGGTCCGCAGCAGGTTGGCGTTCGCGTAAGAATTGATCGATGGATCGGAATCCTGGCAGGTGAAGGTCGCCAGCGCGCGCCCAAGCGAACTGGTGGCCTGCGCGGCGGTGTACGCATCGTAGTAGGCCATGCCGCCGCCGGAGACCGAGCCAGCGCCCGTGTAAGTTCCTGACGCGGAACCTGAGGCGGTGAACGATGTTGACGATGGCGGTGAGCTTTCGGTAACCATGCGTGACGCGACGAGGCCGTAGCTGGTACCGTCAGTCTTGCGCCCGGGCGGGCGCAAGGAGGACTGGCGATGGGCAGAGCGGCGCCTGATGTTCCGGACAGCATGCGCGGGATTCATGGACGCTTCACACGGTGGCGGAAGTCGCATACCGGGCGGCTGCCGATTCCGCAACCCTTGTGGGCGGCGGCCGCAGAGGTGGCCAGAAGACACGGCGTCTTCCGAACCTCCAAGGTTCTGAGTCTGGAATACGGCAAGCTCAAGCGGCTCACGACAGAATCGCATCCGACCGGGCGGAGAACTGCCAGGCTGAGCGCACCGCCCGCCGCATTTGTAGAGTTACTGACGCCCGGGACGGGCGGTGGCACGGAATGCCTCATCGAGCTAGAAGGGCCGCGGGGTAAGATGCGCATTCAGTGGAAGGGGAGCACCACACCAGACCTGGCCGGACTCAGTCGTGTGCTGTGGGAGTCGGCGTGATTCAAGTAGCGCCGCAGATGCGCATTCTGGTAGCCATCGAGTCCGTCGATCTGAGAAAGGGCATCGACGGGCTGGCGCAGTTGTGCCGGGAGAAACTGGGGGCCGATCCGTTCTCCGGCTGCCTGTTCATTTTCCGCAGCCGGCGTGCCACTGCGATTAAGGTCTTGGCATACGACGGCCAGGGGTTTTGGGTGGCGCAGAAACGATTATCGAAGGGGCGATTCGTGTGGTGGCCAACCGGCAAAGAAGCGACTCGGACACTGCAGGCTCACCAGGCGCAGTTGCTTTTTGCCGCGGGAAACCCAGAAGCGGAAGCAGCGCCGGTGTGGCGGCGCGTAAGCTGAAAAAGCACTTGCGTTCCAAGAAAATCTCCTTTACACTGCGGTTATCGTGGACACCGGGTGGAAGTATCGCGGACGCGTAATCACGGTTGAAGATGTAGTGTTCATCCGGGGATTGATTGCGGCCAACTCCGGGGCCAGTCGGCGAACGCTGTCGAAGAAGCTGTGTGAAGCCTGGGAATGGCGGCAAGCCAACGGAGCTTTGTGCGACATGGTCTGCCGGGGCCTGCTGCTCATGCTGGAGCGTGCGGGCCAGATTGAGTTACCGCCGGTGACCTACAAACGGCACAACCCGCTGGCCCACCGTGCTCGTCCCGCGCCGGTGCTACTGGACCAGACACTGATCGAAGGAAAACTGAAGGACCTGGGACTGATCGAGTTCGAGCAGGTGCGACGCACCGCCGATGAGCCGCTGTTCAACAGCCTGATGGAGCATCATCATTACCTCGGCTATGAACAGCCGGTCGGCGAGCACCTGAAGTATGTTTGTTGGGCGCAGGGCCGTCCGATTGCTTGCCTGGCGTGGAGTTCGGCTCCGCGCCACTTGGGTAGCCGCGACCGCTATATCGGCTGGCACGCGGAGGCACGGCGGCGCAACATCCGCTTCATCGCCTACAACACGCGCTTTCTGATCCTGCCCTGGGTCCGGGTACCGCACCTGGCGTCACACATTCTGGGGAAGGTGACCAGGGGACTATCCGACGACTGGGAACGGATGTACGGTCATCCGGTTTACTTCGCGGAAACCTTCATCGATCCCGGCCGTTTTCGCGGAACCTGTTACCGGGCGGCGAACTGGCAACTGCTTGGGCTCACCACCGGGCGAGGCAAAAACGACCAGACCAATAAGCCCAATCGGCCTATCAAGGAAATCCTTGGTCTGCCGCTGACGCCCCGTTTCCGCCAGTTACTCAGCCAGTTATGAAAACACCACCCCGCCCTCGCATGGATGTGAATCTGGAAGAACTGGACCAGATCATCGACGGCGGCATGCGCGCGCCGCTGAGCGAATCCGACGGAGAGAAGCTGAAAGCGGTGTTGCATATTCTGGCCGAACGGGCGAAGCCCAGGTGGCGGACAACAGAGAAAACCCGCGCGGTGTTGCCGCAGACTCCCAGTTCTGAGCCGGCCGCAGAGAAGCCATCACCGGAGGGAGAGCGCGAGCCGGCCGGACATGGGCGCAACGGAGCCGGCCGGTTTACGGGCGCCCGGACCGTTCGGGTGCAACACAAAAAACTTCACCCAGGAGACATCTGTCCGGAATGCGGCGTGGGCAAAGTCTACCGCCAGAAGGAACCCAAAACGCTGGTGCGGATCGTGGGGCGGCCGCCGTTGGAGGCCACCCGGTACGAGATGGAGCGCCTGCGCTGTAACGGCTGTGGGGAGGTGTACACGGCGGATGAACCGGCGGAGGTGGGCGCGGAAAAGTATGACGAGACAGCGGCGGCGATGATCGCGCAACTTCGTTATGGCAGCGGTTTGCCGTTTAAACGATTGGAGCGCCTGGAGGGGAATCTCGGCATCCCGCTGCCAGCAGCCACGCAATGGGGAATAGCCGAGAAAGCGGCACTGAATCTGGGGCCGGCGTATGACGAGTTCATTCGGCAAGCGGCGCTGGGCGAGGTGATGCACAACGACGACACAGGCATGCGGATTCTAAGACTGGCGCGGGAGCCGGCCGACCCGCGCACGGGTATCTTCACCAGCGGCATCGTCTCGCTCGGTCCGGGCTGGAAAATCGCGCTGTACTTCAGCGGCGCTAAACATGCGGGAGAGAATCTGGCCGAGTTGCTGAAGCGGCGCCCACCGGGGCTGGCTCCCTTGATCCAGATGTGCGATGCGCTGTCGTGGAACACTTCCCATCTGCCGGAAGGGGTGGAACGCCTGCTGGCCCACTGTATGTCGCACGGAAGACGCCAGTTTGTGGAAGTAGCAGAGAACTTCCCGGAGGAATGCCGTTATGTGCTGGAGACGCTGGGCGGCATCTGGCACCATGACGCGCTGGCGCGGAAGCAGGAACTGTCGTCCCGAGGAGCGCCTGCGTTTCCATCAGGAGCACAGCGGCCCGCTGATGAAAACCCTGCATGACTGGATGGAAGCGCAACTGGCAGAACGGAAGACGGAGCCGAACTCTGGCCTGGGGAAGGCCATCCGGTACATGCTTCGCCACTGGCTGCCGCTGACTCTTTTCCTTCGTCAAGCAGGGGCCCCGATCGATAACAATCTGGTCGAGAGAATTCTGAAAAAGGCCATCTTGCACCGGAAAAACTCACTGTTCTACAAGACGCTGAATGGCGCCAGAGTAGGCGATCTGTTCATGAGTCTGATCCATACCTGCGAACTGAACGGAGCCAATCCGTTCGACTATCTGACCGAGTTGCAGCGGCACGCCGAGGAGTTGAAGCGGAACCCATCGGAGTGGATGCCTTGGAATTACCGCGAGACACTGGCGCGGCTGGCACGACCTGCCGCCGCGTAATATCATGATTCCTGCCTGGCCGAAAAGGATCGACTGCGGCCATGGTTAGGTGACATCTCGAAATGGCCGCCAAACGGGCTTCTCGAAAGGCAAAATCCGATAACGTTTTTGGCCAGGCACGGAAGTCGGCGAAAATGTTGCGGGCTGGCCTGTACGCCCGGGTATCCACCAATGACCAGCAGACCCTGCCGATGCAGAACCGTGCCATGCGGGAGTATGCGGCCCGGCGGGGCTGGACTGTCGCCATGCAAGTCCGCGAGGTGAACTCCGGGGCGGCGCGGCGCGAAGCCCGCGAGAAAGTACTGGAAGCCGCCCGTCGCCGGGAGATCGACCTGGTGCTGGTATGGCGGCTGGATCGCTGGGGCCGGTCGGTAACGGATCTGCTGGCGACACTCCAGGAACTGGAGCATCTTGGGGTCGGGTTTCGTATCGCTGACCGAGGCGCTGGACCTGACAACGCCCGCCGGTCGTGCGATGGCCGGCCTGCTGGCAATCTTCGCCGAGTTCGAAAGAGAGATTCTGCGGGAACGAACCCGGGCTGGCCTGGCCCACGCTCGGTAGAACGGCAAACGGCTGGGTCGGCCCGCAACCGTGGCTGTACACGCTGCGGAAATCCGGAAACTGCATCGCGCCGGCGTCAGCAAATCCGAAATCGCCCGCCGCCTGCATGTCGGCCGCACCTCGGTTCGTCGGATTCTGGCCTGACCTATTTCCCGGAGAAATAGGGTACGCAGGCTTCCCGAAAGCTCACTGCTGTCGCTGGCTCCCATCATTGTTATCGTCGTTGCCGTGGCCGCGTTTGTTTGGGGGCAAGACGCCGCCCAAGGCCGGCTGGCGTCGGAAATCCAAGGGGTCGCCGGGACTGAAGTAGCGCGGACCATTCAAGCAATCATCAAAGGCGCCTATGAGCCCAGGACCGGCGTGGCTGCCACTTTGCTTGGCTTAGTGACTTTGTTAATTGGCGCCTCTTCCCTCTTTGTGGAGCTGCACGAGGCCTTGAACACAATCTGGCATGTTTCGCTCCCTCCCGACCGGACCAATGCCGCAACGGCCATTCGTCTGATCAGGGATCGGTTCTATTCCTTCGCGATGGTGCTGGCAACCGGCTTTCTGCTGTTGGCTTCTCTTGCGATGAACGCCTGGATCGCGGCACTGGGGATTTTCGTGCCGCGATCCGCCACGTTTCTGATGTCATACCTTGTAATTGCGGTCGTGTTTGCATCCCTCTACAAGGTGGTGCCGGATGTAAGATCGCGATGGAGGGATGTCATACCCGGAGCCATGATCACCGCATTGCTATTCATGATCGGGAAGGAGCTGATGAGCCTTTACTTCACGAATGCCGGCTTCGGGTCCCCCTATAGCGCCGCCGGTTCACCGATCATCGTGCTGGTATGGGTATACTACTCGGCCCAGCTATTCTTTTGGGGTGCGGAGTTCAGCAAAGTGTACAGCAGCTCCGCCGCCCGCAAGTGAAAGCTACATGTCCTTCGATGCTGTTCTGCAAGAGTGTGTCGCCCGGCATAAAGCGACCCCGGCGAAAAGACCGGCCGCAGCCGCGGCTACCAGGGATTCTGTCAAGTGCCGGCGAGCAAACTTCCGCAGGCCCGTCACCACATCGCTCAGGCCATGATCTTCAACGTAGGACGCCGTGGCGTCCAGCCGACCCGCGGCTCCGCCGGTAAGGTCGTCGAGGGCTTTGGAACCCTGGCGTCCTGTTTTGCGAACGGAACTGGCAGCCGGCATGCAGCGCATCTCCTGTTCCTTCTCGCGCCTCGTCGAACTTCCGTTCCGCGGTGCGGCCCAGGCCCTCTATCGACTCTCTGGCATCTTTTCCAAGGTCCGACGCCTGGTCTGTCAACGTGTTCAGTGTAGTCATAATGTTCTTCCTCAATCCCCGATTATTTCCATACCGCCAGCGATCCGTGCGGTGACGTGCCCTTAGCTCTTAGCGTTTGTCAGGAAATAACCATGCCAATCGCTCCCTCACGGTCGCGGCTCCGACGCGCGTTCAGAGCCGCGACCGTGAGGGAGCGGTTTAGAGCCAATTGATCTAGTAGTTTTCTGACGACCACTTAGTACCCTTCTTCGCCTTTGGTGCAACACCGGCGGCGTCCTTGGGTTGTGCGCCGGAGTGGTCCCGCTTGTGGCGAGCCACAGCTTTCGCAATTTGTTCCGCGCTGAGCTGAGCGTGGTTCTCGGAATGCAATACTTCAGTTGGTGAATTCGTATTTTCGGTCATGGTCTTATATGTCCCTTGCTATCTCGCTTCGCAATTCGCTTGATGCTTAATCACGGTACTCGGCGTCCTTATGCTGGAACACCAGGGTAATTGGCTTGCTTTCCGGCCTCACGACGCTGACTATCATGGTGCCATCCGGTGCCAGGGTGTAGCTCTCCTGAGTAACCGCTCCGGATTGCGTGGTTGTCACCTTCAGGACGTCGTGGTCCCATCGGGTTTTGCTCTTGAGGTTTTTGCCGGCATGAATCGTGGCGTTCTGCTCGGCGTCGGTAATGTCGTGGTAGAAGAAGGTTTCGGTTGCGCCTTCATACACGAAGCTGCGCGAGACGATAGTGATGCCTTCCTGGTCGCTGATTGTCACGGATCCGGTTTGGACAACTGGCTGACCGGCAAAATTGCTTTTGGCGGGGACCAGCGTCCAGGTGCCGTTCAGCGCGCTGCGATCACGCCCGAAGACAGGGAACGCCAGGAGGAGTGTCGTCAGGACGATCCTCGTCACTCCAGTGGTTGAAAAGGTCCTCATTCATTCCTTTCAGCGGCTAAACGCTTGGTTGCAGCGCGCCGGATACCGTTCAGGTGAAGGCGCGCTCTGGGACTGCCGGACATCGCGGAAGGGGGTGTCCCTCCGGAATATGAACGGCGGGACTTGTCCGGGGATACTTCTACTGCGCTTCCGCCGCAGTTTTCGCAGTAGCCTTTGCCAGGGGCGCGTCTTTTGTTGCAGCCCGCGCAACTGCCATGCACATGACCAGGAGCACGAGGCCATACGACCACCATATGCCGCCCAGACTCAATGCTTGTTTTTCCGTAAAACCCTCCGAGCGGTATTCACCGCTCCGTATTTGCCAGTTTCGTCTCGCTCCGGAGTGCGGGCTGTATTGTTCGGCGTCCGAAAGCAAGGTCGCCGCCGCCACAGTGTGACAGCGCCGAAAGTCGCATCATCCTCCGATTCTGCGACCGCTTACTGTTCCTAGCACGGCATGGACCACAATCATCCTTACTCTTTAACGTGACGCGGCTGGTCTCAGGGTGGTCAACTGCGCTCAAAAACAGCAATATTTGCACCCGAAAATGCGAACTCTGCCGATTGGCAATCTTCCCTGCCCAAACACCGCCCATCAACTCCGCCGTGAAGCCGGTCCGGACCAATTGGCTGAACTCGTGCAAGTAGTTAGGGTGGGAGTACAAAATATGAAATGGGATCGGATCGAGTCTCAGTGGAAAGAGTTTGCAGGTTCGGCACGGGCGCACTGGAACAAACTTACCGATGATGACTGGCAGGCAATCACCGGCGTAAAGGGGCATCTTGTCGGGCGTATCCAGAAGCGATACGGCATTGCCCCCGAGGAAGCCGAGAAGCAAGTGGACGAGTGGTCAGGTTCCGTGTTGGATGTCGTCGGAGCATCGAAAAGCCACTGATGTTGCGACGATACGCGGCAGCCGGAATCCCGAGCCGCGCGACTGTGCTCACGCCATAGCAACGATACAGAGAAGATCTTCAGGTTATCGGTTCTGATTTGCGCCGCCGCCCTTGCTCAGCGCGGCGGCGCTCCGAGCGTAGTTGGATCAGAAAGCGGAAGGCGCCTACTCTCCGAAAGCCTCGCGAAACACCTTCGCGCTTTGCTCTACGAAACCTTCGACGTCGGCCTTTCCTGTTCTCCGTCTTTAGCTTATCTATAGAGGTAGACGTTCGACGTCTCCGAGGACGGTCGTCCTGCTGGATAAGTACTTCTCCTCTGGATGGTCGAGTTATGTGGAGTGCGATGACCTCAAAACAACGATAGGGAAGCGCGCGCCAGGGTCAACTCGACATAACGCGGCGCTTCACATGAGTCAAATCGAAGCTTAAGTTCCGGCGTCTCCGCGGCAAAGAATTGCGAGGGTCGTTATTTGGAGCCTGCTTTTGCTGCTGCTGGCACTGGGGCTCGTGGTGTACTTACGCCTCCGCGAGGAGGCCGCCAAAAAGGCAGCGGCACTGAAACTGGCATCCCTGGCATCACGACGAAGGGCAACTTCGGCGTCTATCTCGACCCAATAGGTAGGGCAACCCCGGTCCATCCCGCACCGGATTACGAGCCGGGTGACCGGACTGATCATGGCCGTCCACTGAAATGCAGAAGCTGCACTTGAGAATGCGGAATCTGCCGTTCGTAATCTGTAAATACGGCTGGCAGGCCCCTCCTCTGCGCGGATCTTCCACCCGCAGCACCCTCCCGGATTCCTCTTCGCCATTTCTAAACATTAGCGGTCTGCAAAATCCCGTTTCCGAGTGGCGCGTCAACTGCTACGAGGAACAGCGAGAACCGCCGTTGCGCTTCCAACCGCATCCCGTTCGGGCAGGCCGCTTCCAAACGTCGCAATGGCGGATTTGCAGATGTGCTCGGCCGACTTTCACTGCACGCTGGAACTACCAACGCGAGGACGTTCGCCGGCTCCGAGGAACGCCGGCCTTCCTGAAAACCGACGTCTTCGGCGTCTGTCTCTGTTACGAAGCGACGCTCGGACTGAGTCTCGTAACGGAGGCGCCCTGGACGGCCTTGTGAATTGAATGCCAGGAAGCAGCAAACCGCGAAGATGCGGGGGTTCTAAGAATTCGTTCACGGAAAGAAAAGGAAAGAAAACATGTTGAAAACGAACTCGGTTGTAGCGATCTATGCAACTCACACCCAAGCGGAGGAAGCAGTCAAGGAACTGCAAAGGTCCGGGTGTGACATGAAAACACTGTCGATCGTCGGCAAGGACTATCACACCGACGAGAGCGTGGTCGGATACTACAACGCCGGCGACCGCATGAAGTACTGGGGCAAGCAAGGCGCATTCTGGGGTGGTCTCTGGGGGATGTTGTTTGGAGCCGCCTTCTTCGCCATCCCGGGCCTGGGACCGATATTGGTGGCCGGCCCTCTGGTCGCATGGATTATTGGCGGGTTGGAAGGCGCCGTGGTGGTGGGCGGATTGAGCGCGCTCGGTGCGGGCTTGTATAGCATTGGCATCCCCAAGGACAGCGTAGTCCAGTACGAGGCAGCGCTCAAAAGTGACAAGTTTCTGGTTCTGGCCCACGGCACGGCAGACGACGTGGCCAAGGCCAGGGGCATCCTGCAGACAACGCACCCACTGGACATTGCAACCCACGCGGCGGAACGCGACCAGCCCGAATTGGTCATCGCCGGATAGTCAGGTAGACAGCAGTGTAAGAACAGAAAACGTAAAGGAAAAATATCATGTACAAAAACGTGTTGATCGTTTCGGTAGCGAGTCTGGCTTTGCTCCTGCCCGTCTTGGCGTCGGATCGCGAAGATGACATTGGGCGTGCCGAAAAAGCCGGCCGTGTCTTCCATGAAATCATGGCGACGCCCGATAAAGGCATTCCCCGCGACCTGCTGGAAAAGGCGAAGTGCATTGTCATTATTCCAGGAGAGGAGAAGGCAGCCTTCATATTCGGAGGCAACTACGGCAAGGGCGTGGCTAGCTGCCGCACTGCCAATGGCTGGAGCGCCCCGATGTTTATAGCTGTCGGAGGCGGGAGCTTCGGTTTCCAGATTGGCGCATCTTTCACCGACTCGGTGATGCTATTCATGAACGACCACGCCTTGCATAGCCTGCTCGGTGACAAATTCAAGATCGGCGGAGACGTCACCGTGGCGGCCGGGCCGGTCGGGCGACAGGCATCCGCCAACACCGATGTGAGGCTCGATGCGGAGATCCTGAGCTATTCGCGCAGCAAAGGCCTCTTTGCCGGGATCAGCCTGGATGGCGCGGTGGTGCAGGCCGACCACAGCGGCGACCGGTCCATGTATGGCCACGACGTCACCCACGAGGAAATCCTGGGCGGCAGAATGGCGGTGCCTGAGTCTGCTCACCGTTTGATCGAGGAACTCGACAGGTATCCATCGCACCGTGGAAGCGACAACCAGTAGCCATACCCCTGCGCCGGTTCCGGAGATTGCCACCGTCCGGAAGCCGGTTCGCGGTTCGAGAAGAGAAATGTCCGATTCGCAAACACTGCCGCAACCTCCCCGCAACGCATTGGTGTCGCTGCCGATCACGGCGTGAAGGAGTACATGGCCGCCATGCTGCGTGAAGCTCACTATGAATTCTTCGACTTTGGCGACGGACAGCCGAAGCCCGACGATGACTATCAGGACTCTGTTGTGCCCTTGGCTCACGCGGTCGCTTTCGGAAAGGTCCATATCGGGATGACCATTTGCGGCAGTGGCGTGGGTGCGTGCATTGCCCCCAACAAAGTGCCGGGCGTGCGGGCATGTCTGATCCACGAATGTTTTTCAGCGCGCCAGGTCGTGGAGGACGACGATCATGAACGTGATTTGCCTGGGCGGCCAGTTCAGCTGGGAAAGCGCTCGCTTGGTGACCTGGTCCAAGTCAGTCCTGCAGGCAAATTCAGCGGTGCGGAGCGACACCGGCGTCGTCTCGCCAAAGTCGCCAGTCTGGAAAGCGAGTCAGCGGATTCTGAGCAGCAACCGATTAGGGCCACAAAACGTGAGAAGACCCATGCTTGTGAACCACCCGGCGGACATCTTACGGCTTGGGGATTCGAAGCATCTTTCGTACGGATAACAAGTCCACCTGCGCGAAATTAGCTTCGTTCGGATTGCCAAACGATGGAGCTACCGATGGGACCCGATAACCCATCCATCCTGACGATCAATGGGGGCTCGTCGAGCATTAAATTCGCGGAGTACCGGCTTGGTGAACAGCGGAAGCGAACCACCGCGCGAGTGATTTCTACCGACGCCAGCCGGGTAACGCTGCACGTCATCCGAACGGACGAAGATCTGATAATTGCGCGATCGGGGGTGCGGCCTTCTCCAAACCGACGCGGGAAACGGAAAGGAACGACCATGAAAACCAACATTGTTACATCGGAACTGCCTCACAAGAAACCCGACGCGATCGCTGCTGAGGACTTAGCCACAAAGACCAACACACTTACGCCGGAACTCCTTCACAAGATGAACGCCTATTGGCGTGCCGCCAACTATCTGTCGGCCGGCCAGATCTATCTTTACGACAACCCACTGTTGAAAGAGCCGCTGAAACTGTCTCACGTGAAGCCTCTGGTGGTCGGGCACTGGGGCACCACGCCGGGCCAGAACTTCATCTACGTGCACTTGAACCGGGTAATCAAGAAGTATGACCTGGACATGTTCTATATAGCTGGTCCCGGTCACGGCGGCCCCGCGATTGTCGGGAACGTTTACCTCGAAGGCACCTGGAGTGAGGTCTATCCGAATGTCACCCAGGACGAGGCCGGCATCAAGAAGCTGTTCATGCAGTTCTCTTTCCCCGGCGGCATTTCCAGCCACGTGGCGCCGACCACGCCTGGGTCGATTCACGAAGGCGGCGAACTGGGGTACTCCGTCAGCCATGCTTTCGGGGCAGCCTTCGACAATCCCGGCCTGATCGTCGCCTGCGTCGTCGGCGACGGTGAGGCGGAGACCGGGCCGTTGGCCACTGCATGGCAATCCAACAAGTTTCTCAGCCCCATCACCGACGGAGCCGTGCTGCCGATCCTACACCTCAATGGCTACAAGATCAGCAACCCGACCGTCCTGTCCCGCATCGAGCATGAGGAACTGGAGCAGTTCTTCCGCGGCTGCGGCTGGGAGCCTTGTTTTGTGGAAGGCGACGACCCGGAGACGATGCATCAACTCATGGCCGCCACCTTGGAGACGGCCATCGAGCGCATTCACGAAATCCAGGACAACGCACGCAAGAACAACGATACCACCCGACCGCGATGGCCCATGATCGTCCTGAGGTCGCCCAAGGGTTGGACGGGGCCGAAAGTAATCGACGGCCTGCAAATCGAGGGCACTTTCCGATCTCACCAGGTGCCCATTCTGGTGGACTCCCAGCACCCCGACCATGTCAAGGACTTGGAGAGCTGGATGAAAAGCTACAAGCCCGAGGAACTGTTCGACAAGAACGGACGCCTCATGCCGGAATTGGCCGAACTGGCGCCCAAGGGCAACCGGCGGATGGGCGCGAATCTGCACGCCAACGGCGGCGTTCTCCTGCGCGATCTGCGCATGCCGGACTTCCACGCCCACGCAGTAACTGTGCCATCTCCGGGCGCCGTGGAAGCCCAGGACACACTCGTACTGGGGAATTTCCTGCGTGACGTGACCAGGCTGAATCAGGAGGAGCGGAACTTCCGCGTCTTCGGCCCCGATGAGACGGTCTCTAATCTCCTGGGGGCGGTCTTTGAAGTCACCAACCGCCAGTGGGAAGCGCGGACAGTGAACAATGACGAATTCCTCGCACCCGCCGGGCGCGTGTTGGACTCGATGCTGAGCGAGCACCAGTGCGAAGGTTGGCTGGAAGGCTATCTGCTGACCGGCCGGCACGGGCTGTTCAACAGCTATGAAGCCTTCATTCGCATCGTCGACTCCATGTTCAGCCAGCACGCCAAGTGGCTCAAGGTAACATCGGAACTGCCTTGGCGCCGCAAGATCGCGTCGCTGAACTATCTGCTCGCCTCCCACGTCTGGCAGCAGGACCACAACGGCTTCACCCACCAGGATCCCGGCTTTCTCGATCACGTCATCAATAAGAAAGCCGATATCGTGCGCGTTTACCTGCCGCCAGACGCTAATTGTCTGCTGTCGGTCTTCGATCACTGCCTGCGCAGCCGGCACTACGTCAACGTAGTGGTTGCCGGCAAACATGCCCTGCCACAGTGGCTGACCATGGACGCCGCAGTGGTGCACTGTACGGAAGGAATTGGTATCTGGCAATGGGCCAGCAATGACCAGGAGGGCGAACCGGACGTCGTAATGGCCTGCTGCGGAGACACACCCACACTGGAGATTCTGGCCGCCGTTTCCATCCTTCGCGAGCATCTCCCCAATCTGAAGATCCGGGTGGTCAATGTCGTCGACTTGATGAAGCTGCAGTCGTGCACCGAACACCCGCACGGACTGAGCGACACGGACTACGATTCGCTCTTTACCAAAGACAAGCACATCATCTTTGGCTTTCATGGGTACCCATGGCTGATCCACCGTCTGACATACCGGAGGACCAATCGCAATCTGCACGTCCGGGGCTACAAGGAAGAGGGCACCATCACGACGGCTTTCGATATCAGGGTGCAGAACGATCTGGACCGTTTCCACCTGGTGCAGGACGTGATCGATCGGCTGCCGCATTTAGGCTCCAAAGGGGCATATCTCAAGCAGACGATGCAGGACAAGCTCATCGAGCACAAGGTTTACATCGATAAGCACGGCGAAGACTTGCCGGAAATCCGTAACTGGAAATGGAGCGCTTCCAAATGAATCCTCAACAGTTGATAAGCACCGCGAAGGCGCTGGTCGCGGATGACAAAGGTCTGCTGGCGATGGATGAAAGTAATCCAACCTGTAACCAGCGCTTCGCCAAGCTGGGAATTCCGCAGACAGAGGACATGCGGCGCGCATACCGCGAACTGATCGTGACGACTCCCGGTCTCAGTGAGTCGGTTAGTGGCGCGATCCTCTACGACGAAACCGTTCGCCAGACGTTGAAACCGGGCACTCCCTTCGCGACTGCTCTCGCCGATGCCGGTATCATTCCAGGCATCAAAGTCGATACCGGTGCGAAGAACCTGGCGGGTCATCCGGGAGAAAAAATCACCGAAGGTCTCGACGGATTGCGTGACCGCCTGGCTGAATACTCCCAAATGGGAGCGCGTTTTGCCAAGTGGCGCGCCGTGATTGCTATTGCCGAAGGCATTCCCACCCGAGGCTGCATCGAGGCCAATGCGAGCGCGCTAGCTCGATATGCCGCGCTGTGTCAGGAAGCCGGATTGGTCCCGGTCGTCGAGCCGGAAGTGCTCATGGACGGCGCCCACACGCTGGAACGATGCGGCGAGGTAACGGAGGAAGTCCTGCGCAAGGTTTTCAAGCAGCTTTACCGGCAAGGCGTGATGCTGGAGGGCGTGATTCTGAAGCCCAACATGGTCCTTTCAGGATCGACCTGCCCCAGGCAGGAAACGGTGGACGAGGTCGCCGACGCCACCGTGCGGTGTCTCTTGCGATCGGTTCCCGCTGCCGTTCCGGGAATTGCTTTCCTGTCGGGCGGCCAATCCGCGGAACTGGCATCGGCACGTCTGAATGCTATGAACGTGCGATTCGAGTCGCGCTTGCCGTGGGCGTTGGCGTTTTCGTTTGCCCGCGCTATCCAGCAACCGGCGTTAGAGATTTGGCTGGGCCAGGAAGCCAACATCTTAGAGGCCCAGGTAGCTTTGCGTCATCGAGCGCAGTGCAACCGGGCCGCGCGCCGCGGGGAATATTCCGCGGGCATGGAAGATTATCTGCACGCGAAGCCGGTCGGAGCCCTCTGCCAATGAGCGAGGAAAAACGCAGTTCCCACCAGCACGGAACGCCGGCTCGTGAGAGTATCCATCATGAGCCGGACCCCTACTGGAAGCGCGCGCACCACGATTGGCGCATCTGGGTCGGACTGGTCTTTATGTTTGCGGCCATCACGATCTATGTGATGAGCGATAACTTGTCGTTCTTTCCGCGGGGACATGTCCGGCAATCGCATTCAGACGCTAGCGGCAAATCGCGGAGCGTATGAGTCAAACCTCTCTGTATCCTTTGCGGTTCGAACCGATCTATCAGTACCGCCCTTGGGGCGGCCGGCAGGCAGCCTGCTCCGGCACCTCTGCCGGGCGATGGCCCTATCGGGGAGGCGTGGGTACTAAGCGACCGCGATGACCATCCGAGCCGGGTTGCGAACGGACCGCTGAAAGGGCAGACCATTTGTCAATTGATGGAGAAGCATCCGGTGGAAATGATGGGCGGACGATCAACGGTTCCGCCGATTTCCTTTGCTCCTGAAGTTCCTGGATGCACGTGAAATGCTCTCCGTCCAAGTGCATCCCTCGGACGCGCATAGGGACCTGCTGCCGGCGGGCGAGAGCGCGAAGGACCGAAGCCTGGGTCGTACTGAAGGTGGGTCCGGAGAGCCGCATCTATGCCGGTCTGCGGCCTGGTACCACGGAAGGGGGCCTGCGGCAGGCGATCGCGAACGGAGGAGTGGCGGACCAACTCGCTTACATTACGCCGCAACCCGGCGATGCCGTCTTCATACCGGCTGGAACGGTCCACACCCTGGGAGGCGGCGTCGTAGTGTTTGAAGTTCAGCAGAACAGCGACGTTACGTTCCGCCTGTACGACTGGGGTCATGTGGGCGCACAGACAGGCCAGCCGCGGCCACTCCAGGTTCAGGAGGCGCTTGCCTGCATCGACTTTGCGGCGCACGCGGTTGCCTTATTCCCTGGTGGCAATGATTACCCTGCGAAAGAAGCAGGCGTAGTATGCGTCGCGGTTCGAGGTCCGCAGGAGACGAAACCGGTCACCGCCGGCATTGTCGCCTGTTTGGGTACCTTATGAGTGAATTCAGGTTATAGCGCCTCGGCATGGTAATGGAGCCGGAGCCCGGCAATCCTCAGGAGACCGAAGGCGTCCTCAAAGGACGCTAAGTGATTGAAAGGAATGAAAGCAAGTTGACGTTTTGCTCCCGAGAGAGAAGCTCGAGTGTGTATATTCTTCATTCTACAGGTGGCCCAGCGCGGCTGTGAGCGCAAAATGAGGGGTGTTCAGCGCTTGTTGTGTACCCTGTAGTGTACCCACTCCAATCAAATCCGTCCGCCCAACGAGGTGAAACCCACGTCAGGTTGTATCCGGTGATGGTTGTCCGCACTCTTCTGCAGAGCGAATTGGATCCTTAGCGTTTGTCAGGAAATAACCATGCCAATCGCTCCCTCACGGTCGCGGCTCCGATGCGCGTTCAGAGCCGCGACCGTGAGGGAGCGGTTAGAGCCAATTGATCTAATAGTTTTCTGACGACCACTTAGGGGAATTCGCAGCGCTAACCGGCCAGCCTCATTCTGGAAGGTAACCTGTCCCGAATTTCCGTGTCTCAGCCGAGGGGTTCACTCCACCAAATACCCCGAAAATACGAGGATGTTTCCCCTCAATGGAGAACATAATCCGTCGAGCCGGGACCGGCCACCGGAGTTTTCATTTTGCGGGTCTGCTGTGATCCAGGCACAGCGCGACCAGATCGGAGATGTTGGCCTCACCTGCGCACATCACGGTGTCCGCGCCGCCCCAGTAGATCTTCACAGTGCCATCGGGTTCGGCAACCGCACCGCAACTGAACACGACGTTGTGGACGTAGCCAGTGATTTCCCAGGGGTCTTCCGGTTGCAGGATCCACGAATCGGCGACGCCGATCATCTTCGCCGGATTTCGCAAATCGTGAAGTGCGACTCCCAAGCGGTAGATCGAACCATCCATCGTCGGGAAAACGCCGTGATAAATGGAGAGCCATCCCTGGTCCGTTTTGATCGGCGGCGCGCCCGGTCCGATTTTCATTTCGTCCCAGTGATACTGCACCGGCCTCATGATGAGTTGGGAGTTGCCCCAAAAGCGCAGATCGGGCGAATAGGAAATCCAGATGGACCAGGGCGAGATCTCCGAGTGAGGACGGTCGAGGCGCGCATACAGGCCGTCGAACTTTTCGGGAAAGATCACGACGTTTCGATAGTCGGCTTCCGTAATCAGGCCGACCCTTTCCACGCTGGTGAAATCGCTCGTCTTGGCCAGGGCGATTTGGACTCCGTTTCGCGAGTAGACGCTGTAGGTGATCAGGTACTCGCCGTCTATCGAGGTCACTCGCGGATCCTCGACGCTGAACTCTTCCGCCTCGGGTATCAGGAAGGGTTCCGGATCGGCGGTGAAGTGGAAACCGTCGGGGCTGCGGGCCAAGCCAATGATGGATCGTCCGGTGCGCAAATGGGAACGGAACAGCATGATGTATTCGTCCTCATGCTTGATCACCGCAGCGTTGTGGACCGTCTCCACCGGGTACGGAATATCGGCTTTGGTGAGGATCGGGTTGTGGGCGTAGCGTTTGATCATTTCTTCGCTTCCAGTTCAAAAACCTGCTGGTAAACCCGTTCGTACGCCGCCACCATGGTTTCGATGGAGAAGCATTCCTGAACCCGCTGGCGGCACACGCTACGGTCGATCTCACCGAGGCGCCGGAGAGCCCGCACACCCTCGTCGACACTGTGGACCAGGAACCCAGTGTGCGCGTCGCGGATTACCTCGCGGCAGGAGCCGAGATCCATGGCGATCACGGGCACGCCGGCAGCATTCGCTTCCGCCAGGACCAGGCCGAATCGCTCCGGGATCGTATTCAGATGGAGCAGGGCTAAGGCGCGCGCGAACAAGTCGTTCTTGCCCGCAACATCAACGGGCCCAATATAGCGGATCGTGCCGGTCAGATGCGGCTCTACCTGCTCGCGGAAGTACGTCCGATCCTGAATAATGCCTGCAATGAGCAGAGGCAGTCCGCTCAGGCGAGCGACCTCAATGGCCAGATGCACGCCCTTGTCCGGATGAATCCGGCCGAGAAAGACGAGACTGTCGCCGGCATGTTCCTGGAACGGGTACAACGAGAGATCGATGCCGTTGTATACCGTCGCCAGGTAGTTCAGTCCCGGCGCGCGATCGGAGTTGCTGATGGAGACGAAAGTAGCCGTCGCGGTACTTTTCATATACCGGCATGATTTGGGGCGACGAAAACCCGTGGATTGTCGTGAGGACCGGCGTCTTCACCAGACGACTGTAGGCGAGAGCCATGAAATCGTAATGGCTGTGGATGAGGTCGAACTCGGCGGCGTGTTCGAAGGCCTCGGAAATGTGAAGGTACTCGGCCACTTTCGGGTCGATGGCGCGGTCCTCTTCGTACCCGCGGTCGACTACCGCATGCAGACGGGCATGTGTAACGGAATCGCCGGTGGCGAATAGAGTAACGTCCCATCCGCGGGCGACCAGTCCTTCGGCGATGTTGCCGGCGACGGTCTCCCATGCTCCGTATTGACGAGGAGGTGTACGCCAGGCGACGGGAGAGAGAACAGCGATTCGCTTGGCGGAATTCGTCATGCGATTCCGTTCCGGCTCCATGGCCGCCAGCACTTCGGCGAGCGGGACAGTTGCGAAACCGGTGGCGTGATCGGCGAGGCCATACGGAATGATCAGCTCGCCGTTGTGGAGCAGCGCGCCGCACGTATACACGACATTGGGAACGTAGCCTTCACGCTCGCTCTCGTTCGGCTTGAGCAGCGGTTCGCGGAGACGTCCAATTACTTTGGAAGGATCGTCGAGGTCGAGCAGGAATGCGCCGATGCAGTACTGTCGCATCGGGCCGACGCCGTGGCTGAGCACGAGCCAACCGGCCTCGGTCTCGATGGGCGATCCGCAATTTCCCAGTTGGACCAATTCCCAGGGAAAACACAGGTTTCAGCAGAACCCTGCTCTCGTTCCAAAAGTGGATGTTGTCGGAGAACATCAGGTGGATGTTCTCGTTGTCCTGGCGGGAGAGCATGGCATAGAGACCGCCGATCTTCCGCGGGAACAAGCGCCATTCCTTTGTTCTCCGCGGCGGGTCCGTTCAGGGTTCTGAAGCGGAACAGGACGAAGTCGGAGGTCTCCACCAACTCCGGCACCACCACCCGGCCGTCGTAAGCGGTGAAGGTTGCATAGTAAGTGTGAGTGCCATCTTCGTCGTGGAAACAGACGAAACGGGCGTCTTCGATCCCGTTGCGTTGCGAGGGCGTGGCCGGGAAGAGGATACGCTCCGAGAGTTGCTGTCCGGGTTCGAAATGGACTTCGTAGTTGGACCGCGCCAGCATCCAAATCCCCTGGGACAGGTCTTGGTCTTCCTGTGTCATTCCGTCCGGCTGAAGGAACTGCTGGGCTTGGAGGCTGGCGCGAAGCTCTCCCAAGCTGAACGATTCGGCGAGTTTGTGCATGACCCGGCGCGTGAATTCGCCGGTCAATCCCAGTTCAGAGAGCTTCCTCCCGAATAGCGCTTTCTCGTAGACGGGATTCGGGACTTGCTGCGGCTCGGTGAGAAAGCCTGTGGCGGGTAGCACCTCGATCGTCAGATCGGGATGAATGATGCCGGTTCGAAAGGTGATGGAGGAAATGTGTCCTTCCCCGGTGGCGCGCAAGCTCAGAATGAACCGCAGGGCGCCGGCCGGAAGATCGGCCTGATCGGTGTGTGGAACGATGGATGGATTGAAGAGGGCAGCGGATTCCAGAGAGTATTCCGCCAGGAAGTACGATCCGATCAACTGCTGCCTCTCCTCGGACAACGGCCGATCAATCGACAGGGATTCGCTAAGTTGCTCGAAGCGTTCCAGGAAGACTCTGCGGATCTCCAGGTGGCGGAGGCAGAATTCAGCGCAGACGTTGTCAAGGAGCGGGCCGACCTGGTCTTCCGGTATTGCCATGATTCGGTCAATGATTCTGGCAATCCGCTCGGGGCCGCCCGGAGTAAAGGGCCGCAGCAGAACGCGGGTCTGGTCGGGACGGAGAATTGTTGCTGTGCGGTTGAGGTGAATGGACATTATGAAATGGGCGGCTATTCCGCGGCTGCGATCGGTTCCTTGAAGCTGGTCACTGTGTTTTGCGCCAACTGCATTTCCGCCAGCGAAAGCAGGAAGGCCAGGGTGGACTCCGCTCCCTGGTTGCCGTTGACGCGATCTACGTGGAGCCCATCGCGGCAGCCACCGGTTTCCGGCGAGTACAGTTCGAGCCCCAGATCGTTCCACCCGATGAACCAGTCAAAGGCGCGCTGCGCGTGCTCGTACCACGACAGGTCCGATGTAGCGCGATAGGCTTCCAGACAAGCCGACACGGTGGCCTGCGCTTCAACGGGCTGCTGGTCGAAATTGGCGCGCGTGCCGTGCCGCTTGTAGAAGCCGTTGCTGCCGATTGGCCGAAAGTGGCTCTTCTCGGACATCTGCAATTCCGTCAGCCACCGTAGGGCCTTCAGGCCGCGATCGAGCACCGCTTGTTGCCCCGTTCCCTGTCCGCTCACGATCAAAGCGTGAGCGAGCTTCGCATTATCGTATGACAACTCTTCTTCAAACCATTGCCAATCGGGGTGGGCACTGGCTTCAAAACGCTCCATCAGCCGGCAAATCAGTGTCTCTCGCGTTTGGTTGACCAGGCTGTCGCCACTCAGGCGACGCAGATACTCATGGATGCCGATAAGGCTGAAGGCCCACGCCCGCGGAGAGCTGAAGCCAGTCACGGCAGGCAATGCCTGCGCGAAGAGTTGCCCGGCCATGATCTGGAAGCTTCGAAATGGCGAGCGGCCCACGCCGAGGCCGAGGGCCCAGATCGCCCTGCCCTGGCAGTCTTCCGAGCCGTGAGGGTCCAGCCAGCGCCGGTCGAAACTCATGTGGTTGTGGAAGCGCCCGGTTTTGACATCGAAGGCGTGATGCAGAAAGGCGGCGGAGGTGGTGGCCAGAGTGCGCACGCCCTCCGGGTCGTCGCCCAATTCCCCCAGCAGCACGGCGAGCACAAAGGCCCGCGCATTGTCGTCGGTGCAATAGCCTTCGGCGAAATTCGGAACGCTGAAAATCGCGTGCTGGAAAACCCCGGTGGAGTCGGTCATCCGCGAGAGGTGACTGAGTTTCATCTTGGGCAATTCCCGCGGTTTTCGGTCCAGCGTCTTGGCGCCAAGAAATTTTCGCGACGTGGTGGACACGGCCAGGCGGGACAACTCGAAGGAGCGCATGTACATCTGCGCCACACTGCTCCAGATCATGTCGCGGCCGATGCGGTACGCGTTCTTACGAATGGTGTGGCGGCGGGTGTCATCCCGCAGCAAACCCAGGACTTCGCGGGCAATCGCGGGCGCATCGCCAAATGGCACCAGCGAGCCGCGGTCGTCCGCCAGTAATTCGGCAGCGTGCCAGTACGGCGTAGAGACCACGGCCTTGCCCGCGCCAAACGCGTACGCCAGTGTGCCTGAGGTAATCTGCGCTTCGTTCAGGTAGGGCGTGATGTAAAGGTCCGCCGCGCCGATGAACTCCTTGAGATTCTCCAGGTCCACGAACTGGTTATAGAAGATGACGTTCTTCTCGATCTTGTTTTTCCTGGCTAGAATTTCGAGGCTTAGCCGGTAAGCCTCGCCGTGCTCGCGCAGTTCATTGGGATGCGTAGCGCCGAGGACAATGTAAACTACGTCCGGAAATTCCGTGAGAATGTCCGGCAGGGCGTTCAGCACCTGTTCGATACCCTTGTTGGGCGACAGCAGGCCGAAGGTGAGCAGCACTACTTTGCCTTCCACCCCAAACTGATCCTTGAAGTAGGTGGGATCGACAAAACCGACGTCTGGAATGCCGTGCGGGATGAGATCGATCTTGGCCGGAGGGGCGTGGTAGATCTCCTCCAACATCTGCCGGCCGCGCTCGGTCATCACCACGAGGCGGCTGGACAGCGAGATCAACCCGTCCATCACGCGCCGCTGGTCCGCTTTCGGCTCGCGCAAGATGGTGTGGAGCGTGGTCACGACGGGCATTCTCAATTCGCGCAGGAATGCCAGGATGTGGCCGCCCACCGGCCCTCCGAAAATCCCGAACTCGTGCTGCAGACAGACGACGTCCACGTTGCTGATATTGAGAAAATCCGCGGCACGCAAATAGGAGGAAAGGTCCTGCTCCTCAATCTCGAAGCGAACCACCTCCGGATATTCATAGCCGCCCGGAATATCGTTGACCGATACCGCGAGGCATTGGCTTTGGGGATACGCGTTTGCGACGGCGGCAAGCAGGTCCGTGGTGAACGTAGCGATACCGCACTTGCGCGGCAGATGGTCGCCGACAAAGGCGATCTTGCGGATTTTAGAGGTTTCTCTCATTCAATTCTTTCGGCCCGAACGATGAACCGGTCGGGGGCAGCGCCCACGAAGTAGAACGGATGGCAGGTGACGAGGGTGAGGATTTCTCGCCCGTCCGAGTCCAGGACAGAAACATCGGACGGCATTACTATTTTAGTCGAAACGACGCGATAACGATACTCCCCTTCCAGCGTGGTGAGGGTGATGAGGTCGCCTTTCCGGATATTCCGCAGCGGGCGGAAGAACGTATCGCGATGCCCGGAGATGCCAATGTTTCCGCGATGCCCCGGCAGGGCTGTTCCAGGAATATGGCCGACGGCCCGGCGAAGAGTAGTGCTGCCGGTTCCTTCGATGACGACCACGGAGATATCGAGACGGGGAATGTCGATGCGGCCGATCAGGCCTCCTGAGGCCGGTGGGGGAATCGCGTCAGGGGCGGCGATTCGGTCGACCCGCAGTACCTCGAACTGACGTTGTTCCGTGCGCTGAAAACTCCAGGTGTCAACCAGAACGTAGCAGCACCAGGCAAGCATCGATACGGAAATCGCCAGGAGCGACCACTGGCTCCAGCGCAGGAGGCGTCTCAGCGGCGCTTTGGCAATGCGAAATCTCACTTCTCAGCCTTGCCCGCGATGTAGCCGGAGCGAGTGCGCACCACGAGTTTGCCGTTTCCGGCGGACCGCGCAACCACCCGAATCGACCGGTACAGTGCCGGTTTCGCCGCGTTGCTGGAGATGTATCCGAGAGTGTATTGGTGGCGGATATCGCGCGCAATGCGTTCGCAAATCGCAACCACGTCGTCCAGTTTGTCGGGGAGGAAAGCATCGCCGCCGGTTGCCCTTGCGAGACGGCGCAGGACGTCCGGATTCTTATCTTCATCGTCCGGATCGAAGATGCCGATGGTGTAAATCAGGGCGCTGGAGCGTTCCGCGATCTTCAATACCTCTGCCAGGCTGTGCGCGCTTGCGTTGTCGCCGCCATCGCTGATGACAATGAGGACCTTCTTGTCGTGCGTGCCGGCCTGCAATTTCTGCTGCGCCACGACGACAGCGTCGTAAAGCGCCGTCATCCCCCCGGCTGGAGTCCTGAAGATCGCTCGTTCGAGTTCCGCGGAGCTATCGGTGAAACCGGCCGCTTCCGGGAGACCCATGGTCACCTTCTCGTTAAAGTTGACGACGAATATCTGGTCCTCCGGGCTGCTGGAGTGAATGAATGTGCGCGCCGCGGCAACCACCTCCGCAAGCTTGTGTCGCATACTGCTGCTGTGATCGACAAGCAGTCCGACGGTAACCGGAACGTCCTCGTGCTGGAACAATTTGATGGTCTGACGGACGCCGTCTTCGTAGACCTCAAAATTCTGCGCCTGCAACTCGGAAGCAAACTGGCCATTTCCGTCGCGCACGGTGGGGTGCAGCACTACGAGATTGACGTCTACGGAAATGCGGAACGGCTCGGGAGCCTGGAGCATTCCATTGCCCGCGAGACAGATCATGGCCAGAACTGGGAGGGCGCTCACCGGGATGGCCTAGCTGTTGACGCTAAGGCACACACAATTGGAGGGGAAGGCCACGCCATGAGGCGCCTGCTGATGCGCATTCTCGACCAATCGTACCGAAGATGGCGTCCACACTCCAGGCAGACCACATAGGTGCTCGCCTGGAGCGTGATCGGGAAAGTGGTTTTGCCGTGCAGACAGCCGAACAACAGGTTTGCCATGCCTGCCAGGCTCATACGCACTGTATTCGTCACTGTGTTGAAAGGACTCATGCTGTCACCTGCTTTCCTTCGTGCCCCCGCGCAGCGCCCGATTGCAGCGCCGCGCGAGCAATTACAACGCGCTACTGAAGTCGCTTTGCGGCTGTACGGGTGGCGAAGGCCGCGAGTAAGGCTATCAGGCCGAAGAGGCCAAGCAGCGGCAGGTTGCTGGCCGTGGCTGGAAGCGACGCCGCAGCTTCCGGAAGCGCGGGAGGTGCGGTAACTACCTCGGTAAGTGCAACTTCTTCACCTGTGGGCTGTACCGCCATGACCGGCGCACGGGTCATTTCCACTACCACCGGCGCGTCCGCGGTCTTGATCGGTTCGGCGACTTCGACGGGAAGCGCGGCCTCGGTAAAGAGGACCGGCGTGTGGGTTTCCTTGGCGAGCACAACCGCTCTGGCTTTCGGATAGACGAATTCCTCGCCCCAATTGCGGCCGGGATAGAACCAGGCGCGAAGGGCTTCGGGCTCGCCGGCGGGCCGCTCCCTGAACGTCACCACGGTCTTGTCGGTCGCCCTGAGGCGATAGTTCGGAATCGCCAGTATCGTTGCATAAACGGCGGTTTCGTCCTTATTGAAGATCTGCACGATGTGACGGTCGGACTGCGAATTCAGGATCTTGAACACGTAGGTGCCCGCCGGGAGCACGCTCCATCCTTTGAGGTGGACCCCGGGAATCTCCACTGGTCCGCTAAACGTCATCGTGGTCTTCCGGTTCCAATCGTCGGCCTTGGCGCCGGGTGCGATTACCGCGCTCATGACCGCAATACCAAACACCGTCGTCGCTGCTTTTAAGAGTTTCATTTAATCTGTTGTTTCCTTCGAGGTCTGTAAAGGCACTTCAGTGGCCGTAGTTTCTTGAGGGAGGTTTATTGCGGGGAGGATAGGTGCGGCGGAACAGACCGCTTTTGGAGCGTACCCTGTTCCGGGCCGGGGTTTACAACGAAGTTCTAGTGGTCGTGGTGATCGCGATTGTAGTCGCGGTTGCGATCATGGTTCTTGTCCCAGGCATGGTCGTGGGCAATTTTACCGTGGTCGCCATCCCAGTAGCCGGCATAATACCTCTCTCCGTCATGGCGGGGCTCCACCCAGTGGGCTCCAACGTATGCCGGCCGCGTCCAGTATCCCTCGTGCCAGGTGTAGCGCCTGCCCACCGGATACCAGTAGCCTCCCACCCAGGTATAGCCTGCGCCGGGGCTTCGCGGCTGCACTCTCACGCGGATCGGTGGCGGCGCGCCGATTCTGATCCCGACGGAAAGCTGAGCGAAAGCGGCGGCCACCGCCAGCAACATCACGAAAATCAATTTAGTCTTCACGATTCAATTCCTATTCTGAATAATTCTGAATTACGGCGATCATAGAGCACGTTGCTGGCCCTTACCATACCGCACACACACCACCAACATGGCCTTCGGAGTGCTTGACAGACGGTGATCCAACTGAGCGAGGTCAAACGATGTTTCAGACGATTACGAGGATTTTGAAGTGGGCTTCGATTCCAGCCCTTTTAGCGGCTGCGGTGCTCTCAAGCCTGGCTGGCCGTTATGAAGGCTTGATGAATTTGATCATCTGTCTGAGCCGCCGTCCTCTTTGTGCTGCATTCGGCGTGGCTGAGGGAATATGCATGGGCCGCGGCAGGCGTTGTGGTCTTCGTAGTGTTCAGCCCGTTTCTTCTGACAACTAAGGTTTTTCTCTTGATGTTCCTCACTTGCGCCGCGGCATGTCTGGCTATAGTGGCGGCGTTCCGGCCACAACTCGTGGCGGCGTTGTGAAGAGGTTGCTCCCGAACTGGACGCTTGCCCTTTTGCTTCTGTTTTCCGTGAAGAGCGCCTCGTCGTACTCAGTACTGACACACGAGGCGATCATCGATTCCACGTGGGATAGCGCCATCAAGCCGCTCCTGCTCAGACGATTCCCCGCTTCCACCGAGGAGGACCTGGCGCGGGCCCACGGCTATGCCTACGGAGGCAGCATCATCCAGGATCTGGGCTACTATCCATTCGGCAGCAAGTTCTACAGCGATTTGACGCATTATGTGCGCAGCGGCGACTTCATTCTCAACCTGATTCGCGAGTCGCAGGACCTCGACGAGTATGCATTCGCGCTGGGCGCGCTATCGCACTACGCAGCGGATAATAATGGCCACCGCATGGCCACCAACGTCTCCGTACCGCTGCTCTACCCGAGTCTTCGCGCGAAGTTCGGAAACTCGGTAACGTATGCGGACGACCCCTTCTCGCACACCAAGACAGAGTTCGGCTTCGACGTGTTTCAGGCGGCGAAGAGCCGCTACGCATCCGCGGCCTACAAAGACTTCATCGGCTTCCAGGTTGCCAAGCCGGTGCTGGAGCGGGCCTTCCTGGACACCTACGGAATGAGGATCGAGCAGGTGTTCATGAATCTGGACCTGGCCATTGGATCGTACCGCCGCGCCGTGGGGACCATTCTGCCAGCCTTGACCAGAGTGGCATGGCAGCTCAAAAGCCAGGAGATCCGGAAGGACGCTCCCAGCATCACGCGCAAGAAATTCCTCTACAACCTGTCTCGTTCCAGCTACGAAAAGAACTGGGGAACAACCTACCAGAAGCCAGGCATCCGGTCGAAAATGCTGGCGGGCTTCTTCCACATCGTGCCCAGGACGGGACCGTTCAAGGCCCTGGCATTCAAGCGACTCACGCCGGAGACCGAGAAGTTGTATATGGCGGGCTTCAATGCGTCGATCGACAGATACCGCGAAATGCTCGCCGCGCGCGGGCACCGGCCGCCTGAAACTGCCCAATGACAACTTTGATGTCGGCGAAGCGACCAAGGCAGGCAAATATACGCTAATGGATGCTGCGTATGCGAAATTGTTGCATAAGTTGGATGGTCATTACACCGAGATTCCACAAGACCTGAGGAGCGATATTCTCGCATTCTACGGGGATATGAGCCTTCCGATCGAGACGAAGGCGCATGAAAGCGAGTGGGCAAGATTGCAGTTGGAGCTGGATCATCTGACTTCCGTCAATCGGGATCTGGCGGCTTCTACTTCGAAGGCGGCTGTCGCAGTTCCTGAGCCGGCCGCTAAATGACCCGCTCTTCCAAACTACGCGGTGTGGCGCTGGTCTGCCTGTTCGCGGCGGTCCCAGACACCTTCGCCCAAGATACGGGCACGGACTTCGCCAAAGACGTCTTCCGCGATCAGAAGCAGATCTGGACGAGTCCATTGCGCATGAAGAAGCGGGATGTGAAATGGTGGCTTATGTTTGGCGCCGCCACCGGCGCCCTGATCGCGACGGACCATCGCACCTCGCAGCAATTGCCGAACACGGCGGACCAGACTGCTTACAGCAAGGACGTCTCCCGGCTGGGAGCCGTGTACACACTGATTCCGATCGCCGGTGGGCTCTACCTTGGAGGCGTCCTGACGGGACATTCGAGACTGCGCGACTCGGGCTTTCTTGGGGGCCAGGCACTGAGTAGACAGCCTGATCGTGTCGGAGGTGCTGAAGGCCGCGACGGGCCGCCAGCGACCTCTGGAAGGTGACGGAGGCGGCCATTTCTTTCACGGCAGCGACAGCTTCCCATCCGGCCACACGATTGAAAGCTTCGCACTGGCTTCGGTGATTGCACACGAATACCAGGGCAACAAAGTAGTCGTCATTCTGGCTTATGGTCTCGCCACAGCGGTCGGAGCGTCGCGCTTCAGCGGCCGGCAGCACAACGCGTCGGACATTTTGGCGGGAGGAGCGATGGGCTGGTTTATCGGCAGGCATGTGGCTCAGAAGCGCCTGACCGGTAGCCAGTCGCGGACCAAGGTGTGGTTGTCGCCCCAGGTGATTCCGCAGGTTCAGCCTTCCGCTCACAGCTATGGACTGATGCTGGCCTGGCATTCGTCAGGAAATTAAGGACGCCGCAGATTGTCGATTGGGCGTCCGAGTGCTATGACGGTCGTGCAATCTGGCACACAACAAAAGGAGTACTTCATGACGCCGGCCCCCGAGGGAAGCCTCGAAACGATTCTAGTGGTTGACGACAGCCCGTCGGTTCTCGAAATGGTCGTCAAGATCCTCCAAGCTGAAAACTTCCGTGTTCTTTCGGCCGACAGCGGGCCTTCCGCCCTTAAACTTGCAGTTGAAACCACCGACACGATACACCTGCTGCTCTCCGATGTAGAGATGCCGGAGATGTCCGGCCCAGACCTGGGCGAAGCGCTGAAGGTGACTCGGCCGGACATGCATGTGATGTTGATGTCCGGTGCAGCAAATGGCAACCTCCTGGTTCTCAATTACGGCTGGGCGTACATGCAGAAGCCATTTGTTGCGGCGAAGTTGATTCGGATGATTAACGACGTACTGCACACGCAGAATCGGTCACAACTCGGCGGCCAGGAATTCGACAGCCGGAAGGACCGGTTGAAACCGTAAATCCAGGGTCTAAACCTTCAAACTGACCCACTACCATGTTGGCATTCAGACCTCTTACAGTTGTATATTCGGTCCTCGTCTGCGGGTTGATGAGTGTGCTCCCCGCCGATTCGGTTGCGCCGTCGGGCGACGAAATTCTGACCAGGGTAGAGATCGAAACGAACAGGCGCCATCTGGAACTGACGGAATATTCGGGATCGCGGCAGTACACCGTGCAGAACGGGCGTTTCGGTCAACAGGCGGCGGCCGCCGTGCTCATGAGCCACCGAAAGTTCGAAGGCGACAAGTTCACGGTCGTGACGCGATCAGGATCGGCCCAGTTGAACAGCATCATCGATAAACTGCTTTCCTCGGAAGCCGGCGCAAGTTTGCCGCCGGAAAACGCCCACCACCAGATCAATTCCGCCAACTACCGGGTTCACCTGCTGGGAACCGAGACCGCGGAGGGGCGAAGCTGCTTCGTGCTGGCATTATCGCCTCGGTTCAAGGCGCCATTTCTCATCGTTGGAAAAGCCTGGGTTGACGTGGAGAGTTACGCGGTGGTGCGGATGGCAGGCCAGTTCGCCGCCAGCATGTCGGTTCTGGTTGGGGCGCCCCGTATTACCGAAAGCTATATCCAAGTGCATGGCTTCTGGCTGCCCGGGCACGTGCAGAGCGTCACATCCAGTCTTCTGCTGGGCCCGACCGAACTGGATATTCAGTGCTCCAATTACCAGTTCGATCAGGATGCAACTCCGCGCCAGTGATGTTACCGCGACAGCCGGAAATGCGTTACGTTGCCCCACATGCCGGTGGCTTGCAAAAGCCACACGCAGACGCAGACGATTACCACCACATTGAGAATCGATTTGATGCTGGAAGCCATCGGGACGTACCGATTGATCAGGTGCAAAGCCACTCCGACCAGAATCAGCACAACGACAATATTGAGCAAAGGCATTTTACATTGTTCCTCGCATGGTACAAAGCAATCGCCTGCCCGTTCGTAAGTATCTGCAGGAATTGCATTTCATCAGCAGAATCTGCTTCGCCCCGACGGCATGAATCGCTTCCATGTGAATCGTCTCAGCAAAAGAGCAACGGCGCTCTCCGTGCACTAGGAAGCACGTCGCCCAAAGCCCCTTCGGGGTTCACCGGACGGCAAAAAGAGGCTAAAACAATGCGAATGATCCTGGCGGCCGCTCTGGCAATAATGCCCTTGATGGCCAAAGACAGCGAACCTGCAAAGCGGCTGGACGAATCCGCCACGGTGTTTTCGGAAGTGATGGCGACGCCCGACAAAGGCATCCCACAAGACTTGCTGGCAAACGCCCACTGCATCGTTATCGTCCCCAGCGTGAAGACGGCCGCGTTCGTGATTGGCGCGAAGTACGGAAAAGGCTATGTCTCCTGCCGCAACAAAGGCGGAGCCGGCTGGTCCGCGCCGGGCACGGTCCGCATCGAAGGCGGCAGCGTGGGCTTCCAGATCGGAGGCTCGGAAACGGACTTGATACTGCTCGTGATGAATCAGGGCGGCGCCGACAAACTGCTTTCCAGCAAGTTCACTTTGGGCGCCGAGGGCTCTGTTGCCGCGGGTCCCGTGGGGCGCACGGCGACGGCTCAAACCGACATCCAAATGCATGCCGAGATCCTTTCGTGGTCGCGGTCCCAGGGGCTGTTTGCCGGCGTTGCGCTGGAAGGCGCCACCCTGCGGCAGGATCTGGACGACAATGCCACGCTCTACGGCAGGAAGCTGGAGAATCGGGAAATCGTGATGACCGGGGTGAGAGCGCCCAGGAGCGCCATGAGACTGCTCGACCTTCTGAACAAATACTCTCCTCGCGAGAGTGGCTCCACTGGCTCCAGCCAATAATCTGGCGAGAAAGAACCTAACGTGATTCAAATTAAGCTTACCGGCGCACTCCTGATGGTTTGCGCAGTATTATCGGCCCAGGGGCCGCAGGATCAGCCCGTTTACCGCGTCACCGTAACCTCGCGGACCGCGAAGGCAATCAGTTATCAACATCGCGGCGGTGCAACGAAAGTCAACTTTGCCGGCACCGAACTTCTGCCAGGCAGCCGCGGAGAAGCCAAAGTCGAGAGTCACCAGGGCCGCATCGAGATCGAAGTGGAATTCGATGGGCTGCAGCCTGCGACGAAGAATGGCGCCGAATACCTCACCTACGTGTTGTGGGCGGTCACTCCCGAGGGCCGCACGGCCAATCTGGGCGAAGTCCTGCTGAACGGCACGAAGAGCAAGCTCGATGTCACCACCGACCTGCAGGTGTTCGGGCTGATCGTCACCGCCGAACCTTACTATGCGGTGTCGCAGCCGAGCGACCTGGTGGTCATGGAAAACGTGGTGCGCCCCGACACGGCAGGCAAGGTGGAATCCATCGACGCCAAGTACGAGCTGCTGCAGCGCGGCCAGTATCAACGTCTGGCCAATCCCCTTTCATTAAAGATGGATCGAAAACAGCCTCTCGAGCTCTATGAAGCGCGCAACGCAGTGCAAATCGCACGCTCCGTCGGCGCAGATAAGTTTGCTCCGGAGACGTTCCAGAAGGCCGAGACGAGCCTGGCGCAGGCGGAGACCTACCAGACCCGCAATGCGGGCCGCAAGGCGGTAGCCATGACTTCCCGCGAGGCCGTCCAGATGGCGGAAGATTCGCGAGCCATCGCTGTGAAACGCCAGGAGGAAGAGGCCTTAAACACGGCACGCCTGCGCTCTTCAGAGCGCGAAGCGAACGCGGAGAACGAGCGCGCAGCGGCGCAGTCCGAGACAGATCGCGTCAAGCGCGATGCGGAAGCCGCACGGCTTAGCGCACAGGCGGACACCGAACGCCTGACTCGCGAGAACAATGCGCAGGCAACGGCCTCCCAGGCGGAAGCCGATCGCGTGAAGCGTGAGAATGACGCCCGCATGGCTGCTGCCGCCAACGATGCGGAGCAACTGAAGATACAGAATGACGCTCGTGAAACAGCCGCCAACAAAGAAGCAAACAGCCTCAAGCGCGATGCGGAAGCCGCACGGCTTAGCGCACAGGCGGACACCGAACGCCTGACTCGCGAGAACAATGCGCAGGCATCCGCCTCCCAGGCGGAAGCCGATCGCGTGAAGCGTGAGAATGACGCTCGCATGGCCGCTGCCGCCAACGATGCGGAGCAACTGAAGATACAGAATGACGCTCGTGAAACAGCCGCCGCCACACAAGCGGACCGCCTTAAACACGAGAACGATATGCAGCGCGCGGCCAGCCAGGCCGAACTCGATGCCGCAGCCAACCAACGGGCGCAGTTCGAAGCCGACAAGGTGCAACTGCGTTCGAACCTGCTAGCGCAATTCAACGCCATTCTTCAGACGCGGGATACCGCGCGCGGCCTGGTTGTGAACATGTCGGATGTTCTTTTTGACACCGGCAAGTACTCGCTCCGTCCGCTGGCCCGCGAGAAACTGGCCAAGCTGGCAGGCATCGTCTCGGGACACCCCGGACTGCGCCTTGCGGTGGAAGGCTACACCGACAGCGTCGGCGGCGACGACTACAATCAGCAGCTTTCGGAAGATCGCAGCAACGGAGTCCGCGACTACCTGACTCAACAAGGAATGGCAGCCGGATCCGTGACGGCGAAGGGCTTCGGCAAGACCGACCCTGTCGCCAGCAACGATACCGCGAAGGGCCGGCAACAGAACCGGCGTGTAGAACTAGTGATCTCGGGCGAAATAATCGGCACCGTGATCGGCACACCGATCGCAATCCGGTAATCGGCGGGTGGGGCCGGACTCGGAGCTCGGCCCCACTCAACAACACCATAAGGAAATCACAATGAAGCAACTTGCGGTCATACTTTTCACGTTCGGGGCGCTATCGGCAGCGACGGCAGAAGACCTTTCCAAGTATCGGGACTTCCAGTTCGGCGGAGACCTGGCGACTGTTGCCAAACAGGCGGGCATGAACCCGTCTGAGGCCAGAGTGGTGCACAGCCGTCCCGCCCTCATCCAAGAGCTGACGTGGCGTCCTCAGCCGCTGGGTTCGTCCTCGCGCACGGAGCCGGCCCAAGAGGTTGTTTTCAGCTTTTGCGACGGCGCGCTGTACCAGATCGCGGTCAACTATGACCGTCGGCAAACCGAGGGAATGACCCCTGGCGACCTGATCGAAGCTATTTCCAGCATGTACGGCGTTTCCGCGAAACCCGTGCCTTCAGCCGAGATTGTAAAGCTAGACTACGGCCAAGAGGAGAAGGTACTGGCGCAATGGCAGGACGGGCAGTACTGCTTCAGGCTGCTCCAGTCTTCGTACGGATCTGGCTATAAGCTGGTCGGCGTATTCAAGCGACTGGAGGAAGCCGCTCAATCCGCCAACCTCGAAGCCGCACGGCTCGACGATAAAGAGGCGCCCCAACGGGAGGCTGCCCGGCTCGCTAAAGAGAACGATGCGGAGCTAGCCCGGCTGGAACAGGCCAGGCTCGTCAACAAATCCAAGTTTCGACCCTAAGAAGGTAAAAGACTATGAACACTCAACCTGAATTCCACGAAGGCGAGGAAGTCGTGTTGGCCGAGGGCAGTTACCAGGGCACTCCCGGTATCTTTCTCCGTTTGAGACAAGACCCCAAATGGGCTGACATCACGGAGCGCGATGGCAGGGTTCGCAGCCATCCCGTGGAGTGGCTCGCCCATGCGGTGCGGGCATCATGAAAGACACGATCGCAGCGGGCAGCGTCTTCGTTGACGAAGGTGCGCAGTTGCCGAATTCCGTGCTGCTTCAGCGGGAACCACACTCCAGCGGGTGGGCCGAGGTCACCAACGTCCGTTCTGAGTTCGGGAAGGAGATTCCTGACGCGGGATGGACGTTTTTCTTTATGGCCGGAGAGATCAAAACCACGGTCTTCGGATTCGATCGGGAGAGGGCGCTGGGCACCGCATTGAGCCGGCTCATCGCCAACGTGAAAGGTCAGAAGTGCAACTGCATTGAGATTACGCAGGTAACCGGAAACTCATTCCTGAAAATACCCTACGTGAGCGTATCCGCCCACCCGCGGCATCTTCAGAAGGGCCAGACGTTCGCAGGCTAACGGTAGATTCGACTTGAACTGGAGATGAAACGCATGATCAATATTCGACCTCTATACGACCGCATCGTGGTGAAGCGGATTGACGAAAAGGAAACCACGCGCAACGGCATTGTCATTCCCGATTCGGCCCAGGAAAAGCCGCAGGAGGGTGAAATTATGGCTGTGGGGAAAGGAAAGCGGCTCGAAGACGGCACCGTCGTTGCTCTCGACGTGAAAGCCGGCGATCGTATTCTTTTCGGCAAATACTCCGGCAACGAGATTAAGCTGGAAGGTATAGAGTACATCATCATGCGCGAGGAAGATGTCCTTGGCGTCCTCGATGCGGCTCCCGCGAAGCTCAAGAAAGCCAGCTAGTTCGAAAAGGGATTCACAAGGAAACTTTATGTCAAAACAGATTATTTATAGCGACCACTCCCGCCAGGCGATCCTTCGCGGCGTGAACCAGCTTGCCGACGCGGTCAAGGTGACCCTCGGCCCCAAAGGACGCAACGTCGTTCTGGAAAAGAAATACGGCGGACCGACCATTACCAAGGATGGCGTCACGGTTGCCAAAGAGATCGAGTTGAAGGATCCGCTCGAAAATATGGGCGCCCAGATGGTTCGCGAGGTGGCATCCAAGACTTCCGACATCGCCGGCGACGGCACCACCACCGCCACGATTCTGGCCCAGGCGATCTACCGTGAGGGGGTAAAGGCTGTAACGGCCGGCGCCAACCCCATGGCCATCAAGCGCGGCATCGATAAAGCGGTGGCGGTAGTCATTGAGGAAGTGAAGAAGTTCTCCAAGCCCGTGTCCGGCGGCATGATCGCCCAGGTGGGGAGCATCTCCGCGAACAGCGATTCCACCATAGGCAACATCATTGCCGAAGCCATGCAGAAGGTCGGCAAAGACGGCGTGATCACCGTCGAAGAATCCAAGACTATGACCACCGAGCTGCAGACGGTGGATGGGATGCAGTTCGACCGCGGATATTTGTCGCCCTACTTCGTCACTGACGCTGAACGGATGGAGTGCGTGTTCGAGGATCCGTACATTCTCATTCACGATAAAAAGATCAGCCACATGAAAGATCTGCTGCCGATTCTGGAGCAGATTGCGCGCGCCGGCAAGCCGCTACTGGTGATCGCCGAAGATGTGGAAGGCGAGGCCGTGGCCACGCTCGTAGTCAACAAGCTGCGGGGCACGCTCAATGCGTGCGCCGTGAAATCGCCGGGATTCGGCGATCGCCGTAAGGCCATGCTGGAAGACATTTCGATCCTGACCGGCGGTAAGGCCATCATGGAAGAGACCGGCATCAAGCTGGAGAGCATCAAACTGGAAGATCTGGGCCGCGCCAAGCGCGTCACGGTGGATAAAGACATCACCACCATCATCGACGGCGGCGGGGATCAGAAGGCCATCGAAGGCCGCATCAAGCAGCTCCGGACTCAGATCGAAGAGACCACCTCGGACTACGACCGCGAGAAACTGCAGGAGCGGCTGGCGAAGCTGGCCGGCGGCGTGGCCATCATCAAAGTCGGGGCCGCCACTGAAACTGAAATGAAAGAGAAGAAGGCCCGCGTGGAGGACGCGCTACATGCCACGCGCGCGGCGGTCGAGGAAGGGATCGTTCCCGGCGGCGGCGTTGCGCTGCTGCGCGCTTCCGTGGCGTTGGAGAACTTGAAGCTGGAGGGCGACGAGCAGTTCGGAGTAACCATCGTGCGGCGTGCCTGCGAGGAGCCGGTCCGCCAGATCGTCCTGAACTGCGGGACCGAGGGTGCCGTGGTGGCCGCAAAAATTATGGACAGTTCTGATCCCAACTTCGGTTTCAATGCGTCTACGGAATTGTACGAGGATTTGGTAAGCGCGGGCGTGATCGATCCCACCAAGGTCACTCGCACGGCCCTGCAGAACGCGGCTTCGATCGCTTCTCTTATGCTCACTACCGAGGCCATGGTCTGTGCGGTTGTGGAAGAGCCCGGAGAATAGGACAGGAATGAACAAAAGGTTGGAAAAGCGGCACAAGCGGCAGGTCTCACGCGCGCGGGGGCGCGTGAGACTGTCGGAGCCGGATGTGAGAACGCCGGAACAAATCACAGCGGCGCGGGAGGCGAGCCGGGCCGTGGGTGTCCTCCGAAACGACCCTCATGCAAACTACGCTACGCCATCTCCCAGTCACGGCGTGGCTGCCGGCGCGGAGAAGGAAGATGCCGGAACATGATTCGCTTCCCGCTGGGGCTATTTTCGATGCAATGCCCGCATTGCAGGTCCATCGATTTCAGGCCGGTCGGGCCGCGAAACTCGATGGAGGGAGCGTTTCACTGGCTCCTTCAGCCTTTCCGATGCTCTCTTTGCGGCCACCACTTTTTCCTCTTCCGATGGCAGACACTCATTAGTGGCGCCGCATAACCGGCCGGCCTTCGCGGTCGACCTTTATGTACCCGGGGTTGCTGTTTCAGCCTCTTCGCGCATTGCGGCGAGCCGGGTCTGCAGGGTCCGCAAGCTGATCCCCAACAGCTCAGCGGCGAGTTTGCGGTTCCCGTGCACGTGTTCGAGCGTGAGTTTGATGTAAGCCTCCTCAATCTTGATGAGGGGCTGGCCCGGAGCAGGCATCCCGGGCGCCGCGGGATTTTGGCCCGGCCGGGCGTAAGAGGTTAGCGTTCCGTCGAGTGCGGTTGGCGGAAGGCTGGCCACCCGGACGGGACCTTCTGCGGCCATGATGGCGGCGCGTTCCAACACATTTCGCAATTCCCGCACATTGCCTGGCCAATGGTGCTGGTGGAGTATGTCCAGGACGTCCCTATCGAGCCCTGTAACGCGCGTGCCATGCTTTCTGTTGAGATTCTGCAGCATGGCATCCGCGATCAACGGAATATCTTCCTTCCGTTCACGCAGGGGCGGGATGACAATCTGGAAAACGCTCAAGCGATAGAACAGGTCTTCGCGCAGATGTGTTGCCCAATTCCTGGCTGGTGGCCGCCAGCACGCGGACATCCACAGCGATTTCGTGCTTGCCGCCTAGCCGGCGAACCTTCAAGTCCTCCAGCACGCGAAGCATCTTGGCTTGCGTCGATTGCGGCATCTCTCCGATTTCGTCGAGAAACAAAGTGCCGCCGTGAGCCTGCTCAAAGCAGCCTGCCGACCGCTCCACCGCTCCTGTAAAGGCACCTCTCTCGTGTCCGAACAGTTCACTTTCGACCAATGTTTCCGGCAGCGCCGCCGCATTGATGGCAATGAAGGGCCCATGGGCGCGAAGACTGCAGTTGTGAATCTCGCGCGCCACCAGTTCCTTGCCGGTGCCACTCTCGCCTCCGATCAATACCGGCACTGAGGTCGGCCCCACCTGGCGGATCAGGGCGAAAATCCGCTGCATTGCCGGGGAGGCGCCAATCAGGCTCCCCAGCACGCCGCGGAGGCTGAGGTCGCGCTTCAACTCCTCGGTTTTTTGCAGGCTTCGGTGGTAGCTGATTGCGCGTTGCAGCAGCGCCCTGAAGGCATGCGGCTCTACCGGCTTCTCCAAAAACCAGAAGGCGTTCAGATCGTGAATGACAGACAGCGCCTTCTCCATGCTGCCGAAGCCGGTGAGCGCGATCGCCGGCATGAGGTCTCCGTGATCCTTCAAGTGCCGGAGCAGTTCAAAGCCGTCCATGCGCGGCATCACCAGATCGGCCACAATGACGTCCGCGTTGAACGTAGACAGCCGTTCCAGCGCATCCAGGCCGTCCACCGCAAGCTGGGTCTCATAGTTGCAGTCGGAGAGCATGGCGGACAGCCCAGTCCGCTGCCGCTCATCGTCATCGACGATGAGGATCCGGCCCGAAACCACAGGAGATCTGGCCATTGTGTGGCTTTATTTTACCAGCACGGCGCTGGAAGGGCGTTCCATCTAGTTTTTTCGCCGGATCATCCGCTTGAGATCGGGCCAGAACTCGGCGGCAACGTTACTGGCCAGATCGAAGCCAAGTTGCAACGAGCCTTCGGAGAATCCAAGCGTCACTGTATTGAGCCGGCCCGGATACCATTGGTTGGAGAGGTACGCGGCGCCGTAGGCACTGCCGAAACGCCACAGGGCGAGTGTCTCGGTTCCCTTGTCCGTGTGAGTGAGAATGGTGCCGCGCAGCGCGTGTCCCGCGCGTCGCAGCAGTCCCCCGCTGGTGGCGCGGTAATACCGGGGATCCTCATGCAGACTTGCATCCAGGCCAAAAGCGAGGGCGCTGTGGATCCCCGAGCACGCGACCGTCGATCCGAAACGCTTGCCGTAGCCTGATCCGCCTTGGCCCCACTCCGTTGGGGTATCGGCCTCTTGCAGGATCGCGGCGTATGCCGCATCTCCGAGCAGCGCCAGCGGACCAACCGACTGTTTGAAGTGGTAGCTCAATTTGTCGTTCACTCCCCAGGAAACGAACTGTTGGGAGAGCCCCGGGTGGGAAATCGCAATGCCTATACCGATGGCGAAGATCGAGCGCATCAGCCCGACTCGCGGCCTAGACAACTCGCCGACCTTGAAACAGGCGGATCAACATCAACACCACGGCAACAACCAACAGGATGTGAATGAGCCCGGAGGCGGTGTAGGCTGTTGCCATACCCAAGGCCCACAAGATCAAGAGAATTACGCAGATTGTCCAGAGCATTTTTCGATTTCCTTTGCAGGATGCTAATTGCACACGCAGGCCCAAACGGCCGAAATCAGCCACCTGTGAATCTGCCGGCCCTCTCCGAACGGGCAAGCCGGTGGATAGCCGGCACACCAGGTGCGGATTCTGCACTTTGCGCGGCAGTTGCTGCCGATCAAGCCGCGGCGCAGGAAGGCGGAAGGGCGAATGTATCACCTCCGCAACGGCAGCGCGCGTGCTCTACCGCAATCATGAAAACAAACTCGGCCGCAATCGCGGGAGCCGTGTTGACGACTTTCCTGTTGGGGTACGCCGCCTTTGCGCGCGATCACAGCAGTTTGAATGGCGCGTGGACGATGGTGCCCGCCAAGAGCGATTTTGCAGGCCAGTCCGTGGTGCAGTCCGGAACCGTCACAATCAGCGAGCGGCAGGGCATCATCATCGTCACTCGCGCTTTCCGGTATGAGGGCGTCACTGAGACCTTCTTCTATAACGACATCACTGACGCGGAGGACAACGCTACGATTAAGTCCGGCAAAGACCTCAAGAGCAAATCCCGCTGGGATCACGATGTGCTGAAGGTGACCACCACTCAATCCGGCGCTGTGACACTCGAAAGTTACGCGCTTGCGCCGGATGGGTCCATGACCGTGACCGTCGTGAGGCCGCGGCAGAAGCCGATCACTCTTGCCTTCCAGCGCCAATAAGAGGAATCGACATGGCGGAACACAAAACGAAGTGCGACGCGTGCAGCGGATCCGGCCAGTGCACGATGTGCAAGGGAACGGGCAACGGAGGGCAGTGCACCAACTGCGGCGGAACCGGAGCCTGTCCCCAGTGCGGCGGCACGGGCCACAAACTGCCCGAACGAACAAAGTAATGAGACATGTGCAGGTTCACCTGACAGGAGCTTATAAAACCATGGAAACGAAGACGAATTCACCCAGCGAAGTGTTGCATTCAGACAATCACAGCAAGCTCTCAGCCGAAGAGATTGCGAAGGCTCTGGCGCGCCACAATCGGGATCACTCCGGCGCGGCCAAAGACGCTTCGCCAAGGCCGAAAAAGGCCGGCAAGACCAAATAGTCGCGAGCATCATCATTCTCAGAATCAGAACAAATCAGGAGGAAGCACTTGACTACCGTACACACCTTCAACGAACAGGTATCGGAGCTTGGCCAAGACGCCAAAGAGTCGATCGAAGAAGTTCGCCGGTCCGCCGGCCGGAAACTGGAGGAGGCGCGCGATGAGACTGCGGACGCACTCCATGCGGCTGCTTCCTCTGTTCGCGCAAGCGGGCGACAGGGGTCGGAGGCAATCGACAACATCGCCGGCTGCGCAGCGGATCGATTGGATACGACGGCATCCTACCTCGAGGACTGTGACCTTAGAGATGCATTCACCGGACTGCGGCGGTTTTGCCGCCGGCACCTGAGTGGCTCTCTGCTGGCCGCCGCCGCGGTAGGCTTTGTTGCCGGTTCCGCCTTGAGCCGGGCGGTATACTCCCCGCAGAAGACCAACACGTAGCTGGGGATTCCGAAGCGTTACTCATTTCCTGACGGAGGCGCATAACGAGCAGAGGGAAATGTTCAGCAAGCAGAGGCTACTGGAATCGATTGAAGAGTTCACTCAGGGCACGCCGCAGACCGAAAAGTACCGGTAAGCGGCGAGCCTCTCCATCCGGCATACTACTTCTTGCTTTCCAGGACGACCGGCTCCACAACCTGTAAGGCTGGTGGTTCAACGCGTTCGACGACCATCACAGGCGCCCTCTCGGTAGGCTTATCCGTCGTTCCAAAGTCGGCGGCAGACTCCGGACCCGAGGAAATATGCAGTGCGCCGGTGTTTTTAAGCGTCTTCCTCGCGCGGTCACACCACTCGGGGCTGTCGCAGTGAACGGACATGAGAATGCCTCCACGGCGGATCCTGCCGTCGTAGCGCTTGGCGACATATTCCGGCAGTCGCAGGCCGGCAAGCAATCCCACGATCCAGCCGAGAGCGCCGCCGGCGCCCGCCCCAGCCACCGCGGCCAGTAAGGGTCCGGCCGCCACCAGCGAAGCTAACAGGGTGATGGTCACGGTCTGCATGGAGATCAACCACGCCAATACAGCGCCGATCAACGCGCCCACAGCCGTTCCGACAGCCGCACCCTCCAGTGCCTTGGTACGATTCTCAAGCGCGAAATCCTTTGAGCCCTGGTTGTCGGACGATAGCACTGAAATGTCCGTGGGCCGATAACCCGCCTTCTGCAAAACGCTGATTGCATCCGAAACGGTTGTGCGATCCGGATAGATTCCCATTACCGATGTATTCCTGACCATTTGATGTTTCTCCGTTCAAGTGTCGTCTGTGCACGAGCAGGGCCAATCGCGGCAGATGCGGAATCTGCTTCGGAGGTGCAGCTTTCGCACCGGCAATCGGCCCGCGGCGCATCAGCGGCTATTCCCGGCATCCGCTCCGTTCCCCGTCGCGGCTCCGATCCGGCCTTCAAATCGCTAGTGAAATCAAACGGCAGCCAACGTGCGAGTGCCGAAGGGCGGCGACGGATGATCGCCAGGGAGATTGGCATGAAAACGATCGTAGGATTATCCGTTCTGCTTTGTGTAGCTGCCTTTGCGCAGGATCGGGGGCGCGGCGGCAATCAAAACCAACACAGCGGCGGCCGGCCCGCGGAGGTTGGGGGAGGACACATCCCCGCACGCGGTCCTGCTCCCGCTAAGGCGTCCAAACCTTCGCCCATGCCGGTGGCAGCGCGCAACCGGCAACCGGCCGCTCAGCCACAGAACCGCATGGCCGTGGACAAAGCAGGCCATCCGGACGTTCCGCATGTGCATGCGAAAAACGATCAATGGGTGGGACATAGCAGCGGCCCGAACGATGCACACTACCAGATCGCTCAGCCTTGGGCCCACGGACACTTCTCCGGCGGCTTTGGACTCCAACATGTGTTTGTGATTGGGGGCGGAAACCGGGAGCGCTTCTGGTTCAACAATTTCTACTGGGACATCGCTCCCTACGATTACTATGTGGTCGCAAACTGGAACTGGTCTGGCGATCAGGTGGTCATCTACGAGGATCCCGATCATGATGGCTGGTATCTGGCGTACAACCCCCGCCTGGGCACTTATGCGCACGTTGAATACCTTGGCAATTGAAACCGGCGCCATGCTCAACTGTGAAATGATAGAAGAGGGTGGCCCTGGTTGGCTGCCTGGGGAGCAATCTTGAAACACGCCTCCGACGCCCGCACCGCCCGGATCCTGGTGATCGAAGATAACGGCTCGGACGTTTTTCTTCTCGACCGGGCTCTCCACAAACAGGATCTTCGGTTTGAGTTGGTTCACCTGCTCAGTGGGAGTGCCGCCCTGGAGTTTATCCGGAGGGAAGGCGCCTACCTGGATGCACCGACTCCTCAACTGATCCTGGTGGACTTGAATCTGTCGAAATACACGGGTGAGGACATCCTGCGCGAGATTCGTAATGCCAGGCACCTCGCGGGCATTCCGGTGTGCGTGTGGAGTTCTTCCCGCTCTCGTCGGGACGAGGCGCTACTCAGGGACCTGGGAGTTGCCCAATTCATTACCAAGCCTTCCGGTCTGGATCAGTTTATGCAGATCGGCAAGACTCTCAAGGACCTGTTGGCGGGTCCCGCGGCAGCCTGAGGCCCTTGGCAGGGCGGCATTGCGCCTCTGGCGCCGCGCGGCCTGCCGGAGATGCGAGGTAACGCGGTCAAAGCCTGTTGCCAGAGAAGAAAGAAAAGTGGTGGTATGTGGTCAAGAAAATCGGCAAGCGTCCGCTAAAAGAGGTCGCGCCATTGCCGCGTCTGCGTGCTTTGGCCCCCGCGGCAGTCGAGGAATGCGCTAAGAACGATCCCCCGTACATTGTTTGCGTGGGAGCTTCCGCCGGCGGATTGGAAGCCTTCACGGAGTTGCTCAGCCATCTGCCGGACGACACCGGAATGGCGTTTGTGCTGATTCAGCACCTGGATCCGAAACACGATAGCCATCTGGCGGAGTTGCTTTCCAAGGAAAGCCAGATGCCTATCCTGGAAGTGAAGGGCGAAATCCGCACCGAAGCCAATCACATTTACGTAATTCCGCCGCATCGCAATCTGGGGATTTCTGCAGGCGTCCTCTATACGCCGCCGCGGGCGGACACCGGCTGCAACATGCCCATCGACTCTTTTCTTCGCGCCCTGGCGGCAGATCGCGGCAGCAAGGCCCTTGGCGTGGTTCTCTCGGGAACCGCAACCGATGGCACTTTGGGCCTCAAAGCGATCAAGGACGCCGGCGGCGTGACCTTGGTGCAGGAGATGAAGACCGCGAAGTACGACAGCATGCCGAAAAGCGCCATCGCCGCAGGCGTCGCGGATTATGTGCTGCCGCCGGCCGGAATCGCGCGCCAATTAGTAGCCATCGCGCGCGATGCTCGGGTTCCCGACCAGTCGCATGACACAGCCGATTCGCAGGGGGACGGCGAACTGGGTAAGATCCTGCGGTTGGTGCGTACCGCCACCGGAGTGGACTTTACGCACTACAAACACGGCACTCTGGCGCGACGCATCAAGCGCCGCATGGCCCTCCGCGGATTCGAGAGGCTGGAAGACTATAGCTGCGAGCTGGAGCAGAACCGGGACGAAGCAACGGCTCTGTGCGAGAACTGTTTTATCACCGTCACCTCTTTTTTTCGCGAACCAACGGTCTTCGAGGAACTGAAAAACAGGGTGTTTCCGTCGCTGGTAAAAGATCGATCCGCCGGGGATCCCATCCGGATCTGGGTAGCCGGCTGCGCCTCCGGCGAAGAGGCATATTCCATCGCCATCTGCCTTACGGAATTCCTGGAAGAGACGAAAGCCGACTTTCCAATCGAGATATTCGCCACCGATATCAGCGAAACGGCAATCGAAAAGGCCCGCGCCGGCGTGTACGCAGGCGCCGCCATCGCGCATGTCTCTCCGCAGCGGCTGGGACGTTTCTTCACCCGGTCGGACCGCGGATACCAGGTGGCCAAAAGCGTCCGCGACAAATGCGTTTTCGCCAGGCACAACCTGGCACAGGACCCGCCATTTTCCAAACTGGACCTCGTCAGTTGCTGCAACGTGCTCATCTATCTCGGTGACGTTCTGCAACGCAAGGTTTGGTCAACCCTGCATTACGCCCTCAAGCCTGCCGGCTTTCTGATACTCGGCCCATCGGAGAGCATTGGCACTCTTTCAGATTCTTTTCATCAGGTCGAGAATGCTCACCAGATCTACCAGATGCGGCCAGCCGCGAGCACGCCGGCGCTGCCACTCAGCGCCGGTCGCCAGGTCGAAGGCCGAGCGGGCCCACGCGAGAGAACTGCGGAGACCCGAATCGGGCCGGAAGTGCTGAGAGAAGCAGACCGTTTGGTGCTGGCTGAGCACGGCCCGCCGGGGGCAATCATCGACTCCGAAATGAACATCGTTCAGGTCCGGGGCCGCACTACACCCTATCTTGAACTCTCGCCAGGAGCGCCCACCCAAAATCTTCTCAAACTCTCGCGTGAAGGCTTGATTGCCGGCTTGGGCAAGGCCATCCGGACTGCCCGGCAAAAAAACGCCGCAGCCACCGAAAAGGGCTTCCGGATCGATGACGGAGGCCGGCTAAAGGACGTGGCCATCAAGGTAATCCCTTTCCGGGGATCAAAGGCCGAGGAACGCTATTTCCTGGTTCTGTTCGAGGAATCCGAACCGGCTGTGCACGTAAAAGCAAAACGCAAAACCGCGGTTCGGGAAACCGGCGGAGGCACACGGTTGCGCCGCGAGTTGGTAGCGACCAAGGAGTACCTGCAATCCATCATCGAAGACAATGCGACTACGCTGGAAGAGCTGAGGGCAGCCAACGAAGAAGCGCAGGCGAGTAATGAGGAATTGGAGACCGCGCAGGAGGAACTGGAATCGGCCAATGAAGAACTGAATACGCTGAACGAAGAGCTGAAGATTGGCAACATGGATTTCGGCAAGCTCAATCGCGATCTGACCAACCTTCTGGAAAGCATCAGCATTCCGCTGGTCATGGTGGGGCGGGATCTGCGCATCCGTCGCTTTACGCGCGCCATCGAGCCCCTGCTGAACGTAATCCCTTCCGATGTGGGAAGGTCGATCACCGACCTTCAGCCCCAAATGGAACTGCCCGACTTGCGGCGCTTGCTGCTGGATGCCCTGGAGGGCGGCGACCGGAAGCCGCGCGATGTGCGCGATTCGCAGGGCCGCTGGCATTCCCTGCGCATCCTACCCTCCGTGGGGTTGGACGGCAAGATCGATGGCGCCGTGCTGATGTTGATCAATATCGATGCCGCCAAACGAGGTCTCGATTTCGCCGAAGCGATCGTAGAGACGGTGCGGGAACCCCTGGTGATTCTGAATCAGAGCCTGCACGTCGTACAAGCCAACAGGACGTTCTACAGCACCTTCCGGGCCAGGCGCGAAGACACCGAGCATCGTCTCATCTACGACCTGGGGAACGGGCAATGGAATATCCCGAAATTGCGCGAGTTACTCGAGAATATTCTCCCCGCGCACTCCACCTTCCGCGATTTCGAGGTGACGCACGAGTTCGAACATGTCGGACGGAAAGTGATGCTGCTCAACGCCAGCGAGGTTTACAATCCCAATGCGCAGGCGCGGACCATCCTTCTGGCGATTGAGGATGTGACGGACCGTAAGCAGGCCGAGGCAGCGCTCCGCACTACCAACGCCGAATTGCAGCATTTTGCGTACGCGCTCACGCACGACCTGCAGGAACCTCTTCGCATGGTGGTCAATTTCACGGAGCTTCTAGCCCAGGAGTACACGGGAAAGCTGGGCAAGGAAGCGGACCAATACATCTCCTATTCGGTGGATGGAGCCCTGAAGATCGAAGCGCTGCTGCAGGCGTTGCTTTCGTATTGGGAGGTCACCGGCCGGGCCGAGGATAGCTTCTCCGTGGTCGAATGCGACGCGATACTCGGCAAAGCGATATCGAACCTGGAAGCGGCCATCGGGGAGAGCGGCGCCGTCGTAACTTCCGATTCGCTGCCGGCACTGGTGGCGGAAGAGGTAATGCTGACGTCCCTTTTCCAGAACCTGATCTCCAATTCCATCAAATACCGGAGCCGGGAGACACCGAGAATCCACATATCGGCGGAACGAGACGGAGAAGGATGGCTGTTTGCGGTGCGGGACAACGGAATCGGTATCAATCCGCAATATGCCGACCGGGTGTTTGGCATGTTCAAGCGTTTGCATGGGAAAGAAATTCCGGGTACCGGCATAGGCCTGGCGCTTTGCAGGAAAATTATCGAGCGCAAGGGCGGACGAATCTGGGTGGAATCGGAAGAAGGCAAGGGCGCGGCGTTCCGGTTCACAATCCCTGCCCGGCGCCCGGAGTCCATCCTCCAGGTCGTACAGTAAAATGACCACGGACATGGAGATCGACCGTTTGCGAAAGGCGCTCGAAGCGGAAACAGGGCGCTGCCAGGAACTGCAGGTGCAATTGGACCGGGCCCAGGCGGGATTCGAAGAATTCGTCTCCATCGCCGCTCATGATTTGCGCGAGCCTCTTCGAGACGTGTCTGCGTTCAGTCAGTTGCTGGCCGAAGCCAATTCCGCGCGCCTCGATTCCGACGCCGGCGCATACCTCGCGCGAATCCGCGAGGGCACCGCGCGAATGCAGTCGCTGCTTACGGATGTGGTGGATTACTGGTCCATTGGCGAGTATGGCCGGCAGGCCTGCGCGACGAGTATGGAGGCGGTCCTGGACCAGGCACTCCTCCGTGCAGGCAAGCAGGGCGAAGTTGTTACTCACGCGCCATTGCCGTGCGTGAACGGGGATTTCGACATCTTGGCCAAGGTCCTGCACCATCTGATTCGGAACGCGATCGAATACTGCGGCAGACCCGATCCGCGAGTTCACGTTTCCTCGGAACGCCGCGACCTGGAGTGCGTGATATCGGTGCGGGACAATGGGCCGGGCATCGACCCGGCATTTCATGACCGGATCTTCGGACCGTTTAAGCGGCTGCACGGGAAGGAACTACCCGGCAATGGACTCGGGCTGGCATTCTGCAAGAAGGCGATCGAATGGCAAGGCGGCCGGATGTGGGTGGAGTCGATCCCGGGGGCGGGCGCGACTTTCTACTTCACGCTTCCGATCCAACAGCCAGAGGAGTAGCCACTGCTTGAGGATGGACGAGTTCCCGTACATACTCGACGGCCGATGCCAGGCTGGTGCACAATCGATCGGGCCGCGTCCGCTCGAAGCGTGCACCGGCTTTCTCCAAGTCGCCGCTGAATCCCCAGACGCAAACCACCACTTTGAGTTTTGGGAATCGTTCCCGAATCTGCTTGCACAAAGCACGAGCCGGCGCGAATGCATAAGGAGGCAGCGAAGAGATACACACGATGTCGTTCGGTCCGGCTTCGACTGCCGCCAGGATCTCATTGGGCGCCGGTCCGCCGATTGGGAGGGACATGGTAATGAACCCATTCTTCTCCAGCATCTGAGCCAGCATTGTAGCGGTGATCTCATCGGCCCGGTCATGGGCTGGAATACACAGAATCCGGTGGGCCGGACGCGCTTCGCTTACCGGCACTTGATATTCCGAGAACTCCGCGATCATCTCGTTGATGCTGAGGAACAGAAACTCTTCCCTGACTGCGTCGATCGCACCTTTGTGGCGGTCCTGTTCGGCCATGCTCATCGCCGGAACGAGAACAGAGTCGTACAATTCGACCAGGGGACGGCCTTTTAAGAACTCGCCAACAATGGTATGTGCTTCCAGTTGGTCCATGGCCAATAGCCGCTGATAGAGTTGCGCGTCGGCCGCGAGCACCGGTTCGTCACCCAGGAGGATGTGCAGAAAAGAGAGATGCGGGACATAGCGCCCTAACACCGCCACGCAGACTGTCAGAGGGGTGGAGAGGATCAAGCCGGCAGGGCCCCACAGCGCGGCCCAGAAGACCGCGGCCACCAGCAGCGCCAGCGAAGAGATTCCCACATGGGTTCCGTACAGCCACGGTTCGACGAAGTTGCCGATGGTCAGTTCGAGACTCACAACCACAGCGAGCACCAGCAGGGGCCGCAGCCAGCCATCGAAGACGGCCAACGACAGCGCGAGAGGCATCGTGGCCGCAATCAACGTCCCCACATACGGCACAATCCGAAGAATGCTTGCGAGTGCGCCCCATAGCACCGGATTGGGTACACCTATCCAGTAGAGACCGAGGCCGAACAGGGTGCCGAATCCGGCATTGACCAGGAACTGCATCAACAGGTACCGGCTCACGCGGCCCGAGGCATCGTTGAACGCCTGGGTCATCACGTTCAACTGGCCGAGCCCTGCCAACCGCAGCAGGCGATTCCTCAGGTCCTCTCGCTTGAGCAGCATGAAGACCATGAAAATGATGACCATTCCCGCGCGCCCTAAAGGCGCAAGAAAAGGAGTGCCCCAGTCGCGCAGTTCGGTCCATCCACTGGTGGGAGCCTCTACCAGTTCAACGGGAGTCGGGATCACGGCGGCCGGCGGACCGTTCGGCTGCTTGCGATTCTGGCGGGGCAGATGCGCCGCCGGGGAGGGCGCGCCCGGGCCGCTGAGTTCGCGCACCACTTCCTGCAGACTCTCCGCGGCGCGGCCCAGTTGGCCCGACACAGGAACATGAAATGCCTGGATCTTGGCGTGAATGTTGTCGCGGTAGAGCGGGAGTTGGTTGGCCACGTCAACCAACTGCGCGGCGATGATCCAGCCAATGCCCCCCGCCAGCGCCATCGAGATCGCGACCGTGGCGAGAACGGACACGATTCGGCCCACGTGCAACTTCTGGAGGAGCGCCACCACGGGTGTCAACAGGAATGTCAGCGTCAGGGCAAACGCGAATGGGATGAGGATTTCACGTGCGAAATAGAGTGCCGCGACCGCTCCGATTAGAGCGGTCATTCCCACGCCGGCCCGGAGTTTGGGTATCGGCGTCAGTCCTGCGGCGAGCCCGTCGTTTTTCATTGGCGCTTGATCTCATTACGAAGGATCTTTTCCCCGTGTGGCCTGGACCCCTTTGAGAATCGCCAGCCCCAGCATCACGATTGCGCCGACTGCGATCCAGTGCGGTGCAACGTGTAGCATCACTGCTCCCCAAACCAGTCCGCCGATGAGAATCAGGAAGCCGATCAGATAAATTCCGAATGACATGAGACCCTCAGAAGTTGAGGCCGCCGAGCATGTAGGCGATCAGCAGAACCAGCAGGATGGTGCCGAGGCCCACGCCCGCACCCCCGCCGTAGCCCCAGCGGCTATGGCCGTAGTATCCACCGCCGCCGCCCAAAATCAGTACCAAAAGCACTATAAGTATCAGCATCGTGATTCTCGCTTTCTATTTCTCGAACACTTTCTCAATTTGGCCAGCCTTTTGTTGGATCTTGCCGGCCAGATTCTCGACGTTGCCTTCCGACTCCAGGTCGGGGTTGCCGGTGGCCTGGCCGGCCAACTGCTTGACCTTGCCCTTCACCTCGTGCAGTTTGCCTGTGACTTGATCGTTTGTGCTCGGATTCATCTGCTTATCTCCTTTACAGACGGCCTACTCTGAGGACGTCGCCTTCTGATTCTTCACTTGCAGTTCGTTCACTACCTGCTGAACGTAGGGAATGGATGCCGCGATCTTCTCTGCCTGCCGCTCGCGTGGCTTGCGAATCGACCTGACCGGTCAGAGTCACCACCTGGCTCTTGACAGCGAACTTTACGCGATCGTGCAGCTTGCTCTGAATGAAGGCGGCATCCAGGTTCTGCTCGATGCCTTTATCCAGATCTGCATTCACGGCTTTGGCCTCGCCCTCGGCGCCCACGGGAAGCACCGCGATCTGGTCCGACACAACCTGTCCGTTCGCTACGGACGATGCGATGGAATCCGCCTGAGCTTTTTCACTGTCTAATGCGACGTGGCCACCCAGAGTCACGACTCCCTTGTCGCGATCCTGAGTGACCGAGACCTTCTTCAGCCCGGCCTGATCCAGTGCGCTACGCAGGTTCTGGGAAAGGTCCGGTGACTTCGAACTATGGGAACATCCGGCGATGGATCCGGCGGCAATCACTGCTAACAGCGCAGACCAACGGGTGAGAGTCTTCATGTTTCAACGTCCTATCTTCTATTCGGCTGTTACTAAGCAGATTGGGGGCCGTCGCGCCAGAGTCCCACAGGCGCGGCTCGGCGCTAAATTGCCTGCAACTCTCGCACTTTCAGGTGCAGGTCTTGCATCGAAACGCGGCGTGCTGAGCTGCATACAACAGAAGTTCCGTGGTGGACCCTCTCGTGCATGCAGTGCTGACAATGAAGACGCAAGTTCCCGGGAACGTCGAATTCCAGGGCATCCTCGAACGAAAAGAAGCCGAACTGGTTCGGGTACTGAGAACCCGGGATGGCATCGCCATCGAGAAAAGTGCCGACCAAATGGATGAGATCCAGTACGCGTCGGAACGCGATCTCGCGATCCGCAATGTGGATCGCGAGACCACCCTGCTGCGGCAAGTGAAAACCGCATTGCAGCGGGTTCACGACGGTAGTTTTGGAAACTGCATCGACTGCGATAGCCCGATCAGTCCCAGGCGCATGGCGGCTATTCCGTGGGCTGCGCGCTGCATTCGGTGTCAGGAGACCGCGGATCGGGACGGGCGGGAGGGCACAGAAAGTGGCCAGGCGTTCGACGATGCGGCATGAAGAGTCTCCGGTCCCGGATTCGCGGCATCGAAGGTCACGTTACCCGATCGCACTGGAACTTTGCTGGAGCTTGACGAGACGGAAAATCACCGTAGACCGGGGCAATTGTCGATTCACTGGCGTGCGATGTTGAACGATGTCACGCCCCTGCAGCTTGTGGTCGTCGTCATGAATTTCGCGCGAGAACATTGCAACAGAGAGGAGAAGACCATGGAAGCAAGCCGGACGCCGCCGAAAGCACCAACGCAGCTAGAGGAGGTGCTGGCCGCCTTGCCGGCGGGCCGGATATTGGAGTACAGCAAAGGGCGAATCATCTACGGCGGTAACACTTTCTCGAAAAGCATTTACCTGATGGTTTCCGGCAGCGTGGGGCTTTCGCAGATCGCAGAAGATGGCCGTGAGGTCCTACTCGAAATCATCCCGCCCGACGAATTGTTTGGTGAATCGGCCTTTCTCGAAGCTCCCCGGCAAGCAGAGCGGGCCGTGGCCCTCGAGAACGCCAGGCTCATGGCTTGGGCCATTTCTGACATGGAGACTCTGATCATGGCGCAGCCACGCCTTGCCCTTGCGTTGCTTCAAGTGCTGGCGCGGCGCAACGCGGAGTCCGCCCGAAGAATCGAGAGCTTCTCGCTCGACACCATCGAACAGCGACTGGCCCGCTCGCTCGTCCGCTTCTCGGACCGGCTGGGCACTCCGGTGGAAAATGGGTCTGTGCGCATGATGCCGCTGACCCACGCGATGCTCTCGCAATACGTCGGCACCTCGCGCGAAATTGTCACCCAGTATATGACACTCAACGGCCTGCGTGAGGTAGATGAGGTGACCGGTTCATAATCGTACTTGTTGTGGGAGCCACAGGCAGCATCGGACGCCTTGTTGTGCAGAAGGCACCCGCTCACGGGCATGCCGTTCGCGCCCTGGTGCGAAGCGAAGCCAAGGGCCGTCAACTTCCCGCGGACCGCGCAGGTGGTCATCGGCGACGTGACACGCCCGGACACGCTGGCGGCTGCGGTGGATGGTGTAGATGGCATCGTTTTCACGATCGGATCGGATGGAGCCGGAAAGGTCGGCGCAGAGAACGTCGATTACGGAGGTGTGCGCAATGTTCTGAATGCGCTGGTTTCGCGGACGGCACGGATCGCGCTGATGACTGCGATCGGGATCACCAATCGCACTGGTGATTACAACCGCAGCACCGAAGCGCATGATTGGAAGCGCCGTTCCGAGAGGCTGGTGCGCGCCAGCGGCCTGCCGTACACGATTGTGCGCCCCGGCTGGTTTGACTACAACGGTCCTGACGAGCACCGGCTCGTGCTTCTGCAAGGCGACCGGCGCCACGCTGGCGGCCCCAGCGATGGAGTGATCGCGCGCCCGCAACTGGCCGAAGTTCTCGTTCGCAGTTTAACGTCCGGGCAGGCGTTGGAGAAGACGTTCGAACTTGTCGCGACGAAGGGCGCGGTATCCGACGACTTCGACGCGCTCTTCGCAACGCTCGAACCGGACCCAAAGGCAGTCTCGATGGCGTCCGGGACATGGCGAACATGCCGCTCGACGAAGAGCCGTCACGTGTGCAAAGCGATCTCGATGCGATTCAAGCTCGCCGCTCACGCGGCAAACCGGCGAAGTATCTTTGGGCGTTCTCCAGGCATCGGCGGGCGTGGCCGGCGTATCCCAGTTGCTTAACTCTCATCAGGTTCGGGATTTCGAGTGAATATGGAATCGTGGGCAACCGGCTGACGATCCCCGCGATATCGATGGCGCCTTCACCGGGATAGAGCCGTGCCTCCCTACCGGTGCGGATCAGTTCGTCTACCGACGAAGGTATCTCTCTCGGCGCATCCGAGATATGGGCGAAGTGAAACCACGAGCGCGGGATTCCGTTTAGTTCCTCCAGTCTGACTCGTGAACGATGGAAATGCAGCACGTCGATCAGCAGGCCGAGATTGGTACGACCGACGGCGCGGAGCACATCGAGCGCTTCCTGAAGATTCTTCACCTCGGCCCAGGTGACAAACTCAAGACTCACGGAAAGGCCGACCTTCCCGGCCAAGTCGCAGAGCTCTGCCAGTGCGTCGAGCGCGAAATTCCTTCTGGCGGTCCAGATGCTCGCAATCACTCGCCGCGCTCCCAGTTCCGCGGCCGTTTGGAGAGCCGGCGCATAGGTCTTCACGTCGGCGTTGCCGGCAATGCGGGCCAGTTCGATATCGTGAAGTTGCAGACCGGTACTGCGGAGCGCGGCCCTGGTCTCCCGAAGCATCGCCGCATTCCGCGCCAGATCGTAATTGGGTTCGTTCGCCAGGCCCATGGAGATGATCCGGAAACTGACGAAATCGTAACCGGCGCGCGCCGCGATTTGGGTCGCTTCGGGCGGGGAGCAGCCGAGGACCGTCAGGTGCGCAAGGCTGAATTGCGGCTGCGTAGCTCCCCAGAGCGGAGTGCAGGTTGTGCCCGCGACAGTTTTGAGGAAAGCTCGCCGACTGGTGCACGGAGCGGGCAAAGCTATCCGACTCCGGCCGCGGTGAGCGCGGCGTGAATGGTTTCGTAGTCGTGCTTGAGGAGCCGGACCGTCACCGGCCACGTTCTGATGAGGTTCACTTGTGTCCCTTGGGCAACCGGAAAGCCGTGATCTCGTCCGACGTTACCGGCGCGCCGGCGTCGCCCCCACCGGTTCCCGATACGACGACATACTGCCCGCCGTCCTTGCCCAGATAGGTGGCCGGGACCGACTCCGCTGAAGCGTTGAGTTTGGTGGACCACAATTCCTTTCCGGTTTTGCCGTCGAAAGCACGGAAGTGGTTGTCGTCTGCGGCGCCAATGAATACAAGGCCTGAAGCGGTGGCGATAGAACCACCCTGGCTGGGACGGCCGGTCTTTTGCTTCTCGGGAGGAAGGCTTTCGGTGATGCCCAGTGGCACGCGCCAGGCGATATCGCCGGTGTTGACGTTTACCGCCACCAGTTCGCCCCACGGCGGCTGGCTGCAGAACATGCGGGAGACGTTGTCGCGGAATCGTCCGCTGGGACCGCCGTTCGCATAGGGGCCGGTGCGGCCGCCCGGTTCATTGCTGCCCGCCAGAGTGGTGAGATCGATAGGGCCAGAGGGCGGATCCTTCACGCCGTTGAGCTGGCCCAGGTCGCTCACATTGATGAAGAGATAGCCAAGCTGCGGGTTGAAGGAACCGCCGCCCCAATTCGCGCCGCCAATCTCGCTGGGGAAAATGACGCGGGAGTGGTTGTAAGTGGGCGGCGCATACGGACCCATCCCGACCTGAATATTGTTATCGCCGATCAGCTTGCGGCAGGCCGCTTCCAGTTCGGGCGTCACCGTGGCGATGTCCTTCATAGTGAAATCGATCCGCGCCAGTGGAGCCGGCTTATATGGGAATGGCTGTGTGGGCGAGGTCTTCTCACCGGGTACGCCGGTTTGAGCAACCTCCTTCTCCGTCACGTCATAGATTGGCCTACCGCTGGTCCGGTCCAGCAGGAAAAGCAGCGAGCTTTTGCCGAAAACGGCCACCGAGGGAATAACCTTGCCATTCCGTTTGACGTCCATCAGCACTGGCGGTGATTCCAGATCGAAGTCCCAGATGTCGTGATGGACTACCTGAAAATGCCACAAATATTTGCCCGTTTTGGCGTCGGCTGCCACCACGCTTGTGCCGTAGAGATCGTTGCCGGGACGGTCGCCGCCGAACAGGTCGCCAGAGGGCGCGCCGAACGGCATATAGACGATTCCGCGCCCGATATCGACCGTCATAAAGCCCCAGACATTGACTCCGCTGCGCTGCTTCCAACTGTCGCCTGCCCAGGTGCCGAAGTTCGTTTCGCCGGGCCGCGGGATGGAATGGAACGTCCAGGCCAATTTGCCGTCATGGATGTCGAAGGCGCGCACATCGCCCGCCACGCCCGGGCCGCTGCTTTCCTGGACATGATCGCCGACGATGATAAGGTTTTGATACATGACCGGCGGCGAAGACATGCCGGCATTCCCTCTCGGGAGACCGTTGCGGATCTCAGGAGTGTTGAGATCCACGATTCCGTCCACACCGAATTTGGCGTTCAGGACGCCGGTTTTGGCGTCCAAAGTGAGCAGCCTGCCGCCTGAAGTTCCGACCACGATCTGTGGGGGAGTCGTCTTGTCGCCGGCGAAGTATTCCACGCCGCGCAAAGCCGGATTGTCGCCCGCGGGCATCTTATAGACCCAGGTTTGCTCTCCGGACGTGGGATCCAACGCCAGCACCTGACCATAAGGCGAACCAATATACATAGTTCCATTCACAACGAGCGGAGTGACCTCGGCGGCGCGGAAGCCGGTTCGGCCGCTCCGTCCGCCGCCCCGTCCCCCCGCCGGAGGGACATAGTCCGGCGGCTTCAGATGATACGTCCAGGCAACTTCGAGATTGGAGACATTTGCCGGGGTGATCTGCTTTAGCGGCGAGTACCGCATGCCGCCCGAATCATGGCCGTACGTCGGCCATTCCTTCGAGTCGGCGTAGTTCGCTGGTGCAACGGCAGGGGACGCCGCTTTCTTGTTCTGAGCATGAGACAGGCAGGCAGTGGCGGCAAAAGTGGTCAAGCCTATGAAAAAGGTTCGCTTGTAGCAATTCATGGTGAGTAGTCGGGCCAAGGCTGCCAATGATTTCACGGTTTACCAGATGTCCGAAGCGCTGGCCCGGAACGGCAACAGACTATCACCTCGAAGGCGCTTGGGCGCAGGTGTAACAGTATGTATACCGTAAAGCCAATGAGGCAGGGCGCCCATGCGAACGCCGGGAAGGCTCGCGAACTCTCACGCGCTCAACCAATGAACTTGACCGGGCTCGACCCTCTCGTCATAATCTGGATGGTGCCTTACAAACGCATTGTCAACGGTGATTTTGGAGCAGAGACCGATCATCCTGCGGATCCCGCCAGCATTCTCGCCGAATTACCTGAAGGCGCACCAGATTCGGGGCCCTTGGGTATCCCATCCGGTATCAACGGGGATTTCGGTGGCGAGTGCGGCGATCCTGTAAACGTGCCGGGCGCGGCGAGCTAAGGCAGCCCCAACTGGTCGAACAATTTGTGGAATCGCGGATTGCCTCTGAGCAATTCCCAACGCGGGTCCACCCTCAGGGAAATCAATTCAAAACAGCGGTCCTGGAAAGCTTTCGTCAGCCACTCGAAGCCCTCGTCCACCTGGCCCAGCGCGAAGTGGATCGATGCCAGTTCGAAAGGTGACACATACCGTCTCTCCGATAACTCATGCAGTTCCCGCAGAATGCCAAGGGCTTCCACTCTCTTGCCAGACAGTGCAAACGTCCGGCCCAAAGCAGCCTGCATCAGAGGACTGCGCGGCGAGAGCTGAATGGCGCGCTGAAAGGCGGCCGCGGATTCATCGAATTCGCCTCTCTGCTCCTGCACCAGACCCAGAATCCAATAGGCCGGAGAAAAATGCGGATTCAGTTCGATGGTGTGATCGCATTGTTCCAACGCGGCCTCGTAGTCTTTCCGGTAGTAATAGATGCGCGCCAGGTCCCGGCCGATTATGGAAGAGATAGGGTCCAGTGCCTGAGCCAGCATCATTTCTTCGCAGGCCTGATCCAGCCTCCCCATCGGCGTGAGGCAGGACATGGCATACCAGTGATGAGCCGTGGGATATCGTGGATCCAGTGCGAGCGCTTGCCGGAACTCGCGCTCGGCGCCGAGCCAATCCCAATCCTGAGTGGATTTCACATGCGCCAGCGAGGTGTGCGCTTCGGCCGAATGCTCGTCCTGCAGAACCGCCCATGCCGCGTTAGAGGCCGCTTTGGTCCAGACTTCCGCGGGCGCTAACACGCCGTAGTGGCCCAAGAGCCCGTAGGCATCGGAAAGTCCGGAATAGGCTTGCGCGTACTGCGCATTCTCCACGATCGCCTTTTCGAAGAACTCGACCGCCTTGCGAAGACCCTCCTCGGTGCGCTGGTTGAGGTGATAGCGTCCTTGCAGATACAGGTTGTAGGCCGCCATGTTTTCCATGGGCCGCCTGAGGCTTCTGGATTGAACGCCTCCCATCAACTCGCGTTTCAACTGCTCGGCGACGGTGCCAGCGACTTCCTCCTGCACGGCGAAGATATTTTCCAGCGTGCGGTCGACCGAACCGGACCAGAGATAGCAGCCGTTGGCCGCATCCACCAGGTTGATGGTGATGCGGGCCTCGCTGCCGCTCTTCCGAACGCTCCCCGTAACGATCAGGGCGGCATTCAACCTCTCCGCGGCTTCTCTCATCGCCGGGGCCGTGCCGGCCGGTGCGCCCTCGCTCCAGGCCACAAGCCGAATCGAGTCGACGCCGGCCAGGGTATGAATGATCTCCTGGCTCAGGCCCTGGCAGAAATATCCAAGGTCTCCGGCGGCGCTGTGATCCGCGAAGGGCAGCACCACCGCCGTATTCCGGCTGATCAGTGCCGGGCTCAAGGTCCGGCGAGCGGGAGCGCTCTTCACCGATTTGAAGATAGGAGCGTAGCCGCCTTTCGGCAGTTCGATCAACAGTTCGTCGTCCGGGCCTTCTTCGCGGTAGTAGCGCGCCAACTGAGCCCGCAAACGTCTCGCCTGCACGCGCACTATGGGGTCGTTGCGCGGGTCGAAGGACTCGTGTTTACCGAAGACCTCGACTCCGACGACGAACTCCTTGAGGCGGTCGCCACGGCCGGCAATCGTCTCTTCGACGACAAACGTGAGGAAGCGTTTGAGGCGGTCCGCCTGGCGGAAGGCCTTGCTGGCAAGGATCCGGTTGAGCTGTTCGGTTACCTTGACGTTGGAATCTTTGGCGAGCTCGGTCGTGGAGCCCTGCAATGTCATAGTGTCATCATATGACATCGAAACCCCCGATCGGCGTTCATTTTGCGGCTGGCGCCGCGGCATCCGGCAGCGGCCGCGGCGTCACGTCGGCATCGGTCAGTTTCAGCGCCCATTTAATCGCCTCGAAGTACATGTGATAGACGTCCGGGTTGTCCCACGTTTTGGCATCGTGCGCAAAAGAGCCATAGAAAACGCGCCCCTGACCGTACATCTTGGCCCAGGCCAGCGGGAAATCGCCGTTCTTATTGATCAGGTTCTGATTCGGCGGAAGCTTGGAAGTGTCCAGTCGAAGCAGCACGCGGCTCTTTTCGCGCGAGAAGTTCTTCACCTGATAGAACTCGTCTGTCAGGTTGAAAAACGCGGGCAGGTGCCGCGTGGCGGGGAAGTTCGGATCTTCGTTGATGACCGACTCCAGCAACCGAGCCGTAGGGGTGGTCCTGGAATTGCCCGCCGAGCATCTCCCCGAATTCCGGCCACGACATGAGCGCGGTCAGGGCCACATGCGCGGCCACAAACCCTTTGCCGTCGTCGTGGACGAACTTCAGCAGGTCAGCCTTTTGCTGGTCGTCAATCGGCACTTCGCGATGCCCCATGAAGAAGATCGCGTCGACATTGTTGAAGCTGGGGCCGCCGCTGGCCGCCTGCCCGGTAGTCATCTTCGGATGGTAGGAAGCGATGTTGGAATCGGTGCGAATGTAGGTGTCCCACAGACCCGATTCGTAGCCGAGCCGTTCGATGATGGCCAGTGCATGCGATACCGAATCGTGCTGCGCGATGCCGTTGCGTGTGTCGGCCCACGCCAGCACCACCTTACGCCCGGCGGGGCGCCCGCGCCCGCCGCGTCCGACCGCCGGCTTGGCCGCGCCCACCCTGTTGCGGCGCGGTGGGCGGAGTCTGCTGTGCGCGGATGAGCAAAGCCCCGCACAGCACCGCGAGAAGCGCCAGACCGAATCGTTCCTTTTTCATAGAGAGATCCTCAGAGCAGGTCCACACGTCACCCGCGCGATTCAGCCTATCACGGGAATCAGGCAGATCGAGCGCCGTAACGGTGACGAAACCGTTAAGCCCAGCCGCCTCACTTTACCTGTATCGATTCGATGAACCCGACCAGATTGCCGACCCGCTGCGTGACGACTGCCGGGCTGTCCGCACTCACCGTCGAGAGGATCGGTCCCCACACAGGCATGTCTTTGGAGCCATGCCCGGCCTGAGTTCCGTCCTTGATCGAATTCATGACACGCATGGCTGGGAACTTTCCCCCGCTCGCTTTAGACAGCAGCGTCAGATCCTTAGGCTTGTTCTTGAGCGCGGGCGCCGCCGGGCCGCCGCCTTTGCCATCGAGTCCGTGACAGGACGCGCAGTAGGCGCGAAACATTTCCTGACCCGAAGCGGGCGAGGTCGGCGCCGCCCCGACGGTTTTGACCTTGGTTTCCTGTGCCGCCAGCAGCGAGACCAGCAGCATAGTCAGCAAACAGGCGATTCTCATAGAGGTCTCACTCAGAACGATATCCGAAGGTTCGCCACGAACACGCGATTGCCGTAGAAAACCGCCGGGGTGGTGAACGAATTCGAGCCCCCCGATGACGGCGCGGAGATGCGGCCGAAGCTGGTCGAGTTGATATTGGTCGTGGGATTGGGGAAGTGGGGCGTATTCGTCGCGGAAATCGCATCCAGGCGGAACTCTGCCGTAACCTTCTCCTTCACCGTGAACCGCTTCAGCAGATTCATGTCGAAATCGAACAAACTCGGCCCCTTCCAATTCGAGACCGGATCCATTGTGCCCACCTGTCCCAAGGCGGAATTCTCGAAGAGAATATTGCCGTTATACTGCATGGCCAGGTCGGTGCAGTGGCTTTGGAGATTGTACAGGTTGGTGATGGAGGAGCAAAAAGGATCCTTGACCTGTTTGAATTGGCTGGGGTCATAGTAAACCACACCGTTACCCGTCCGGATGACGTGGCCCGGATCTTTACCCATGGGCTGCAAACTGGTGCAGGGGTCGGTGCTGCCGCCGATGGGATTCCCTGTGCAAGTGAAGCTGAGATAACTTCCGGAGTTGAGCGTGAAGATGCCGCCGTACTGCCAATTCCCGATGACCTTGTCGATGACGCCGGCGGCGCCCGTAGGTGGCGTTCAGGAACCGCTTGCCCCGGCCAAATGGCAGCTCATAGGTCCCGCTCGCCTTCCAGGTGAATTCCTGGCCGCCGGGAGTTCTTTGCGCGTTCCAGTTCCGGGGATCGACGCCGGTTCCGTTCAGGCTCATGATTTTGGCCCACACCACGTTGCCGTTAAATGTCAGGCCGTTCGAAAACCGTTTGTTGAGCTCCAACACTCCCGAGTTGTAAGTGTAATTGAAACACGCGCACTGATCCGTTACGCCGGAATACTGTGGATTGACCACAATAAAGTTCGCCGGCAGGCCGGCGTTCCCCAGCAACCACCCACGGACTGGATTGGTGCCGGCCGGCGCCAGCGCCTGGGTGGTATTGAAAAAGCTGGCCAGACCGCCGGCGCTGTTGCCGGCAAAGTTCGCGAATGTGCCGGTGTACTGGAGCAGCGCCTGCGATCCGGTAAGCGTGGTGCCGTTGACGGTGCCAATGCCGGGGAAAGTGACACCGTTGAGAAGTTGGTTGAACAGCGGCGCGTTGCCTCCCTGCGCGGTGAGGATCGTTGCGGCCGCAATCCCGTTTTGAAAAACATTGACGGTGTTCAGGCGAAGGTCCCGGGTTGGTGCGTGGTGCGGTTGCCCACATAGCGGAGGGCCAGCGTCCAACTGGGAGTGAGCTGCCGCTCCAGCGAAGCGTTCCAGTTCTGGACTACGGTCGGTTTGAAACCAGGGTCGAACACCGGAGATACTCTGCGTCTTGTCGTTGACCGGCCAGACCTGCAAGGGGTTATTGAAGGTCGGCGACAGCGGAAGGCTGATATTGTTCAGAAACGTAGGCTGATACCGCGGAAAAGGCGGCGCTGGTGGCGAACTGCGTCACGTCGCCGCTGATAGTCAGGAAGCTTTGAGTCATCGGCCGCGTCATGCCGTATCCGACTCGCAGTACGGTTTTGTTCTGTCCGAAATACGGAATCGCCCAACTCAACCCACGGCCGGCTCAAAGGCTCTTGTAATAGTTCTGATAGAGCTGCTGGCCGGGATTGGACGAGTTCGGGCCCACGGTCTGCATCTGGGTCAGCGGAGCCCGAGTTGGCGCCCGGGCGTCCACATGGCATTGGCAAAGTTCGTACCGGAAATTCCGAAAGCGCCGGCGAAACCGGTAGTCGGCTCCAGTTCGCGTCCCCACTTTTCCCACGGAATTCCGATCCAGTCCCAACGCATGCCGATAGTTGACGGTCAGGTTCGAGGTCACCTTGAAATCGTCCTTGATGAAGCCGTTCGCGTCGCGCTGCTCGAAGGCCGCGCGCGAGGGGTACACGATCCACTGCGGGTTCTTTCCGTTGGCGACGCCAAATCCCTCGAGAGATCGACGAAACCGAGCCGGTGAGATCGGTAAGCAGGCTTCGTCGCCAAGGCCTGGTTCGCGCCGACCAGCCCTGGAATCGTATTGATTCCGACCACTGCGGTGTTGCCGGCGCCCAGAGTTACGGCGGGTGTCACGTTGTTGTTGATGTTGTAGGAATTGGTGGCGGTGTAAGTCCACCTGAAAGCCGACTTTAATGGTGTGGCGGCCGTGAGTCCAGGTCAGGCTATCGCCCAGCGTGTACACCGGATCGATCAGTTCGGACTCGATACTTCCGGGAATGGGGCTGGTAAAGCTGGAGAAACCCGGAATGTAGATGATCCCGTTCTGCTTCGGATATACCTGCGGATAGGCTGCCACGCCGCTATCCTGCAACAGATCCGGATGCTGGAGGCCGATCTTGAATTGGTTCAGCAGGTTCGTCTTGAGCGTCGAGTCGAAGGTTCACGGAAGCAAACCAGGAGTGGTCCTGGTTATCGCCAGTCACCGGGAGACGTCGGAAAGACGGACGCCGTGCTGGTGTAATACTGGTGCTCGTGCTGCACCACGACGCTGAGGTGATTGTTCTCGGTTCAGGTAGTGGTCCACCTTAAAGGTGAATTGATCCATGTCGGCGTACGAAGGGACCGCCCAGTTATAACCGGCAGTGTTCAAGCCATCCCCGATGGTGAAGTTATTCGGGAGCGGAGTTTCGCCGACGATCTTGGCTACTACGCCGCTTGGATCGGCGGCCGGGCGATTCGGGTCCCTGGTAAAGAGATTGACCGACTGAAGGGGACCCGTGGCAGTCGAGGGCGTAACCGGATTCCCGGCCGCGTCAACCACAGGATTGCTGGTGGCGCTGTAATTGGAGTTGGTTGCGCCAGGAAAGAACCGGTAGGTGCCCTGCCGCGCCGGCGCCGTCAGCACAGTGTTGGTTGCCGTAGCCGAGGTCCTCTGGCGATTGCCTTCGTACAGGACGAAGAAGAAAGTCTTGTTCTTGCGGATCGGTCCGCCCACCCGTGCAGCGAACTGATTGCGGATCAGGATTTGCCTGGGTATGTAGCGGTTGCGAGAAATTGTTCCAGAACGTGTTGGCATCGAGGTCGGTATTGCGGAGCCCATCGGCGACACTGCCATGGACTGTGTTTGTCCCGGAACGCACGATCATCGACACCGACCCCAACGTTCGCCCATTTTCGGCATCGGTGGGACTGCTGGTTACCTTGACCTCCTCCACCATGTCGACGGTTTGGGTCAACTGGAAGGATAGCAGTCCGCCCGCCCGATCGAGCCGGTTATTGGAGACGCTAATGCCGTTCACGGTCGTCCCCAGCGTCATGGTCGAGCCTCCGGCCACGCTGACGCCGCCCCCTATGCCGCCCGCGAATTGAGCCTGAGTAAGCGCCAGGTTGGCGGCGTTCTGGTCAATCAGCGGAAGGTGCAGGATCTCATCCCCGGTGACGATGCCGCCCACCACTGCGCTTGTAGCCAGCAGGGGCGATTCGGCGGCGCTGGCCACTTCCACGGTGGTGTTGGCCTCGCCCACGGACAGAGTGAAGTTGAGTCTTACCTGCGCGCCCACGTCCAGCACGACCTTCTGATAGACGAACTCCTTGAATCCCGGGACCTGCGGCCGAAACGCGGTAGTTGCCTTGCTGGAGGCTGGGAAATTCGTACGTCCCGCTGTTGTTGGTGGTGGTCTTGGTGACGACGCCGGTTTCGATACCGGTAGTCGTAACTACAGCGTTTGGAATCAAGGCACCGCTGCTATCCGCGACAGTGCCGCCAAGGCTGGCATTGAAGGTTTGGGGCAGTGCGAAGCCCGCGAACCAGCATCCGGTCAGGACACAGAACAAAACCCTTTTCATGAAGTTCTCCTGGTCGCTGTCATAGCGACAGTGGCGCCGGATCGGCCGGCGTCAGCCGTTCCGGCGAGCTCTGAAACCGTAGCGCTCGAGTCGATTCGTACGGTGAATCGCATGGTCAAAAGCTCTTGTGACGGAACCCCTTATGCGCGCCGCTGAGGCACAACGCGCAAACTGTGTATGAACGTATCATCGGACCGGCCGGGCCACAATGAAGTAACAGTGGTCTTACCGTAACAAGTCTGGTTTTACGCGGTCCCGCGCAACGGGTGTAACGGTGCCGCCACGGTTAAGTCCCGGCCCGGCAGGTTCAGGAATGATAGTCTGGGACAGTCGAAATTGCGACTCTGACTTCGATGCCGCGGCAGTTGGTGACCAAAGGATGTTCTCCGAACCGGTAATGAAACCAGACTCATTACGGATGACTATGCGTTCCGCAATCCCCGCTGCGGGCGCAACGGCTCCGTTCGGCACTTCGCTCGTGGCCGTGGATGCGCTCACCGATATCGCCCGGCAGACCACGCTGGGGATCACCGAGGGCCGGCCGCCCGATAAGCAGAAGACCGGCAGACCGAACACCGGCGGATCGCCGGCTACAGCCGGAGGACTGGTGTTCATCGGAGCGACGGACGACCACCGGTTCCGCGCTTTCGATTCGAAGGTAATTGCGTATGCGCTTCCCTAACTCAGCGATCGGAATTGCCATGGCGGCCTGTGTTCTGATGAATGGACGGGGGGGCCAAGCGCAGGAAACGCCGGGAACCTTTCCCGCTGCCCCCGGGAAACAGGTAGTAGTGCGAGTGTGCACCGGTTGCCACGATGTCGAAACTATGATCGGCAGCCGCCGGACGAAGCTGGGCTGGCGGCAAAACGTCGACGATATGATCTCGCGCGGCGCGGAGGGGTCCGGGGAAGACATGGATGCGGTGGTTGCCTATCTCACGACGTACTTCGGAAAGGTCAACGTGAATACCGCAACAGCGCAGGACCTGGAGAAAATGCTGGAGCTTTCCCAGAGGGAGGCCCAGGAGATTGTGTTGAAGAAAGTTCCCGGGGTGAGTGCGGAAAGGCTTCAGTCAAAACGGGGCCTGATTGCTTTCAGTCTTTAGCTAAACGGCAGGAATCAGAGGGCAAAACTCATGGGTAATGGCGCGAATACCGTAACGATACAGGAGGTAACAAACGGAGCAATTGAAACGCGAATTGCTGCCTACCTTCTGACTGATTACTTGGAGCGGCTCGGTGTGGAGGTGATTTTCGGCCTTTGCGGTCATACCGTAATCGCATTCCTGGATGCCCTGGGCAAGAGCCGGATCCGTTTCATCTCGACGCGCCACGAGCAGGTTGCCGCACACGCCACCGATGGTTATGCGCGCGCATCGGGAAAGCCCGGAGTGCTGCTCACGCACCTTGGCCCCGGTCTGACCAATGCGGCAACCGGCGTAGCCAATGCCGCCCTGGACTCCATCCCCATGGTGGTGATTGCCGGCGACGTGCCCTCGCACTACTTCGGACGCCATCCGCATCAGGAAATCAATCTGCATCTCGACGCGGATCAGTTCGAGGTCTACCGGCCGTTCTGCAAGCGCATCTACCGTGTGGATCGCCCGCTGGATCTGCCGCGCATCATGGAGCGCGCGTTCCACCTTTCGCAGTCCGGCCGGCCCGGCCCCGTGCTGGTGGATGTGCCGATGGATATCTTCTCCGCGGACCTGCCCATCGACGCCTTCCAGAAACTACCCGCGCCTGTCGCGCGGCCGGCGATGGATCCGTCGTCCGTGATGCGCGATCGTGGAAGCGCTGGCAGACGCTCGGACATCCGATGATCTACGCTGGCGGAGGCGTTTTGTCCTCAGGCGCCACGCGAGAATTGGCGGCCCTGGCGGAAGCACTCGAGATCCCGGTGGCCCATACGCTGATGGGGAAGGGCTGCATGCACGAGGATCATCCGCTGCTGCTGGGGATGACCGGATTCTGGGGAACGCCGATCGCCAACGAGATGTGCCGTAAGGCGGACCTGATTCTGGCGGTGGGGACGCGGCTGGCGGAAGCATCGTCCAGTTCATGGGATCCGCGATTCACGTTTTCCATTCCACCCACCCGGCTGATGCACATCGATATCGATCCTGCGGAGATCGGTCGCAATTTCCCGACGGAGTTCGGAGTCGTGGCCGATGCGAAGCTGGCGCTCGCATCGCTGGCCTCCGCGGCGAGCGGGCGGCCTCGATCGCGCGGCGACGTGCGGACGGAGATCTCGCTGGGCCGGCGCGAGTTCGCGGAGAACTGGGCACACCAGCGCGATTCCAATCAGTTTCCGCTGCGTCCGGAGCGCATTCTCGCGGAACTCAGGAAGGCTGTTCCAGAAGACGGGTTCATCGTCACGGACGTGGGTTGGAACAAGAACGGCGTCGGCCAGCAGTTTCCCGATCACCGTTCCGGGAACCTTCATCACTCCCAGCGGGCTGGCCACCATGGGATTCGGTCCGGCCGCGGTGCTGGGAGTGAAGATGGCGCAGCCGGCGCGCGCCGCGGTCGCGCTCATCGGCGACGGCGCGTTCGGCAGCAATCCGTCGGTGGTGGCCACGGCGATGGAAGCCAATCTGCCGGTGGTGTGGGTAGTCATGGACAACTCGGCATTCGGCACCATCGCAGGTCTGGAGAAGATGCACTACGGTACCAGCTTCGGGTGCTTATTCGAGCGGAACGGACAGACTTATACCGTGGATTATGCCGCCATGGCGCGGGCATGCGGAGCGCGAGGGATAGCCGTGAAGAGCGCCGGCGAACTGGCTCCGGCCCTCGCGGAGGCCCTGGCTTCAGACCTTCCGACGGTCATTCAGGTGCCGATGGAGAACGCTCCCACTCCGACGCCAGGCCACTGGAATATCAACGATATCTACCGGATGGGTTCGTAAGAGGCCCGGAAAGCGAGAGCCATGGCAAGAGAGGTCACGGAAGAAGAGAAGCAATACGCGCAGGAACTGTTGCAGCGCGCCCGGTGCGCCATGCGCGCGATCGAGAGTTACGACCAGGCAGCCATCGATCGTCTGTGCCAGGCGGTGGCGTGGGCGACAGCCAACGAGCAGACGGCTACGCGCCTGGCGCACATGGGCGTGGATGAGAGCGGCCTCGGGGATCGGGAGGGGCGTCCCAACAAGCGATTCAAGATTCTGGGCATTCTGCGGGATGCGCTGCGGCAGAAAAGCATGGGCATCATCGAAGAGATCCCGGAGAAGGGCCTCGTCAAATACGCCAAGCCCGCCGGCGTGATCGCTTCGGTGGTGCCGGTCACCAATGCCGCGCTGACGGAGCCCGGCAACGGCATCTACGCGCTGAAATGTAAGGACGCGATCATTTTCTCGCCGCATCCTGCCAGCAAGAAGACGACGATCGAGACGGTCCGGATCATGCGTGCGTGCCTGAAGAAATACGGCGCGCCGGAAGATATCTTTCAATGCATCGAGCGTCCGAGCATTCCGCTGGCGCAGGAGCTGATGGCGATTTGCGACCTGACCATTGCCACCGGAGGCAGCGCCATGGTGAGGGCGGCATACAGTTCCGGGAAGCCTGCTTATGGCGTGGGAGCGGGCAACGCCACCATGGTGATCGATGAGACCGCCAACATTGAGGAGGCCGCTCGGAATACGCGGCTGAGCAAGACTTCCGACTTCGGGTCGGGATGCTCGGCCGACGGGAACCTGGTGGTGGAGGCGTCCATCTACGGCCGCTTTCTGGAGCAGTTGCAGCGCGAAGACGGCTACCTGGTCACCGAACCAGAGAAGCAGCGCTTGCAGGCCGCTATGTGGGATGCGGAGGGGCATCGCACGAGTAATACGATTGCGCGTCCCGCGCATCAGATCGCCGAAATCGCCGGATTCCGCATTCCCGAGGGCAAGAAGTTCCTGATCGTGGAAGAGACATCGCATCGGCAGGGAACATCTGTTCTCGAGCGAGAAACTTTCACCGGTGCTGGCGATTTTCCATTACGACGGATTCCAGAATGCGCTGGCGATGGTCAAGCAGATCTACGAGGTCGGCGGCAAGGGGCACTCCTGCGGCATCTACTCGTTCAACGACGATCACATTCATCAACTGGCGCTCACCGCGCCGGTCAGCCGCATGATGGTGCGCCAGCCCCAGTCGAAAGCCAATGCCGGGGCTTTCAACAATGGGATGCCGATGACGTCCAGCATGGGCTGCGGCGTCTGGGGTGGAAACATCACCAACGAAAATATCTCCCTCAAGCACTACATGCAGGTGACCTGGGTCAGCCGCCCGATTCCGGAAGATCGCCCGAGCGATGCCGAATTGTTCGGAGAGTTCTATAACTCCGAAGTATTCTGACCATGCCGGACTTGGATATCGACGTTCTGGTGAGCGAGGTCGGACCGCGGGACGGACTGCAGAGCATCGGGCGGACGATGCCGACCGAGGTCAAACATCGCTGGATCGCGGCGCTGGCGGGGGCCGGTTTGCGTGAGATCGAAGTCGGGTCTTTCGTTTCGCCGAAACTGCTGCCGCAGATGGCCGATGCCGAGCAAGTGGTGCGGGAGGCTCGGAAGATCGAAGGGCTGACGGTGCTGGCGCTGGCGCCGAATCTGAAAGGCGCGGAACGTGCAGTCGCTGCCGGCGTCCACAAATTGAGCTTCCCCGTGTCGGCCTCGCGGCAGCATAGTATGTCGAATATTCGCATGACGCCGGAACAGGCCATCGAGCAGGTGCGGCAGGCGTGCGAACTCTGCCGTGGCCTCTCGTCCGATGCGCGTCCCTCGGTGGAAGTCGGCATCTCGACCGCTTTTGGATGCTCGATGGAGGGGACCGTCTCCGAGGACTGGGTCATGCGAATGGCCACCGATCTGGTCGTGGCGGGCGCTTCATCGGTGGGACTTTCGGACACCGCGGGCTACGCCAATCCGGTGCAGGTGAAGCGTATGTTCACGCGACTGCGGCACGAGATTGGGGACCATGCCGGGGCCGCGCACTTCCACAATACGCGAGGGCAGGGCCTGGCGAACGTAGTCGCGGCGCTGGACGCAGGCGTCACCACCTTCGACGCCTCTCAGGGCGGCCTGGGCGGATGCCCCTATGCACCCGGCGCCACCGGCAACATTGTGACCGAGGATCTGGTGTTTTTGCTTGAGTCCATGGGTCTCAGAACGGGAATCGACGTCGAGTGCCTGATTGCTGTCCGCGAGATCATTCTGGAAGGATTGCCGGGCGAGTCGCTGTACGGCAACGTGCCCAATGCCGGGTTACCGAAAGGGTTCGTTTACGCGCGGCACGGGAGAAATGGATGAACCCGCGGATCGAGGCTCGTCAGGACGAGTTCCGAAACTCTGCGCCACCCGAGCCGGTCGTGACATGGCGATCGTGGCTGGTATGGGGCATCGCCGCCCTGTTCTACCTGACGGGATTCTACCAGCGCGTCTCGCCCGCGGTGATGACCTCGGAGCTGATGCACGATTTCGGATTGGGGGCCAAAAGCCTCGGCAGCCTCTCTGCGTTTTACTTTTACTTCTACGTGGCCATGCAGGTGCCGGTGGGAGTGCTGATCGATTCGTGGGGCGCGCGCAAATTGCTGTTCTGGGGCGCGCTCTCCGCTGCCGCCGGGACGTTTCTGTTCGGCGCCACATCGAACTTCGCCCTGGCCTGTGCGGGGCGCGCAATCGTGGGCGGCGCAACGGCGGCCGGATGGCTGGTGCTACTCAAACTGGCGACGCACTGGTTTCCGGCGCGCCGGTTCGCCATGCTGTCCGGCCTGGGCTTGTTCTTTGGCAATGTCGGCGCGCTATTTGCGCAGGTGCCGCTGCGGTTGCTCATCGAACACTTCGGCTGGCGCGACGTGGTCTTGTGCTCGTCCATCATTCTGGTAGGAGTTTGCGTGGCGGTCTGGCTCGCCGTCCAAAACGATCCATCGGATGCGGGCCTGGAAAGCCATGCCCCAGCCGTTCTACGCGCCGATCGGAGGACTATGCGCGCGTTGGGCGCGGGCTTCCGAAAAGTCTTCGCGTACCGCAATACCTGGTTCATCTTTTTTGCGCAAGGCGGAATTGTGGGGCCGATCCTGGCGTTTACCGGACTGTGGGGAACGCCGTTCTTGGCAGTGCAGATACGGCTTGCCGCCGGCGCGAGCCGCCGCGGTCTGCTCGGTCATGATCGTGTGCTGGGCGGTCGCGAGTCCAATTTCCGGCGCACTGTCAGACCGGATCGGCCGGCGAAAGCCAATTTACCTGCTGGGTGCGATCGGATCGGCGACCGGCTGGATCGTCATGTTCTATGTCAACTTGCCGCTGGAGGCATTTGTCGCGGTCGCGGCGTTGACGAGTTTCGCCAGCGGCGCGGTGGTGCTCGGCTTCGCATACGCGAAGGAGTCGGTCCCAGTGCAATTTCTGGGAACGATCTCGGGCGCGGTCAACATCGGGAACATGATCGGGCCCATGCTGCTGCAGCCCGGCATCGGACAGATGCTCGACAGGAATTGGGCGGGGCAGATGGCGAAGGGCGTGCGCCTGTACGATCTGCAGGCCTACCACGCCGCGTTTCTGCTGGTGGTGTGCTGGGCAGTGGCCTCGTGTTTGCTGATTGCCGCGACCAGCGAGACCTTCTGCCGGCCTCGCGCGTAGCGCCGCGGAGGTTCGACTAAACTCAAAGCCATGACGACTATCCCATCTGTGAGCAGGGCCGCTGTGGTACGGAATTTCGGAGATCCGATCCTCATTGAGGACGTTCCGATCCCCACCGATCTGGAACCCGGCGCCATTCTGACGCGGATCGAGATGTGCTCAGTCTGCGGCACCGATGTGCATTTGTGGCAGGGATCGCTATCTACGAAGGTCGAACTCCCGGTGATTCTGGGTCACGAAATGGTGGGCCGAATTGTCGCCATGGGGAGTGGGCACCAGCGCGATACCGTGGGCCAACCGCTTCGTATCGGAGATCGCATCACGTGGTCGCACACGTCCTGCAATTCGTGTTTCTTCTGCACGGTGGCCCAGCAACCAACGCTCTGCCAGAATGCGCGGCGGTACATGTACGAAAGAATGGACCGCTTTCCCTACCTGTTCGGCGGGTTTGCCGAATATGGCTATGTGCTGCCGGAGGCGGGCCGGGTTCGCGTCCCGGACAATGTCTCGAACGAACTGGCGAGTCTTTCCAGTTGCGCGCTGCGTTCGGTGATGAACGCTGTCGATGTACTCGATGGCATCGGCGCGCACGAAGTCGTTGTCGTGCAGGGCGCGGGGCCTTTGGGCCTGTTAGCGACGGCGGTCGCCAAGGTTTCAGGCGCGCGCCATGTGATCACGATTGGCGCTCCGGATGCGCGGCTGGCGATCGCTGCGGAGTTCGGCGCCGATGAAACCATCTCCGTCGAAAAGGCGTCACCTGAAGAGCGAGTCGAACGGGTCAGAGAAGCCACGAACGGGCGCGGCGCCGACATCGTGATGGAGTTCACGGGTCAGCCACAGGCTTTCAACGAGGGCCTCGATCTAATCCGCCGTGGTGGCCGCTATGTCGTGGTCGGCCAACTCAGCTCGGCAACGACCACATTCCGGCCCGCGTTGATCGTGAGCAAGCAACTGCGAATACTCGGCTCGCTCTCAGGCAGGGCGAAGGCCTATTGGAAGGCGTTGGATTTCATCTCGACGCATAGATGTAGGATCCCCTTCGAACACATGATTTCCAACCACTACACTCTCGACCAGATCAACGTCGCAATGGAGCGCATGAGGAAATATGAGGAGATCAAGCCGGTAATTGAGCCATAGGTCCTCTCCAGTACAGAAATTGAACCATCCCTTCTTAGGTCACTCTTTGCGTGCAGGCCAGCGCTTGGTATCGGCATCCGAACGCGATCCTGCCACTGCTCGTCAAACGGGGATCTAGCTTAGTACATCGTTTCAAAAGTTCACCGACGTATCAAGCAGACCGCTTGCTGACGCGCGCGGCTCCGATCAGAGACGCGACCGTTAGGGAGCGTTCGGAAGGGAATACGTTGGCATACTTCTGAAACGACTTAGTGCTTAATTGCGTAAATTAATAATGGTATTTTGGAGCTGACTGCGATTCGCATATGCGAGGCGAAGTCCCTTGCAGCGTTTCTGTTCGCCCGCCTGCCATCGATCCTCGAAATGCTCTGCGGGTCTTTTACGCGATTGTGAAGAAGTCTGGTTTGCCCCGGCTGCGCTTCCACGATCTGCGGCACTCCGCAGCGACCTTGCTCCTGGTGCAAGGGGTTCACCCGCGGGTCGTCATGGAAATGGACTTCGCGACGACAATGGACCAGTACAGCCACGCTCTTCCCGCTCTGAAGAAAGATGCAGCGAGCCAGATGGAGCAGATCCTGAATCCCGTGGTTGTCAATTTGGTTGTCAAAGGGGAAAAAGCGATAGAAGAAGATAGCGCGAACTTACTGAAAACAAATGGTCGGGGCGAGTGGATTCGAACCACCGACCTCCTGGTCCCGAACCAGGCGCTCTAGCCAGGCTGAGCCACGCCCCGAAGATCAAAGACTTCGCCCACTTGAGCCACCATCAGAGCGCTTGGCTCGCATGGAACAATTTGAGAGACCTGCTACAGCAACGAGTATACCTCATCGGCGCGTCAAACAAAAATCGTAAGCCTCCACTGGGCTCAGTTGCGTGTACTGCACCCATAACTGCTACGCCACATCGGCCTTGAGGTTGCTGCGCAACATATAAGAAGATTGCTCCGTGGGCTGCTATCTTTCCTGGACGCCCCTTCCCAAATCGCTGCATCGACCTTCGGCCATCGCCTTTCCCACTTCCACAAAACTGATCCGGAACTTCAACCACCATCTTGGGCATCGCATCACTCCCATTTTGGACAGCCTTCATAGTGATCGCGCTTTCGGGAAGTCTGCTGGTAAATGGGGAGCCGCTGCCCGCTGATGGCAGGGTGGATTGGTCGGCGCTCCTGCACATCGTGGCGTCTCCCTGGAAGAAGACTTATTTTTGTCGGATTTTTTCCGCAAGACGCGTGGCAAATTTGGCGACGTTGATGATACCTCTTTCGTGCGTGCCTTCGCCGATCACTTCGTTTTCGGTTCTTGCGGTCACTTGGAACAGGACTCGCCGCTCTGCAACGCCGATGACTTCCGACCTGAACGTGACTACCGAACCTATTGGCGCCGCCGCCAAATGGCTGATGTTGACCTTGGTGCCGACAGTGTCGTATCCGGTTTCGAGAAGAGGCAGAACCAGGTTTCGAGAGGTCCATTCCATGTAGCGAATCATCTGTGGCGTGGCGAGGACTCTGGCCTCGTCTATCTCCAGGAAGCTGATTGCCACGTCCGTGGTGACAAGCAGTTTATGCTCGCCCGTGGCGCCTACCGGAATATTCGCCACTTCAGGCTCCGGCCAACCCGGCCAGCACGCCCCGCATATAGCTGAAGGACTTCTGCACGCCGACCATGGGGTCCTTGCCGTTGATCTCGTACTCCAGGTTCACGCAGCCCTGATAATTCATTTTCTTGAGCTGCTTGAAAATCTGCGGGAACGGCATAATACCTTCGCCCACGTCGCACTGGCTGTTCTTGGCCTGTTTATCCGGCGTGTCCTTGAACTGAGCCAGATCCTTCACGTGCATATCCAGCAAACGGCTGCCCGCTTCGGCGATGGCCTTCACCACGTCCGTGCCGGTGCGCGCGGAGTGGCCCACGTCCATGCACAGGCCAAAGCGGGGATCGCGGCCCTTCACCACTTCCAGCACGGATTCCGGAGTTGGAAAGTTCTTGTCCTCGGGTCCGTGGTTGTGAATCGCCACCTTGATGTCGTACTGCTTGATCAACTGCTCGATGACGCCGATGTTTTCATGGACCGGCGCAGCCACCAGCATGGGAACGCCGCCGGCCTTGGCCCACTCGAACAGGGGACGGAGACCATCGGCGGTGAGTTCCTTCATATCGGTATTGCCCGCGCTCATCACCTTGAGGCCGGCGTCCTGGAAATCCTTCTTCGCCTGCGCCTGTTCCGCGGCGGGCGCCTTCATATCCCAGTGGTATTTTCCGCGGACGCCCATCTGCTTCACGCTGACCCACGGGACCTGGAGCTTCTTGATAAAGGCGATGGTATCTGCGCGATCGAACTCACGAAACGTGTAAGTGGCGATGCCCAGTTTGATGCCCCACGGCATAGGCTCGATTTTGCCGAAGGCGGGTGGCAGGGAAGCGGCGGCGAGGCCGGCACCGGCGGCACCCAGAAAGCTGCGACGACTGGCGAGGTGGTTCATAGGATATTCCGTAACTCGTATTCTATCCCCTGGAGAAGGCCTTTTGGAAACGGTCTGTATTCGCACCGAACAGGCGGAAGGATGGCCCGTCCCTTGCACACTTTCCTGGCAGGAGCGCAAAAATGTCGAGCAAGAATACGGCAGTTTTCGGGATCTATCCCGACCGTCTGGCGGTCGAAGAAGCGGTGGAACATCTGCGCAATGGCGGCTTTCGAAGCACGGATATTTCTGTGCTCTTCCCCGACAACACGGGCACCAAGGATTTCGCCCATGAAAAGAACACCAAGGCGCCGGAAGGCGCGACTGCCGGCACCGTGGCCGGGGGTGTCGCGGGGGGCGTACTCGGATGGCTGACCGGTATCGGCGCATTAACGATACCGGGACTTGGGCCTTTTCTCGCCGCAGGTCCGATTGTGGCTGCGCTGGCCGGCGCGGGCGCTGTGGGCACCCTGGGAGGGATCATCGGAGCCTTGGCCGGAATGGGTATTCCCGAATATGAGGCCAAGCGATATGAAGGTCGAATACGCGAGGGTGGAGTGCTGCTTTCGGTCCACTGCGATAACGACGACTGGGTCAAGCTTGCAAAGAAGATGCTGACGGAAACCGGCGGTCAGGACATCGCGTCGGCGGGCGAAAAGCCGGGCGATTTTGCCAACATGGACAGGCCGCGGCCTCGCTCGCGCACCGCGGTGGGCGCGGGCGCGGTGGACGACCGCATTGAAGATGACTGAGGTACAGAAATTGCACTTCTGACTGTGGAGGTTGTTAAATGTGGAAGCATTTATTGGTGATTCCAGCAGTGCTGATCTGCGTCAGGTTCCGGCTGGCGGACGTCATTGTTCCCGGGACTGACATTCAGGTACGGCTGGATCAGCGGGTGGACGTAAGTAACTGGGACCGGGGAAGAATTTATCCGGCACATGTGGCGCGAGACGTGTATGCCAGGGATGGCGACATGGTTATTCCTCGCGGGGCGGACGCGGAGATGATTGTCCGGAAAGTGGGACCCGACCAGTTCGCGCTCGATCTGGAATCGATCACAGCGCGGGGCCAACGGTATGCCGTGGACACATCCGGGCCGAAATACCGTACGTCGGAGGCCGACCGTGACCAAGGCGGCGGGATCATCGGTGCGATTACCGGCGCAATCGCCGGAGCCAGCGGGGAACGGGTAGAACCGAAGGGAGCCGAAATTCGGATCCCTCCAGGATCGGTAATTACGTTTCGGTTGGAGCGACCGCTTCGCGTGGTGAACTGGCACGATCCGGGTTACTCGCGCGGACCTTATCATTACCACGGAGACCACGACTGGTACCGGTAAGTTACACGATGCTACCTGCCGGGTTGCGGCACTCCGTAGTTATGGATGGCCACACCGGCGATTCCAGCGGCGGCTCCGAAATTGATAATGCCCAAAGCCCGGTAGAGCTTGCCGCTGGAACGGGGATGGTGGCGGGTGATCAGGTATTCGATGCCTACCAGGCTGCCCTGCAGTCCGAGTTTGAGCAACATACCCTGGGCGCCAAAAGTTCCGGCGCCATTCGACAGGGTTGGGTTGAGTTCGTGTTTGCCCCAGGAAGACTGGATATCCATGGCGTTGGCGGCGGTTAGCGCCGCAATGCTGGCGCGCCACAGCGTGCGGCCGGAGCCGGGGTTCGGGTCAGGTAGATCCTGGGCGTGAATGACGCATCCACTAAGTACGAGTAAGAGGAGAAGTTTCTGCATGGCATTGTCAGAATGCCTCAGAAAACTTCGCCGATCTACCCTAGAGCGTACCGGTACAATTCTATTTGCCGACCGGAATTGTGAGAGAGCCAATTGCGGAACTGGTACGATCGAAAACGATCAGCCGGACCTTCTCCACCTTGGGAGCAAGAGTCAAACCCTGATCCACGGGAAATCCGTCTTTCAGCGCGGCTTCATGCTGTGCACCGGTGAAATGGACCTTGAGGGCCACCGGCTTGGTCTGCCGCATGGTGCCATCGTCCTGGTACTCGACAAAGCGGGCCGCCAGTTCTCCGGTGAATTCGTCGCCGCTTTGAGTGAGTTGCACGCCGTTCAGGTCGATGCGGGCGGCAAGGCGCAGGACGGGCGGATCGCCCGGTTGCGGCGTGGCGGTGGCCCGCAGGCCGATTTCGGCGGCATCGAACGGGCTCAGCATGGCGGCCTGGATGGCCGCTTCCTCCTGTTTGCCGGAGACGGCCTGCTCGGCAAACGCGTAGTAACCTTGCCGGGCCTGCAACTTGACTCCCTTGCGGGCGCAGGTAACACGGACCTTGTGATACTTACCATCCCAGTTCTCCGGGGGTGGCGTATAAGAGATCAGATAACTCTGTTTGGCATCGGTGATGGCCTGTTTGATGGCGCCGCCGATGTCATTGTTCTCCCAGGCCCGGCCACCGGTGAGACGGGCAAACTCATCGAGGGTCTGCTCGCTGCCCAAGCCGGTGACGGAAGTGACCGAGGCCGGGTCGCCGGGCGCGGCCAGGCCGCCGCGAGCGGCAGCGCTGGTCATGCCGCCCTGATCCGCCTGACCGGTGCTGTTGGTTCCCGGCGGAGACTGTTGGACGGCGTAGATCGAAACGTCGGCATGGTCGAGTGTCTGGCTCAACTGCTGAACGAAGGGGGTGTAGTCGATCCAATCGGCGAGCCCGGTTCGGGCGGGGCTCAGCGAAATGGGCACGCCGTGGGTGAGCCAGACGATGGTCTTGCGGCCGGGCACGGCAGCCAGGCGTGCCGCCACCATCGAAAGAGTCTCGAAAGTGGCGCGGACGCGGGCGTCGATATCGATCACGAGGTCGGTGGGCCGGTGGGCCAGGGTGATGCGCAGCGCGTCGTTGAGCCGGGTCTGGATGTCGTGCGTCCAGGAACTGTCCCTGGCCGCGTCCTCCTCGTTGCCGGGCAGGCCGTGGACGGGATACAGGCTGCCATTGGTGGTGATCAGATAGAGGTACAGGTTGTCTGGGGATTCGAACTGCTGCAAGACGTGGACAAGCTGATTGGAGACGTACCCGCGGTCGGCAAACTGGGTGTTCAACTGATCGAAGAGTATGACGGTGGCGTGGGGGATGACATTGCCGGCGCGATTGGCAAACTCGCGGGGACCGAGCGCGGCGGGGGCCGACAGGTGGGACTGGCGGCGGCGAAACGAGGAGATCTTTTGCGGTTTGCCGTTGTCCACGCACGCGAAGGTCGGCGGCTTGCAGGTCCATCACCGACTGACCTTTGGAATCCAGTGCAATCACATTGAGATTGACGACTGCGGGCGGCGGGGGCGGCTGTTGGGGACGCTGGGGCGGGAGCGCAAAGGCGATCGCCGGAACCAGGATCAACATGGATCGCATGCCTCATTGTCGCGGAAGAAGGAACACAATGTTTGCGTGGCTTGTGCCGTGTTTTCACAGTCGCGCGGCGGAGTGTTCGGCATTAGAATTGGGACGTGCTTTGGCTCGCCATCGCCGCGTTCCTGGCCGCGCAGCAAGGGCCGGTGATCCGCGTGCCGGTGCACCTGGTGAGCGTGCCGACGTTGGTCTTCGCCGGCGATGGCCAATGCGTAGCAGGACTCGAAGCGAGCGATTTCCAGGTGCTGGACGAGGGGCGGCCGCAACATTTTACACTCGATACCGACTATCTGCCGCCATCGGTCGCGGTGGTGGTGCAGGTGAGCACACAGGTGCGTCATTATCTTCCGTTCATCGCGAAGGTGGGGGGCGCGGTCGAGGATCTCCTGGTAGGCGCGACCGGCGAGGCCGCGGTCATTACCTACGACGACTTCGTGACGGTGCGTAAAGACTTCTCGCCGGGCGGGATGCGCGCCGCCTTCCGGCAGATCGCGTTGGGCGGAGGAAGGGCGCGCATGATCGACGCGGCCATGGCGGGAGTGGATCTGCTGCGGCATCGGCCGGTCACGCGGTCGCGCATCCTGCTGCTGATCGGGCAGCCCTCGGACCGGGGCAGCCAAGCCGACCTGAAGGCGCTCCGGGAAGAGGCCGAACGCGAAAATGTGACCATCTTCGCGCTGGCGCTGCCGCAGTTCAACAAGGCTTTCATCGAGGACACCTTTTCGTTGCAGGGCCCGCAGTTCAAGGAAGAACGGGGCGGCTACAAAGCGGGCTGTGGACCTCAGCAAACTGGTCCCCACGCTGGCGCACGAATCGGAGAGCGAAGCGGGGACCGACGCTTTTGCCGTGCTTACCCACGCAACCGGCGGCACGCTGCTGCACTTCCGGACGCAGCGGGCGCTGGAAGACGCGGTGGGAATCGTGGGGACCGAATTGCGCAGCGTGTACACCCTGAGTTTCCCGCCGGACGGGACGCGGCCGGGCTATCATAACCTGAAGGTCGAGGTGAACGTGCCGGGGGCGACACCGTACGCGCGGCCCGGTTATCGCCTGCCGGAGTAAGGAGCAACGTGATACGAATGGCGTTTTGTCTCCTGCTGGCCGCGGCGCCGGCGGCGGATCCGCCTGTCTGCAAGGGCAACCCGGCGCTGGTGGGACGCTGCTTTCGGGTTCGTGGTCGGCTGCGCGCGTATAACGGGAATCCGACATATCGAATCTGGCCTCTGGGAACAAAGCGGCTGCTGGGGGTGACCGGCGCGCGGCCGGGCGCAGAACCGATCCTGCCGAAGGACCTGGCCTGCGGTTTCGATTGCGACGTATTTGCCGATTTTGAAGTATGCCCGTTCAGCGAAAGCAAGCCTGGCGTGATGCAGCGGACCTGCATCGAATCCGCCATCCATCGCGTGGTGAAGGCCTCGATTTCCACGCTACCCCGCTGAACGCCTGATTTTGTCAAAAAGCCCGCTGAAGTGGCCGTATTCTCACTTTTGTCGTTAGATATATACAGTACTGATAATTAGATTATGTGAGTGCTATCCAGTCAGGCCTGCGAGGCGCCGTTCATACTCCTGCCTGCCGCTATATGCATCGTCATGCCCTTGTCTATTGGTGTTTCATGCCTAGCAGCCTCTTCTCGCTCTCAAACATATTGACTGCGCCATGTTTTGGTAGCACTATCGAGATATGGAGTCCAGCACTGCGAATCAGATAACGACACCTGGCAACCAGAACTTCTTCCTTTCCCCCCAGTTCCCCTTGCAGCGCCAGTACGAAGCCCTCCGTGCCTTCCTCGTCGATGAGGAGCCTTCCGGCGACGTCGCTCGCCGCTTCGGCTACTCTCCCGGCGCCTTCCGCGTCCTGTGCTATCAGTTCCGCCACGACCCTCAAAAACGCGCTTCCTTCTTCCGCCAGCCACATCGCGGCCCTCAATCCTCCCCCGCCCGCGACCGCGTCCGCGATTTGGCGGTGGCCATGCGCAAACGCAATCTCTCGGTCTATGACATGCAGCGCGAACTCGCTGCCGCCGGCCACACCATCAGCATCAACTCCCTCACCGTCTTGCTCCGTGAGGAGGGCTTCTCGCGTCTTCCCCGCCGCGCCGACGACGAGCGCCCGGTTACGGTGAAACCGGAGATCGCCGATGTCGCCGATGTGCGCCGCCTGGATCTGTCCCCCGCTTCCTTCCGTACCCCTTTGGCCGGACTGTTCCTGTTTGTGCCCTTGCTGGATCGCATCGATCTGCAGGCGGTCGTCACCGCGGCTGGCTTGCCCAGCTCGCAGATGATCCCCGCCGCCCAGGCCGTCCGCAGTCTGCTGGCCCTGAAACTGATCGGCACCGAACGCAAAAGCCACGTCATGGACCTGGTGACGGATCGGGCCATCGCGCTGTTTGCCGGAATCAACGTCGTCCCCAAACGCTCCTACCTGGCGGCCTATTCCTCGCGCATCGACCACAAGGTCTGCCTGCGCTTCATGGAGGCTTGGCTGGAACAGGTCGAGCAGGCCGGCTTGCCCCATGGCGCCTCTTTCGACCTGGACTTTCATAGCGTGCCCGCCAACTCCGCCCAGGAACCCCTGGAAAAGCACTATGTTTCCAGCCGCAGCCGCTCGCAGAAGGGGATTCTGGTCTTCCTGGCGCGCGATGCCGAACAGCGGGTTTTGCGCTATGCCAACGCCGGTGTGACCAAAGCCGAGCAGGCCGACGAGATTCTCCAGTTCGTCCGGTTCTGGAAGAAGCACACCGGCAAACCGCCCGCCGAACTGGTTTTCGACTCGCAACTGACCACCTACCGAAAACTTTCGGAGTTGAACCGGGAAGGCATCTGCTTCATCACCCTGCGCCGGCGTTCGGCAAAGATGTTGCGCGAGATCTACAGTCAACCGGATTCCGCCTGGCAGCGGATCAGCCTGCCGGCCCTGACCCGCATCTATCGCAATCCCAAAGTGCTGGAGACGCGCGTGACCCTTCCCGGCTACGAGGGCGAACTCCGCCAGTTGACCGTGATGGAACTGGGACACGAGGAGCCGACCGTCCTGTTGACCAACCATCGCAAACTCGGTCCGGTCGAACTGGTGACGCGCTACGCGCAGCGCATGCTCATCGAAAACGGAATCTCCGAGGCCGTCCAGTTCTTCCATATCGACGCGCTCTCCAGCATGGTCGGGATGAAGGTGGATTTCGACATGCAACTGACGCTGGCGGCCAGTTCGCTGTACCGCATGATGGCCCAGCGCATCGGCCGAGAGTACAGCCACTCCCAGGCCAAAACCGTCTTTCGCAATCTGTTGGATCTGTCCGGCAAAGTCGAGGTCACGGCCACCACGGTTGTGGTGACGCTGGACAAGCGCGCCCACAACCCCTATCTGGTCGCCTCCGGTCTGGCCGACCAACCGACACCGATGCCCTGGTTCGGCAACAAGAAGCTGATCATCCAATTTGCCTGAGTCATGCTTCCAACACGCCAATCGCGTTAACAAATTATTACGCGTGGAAATCGAGG
>CAVVLD010000071.1:0-59429 GCA_963748795.1 uncultured Solibacteraceae bacterium
CAAGGCATCCACACACACGCCCTTAGTAGCTTGACCATAAAATCTACTTCGCCGGCAGTCCGTTCCGCCTGGTTTTTAATGAACCAAACGACCCGGCCTGCATTTACACCTGTAGACGCTACTTCTACGCGCTTTAGCACGCCGCTTTCACGGCGCGCCGCACACAAAACTTGTGTTTTGTATGCCCGTCAATATTCAGTTGTCAAAGATCTCGATTGCTTCAGCAATCAGTGGAACCCTTCGGGATTCTACAAACTGCTGAAAAACTTAATAGGCCGCAGATAAACGCAGATGAACGCCGATAAGAAGATCTCTTAGGTTTTGACTTTTCTGTTATCCGCGTTAATCTGCGTTCATCTGCGGCTAACAATCTTCTTATGGTGGGCCTGGGTGGACTTGAGACGATCGACCTCGTCCTTATCAGGGATGCGCTCTAGCCAGCTGAGCTACAGGCCCAGTTCTGCTCCTAACCTTGCTCTTGGTGGAGCTGGTCGGGATCGAACCGGCGACCTCCTGAGTGCAAATCAGGCGCTCTCCCAGCTGAGCTACAGCCCCCAAATTTCGGGGGTCGGGGGTGGGGGTTGGGGAAGATTCTTCTTCTCCCCAACCCCTAACCCCCATCCCTAACCCCTGCTTTCAATCGAGGCCAGTTGGATACAGGAGTTCGCCCCGTTACCCTATGTATTCAGATAACGGTAATGGGTGTTCGCACCCATTGGGTTTCCCCATTCGGATATCTCCGGATCACAGCCTATTAGCGACTTCCCGGAGCTTTTCGCAGCTGATCGCGTCCTTCTTCGCCTACTTGCGCCAAGGCATCCACACACACGCTCTTAGTAGCTTGACCATAAAATCTACTTCGCACACACGATCAATTACTAAACATTCTAAAACGCTTACTTGTGTTTTAATGCCCGTCAATATTCAGTTGTCAAAGATCTCGATTGCCTCAGCAATCAGTTGAACATTGCTGCTCCACAAACTGCTGATGATTGGCCGCTGATGAACACAGATCAACGCGGATAACACCAAACACAATTCTTATCTGCGTTTATCTGCGTTCATCGGCGGCTCAGATTCTTTAAATCGAGGCCAGTTGGATGCAGTGGACTGAAAAATCAATTTTCAGCCACTAAGAACAAATCGCAATCTCCAAGTGGAGTTCTGAAGCGGACTCATCGACCGCACCGAAGTGCCGCCGACGGTTGTGGAGTGGAACGGCTGTTTCTTACTCGCCTACGCTGTACACTCAAGCGCTTTTGGCTTTCCGAAACTCCACCCACGTTCTCTCTTAGAAAGGAGGTGATCCAGCCGCAGGTTCTCCTACGGCTACCTTGTTACGACTTCACCCCAATCATGAATCATACCTTGGGCCGCTGCCCCCCTTGCGGGTCAGCCTGCAGACTTCTAGTACAATCCACTTTCGTGATGTGACGGGCGGTGTGTACAAGGCCCGGGAACGTATTCACGGCAGCATGCTGATCTGCCATTACTAGCGATTCCAGCTTCATGCAGGCGGGTTGCAGCCTGCAATCCGAACTGAGAACGGTTTTTTGCGATTGGCTCCCCTTCGCAGGTTAGCGACGCTTTGTACCGTCCATTGTAGCACGTGTGTAGCCCTGGACATAAAGGCCATGAGGACTTGACGTCATCCCCACCTTCCTCCAGGTTATCCCTGGCGGTCTCCTGCGAGTTCCACCTTTCGGTATGGCAACACAGGACAAGGGTTGCGCTCGTTGCGGGACTTAACCCAACATCTCACGACACGAGCTGACGACAGCCATGCAGCACCTCGACTCCACCCCCTTGCGGGGTAGCTGTATTTCTACAACCGTTGGGAAGCCGTTCGAGCCCAGGTAAGGTTCTTCGCGTTGCGTCGAATTGAACCACATGCTCCACCGCTTGTGCGGGCCCCCGTCAATTCCTTTGAGTTTCAGCCTTGCGACTGTACTCCCCAGGCGGCATATTTAACGCGTTAGCTCCGGCACGGACAGAATGAACTGCCCACACCAAATATGCATCGTTTAGGGCGTGGACTACCAGGGTATCTAATCCTGTTTGCTACCCACGCTTTCGTGTCTCAGCGTCAGTTACGGTCCAGAAAGCCGTCTACACCACCGGTGTTCCTCCTGATATCTACGCATTTCACCGCTACACCAGGAATTCCACTTTCCTCTCCCGCACTCTAGTCATTCAGTATTCGGCGCACCCTCCCAGTTGAGCCGGGAGATTTCACACCAAACTTAAACAACCGCCTACACACCCTTTACGCCCAGTAACTCCGAACAACGCTTGCTGCCTACGTATTACCGCGGCTGCTGGCACGTAGTTAGCCGCAGCTGCTTCTGCAGGTACCGTCACCATCTTCCCTGCCGAAAGAGCTTTACACCCCGAAGGGCTTCATCGCTCACGCGGCGTCGCTGCATCAGGGTTTCCCCCATTGTGCAAGATTCCCCACTGCTGCCTCCCGTAGGAGTCTGGCCCGTGTTTCAGTGCCAGTGTGGCCGTGTGCCCTCTCAGGCCGGCTACCGATCTTTGCCTTGGGAGGCTCTTACCCTTCCAACTAGCTAATCGGCCGCGGACTCCTCCCTCAGCGCATTGCTGCTTTCCTCTCTCGAGCTTATCCGGTATTAGCCACGGTTTCCCATGGTTATTCCAAACTAAGGGGTAGATCATCCACGTGTTACTCACCCGTACGCCACTGTACTCAGGGATTGCTCCCCTTTCTCGTTCGACTTGCATGTGTTAGGCGCGCCGCCAGCGTTGATTCTGAGCCGGGATCAAACTCTCATTTAATGTTAATGAGTATTGACCAATCGCTTCAGTTTTACTCAGAGACTGACGATTTCTTCTCTACTGCATCCAACCAGATTGTCAATGATCTGCGCAAGCAATCCCAGGCATCGTAATACCCAGAACTACTGCAGGCCTCGAAACTTGTTTCGGCGTTTTTGCTCACGACCGATTTACATCAGTGGAGCAGTGCTCGCCGCAGAAAAAATTTTCAGTGATTGCGACCGGAAATTCGGTCTTGCATTCGGCTGACTTCACCTAGAGTAACAAACCGAACCAAGCTTGGCAAGCACGACAAAAAAAAGATCAGTGGACCAGGGCCCGAACGGCCCGCAAGCCGCCCGGCATCCCTCTGTACCTTTCCTGATAGACGTTTCCGGGGTGCGCCCGGTTTCACTGCTCGGAGGCGGGAGGCTGATGCAGGTACACGGTCCGCGTGGGGAACGGCATGTCGATGTTTTCTTCCTGAAAACGCTTATAGATACGCTTCCTCAGTTCGTTCCGTACACCGTATTGATTGGCAAACTCCGCCACGTGGTAGCCGAGCGTCAGCACCAGAGAGGAGTCGCCGAAGCCGGGATCGAACATGACCACCGGGGCCGGATTTGCCAGCAACCCGGGGATGTCTCCGGCCCCCTTTGCCGCAATTTCGAGCAGGATCCGCTCGACCCGGTCGATATCGGAACCATAGCTCACACCCACCTGCAGCGAGACCCCGAGCCGCTTCTCAGGCAAGTAATAATTGGTCACGATGGCCTGGCTAAGCTTGGCGTTGGGGATGATGATCATATTATTCGCCAGGGCCCGAATGGCGGTGCTGCGCCAACTGATGTCGTTGACGTATCCCTCCTCGCCGGAGTTCAGTTTGATGTAGTCGCCCAGGCGGATCTGGCCCGCCACAGCGATATAGAATCCGGCGAACAGGTTCGACAGGGTGTCCTGAAGAGCCAGCGCAACGGCCAGACCGCCGACACCCAGAGCCGTCAGGATGGGCGTAATCTTGAGGCCGAACGCTCCCAGAGTCAGCACGATTCCGAGGATCAGCACCGCCAGTTGAGCCAGGTTTTGGGTCAGTGTGGTGACCGGCAGGGCCCCGGGAATCTGGCCCCCGTAGTGCCGCACAAGGTCGCCGGCCACACGCATGAACATCATGGTGAGCGACACGGCCCAGAGGGCCATGAGCAGGTTCGGCCCCCACACGTGGATAATCCCGGAGGGCAACTCGGAGGACTGAATGGCCAGGTGTCCAGCCAGAATGAACATCCAGATGATGGTCGGGCCGTCCAGGGCTTCGGCGACAATGGTCCCCGGGCGGGTGTTGGTCCGCCGGTTCCAGGCCCGGAGACTGGCGAGCAATATCCGCCGCAGCACCCAGGCTACGCCCAGCGTGACCGCGAAAACCAGACACGGCACCAAAATCAGGCTCGGGCGTTGCGCCAGGACCTTCCATGCTCCCATTCTCTAAGGTTCTCACACTAAATCGGTTGCACGACCGGGGCAGGCCACTCGTCAACCACATGTGCGCACCTGTGCCCCACTTCTCTGTCTGCTGCTGGCGGCCGGCTTGTACGCGGCAGACGAACCCTCGGCGCGCCAGTTGTACCAGAAAGGGCGGCAGGCTGAAAAGGCCGGGCACATGGCGCAGGCATACCTGCTGTATTCCGAGGCGGCAGCCCTGGCGCCGAAGAATCATCTGTACTGGCTGCGCGCTCAGGCGGTGCAATCGCGGGCGGGCCTGGAAGCCAAGCCCACGCCGCAGATCACGCTGCCACCCGATGCCGAAAAAGCCTTTGCCGATGCCGTGGCGCTGGATCGGGAACCGCCTCCGGTTCCGGAAGCCACGCCGCAGGATATCGCGTCGTCCCGGCGGGCGCTGCCACCGATGGAACTGAAACCCGATCCTGCCGACGTGGTTCGGGATTTCGACCTGACGGGAGACTCCAAAAAGCTTTTCGAGGATTTCGCCAAGATATACGGCTTCGACGCGGTCTTCGATGGGGATTACGAGCCGAGCAAACCGATCCATTTCCGGCTCCACGATGCCAATTACCGCGACGCCTTCCATGCACTGGAAGCGGCCACCAACTCGTTCATTGTGCCGCTGACTCCCAAGATGTTTCTGGTGGCAACGGATTCGACGCAAAAGCGCACCGAAGTGGAGCCCACCGTGGCCGTGGCGATCCGGTTGCCGGAGGTGGCCTCGCAGCAGGATTTCAACGGCATGATCACCGCGGTCCAGCAGGCGCTGGCGCTGCAGAAGGTTTCGTTCGACACGCAAAACAACACCGTAATCATCCGCGACCACCTTTCCAAAGTGCTTCCGGCGGAGGCGCTGTTCCGCGACCTGCTGTATCCCCGCGCGCAGGTGATGATCGATATGGAGATTATCGAGCTATCGAACAGCAACACGATGACTTATGGCGTTCAGTTCCCCACGATGTTCTCGCTCACGCCGCTGACCAACTGGTTTAATAATCCGGTCAACGTGCCGCAGAACATTATTGGGCTATTGAAATTCGGCGGCGGGAAGACAGCATTCGGAATCGGAGTCATGATGCCGGATTTCGAAGCGCAGCTTTCGAGGAGTGACGCCAGGGTGCTGCTGAACGCCTCCCTACGGTCGGTGAATGGCCAGGCTGCGACATTTCACGCGGGCGACCGCTATCCGATCCTGACGGCAGGCTACTACGGCCCGCAGGGTCCGGCGGGCACAACGACCCCCGGGAGCAGCTATCCGGGGACGACTCCGGGAACCGGAACGACCCCTTCCACAGGCAACACCGGCGTAACCAATACGGGCGTTTTGAGCTTGGGGCAAAGCTCTATTTCGTGGACTTACACGCCCGGGAGCGACCTTCCGCAGGCGGTCAGCGTGACGGTTACCAGCAGCACCTCGGCGCCGGCTTATGTGGCTACGGTGACGAGTTCCAACCCGTGGCTGGCGGTGAACAGCCAGCAGGTGCTTTCCGGCAGTCTGCCGGCTACGTTGACAGTAGCGCCCGGCGATGCGCTGACGGCGCTGACGCCGGGCACCTACACGGGGATCGTGCAAGTAAGCGGATCGGATGGCTCGGTGGCGTTCGTCACAGTCACGCTGACGGTGGCCGGCGCCACGCAGAACCTTACGCTATCCCCGACTGCGATCGCTCTTTCCTCGGGGACCGGCGGTTTCACGGTGCAACAAAACGTGAGCGTGACCAGCCCGGTGAGCGGAACCTTGAGCGCGGCGGTATTCGGTACGGGCCTTTCGATTTCGATTCCGACCACCACGGTGACAGCGGGCACGGCGGTCACGCTGGCAGTTTTGGGAAATCCGATCGGCCTGGCGGCGCAAACCTACAAGGGCATTCTGAGCGTGACGGTGGAAGACGTAACCCAGGAAGAGCCCGTGACATTCACGGTGATTTCGGCCGGCAGCATTTATCTGAGCCAGAATATGATTCCGTGGGCCTACACGTCCGGCGGCACCTTACCGGCGTCCACCAGCGTGGCGATCTCCAGCACGAGCGGAACCGGCAGTTTCAGCGCGGTGGCTTCGAGCGCGGGAGGCTGGCTGCTGGTAAACGGAGCAACGACGGTGAAAGGCACTCAGCCGTCCACGCTGATTATCAGCGCGTCGTCCAACCTGGCAAATCTCGGCACGGGCAACTACACGGGGTCCATACAATTCACGTCGTCGGACGGATCCATGGCATACCTGACCGTGACTTTAATTGTGAATGGAGGAACCGCCACGGGCGTGACGGTCTCGCCCAATCCGATCACGCTAAGTTCGGGCCTGACAGGAGTCGCGGTGCAGCAGACGATCACGGTCACCAGCGCTACCAGCGGAGCCCTGACCGCAACTATCACCGGGTCCGGCTTATCCATTTCCGGAGTGAGCGATACGGTAACGGCAGACGTGCCGGCAACCTTCACGTTGACCGCCGATCCTACAGGACTCGGGGCAAGCACCTATGTCGGCTCGCTGGCGGTAACGGCGAATGGAGTTACGCAAAACGTGGAGGTTTCGTTCAGCGTGGGCGCGATCAACAGCGGAACCAACGGAGTCACCAGCTACAACCCGGTCCCCTCATTCAGTTACGAAGATCTGGGGCTGACTATGAAAGTGACTCCGCTGGTGCATGACATGGACGAAACCACGCTCGATCTGGATGCGGAGTACAAAGTACTGACGGGCCAATCGCTGAACGGCCTCCCGATCATTGCCAATCGTGCCATAAAGTCGACCGTGCGGCTGAAGATAGGGGAATGGGCCGTGGTGTCGGGATTGCTGAATAACAGCGATGCCCATACGATCACCGGGTTGGCCGGCTTTTCGCACGTGCCATTCCTGGATGCGCTGACCAGCACGCGAGAGCACGATAAGAGCGATTCGCAACTGCTGTTGTTGATGCGGCCACGGCTGATTACGGCGCCTCCCAACCAGGCTCTCACGGGCACCTACTTCCTGGGCAGCGAGACACGGCCAGAAACTCCGTTGCGATGATTGGAGCGCCGCCGGATGTTATGGTGAGACTGAAATGTCTCGAATGCTGGAAGAAATCAGGCAGCAGCCGGAAGCGTTGGCGCGCACGTTATCGGCGGAGATGCGGCGTGTAGAGCGATTCAAGCGCCTGCTGGAGAAGAATCGTCCGCGACTGGTGGTGCTGGTGGCGCGCGGGCACATCGGACAACGCGGCGCTGTTCGGGCGGTATCTGATCGAGATCACCACCGGAATTCCGGTATCGCTGGCCGCGCCTTCGATTGCCACGCTTTATCAGGCGCCCATGGACTATCGCGACACGCTGGTGGTGGCGATTTCCCAATCGGGCGAATCCACCGACACAAACCTGGTGCTGGAGCGGGCGCGGCAGCAGGGCGCGCGCACCCTGGGCATCACCAACGAGAGCCGCAGCACGCTGGCGCGGATGGCCGAGCATGTGTTTCTGGTGCGGGCGGGCAAGGAGAAGAGCGTGGCCGCCACCAAGACCTACACCGGCCAGATGCTCACTATGTACCTGCTGGCGTACGCTCTGGGCGGCGGCGTGCGCATAGCCGACCTGGAGCGGATTCCGGAAGCGGTGGCGGCCGCCTTGCGCCTGGAGCCGGAAATCGACGCGCTGAGCGAGCGATACCGGTTCATGCGGTATGCCGTGGTGGTGGGGCGCGGGCTGAACTACGCCAACGCCTTCGAATTCGCGCTGAAACTGATGGAGACCTGCTACATTGTGGCGGAACGATTTTCGTCGGCCGATTTTCTGCACGGGCCGATCGCCCTGGTGGAACCGAATTTTCCCGTTTTGGCTTTCGCTCCGCCGGGAGTCACGTGGAGTTCGATCAGTGAGACGATGGACCGGCTGAAGCGCCTGGAGGCGGAGATCGTCGCGATCAGCGATGGCGGCAACCGCGAAGTGGACCGGTACGCCACGCGAGTGATCCGCCTGCCGCGGCGGGTGAAGGAAGTGCTGACGCCGATTCCGTACATCGTGCCGGCGCAGATCTTCGCGGCGTGCCTGGCGGTGCAGAAGGGGCTGAATCCGGACAAGCCGCGGACGTTGAGCAAAGTCACGCTGACGTTGTAAGGCGGCGGGGTGCCCCACCTTAAAACACGCTCCCTTACGGTCGCGGCTCTGCAACATACGGAATCTACAGAGCCGCGCACGTTAGTGAGCGGTCTTTGGAACTTCTGCCACGCTCAGTGCGTTTTTCGCGGGGAGTACTTGTTCAGTTCCGCGATGAGCCTTCCGGCCGCTTCGGGCATTTTGGCGCCGCTGTTCAGAATCTGCTTGCCGGTCCACTTATGCCCGTACATGACTTTGTTCTCATCGAGGTCATTGCGCATGGTGGCGCCGTCCAGCGAGGCGCCGGCGAACACCCCGCGGGAACGGGACCAGGAGAGGATTTCGGCGCTCATCAGGGCATCGGTCTGCGCGGTGGCGTTGCGGCCGACAGGCCCCAACGCGGCAGTGGCATCGACTCCGATGGTGAACTTGGATGTGGTCAGGCGCTTCATGCCGCGCTCATTCATTACCAGCAGGACCACATCGCTCGAGGAGAAGCCAACCTGGAGGCCGAAGCTGCCGCCTTCGATGCGCATGGCGGCCGGGGGTCCCCATCCCTGTCCCGCCTGGCGGCACAAAGCGAAGCCCCGGCCGTATTTCCCGCCGAACACGAAGGCTCCTTTCATCATTCCCGGAACCAGGACGATGCATTCGCTGCGATCCAGCAGGTCCTGGGGAATGGCTTTATCGGGAGCCGCCATGATTTCGGAGAACAGGTCCGCGGCATCACCCAGCCGGTCGGACGTTTTATTTTTTTCGGCCGCGGGCAGGACGGAACATCCCAGAGCCGCGGCGAGTATTACCGGGAACAGACGCATAATCCATGTTGGCACACGGCGCCGCTCTACGGCACTTTGGCGCCGCCCATGGAGGCTGTGCCCAACATGCCGCCCAGCCCCATGGTCTCCACCGCCGACGAAGGCACGATCACCATCGAACCGCTCTCCTTGATGGCCTCGTACAGCATGTTCATGGCGCGCAGGTGCAGCGCCACCGGATTGTTCTGGTAGGTGAGCGCCGCCTTGGCGAACTTCTCGGCGATTTCGGTTTCCGCCTGTGCCCAGAATGATGCGCGCCCGGCGTTCGCGCTCGGCCTGCGCCTCGCGCGACATGGCGTCCTGCAGGCCGGCGGGAATCTGCACATCGCGAATCTCCACGATTGCACGGTGATGCCCCAGCGGGTTGGTCTTTTCGTCGAGAATGCGCTGCAGTTCCTTGCCCAGCAGTCTCGCGCTCGGCCACCATCTGGTGCAACTCGTGCCGGCCGATGGATTCGCGCAGCGCCGTCTGCGCGCTCAACTTGATCGCCTGCGTGAAGTCCTGCACTTCGAGGATGGACTTCTCGGCGTTCCACACCATCCAGAACACGATGGCGTCCACGTTCACCGGCACGGTGTCGCGGGTCAGCGTGGATTCGGCCGACACGTTGGCCACGCGCACGCGCTGGTCCACGTAGCGGCTCAGCGTATCCACCACCGGAATCATGTGAAACAGCCCGGGCCCGCGCAGGCCGACGTACTGGCCGAAGCGCAGTACGGCGACCTTCTCCCACTGGTCCGCCATGCGAATGCGCAAACAGCAGGTAGAAGCCGGCCAGAGCGCCCACGACCACCGGCGGGCGGGGTTACTCAGCAGCGCCGACATACGCGCCCACCGCGGCCAGCAAAATGACAGCAGCGCGACCCCACACCGGCTCACACGCAATGTCGCTCTGATCCGGTCTCATCGGATCATCTCCTGTTTTTTGCCGACATCGATGTGAACGCTCATGTAGTCTGCTCCAGCAATTCTTCCGATCGTGAAGCCGGCCGCGCCGGCCCGCGAGACGAAATTCGCTGACCAGCTGGTTGAGCTGCCGCTGCCGTTCCACTTCGTCGTGCTTCACTTTCTGCTGGCTGATGAAGGTGCCGGTGCCCTGCTGGGTCTCGAGCACGCCGCGAATTTCCAGTTCGCGATAGGCTCGCATCACCGTATTGGGATTGATGGAGAGGTCTACCGCCACCTGCCGCACGGTGGGAAGCTGATAGCCCGCCGGCGAGACGTTCCCGCGGCGATGCCGCCCATCACCTGATCGATGATCTGCCGGTACACCGGTACGCCGCTCCGATGCGATCCGAGCCGGAACTCGAAGGGCTTGTTTTCCGTTCTGTGCCAAGCTCTTCATCTAGAAATATAGTGTACTAGTTGACTAATACATGTCAAGAGTTTTTTATTCCGCTGATAAAATCTTTGGTTCACCACCCGCCGCCAAGTTGCGCCAAGATGATGAGATTATCCGCTAACGGGAAGAGGCGCTATGCAGTTCTCGTCTTACGAAACGCAAGGCTTCTACGATGAGATGTTCGAGGACGATGGCCGGCCGAGGCCGCACGTCCAACTGCTGCTGGAGACGATCCAGTCACTCTCGGATGGCCAGTTGCTGCGCTATAAGCACGCCGCCGAGCGGCTGCTGCTGCAGATGGGCATCACGTTCAACGTGTACGGCGACTCGGCCGGCACCGAGCGCATCTTTCCGTTCGACCTGATTCCGCGCATCGTTCCGGCGGCCGAATGGGACCACGATCGAACGCGGCCTGAAGCAGCGCATTCACGCGCTGAACGCGTTTCATCGACGACATCTACCACGATCAGAAGATTCTCAAGGACGGCATCATTCCCGCGGATGTGATCACGTCCGCCGTCTCCTACCGCAAGCAGTGCCACGGGCTGAATCCGCCGCGCGGGGTGTGGTGCCACATCACGGGGACGGACCTGGTGCGCGCACCGCGACGGGCAGATTTACGTGCTGGAAGACAACCTGCGCGTGCCTTCCGGCGTTTCCTATGTGCTGGAGAATCGCGAAGTGATGAAGCGGATGTTCCCGCAGGTGTTCGAAGGCCTTTCGGTGCGGCCGGTGACCGAGTATCCCAGCCGGCTGCTGGAGATGCTGGAGTCGATCGCGCCGGCGGGAACGGAGCAATCCGCGCGGTGGTGCTGCTGACGCCGGGCATCTACAACTCGGCCTATTTCGAGCACAGCTTCCTGGCGCAGCAGATGGGCATCCAGCTGGTGGAAGGCCGCGACCTGGTGGTGACGGCGACGGGCGTTTGCATGCGGACCACCAAGGGCTGCAGCGGGTGGATGTGATCTATCGCCGGATCGACGACGATTTTCTCGATCCCGAAGTGTTCCGCGCCGATTCGCTGCTGGGCGTGCCGGGCCTGATGGAGGCGTACCGCGCCGGGCAGCGTGGCGCTGGCCAATGCTCCGGGCAACGGGGTGGCCGACGACAAAGTGGTCTACGCCTACGTGCCGCGATATGATCAGCTATTACCTGAAGGCGAAGAACCGATTCTGCCGAACGTACCGACGTATCTGTGCTGGCGCGAGGCAGGATCGGCAGTACGTGCTGGAGAATCTCGACAAACTGGTGGTGAAGGCGGCCAACGAATCCGGCGGCTACGGGATGCTGGTGGGCCCGCACTCGACCGAAGCAGCAGTGCGCCGAGTTCGCCGCGAAGATCCAAGCGCAATCCGCGCAATTACATCGCGCAGCCGACGCTGGCGCTTTCGCGCGTGCCGACTATCGTGGACGATCATTTCGAAGGCCGGCACGTGGATTTGCGGCCGTACATTCTGTACGGGAAGGAGATCTACGTGCTGCCGGGCGGGCTGACGCGCGTGGCCCTGAAGAAAGGATCGCTGGTGGTGAACTCATCGCAGGGCGGCGGCAGTAAAGATACCTGGGTGCTGGCGCCGCCGGCGCCGGTCGCGCAACAGAGCCAGGAGCAATAGGATGTCCGAGACCAGTTCGCTACTGAGCCGGGTGGCCGATTCCGTCTACTGGATGGGCCGCTATATCGAGCGCGCCGAGAACGTGGCGCGCTTTATCGACGTGAATCTCAACCTGATGCTGGACCTGCCTCAGGGCTATCAGGACCAGTGGCAGCCGATCGTGGACACCACCGGCGACCGGGCGGTATTCCAGCAGCGCTATGGCGCCGCCACGCGCGAAAACGTGTTCCGGTTTCTGGCGCTGGACGCGGAGAACCCGAACTCGATCCTCTCCTGCGTACAAAGCGCGCGCGAGAACGCGCGTTCGGTGCGGGAGACGATTTCGTCGGAAATGTGGCAGCAGATCAACAGCCTGTACCTGCTGATCTCCGGCGAGCGCAACCGGCGTGCGGACGAATCGCTGCCGGATTTCTGCCACATGATCCGGATGGCGTGCCACCTGTTTCAGGGCATCCTGGAAGTGACCATGAGCCACAACGAGGCGTGGCATTTCATCCGCCTGGGCACGGGCGCTGGAGCGCGCCGATAAGACCAGCCGCATGCTGGATGTGAAGTATTTCATACTGCTGCCCGCGGTGGCAGACGTGGGCACGCCGTTCGACGACGTGCAATGGTCCAGCGTGCTGAAAAGCGTCAGCGCGTTCGAGATGTATCGCAAGCTGTACGGGCGCATCTCGCCGGAGCGGATTGTCGGGTTTCTATTGCTCAACAACGAATTTCCGCGGGCGGTGCATCGCTGCATCCGGGTGGCGGACCAGTCGCTGCACATCATCACGGGAACGCCGATGGGTTCGTTTTCCTGCGTCTCCGAACAGCGCCTGGGGCTGCTGCGTTCGGAGCTGGACTACTGCAACGTGACCGAGATCATCTCGGGCGGCCTGCACGAATTCTGCGATACGCTGCAGGCCAAAATGAATACCATCGACGAATGTATACTCGGGGACTTTTTCGCGCAGCGTCCCGCGGCCATGAGCGCGGGCGCGGCAACGGATAAACGATGACGATGCGGGGGCCGGCGGTTCCCACAACCGGTCCAACAGCGGTTGGGGAAAATGGCTCTTCAACGGCGACGCACGATGAGCAGAGTCATGTCGTCAACTGGCGGGCAGCTTTGGCAAAACCGGGCGAGATCGCGGAGGACGCCGTCAGCCATCAGCATCGGCGCCCTGTTCCCAGCGATCCCGCAGAGAACAGATCAAACGTTCTTCCTGGTATTCCTCGCCTGCCGGATCCCGCGCCTCGGTGATGCCGTCGGAATATAACACCAGAGTCTCGCCGGGGCTGAGGCTGAGATACTGTACGGGGTACTCGCCGCCGCAAAGAAGACCCGGCGGCAAGCCGGTGGAATCCAACCGTTCGGTGGCGTTTGGCTGCAAGAGCAAGGGACTGCAGTGACCTGCGTTGCACAGTTCCACTCCATGGGCCGTGGCGCGGCCGCACACCAGAGTTGCGTAGTGGGCCGGCGCGGTGCTTTCGCAGAAGAGCCGGTTGGCGCGGGCAACCACATCGGCGAGCGAGAGGTCGAGGGATAGCAAACTGCGGAAGATCGCGCTGAGGTGCGTCATCAGCAACGAAGCAGCCACGCCTTTGCCGGCGACATCGCCGACGGCGAAAAAGAACGACTGGCGGTCGTCCAGCACGATCAGTTCGCAGTAGTCGCCGCCCACCGCACCGACGGGCTGGTACCGGTACTGCGCGTCCCAGCTTTCCAGTGCGAGGTCCCTGGCCGGCAGGAGCTGGGACTGGATTTGCGTGGCCAGGTCGAGGTCCTGCTGATGTGCCAGCAGTTCCGCCTGACTGAGGTGGTCCAGGCAGAACCGGACAAGCGGATTACTCTCGAGCCTGTCCGGTTCGATGGCATCGTGGCAAGTCTCGCAGAGGCCGTAGGAGCCGGTTTCGATTTTTCGGAGAGCGGAATCGATTTCCGCGATGAGACCGTTGAGGTAGGCGGCGGAGACGGAGGCGGCAGCCTCCTGCAAGCGAGCGCGCCGTTCCAGAAGCTGCGGCCGGAATGAGTGACCCGCGGACGTGAGGAGACACCAAGTTACAGATCGCGTCGCCGCAACTGGCGCCCGGCCTGGTGGGCGTAGAACAGGTTAGCTTCACCGTGCCTGCCGACCAGCCGCCCAGGCGACATCGCTCTTTTTTTCTATGACGACACTTGCAACCCCAACTACATTTTCGGCGGTCCGGGCGCTCCCAGGCCGGTGAAGCAATACGTGAAATTCCCTGTGAGGTGAACGATCCCATGCGTCGGACGCGCTCTTTCCTGCTTCTCATCGCGGCTATTCCGCTGGCCGCTCAGAACTACACGCTCAGCGACACGGTCCTGACCGCCGATTCAGGGTTGCCTATCCCTGGCGCCCCTGTTATCGCGATCCAGAAGACCGCTGCCGCCTCCCAACCGCCCCTTACATACAAAAAAAGCAGTAATCGTCTGTAGTTGAAATCGCTTGTCTGGAGGTCTTTGTAGCAGGTGATCGATTCACCTGACTGGTCGCTGGCTGGAGCCGGCAACTCAGTTGCGACATTGCCGAAAAAAACACAAGAGATGAAACGAACGTGGCCCTCAGTTGCCGGATGTCAGATCGGGACTTGGCGCGAACGGCCCGCGTGGCCGCCCGTTCGATGAACTGATGCTGGTTGCCCTATTGACAATTAATATTTAAGACCCTATTATCTCATTTACTGACGTTCTAGCCGTCTAATGTAAATGACTTCTATCTAAAAGTGTCAAGTTTTCAACCGGCTTTCGGAAGCGGAAAAGCGTCGTAGATCAGCAGATCGAGTTGTGCGTCGACGCGGTCCAGCGCCTGTCGCAGCGGAAACGGTAGAACGGCATCGTTGGCGGTGAACATCGCCATGGCGGGCCGGAACACGCGGGCCTCCAGGCGCGAGAACAGCCGGGCGACCTTCCAGCCGTACGGCGTGACGAAGTAGCGATTGGTTTTCGGCGGACGGTAGATCAAGCCCTTCAGCCGGAGTCGCCGCAGATCGTAGGTCATCTGGTGGGGCGTGTACTCGGCCAGCGTCACGCCCAGCAGATCCGCCACCTGTTGCCTGAGATCGCGATTGCGAAAGCCATCGATGAGGTGATGAAACATCGTGAGCGCCAGCAGCAGCGCCATCACCCGCGGTTGGCCGAACTTCAGTCCCGGCGCCTTTTTGCCGTCTTCGGTCACGGCAGGTTGCACCACTCGTTGGATGCTGTCGCCGCTCAAGCCGCTGTTGTGGCTGACGCGTTCGACTTCCAGCAAGCGCCGATTGATCTGCCGGCCGATCTTCTGCAGGTACGGCAGATTGGCCAGGCCTTTGTTCACTCCAAAGTCGTTCGGGTTGCGGAAAGTTCCTTCCGTCCGGCAGCCGCGCCCTTCTTTGAAGTACTGCTTCAGATCGAAGTTCTTGTAGTTGATGTGCAGGCTCGGATGCACACCGTCTTGGATCACGCGCGTTCGAAACTCGCCGGGCGTCTTCTTCGTCACCACCCGATCGAAGATCAACTGCACCCGGTCCGGCCGCCCCAGATCCAGATTGTCGCGAATGATTTCTTCGAAGAACTCACGCCCACGCAAGGGACGGTCGAAGATCTGCGTCAAGCTGACTTCCATCTGCCAGATCGACAAGTCCCAGTCGTAGCCCGCCTCCCGGTCTTCCGGCCGCAAGGGAAGCGGAATCCGCTTCAGCCACTTGCGGAACACCCGGTCGATGTCTTCCGGCCCCAGGGAGTCGCAGATCTGCTGTAGTTTGCCCGGCTCGGCGCAGCGACAGAAACCCGTTATCCAAGGCTTCGTAGGCGATCTTCTTTTTCTCCAGTTGCCGTTTGGCCCATTCGTGTCCGTTCAGGCACAGCTTCGTGCTCCACGGCGCGTAGCTGCAGACTTTGAGGAACAGCGGACCGAAGTCCTCGTCATCGATGTAGAAGTAGTAGTGGTTGACGTAGACCGTCTTGTCGCGGTCGAACTGAAACTGCCCGTTGACCTTCTTCCCGTTGAACGCCTGCGCCTTCTCCTGCGCCACCCCGATGAAGACAATGCCGTCCCGCACCTGTCGCTGCCGCCGGAAGTTGTTGGCGATGTCGTCCTTCCGCTCTTTGTGCCGGAACTGGTAAAGCGGTATGTCCTCGCGTTCCGCCAGTGCCTTCACCGCCTCGCGGAATCGCTCGGATACCTGTCCCAGCACCACCGGTGATGGAACCGGCTTCCCCAATTGGCCGCGCATGAACATCATCAGCCCCGGTCCTGTTGCCAGTTTGCCGATGTACCCGTTGAGGTAGAGACGATCCAGGCACTCCACTTCCAGCGTGACGTGCCCGTCCAGTAGTTCCGGAATGGTCGCCATTCCCGGATTTTACGAAAAGCCTCGGACCTCTGCTCGTCGGTTTGAGGTCGAAGACCTCGCTAGAACTTCTAATCCGTTCGTTGAGTGTATCAGTGAGGCAGAGGGGAAATTCGCGATTACCGTCGCGTGCTGGATCGGAACCGGCCTGATCTGTATGAAATTCGGGATGTACAATGCCAATGCCGCAGACCTGAAAGCGAACCTTGCCGCTCTGGCGGGCACGCCCGTGCAAACTTGCGGAGGCCCGTGCACAGGAATTTCGTACAACCAGATGATCCCTGTGGAGTTCGCTACGTCCTCTTCATTGGAACTGGCTACGAGCAATTTTGGAAACGGCTACGCCACCAGCGGCGACGCGCAAACGCCGGCGAGTACTCTGGCCGGTCACGCTCAGTGGACGCTCGACACTATGTGTGCTCTCTGGCAGTTCGGGATCCCAGTCGTAGGTTATTTTGGAGAATACGATTCCCTCTCCTGGTGGGAGGAGAACCGGTTTGCATACGGCCCAATCTCGCTGGCCTGGGTTGGATTCCTCGGTCTCAGCTCGGAAATCTCGACTGCCGGCGACAAGCCCGCATGGAACACGTTCACCAGCTTCAATCCCGCCAATCCGGGATGCTCCGGCTCAGCGACCCCAATAGTCGCACTTCAGCCTCAGGCTCCCGGCACCAACTACGTAATCGGCGAACGCCCAGATCACCTACACCGCCGGCAATAGTGGCCCACTCCAACTGACAGGCCCACAGGGCGGGCCCCTCGACGGATCGTATTCCTGTAAATCGGACCCAAACAAGGCTCCCTTCACCTTCCCTCAACTATCCTTGTCACAACTGATCGGTTCGTGCTCTTACGCTAGGACATCACTGCCACCATACTATACAGGCCCCGTAACATTCACACTGAAGGACCCGTCTTCCTCAGCTCCGACGGCGACTTCGAGCCAGACCGCAGTAGTTGCCATGGCGCCTGGAATCACATCGGTAACGAACGCTGCCACTGGAGGTTCTGTTATCGGCCCGACTGACGCAATTCTGGTTTCTGGGTACGGATTTTCGCCATGCACTAAGAGTGGATGTAGTTCAGCGGGCGGAGGAAACACGATTCAACTCACCAGTCCAGGAAAGCCTGACATTTGGCTAACTGAGTCTGACATGGGCTACTGGGACGGATCGCCTACGGTTATCTACGCGCCGCTCGCTGGGAAAGGAATTGCGCCCGCTTGCTGGACCTTTTATGTGAGAAACCCCAACTCGGGGAACCCCTCGAGCGGGTATCCAGTTCCGATAGGTGGCGTTCCCTGCAATTAATGGAGGACACTATGAGCAGAGGCAGATGGGCAAAACCAGGAGTAACCTCCGGCCTGCTGATATGGATTCTGGTTGTCAGCACAGTACCCCCATGTCGTTCACAGGCCCAAACGGCAGCGCCCTCGATTCGTTCGGTCGTCAACGCAGCCTCATTTGGGCCAGGGCTCCCAAGCGGCGGAGCGCTGGCGACAATTCTCATGGACAATCTGACTGGCCCACAGGGTACGCGGGTCAATCCGTTCTCGCCACCGCTACCGTGGACCAGCTACCCCAACGTCTGGGTCAACAACGCTCCGGCACCAATTCTCTTCGTCTATATTCCAGCACCCGGCCAGACCGGGCCGGCTCAGATCAATTTTCAGGTACCACTCGAACGCAATGGAACCTACAATTACCCTTTGTCTTCGCCGGCCGCACCTGACAATTTCACCATCTCTATACCTAAATTAGGCCTTACGTTCACTGGCCCGTATGGGAACGATCCGGGGACTGTGGGCATTTTCGCCGATGCGGGCGGCTATGCTATCGCCTTCGATACCTCGGATAACAGCGTAATAAATGCGCAGAGCCCCGCACATCCCGGAGATACCGTGACGTTGTATGTCGATGACCTCTTCCGCTCTTGGCCTCCCCCTCCTATCGCGACTCCGGTCCCTCAGCAGCCGTCGTTCCCCCAAGATACGGATTTCCCAGTGCTAGTTACCGTAAGCCTTTTCCTGGGTAATCTTCCCGATCCGTGCTGCACTGGGCCCTACTCTTACTATGTAGGAGACACCAAGTTACAGATCGCATCGCCGCAACTGGCGCCCGGCCTGGTGGGCGTAGAACAGGTTAACTTCACCGTGCCTGCCGACCAGCCGCCCGGCGATTATGCTCTTTTTTCTATGACGACACTTGCAATCCCAACTACATTTTCGGCTGTCCGGGCGCTCCCAGCGCGGTGAAGCAATACGTGAAATTTCCTGTGAGGTGAACGATTCCCATGTGTCCGACGCGCTCCTTCCTGCTTCTCATCGCGGCTATTCCGGTGGCCGCTCAGAACTATACGCTCAGCGGCACAATCCTGACCGCCGATTCAGGGTTGCCTATCCCTGGCGCGGCTGTCATCGCGATCCGGAAGACCGCTGCCGCCTCCCAACCGCCCGCCACATACAAGGTGTTCTCTGGAACGGATCGGGAGCTACTCGATGGCGCTTGCCGGCGGCCAATACACGCTGTGCGTGCACGGCGCCGGTGTCTATCTGAATCCCTGCCAGTGGGGAGGAGCGACCCCGGTAACCGTGACTACCGATGTCGCCGTTCCCGCGATTCGGCTCACCAGAGGCGGCCGTTTCTGGGTCAGGGTCGCACGATCCGCATAGTTTGATCACCGCCGTGGAAACGCCGAATGCGCCCGCCCTCGCGGTTCTTCTGACCGACTCCTCGGGTCAACAGCGTCCGCTGCCGGTTATCTACAATGACGGCCGGGTGCGCGATTACGGCGATGTGTTGCCGATCGGTGTGCCCATGAAGGTCACGGTGAGTAGCACCAGTTTAACGTGACTGACACCGCCGGCGCGAGTGCCCAGGGTATCCCTTTTCAAGCGGCGGATCTTCCGGCGGCAAGCGCGAACAGAAGCACGTGGTTCCCTCCGCCCGAGGTTACGGTCGTGCACGTCGAGATTACGGGCCTGCACTGAACTGGCCTTGTCGAGTTGTGGGCCTGACGGGATTTCTCCCAGGCTCCAGCAACGCGTCTTTCTGAAATCCGTTGCCATCTGCGCGCCGCCCTGAACACCAACGCCGCGACGCAGTACACTAATCCTCATGAAGTACGCGATTCTGCTTGTAGCTTTGTGTGCCACGGCACCGGCGGCGACTTTGCACCTGCTGCAGAAGCCGGCCATGAACAAAACCGAGATCGTCTTCTCCTATGCGGGCGATCTGTGGAGCGTCAGCCGCCAGGGCGGCGTGGCGCAAGCGGCTCACCACCGGCCAGGGCTCGGAGACCGAAGCCGCGTTTTCGCCGGACGGCAACACCATCGCGTTCACCGGCGAGTACGACGGCAACATCGATGTGTTCACCATGCCCGGTGACGGGCGGTGTGCCCAAGCGCATCACCTATCATCCGGGGGCCGACCGCGTGGTCGGGCTGGACGCCGGACGGCAAGCGGATTCTGTTCCGCTCGAATCGCGAGAGCTTTCTCGCGCTACACGCAGCTCTACACGGTGCCGGCCGGAGGGCGGACTGCCGGCCGTGCTGCCGCTGCCGATGGCGCTACACCGGAGCTATTCGCCGGACGGCAAGCGCATGGTGTACGCGCCACTGGACGGCGGCCAGTTCGCCAACGAGGGTCACCAATTTCGTGTCGTGGAAGCGGTATCGCGGCGGGCGAGGCCAGCTACATCGTGGCTGGTGAATTTCGCCGATCTTGCGACGCAGAAAATGCCGCGCACCGACTTCCAACGATTTCGACCCCATGTGGATCGGCAACAAGATCTACTTCCTCTCCGACCGCAACGGCCCGGCCACGCTGTACAGCTACGATCCGCAGATCGAAGCAGGTGGCCAAGCTGATCGAGAATACCGGCCAGCGACATCATCAGCGCCAGCGCCGGGCCGGGCGGCATTATCTACGAGCAGTTCGGCCAGATTCACATTTACGATCTGGCGACCGGCAAAGAGCACGCGGTGCCGATCGACATCACGGCCGACCTGACCGAAGTGCGGCCGCATTTCCAGAACGTGGCGCGCGAGATTCGCGAGGCGAGCATTTCGCCCACCGGCGTGCGCGCGGTGTTTGAAGCGCACGGCGAGATTCTGACGGCGCCGGCCGAAAAGGGCGACATCCGCAATCTGACTCAACTCGCCGGGCGTGATGGACCGGACGCCGGCGTGGTCGCCGGACGGCAAATCGATCGCGTACTTCTCCGATGAATCGGGCGAGTATGCGCTGCACATCAAGCCGCAGAGCGGCGAGGGCGAAACGCGCAAGACTCCCGCTGGCGGGCAAATCGGCGTTTTATTTCAACCCCAAGTGGTCGCCGGACAGCAAGCACATCGCCTTCACCGACAATCAGCTGAACCTGTGGGACGTGGAGGTCGCTTCGGGCAAGCTGACCAAGATCGATACGCGATTACTTCTACGAAGGGCCGATGGAGTTCACCTGGTCGCGGCGATTCGAAGTGGATCGCGTATTCGAAAGCGCTGCCGAACCGGTTCCACGCCATCTTCGTCTATTCGCTCGAGAGCCGGCAAGGCGACGCAGGTCACCGACGGCATGAGCGATGCGCGGCATCCGGCGTTCGATCGCGACGGGCAGTATCTCTATTTCACGGCCAGCACGAATTACGGGCCGACTATCCAGCGGGCTGGATATGACCAGCGACGAGCACGAGGTGACGCGCAGCGTCTATCTGGTCGTGCTGCCGAATAACATTCGCTTCGCCGCTGGCGCCGGAGAGCGATGAGGAGAAGCCGGCGAACGCGCCGGCGGAGCCTGCGCGGAGCGCGGCGGACGCGGAGGCAACGGCGGCGGAGCTGCGGCCGAAGACGCCGCCGAAGCCGGTGCGCATCGATTTCGACAAGCTGCAGCAGCGCATCGTCGCGCTGCCTCTGCCGGCGCGCTCATACCAATCGCTGACCTGCGGGCAGGGCGGGAATGCTTTACATCGTGGAGCGTGGAGCGGGCGGCGGCGGACGCGGGCGCGGGCGGCGGCGCAACGCTTGTCGCAAGTTCGATCTGAAAACGCGCAAGACCGAGAAGCTGGCGAGCGAACGTGGCGTCTTCGATCTTTCGGCCAACGGCGAGAAGATGCTGCTGCGCATGGGCGGCGCAGGCGGCGGCGCGGTGGACGCGGGCGCGGCGGGCGGCGCTCCGGCGGGTCCGCAGTACGTGATCGTGCTCGGCGACGGCGCCGGTGAAGCCCGGCGAAGGCGCGCTGCGCCTGGCCGATGTGGAGGTCAACGTCGATCCGCTCGCCGAGTGGAAGCAGATGTATCACGAGGTCTGGCGCATCGAGCGCAGTTATTTCTACGATCCGAATCTGCACGGCGTCAACGTGGCCGATTGCGGAGAAGGAATACGAGAAGTATCTGGATTCGCTCGCTCGCGCGAGCGATCTGAATTACATCATCCACGACATGATCTGCGGAGATCACCGTGGGCCACCTGCGCGGCGGCGGCGGCACGATCCCGGAGGCGAAGACCGTTCCGGGAGGCCTGCTGGGCGCCGATTACGAAATCGCCAACGGCCGCTATCGCATTCAAGAACATCTATACCGGCGAGAGCTGGAATCCGCAGTTGCAGGCGCCGCTGGCCGCGCCGGGCTTGAACGTGAATGTGGGCGACTACCTGCTCTCGGTGAACGGGCAGGATCTGACCGGCAGCGACGATATCTCGCGTCTGCTGGAAAACACCGCCGGAAAACGCGTGATGCTGCGGATCGCCGCCGATGCCTCGGGCGCGAACGCGCGCGAGATCACGGTGATTCCGGTGGCGAGCGAGACGCCGTTGCGCAACGACGCGTGGATCGAAGGGAATCGCCGCAAGGTGGACGAGTTGAGCGGCGGCAAGCTGGCTTACGTTTATATGCCGGATACGGCGCAGGGCGGATTGACCAGTTTCAATCGCTATTATTTCGCGCAAGTGGACAAGGAGGGCGCGATCATCGACGACCGCTTCAACAGCGGCGGGCAGGCGGCGGATTACGTGATCGACGTGATGAACCGGCCCTTGCAGGGCTGGTGGAGCCCGCGCTACGGCGCGATCTACCGCACGCCGGCGGCGGCGATGCTGGGGCCGAAGGTGATGATCACCAATGAATTTGCCGGTTCCGGCGGCGACATGATGCCGTGGATGTTCCACCATACGAAGACCGGGCACGCTGGTGGGCAAACGCACCTGGGGCGGACTGGTCGGCCTTTCGGCGTATCCCACGCTGATGGATGGCGGCACGGTGACGTCGCCGAACTTCGGCTTCTTCAATCCCGACGGGCAGTGGGACGTGGAAAACAAGGGCACGCCGCCGGACATCGAAGTGGAGCTGGATCCGAAGTCGGTGCACGAGGGTCACGATCCGCAACTGGAGCGGGCGGTGGCGGTGGCGCTGCAGCAATTGAAGGAGCATCCGGTGCCGGAGCCGCATCGTCCGGCGTATCCGAATTATCAGCGGCCGGTGACGGGCGCGGGGTCGGCGGCGGGCGGCAATCAGTAAGCGCGGCTCTTACTGGAAATAGATCAAGGTGTCGTACTGGAGCGTGACGCGGCCATCCACCTGGAAGGCGGCGAAGAGTTCGGCCAGCGCGTCCAGCATCTCCTGATGGCCGGGCGCGCCCTCCAGCGGGTGCGTACGAAGAGGATGCCAGGCGGCCTTGCAGGCCTTCGAGGTCGAGCACCTGGCGATTCTCCAGTTTCACCAGGCGCCACACGGGACCGCCGAATACGCGGCTGATGTCCTCTTCGCGGATGCGGTTCACTTCCGGGGCATAGCGGCGGACCAGGGCATCGTATGCGGCTTGAAATCCGCCGCCTTCGGCGCGTTCGTTCCAGACGAGCACGAGGTGGCCGCCGGGTTTCCGGATGCGGCCGAACTCGACGCGCGCGGCGGCGGCGTCGAACCAGTGGAATGCCTGGCCGGCGGTGACAAAGTCCACGGCGGCGTCCGGCAGGGTGGTGGTTTCGGCGCGGCCCTCCACCGGGTGGAAGCGCGGATAGCCGGCCAGCAGGCGCGCGCCGGTGGCGCGCATCTCGGCATTCGGTTCGACACCGAAAACCTCGCAGCCCAATTCGAGGAACCGTTCGGCCAGCAGTCCGGTGCCGCAGCCGATATCGGCGACGCGCGAATGCGCGCTAGAGGCCGCACTCCTTTTGTAACAACTCCGTGAGCCCCGGCGGGTACGAGGGCCGGTGGCGGGCGTACACATCGGCGCGGTACGAGAAGCGGCGGGTGGGATCGGTCTCCATGGAATGATGATAAATTAGTGCACCTATGAGCAGCGAGCCACACATCGTGGTGGTCGGCAGCGCCAATATCGACCTGACCACGTTCACCGACGAATTCCCGCGCCCGGGCGAGACGATTTTCGGGCGCGAGTTTCATTTGGGATTCGGCGGGAAGGGCGCGAATCAGGCGGTGGCCGCGCGTCTGTGCGGCGCGCGGGTTTCGATGGTGGCGCGGGTGGGCGACGACTTGTTCGGGCCGGCCACCATTCAGAATTTCGCGGCGCGCGGCATCGATACGAGTCACGTGCAGATCACCAAGGGCGTCTCCAGCGGCGTCGCGCCGATCTTCGTAGACAGTGGGGGCCAGAACCGGATTCTGGTGGTGAAGGGCGCCAACGACGCGCTGCTGCCGGCGGACGTGGATGCCGCGGAGGACCTGCTGCGCACGGCCGATTGCATCGTGATGCAACTGGAGATTCCGCTTGAGACGGTGTACTACACGCTGCGGCGGGCGCGCGAGCTTGGCGTTCGCACGATTCTCAATCCCGCGCCGGGCCAGCGGGTCGATCTGGCGCAGATTGCCGACGCCGATTACGTGGTCCCCAATGAGACCGAAGCCGAGGCTCTGAGCGGGCTCGAAGTAACGAACCTGCACGAGGCGCGCAATTGCGCGGTGGACCTGCTGCGCAACGGCGTGCGGCGGGTGATCGTCACGCTCGGCGCCAATGGCGCGCTGCTGGCGAACGACGAAACGCTGGAGCATATCCAGCCTTACCCGGTGGATGCGGTGGATACGACGGGCGCGGGCGATGCGTTCATCGGGAGTTTTGCGTATTGCCTGGCGAGCGGCTATAGCGAGAAAGAATCGATTGAGCGCGCCAATGTGTACGCCGCGCTTTCGACGCTGGGCATCGGCACGCAATCGTCGTTCGTGACCGCGGAGCGGTTTGAAGCGGCGTGGGCGGCGATGAGACAGCGATAAGAGACAGACCAGGAGGTCTGTCTTACTTTGCGGGCACGGTTACGGCCGGGACGTTCTGGTCGTGCACCATCTTGTTGAATGACGCGATATCCGTGGTGAGCAGGGTATTGAGCGCGCGGATCTGCGAGTTGGTTTGCGACGCCACGTCTTCGTAGACCTGGTACGACTGCGCGGTGGGTGCATTGTCGGAGCCTTCCACCACGCCCATCACGTACGCCAGTTTGTTATTCAGCTTGATGGGGAAATTCAGCGGGTCTTCGGAGGCGCGGTTCTTGGTCTGGTATAGCTCCTCTTCCACCGCGGTCAGTTTCTTGAGCAGCGCGTTGGCGGCATCGGCCACGCGCTTGTCGTCGCGCTTGGCGTACTCTTCGAGTTGCTTGCGCACCTCGCGAATCTTGACCACGCCGCCGTTGGCTTCGGAGAGCTTGTCGCGAATCTGCAGCGCCAGGCTCAACTGCTTGGCGTAATCCTCGGGCGTGGTGGAGAGGCGCGGGTCCTTCTTCAACTCGAAGGTCTGGGTGTGCGATTTCCCGTCCACCGTGAGTTTCGCGGTATACATGCCGGGCGCGGCCACTGGACCGGTCACGCTGCCGGCCCACATGATGAGGCCCGGGGAACGTGGTGGCGTCGGGATAGCGCAGATTCCAGACGAAGCGATTCATGCCCGGCTGCGCGGGAACGCGCTGCGGACCGGCATTGAAGCGGAACGGATTGTCTTCGCCCTCGGCAGGCGCGGCGGGGGCCGCGGGCTGCTCGGGCGCGGCTGGAGAATTTCTTGACGGACTGCGCCCTTGCTATCCAGGAACTCGAGGGTCACTTCGCCCTGCGGACGGCTCTTCAGCCAGTAATTGATCACGGCGCCGCCGGGCGGATTTTCGCCGATGCCGCGCCGCCGCCGCGACCGCCGAAGCCGCGGCCTCCGCCCATGCGATAGGTGTCCTTGGGCTTGAAGAGGTGCGCGTCCTCGCTGGTGACGCTGTCGTTCACCTGGTAGAGCAGCGGCACGTCATCCAGCACGTAGAAGGCGCGGCCCTGCGTGGCGATTACCAGGTCCTTCTCGCGCTTGTGGAACGCCACGTCGGCGATGGGCACGATGGGCAGGTTCAGTTGGAACGGCTTCCAATTCGCGCCGTCGTCGTACGAGATGTACAGACCGAATTCGGTGCCGGCGATCAGCAGGCCCTGTGGTTGGGGTCTTCGCGCACCACGCGCGTGAAGTGATGCTCGGGAATGCCGTTGACGATCTTGGTCCAGGTCTTGCCGTAGTCGCTGGTCTTGTACAGGTACGGCCGGAAATCGTCCAGCTTGTACGCGGTGGCCGCCACATAGGCGGTGCCGGCGTCGAACGCGTGAGGCGTCGATGGAATTGATCTGGATCCACTCCGGCATGCCTTTCGGCGTGACGTTGTCCCAATGCTTGCCGCCGTCGCGCGTGAGGTGCACCAGCCCGTCGTCGGAGCCCACCCAGATCAGGCCCTTGGCGGTCACGGGCGATTCCTCGAACGTGAAGATGGTGTCGTAGTACTCGATGCTGGTGTTGTCCTGGGTGATGGGACCGCCGGACGAGAGCTGCTTGGATTTGTCGTTGCGCGTCAGGTCGCCGCTGATGGTCTCCCAGCTTCTGTCCGTCGTTGGTGGTCTTCATCAGCACGTTGGAGCCGATGTAGAGCGTGTTCGGATCGTGCGGCGAAAACGCGATGGGGAAGCTCCACTGGAAGCGGTATTTCAATGCATCGGCGCCGTAGCCCATGGGGTTGTCGGGCCAGGCGTTGATGTTGCGCATCTGGCCGGTGTGATGGTCCTGGCGCGTGATCAGGTTGCCGTACGAGCCGGCGTAGACGATTTGCGAATCCTTGGGGTCGGGCGCGATCCAGCCGCTTTCGCCGCCGCCCACGTCGTACCAGTCGCTTGTCGGTGATGCTGCCGGTGGTGGTGCGGCTGGCGATGCGCACGGTGGAGTTGTCCTGCTGGGCGCCGTAGATGTGGTACGGAAAATCGTTGTCGAGGGCCACGCGGTAGAACTGGGCGGTGGGCTGATTGTCCTGCGTGGACCAGGAGCGGCCGCCATCGCTGGTGATGGTGGCGCCGCCATCGTTGCCTTCGATCATGCGGCGCGGATTGTCGGGCGCGATCCACAGGTCGTGATTGTCGCCGTGCGGCGGGCGGAATGGCGGCGAAGGTGCGGCCGCCGTCGGTGGATTTGAAAGCGCCGACGTTGAGCACGTACACGGTGTCGGCGTTCTTGGGGTCGGCAAAGATGTGGCAGTAATACCAGGCGCGCTGGCGCAGGTCGTTCTCCTGAGTCGAGGCGGATCCAGTTGCGGCCGCCGTTATCGGAGCGGAAGACGCCGCCATCGGCGGCTTCCACGATGGCCCACACGCGCTCGGGATTGACGGGCGAAACGGTGACGCCGATGCGGCCGAGCGACGCCGTGCGGCAGGCCGGGGGCGTGCGGAGATGTCGGTCCAGGTGTCGCCGCCATCGGTGGCTCTTCCAGAGGCCGCTGCCGGGGCCGCCGCTATCGAGGCGCCAGGGTTTGCGGCTCACCTGCCAGAAGGCGGCGTAGATGACGTTGGGATTGGCGGGGTCGATGGCCAGATCGACGGCGCCGGCTTCGGGGCCGCGCGTCAGCACCTGCTTCCAGGTCTTGCCGCCGTCGGTGGAGCGGAAGACGCCGCGCTGTTCGTTCGGGCCCCAGAGGTGGCCGAGCGCGGCGACGTAGACGATGTCGGAGTTTTTGGGATCGATCTGGACGGCGCCGATGTGGTAGGTGTCCTGGAGGCCGACGTTGCGCCAGGTGCGTGCCGGCGTCGGTGGATTTGTAGACGCCATCGCCGTTGGAGGCGTTGCCGCGCACGCAGGCTTCGCCCATGCCGACGTAGATGATGTTGGGGTCGGAATCGGCCACGGCGATGGCGCCCACGTCGCCGGTTTTGAACTGGCCGTCGGCCACGGGCAGCCAGGAGAGTCCGCTATCGGTGGTCTTCCAGATGCCGCCGCCGGTGGCGCCGAAGTAATAGACGTCGGGTTCGGACGGGACGCCGGTGACGGCGACCACGCGGCCACCGCGAAACGGTCCGATCTGGCGGAAGCGGAGTTCTTTGAAAAGATCGTTCTGCTGAGCCGGGAGCAGCAGGGGGACGAGACACAAAACAGAAAGGCGGACGATTCTCATACGTTTTCGCATCGTATCAGAAACCGCCCGCCTTGTAGGGAATGAAACGTTACTGGCCGGGCGCCGGGGCCGCGGTCAAAGGCATAGTGGCGCCGCGATGGCAGGTGTAGCAGGTGACGTGCTCTTTGCCGTCGGGAAACTTGGCGTTGATTTCCTGGGCCATGGTGATCATGTGGCGCGCGATTTCCTTTTTGGGATTTTCATCGCTGGCAAAATTGCCTTGAATATGACAATAAGTGCATTGCACACCCAGGGCGGCCCGGTAGCCCTGCATGATCTGCCCGATATTTTCGTCCTTCAGGATTTTCAAATTCTTGTGCGGCATACCGCGGCCGCTTTTCTGCGGAGGAGGCGTATCCTGCGCGAGCAGACCCAGACAGAGAACAGTGGAGAGACACAGCATCGTGAAAGAGAGTAAACGCATGGATGTAATGATACATCGAACCGGACAGTTCCGGGAAAATGATACGATGGCAAAATCATATATGTTGCTGCGTTCCGTCTTCCTGCTTTGCGTGGCGGCGTGTGCCCTGTTGCTGGCCGGCTGCGCTACTGACAACAGCGTAAGAACTCCGGTGCCACCAGCGCCCCCGAATCACCTGGTCTTCGGTTGAAAGGACAAATTATGCGCTTCCCGTTCCGTCTGCAACTGAGTGTTTTCGCCGCCGTTTTCGCCCTGGTCCTGCCTGCTGCCGCACAGCGGCGCGGAGGCGGAGGGGCCGCACCGGAGCCATTCGCGTTTCGCTTCATGGGGCCGGCCGTGGGAAATCGAATTGCCGCGGTAGCGGGCGTACCCGGCGACCCGACCACGTACTACGCGGGAGCGGCGTCGGGCGGCGTCTGGAAATCCACGAACGGCGGCACAAGCTGGGCGCCGATTTTCGATAAAGAGTCCGCGCAAGCGATCGGCGCGCTGGCCGTGGCGCCCTCAGACCAAAAGATCGTCTGGGCCGGCACCGGCGAGGCGTGGGTGATCCGCGACAGCGACATGATGGGCGACGGCATTTATAAATCCATCGACTCCGGCGCCACGTGGCAGCACATGGGGCTGGAAGAGACCGGGCGCATTGGCCGCATCATCGTGCATCCCACCAATCCGGATATCGTGTACGCCTGCGCGGTGGGGCGCGCCACGGGGCCGCAGCAGGAGCGCGGCGTGTTCCGCACCAGCGATGGCGGAAAGACTTGGAACCGCGTGCTGTTCGCCGATGCCGACACGGGCTGCTCCGGGCTGAGCATGGACGCGCACGACCCGAACACGCTGATCGCGGGCATGTGGCAGGTGGTGATGCACACCTACGCGATGTTCAGCGGGGGGCCTTCCAGCGCGGTGTATATCACGCACGACGGCGGGGCCAACTGGAAAAAACTGGAAGCGCACGGTCTGCCGCATTCGCCGGTGGGCAAGGTCGATGTGGCCATTGCGCCGAGTAATTCCAGGCGCGTGTACGCGTTGATTCAGACGGCCGACCAGGGGTCGCTGTGGCGTTCCGACGATGGCGGCGAGAATTGGACTTCGGGAAGCTGGCAGCGGGAACTGATCGGCCGCGCGGGCTACTACATACGGCTGGCTGTCTCGCCTAAGAATGCCGACGAGGTGCTGGTGGCCAACAGCAGCTTCTGGCAATCCACCGACGCCGGCAAAAGCTTTCGCAACGTGCCGTGGGGCGGTGACACGCATGACATCTGGTATGACCCGATGGACGCCAATCGGATCTGTGTGACTCACGACGGCGGCATGTGGATGACCAAGGACCACGGGCAGACTTCGAATCGAGTCACTCTGCCGATCGGGCAGATGTACCACGTGGCCGTCGATCACGATACGCCGTACCACATTTACGGCAACATGCAGGACGATGGCACCATGCGCGGCCTGGCGACGACGCAGGAGGCCGGTCGCCAACGTGCCCGGCCAGGGCGGCGGCGGACGGGGACGAGGTGGCTTCGGCGGAGGGCGCGGGGGCGGCGCCGCGGTGGGCGCGTGGGAACACAACCTGGGCGGCTGCGAATCCGGCTTCACGATTCCGGATGTGAGCACTTCGGACATCGTGTACGCCTCGTGCTACGGCGATGAAGTGACTCGCTACGACGACCACACCAAGCTGGCGCGCTCCATCAGCCCGTTCTTTCACACGCTGGATTCGGCGCCCAACCAGACCAAGTATCGCTGCCACTGGACCGCGCCCCTGGCCACGGATCCGTTCGACCACAAGACGGTCTACTACGGCTGCCAGGTGGTGTTCCGCACCACTAACGAAGGCATGAGCTGGAGCCCGATCAGCGACGACCTTTCGACCAGGGATCCGAGCAGGGTGATCTCTTCGGGCGGCATTGTGGGCGACAACCTGGGGCAATTTTACGGCGAAGTGGTGTTTGCCATTGCACCTTCAGAGATTCAGAAGGGCCTGGTGTGGGCCGGCACCAACGACGGCAAGGTGTGGTACACGCGCGATGCCAATGCGGGCTCGCCGCACTGGACCGATGTCACGAAGAATATTACGGGCCTGCCGGCGTGGGGCACCATCTCCAGGATCGAGCCTTCCCATTTCGACCCGGCGACGGCTTACGTGGCGGTGGACTTCCACATGATGGACAACCGCGATCCGTGGCTCTACAAGACCTCCGATTACGGCAAGACGTGGACCAAGATCACCGGAAATCTTCCGAAGGGCCCGCTCGCCTACACTCGCGTGATCGCTGAGAATCCGAATAAGAAAGGGATGCTGTTCGCCGGCACGGGGAACGCGTTCTACTATTCGCTGGACGACGGGCAAAACTGGAAGCAATTCAAAGACGGTCTGCCGGCCGCTCCGGTCACCTGGATCGTGGTACAGAAGGAATACCACGACGTGGTCATCTCAACGTATGGGCGCGGGCTTTACATCCTGAGCGACATCACGCCGCTGGAACAGGGGCTGATGGAGACGAGCGCGACTGCCGCGGTGCGCGTGGTGGCGCCGCGGGCGGCGGTGCGCGAGGTCCGCGGCGGGCGGGCGGATTTGAGTTTTCTGGTGAAGGAAGCGCCCAAGAGTCCCGTGCAGATCGAAATCCTGGACGATAAGGGGGCGGTGATTCGCAAGCTGCCGCCGGTGACGGCGCGCGCCGGGCTCAATCGCGTGAACTGGGACATGCACTACGAAGCGCCGCGCCTGGTGGCGCTGCGGACCACGCCGCCGGAGAATCCGCACATCTGGGAAGAGCCGCGCTTTGAGAATCAGGACACCCGGCCGATCACGCACTGGGGAGCCGCGCAGGCGGAAGTGGGCCCTATCGCCGGACCCGGGAAATACACGGTGCGGATGAATGTCGACGGCCAGACGCTGTCGCAGCCGTTTGAGATCGTGCTGCCGCGCGACAGCCACGGCAGCGTGGCAGACATTCAAGCGTCGGTGCGCCTGCAACTGAAGGTGCGCGACGACATCACTTCCGTCTCGGACATGACCAACCAGATTGAGTGGATGCGCAAGCAACTGGAAGACCAGCGGAAGACCAACGCCGGGAAGGCGGAACTGCTGAAGCACATGGACGCCATCGATAAGAAGATGCAGGACGTGGAGTACCAGCTTATTTCGCGCGCCGAATCGCTGAGCGACGATAAGTATTTCCAGACGGCTTACAAGCTGTATCTGAACCTGATCTGGTTGAACGGAGAGATTGGCACGGGCGCGGGAGACGTGGCGGGCACCGCGGATTACGGCCCGACGGAGACGGACGTCGGCCTGGTGCTGAACCTGGAAGGCCAGTTGAAAAAGACGCAGGACGAGTACAAGAGCCTGATGGAAAAAGATGTGCCCGCGTATAACAACTCGATCAGCGGCAGCGGGGTCGCACCGCTGAAGACCACGGGCGCTCCGCTGCCTCCGGTGCGCACCGGCGGACGCTTCGGCGGGCCGGATTCCGACTCCGGGCAGTGAAAATCGCGGCGCTTGTTCTGGCGCTGGCCGCCGCCCTGCCGGCGGGCGGCCTGCATTATGCGGTGCTGATTTCGGCCGATGCCGAGTGGCGTGTGGTGCGGCCGCTTGTTCGCTTCGACCCCGGTGGCTACCTCTCCTTACGGCGAGTATCTCTTCGCCCGTGTGGGGCGGGAGCGTGTCCTGTTTTTTCACGGCGGCTGGGGCAAGGTGGCGGCAGCCGGGTCCACGCAGTACGTGATCGACCGCTTTCGTCCCGCGCGGATGATCAACCTGGGGACGTGCGGCGGTGTGGAAGGGCGCATCGAGCGTTTCGCGGTGGCGATTGTGGAGAAGGCCGTGGTCTACGATATTGCCGAGGCCATGGGCGATTCGAAACAGGCCATCGCGGACTACTCGACCACGCTGCCATTGCCTGCCCGGCTGCCGGTGGCGGCGGTCAAAGTGACGATGTACTCGGGCGACCGGGACCTGACCGCCGCGGGTCTGCGGGCGCTGGATCCTCTGTACCGGCCGGTGACGGCCGACTGGGAATCGGGCGCCATCGCGTGGGTAGCGCACAGGAACGCCACGCCGCTGCTGATTCTGCGCGGGGTGACCGACCTGGTGAGCCCGGTGCAGGCGGAGGCGGAGGGCAATCTGCAACTGTTCCAGGAGAACACGGCGCGCGTGATGCGGGGCCTGGTGGCGGATCTTCCGCGGTGGCTGGCGGTGTGGCGGTGAAGCCGGCACTCTAAGAGAAATGCCCTTCGACATTCTGCGCTCGATCGGCACGTACCTTCTGCCCCAGGGTAGCGCCAAGTGCCTTGGCTGCGCTCCGCAGATCGGGCGCTCCGACCCACAGCATGACTCCGTAGCGTCCGGTGGCAGCGCTTCCGCTTCGGCTGGCGTCGTATCGTGGCACTCGGTCGCATGCAAATGTGGCAAGAAAGTGTCACGAGGCAAGGGATTGCCTCCCAGGACCGGCGATTTCGATTGTCTTTTGAATGACTTCAGAGGTGGCGGCAAAAGTGTAAAGGAAGTCGCCATGAACCCTATCGCGCTTGCCAGTTTTGCCGGCAGTGATAACCAACCCCTCACCGGCACGGCCGTGTCCAACGGACGGATTTCCGGTGTCGCTCCGAATGTCCCGCGGCAGTGCGAAAGGTTTTGAAGCCGGCGACCGTACGGGCCGTGATGACCCCGGCCCAAAGAGGAGGGAATGGCAATGGCAACTGTCGCCCGTCTAATTCTCAATGATCTCAAGGCCCCCGGTGCTGCGGATGCAGGTGCTGTCGTTGACCTACTACCGGCAATAGCAGGAATTCGCCACCGGCAGCGTCCGGTGACTCAACGCAACTTCTGCTGGTTTGGCCCGGCGGTCGACAAGACATTGGGCGGGATGCTCACCCGCGGCAGGTGGCCGCCCCGCCTGCTCGCGCCGCTCATTATCGGCGCGTTGTTGTGTGTCGCAACCGTTCCGGCATGCGCCCGGAACTGGCTCCGCCACTCTCGCTGGAACCCACGGCGACTTCTCGCTCAGCACTGTCCGGCGAGATTGCCGCACCGAAGCCGGCCGAATCGACGGTACCTGCCTGGCCACTACCGCTGCCGGTAAAGCCGGCGTTGGATATTCCTCGGCACGCTGCTTTGGCATATGGGCGCGGCCGGAAATTGACGCAGGATTCCAGGTTCGCCGAGGCGGTGACGCAGTTTACCGAGGCGGTGCGACTGACCCCCACATATGCCCTGGCCTTCAACGCGCGTGCTTATGCCAACATCCGTCTGAAGCGTTTTGGCGAGGCTCTTGCCGACCTCGACCAGGCATTGACCCTGAACCCATCCTATGCCAACGCCTATCAGAACCGCTCTGTCGCGAGGAGGCACCTGGGGAACACGGCCGGCGCCGACGCCGATTTGCTCAAAGCTAACGAACTACTGGCGGCGCACGGCCGGTTACCGAGTCCTGGGCCCAGTAAACTCATCGACGAGCATCTGGCCGGCGGAAGGCCGTGTGACGAGCGGGTTCGGCAGGCGTCTAGACCCGTTCTCCGGTGAATGTGCTTTCCACTATGGCATAGATATCGACGCTCACACCGGCGATCCGGTGCGCTCCACTGCAGACGGCGTTGTAATCCACGCCGGAGTGGATATGGGGAGTTACGGCCGCGTGGTCGTGGTGGATCACGGCAGCAGCACGCAGACGTGGTATGCGCACCTTGCCACCATCGACGTAATAGTAGGCCAGCATGTGCATCGGGCCCAAGTGATTGGTGCGGCGGGCAACAGCGGGCGCGCTACTGCGCCGCACTTGCACTACGAGGTGCGCATCGACGGAGTGCCGCGCGATCCCTATCTCTATGATCTACCCAGGCGCGACCTAAGAGATTGTCACAATATAAATACGACATTCAGGCTGGGTGCGGAAGGATCGTGTAGTTCCACTCTCCGTGAAACTCGTCGCGCTCGATTCGAATCGACGCCACTTCCAATGATCCGCCAGTTCTGACTGTTGAAGGAGAAAAGCCGATGTTCGATCTTGTTCCACTTGCTCGTCCCCGGCGGCAAATGGCAGAAAATTTGTCCAACTTCCATAAACGAACTCTAGCACTATGGCTCCCACCGGCATCTGCCGTGATCGGTAATCTCGCCGCCTTGTTCGCGAATGTGCGGTCTGGTCAGGGGCATGTGCTGGCTTCTGCTGACGAGATGGCTGAATCTCCCGGACGTTGAAACGGCAGGAACTGAATCAGTTGTTTGTGCTGAACCGGAAGCTTTTCAAGGCGTATTGCTCAAAGAGAGCCTCGACCGGCTATGCAACTACCGCTACGAGGTATAGTTCGGTACCTGGCGCAGTGGATCGACCAGCTTCGTTGGCAACGGCTGGAGCCCTTCCGCAAGCCGTCCGGGATTTTTATCGATCATATCGACGGCATCCTCAACTACTGCCGGACGAAAGTTCCGCTCGGTGTCGTCGAAGCTGCCCGAGAGCCCATTTTCGCTTGCAACGTTTCACCTCGGAGAACACTCTACTATAACGTAGCACTAATACGGTACCGTATCGCTGCAAGAACAACAGGGAGAAACAAAGATGTATTTAGTCATGGGCATTACTGGAAAAGTTGGAGGCGCCACCACGCGGCATCTGCTGAAGCAAGGCAAACAGGTGCGAGCACTTGTGCGCAACCGCCAGAAAGCGGCGAAGTGGGCCGACCAAGGCGTGGAGTTGGTGGATGGAGATTGGAACGATGCGACAGCCATAGCGGCGGCGCTCAAAGGTGTTGAGGGCGCGTTTGTTATGTTGCCGGCTGTATGGGCACCCTCGCCTGATTACAGAGAAGCAAAGGGTGTGATTGCGAACTATGTCGAAGCGCTGACCAAGGTAGTGCCCCCGCGGGTGGTAGCGCTCTCGTCGATGGGCGCGAATAGAACAAGCGGGCTGGGGATGATTACGGCCTTATCACTTTTGGAGCAAGGTTTTCGCAGCCTGCCATCTCCGGTCGCATTTGTGCGTGCAGGCGGCTTTTTCGAAAACTTTCTTTTCGGCTTACAGGCCGCCCAAGGCGGAACACTGCCGGTCTTCTACAATCCTACAAACCGGAAATCGACAATGGTCGCGTCAGACGACATCGGCGCAGAGGTGGCAGCGCTTCTGACCGGGCCGGCGTGGTCAGGGCATCGCGTCATCGAGATGGGTTCGATGGTAAGCGCAGATGAAGTGGCCGGACAATTGGGTGAAGTCCTGACACTCGACGTAAAAGCCTTTGCAGTCCCGCGTGCAGGGTGGGCGGAAGCATTCGAGCAGTTCGGCATCCCGAAGGGCCACACCGGACCTGCCGAAGAAATGTTTGAGGGCGTTAACGCGGGATGGATGGACCTCGGAATCGCGGGTACGGAGCACGTAGCGGGTACGACGTCCGCACGCGATGTGTTTGCGGCTGCACAGAACGCCGTCAAGGCGTAAGTCCGGGACAAGCTGAATCGATCGAAGGCGAGGGCCGATCTGCCGGGAGTAGACATGATCGAGAGCGATGCTCGTGACGAGCGCCCCTTCATCCGCGCCTTGCACGGCAACGGCGAGCGCCGTCTGGTCTGCATCAGCGCCCTGGGGGTCGGGGACAGCCAGGCGGCTTCGTGTTCGACCGGCGTTCCTGCCTTTGCTACACAGCCATGCTTACAAGGACAAGGACGGTCAGGAATCTGCGATCCGCGCCAGCTCACTCGATTAGGTCATCGTTCGGCCCGCCATGCTTGGCGGCAAGATTGCAGACGCCGTGGTGGCGCAACTGAACACTTGGTTGAGGCGAACAGGGTGTACTTCGGAAGGTCATATCCAATTCACGATCCCGACGAATGGAGGATCGCCAATAAGCCCGCTCTATCTCACCCTCTGATTGGCGTGACCCACATCCTTGGTGGCGTGGTTCGGACGGTGCCTGTGGCGTGGCGAATCGGCGTCTTACACATGCTTCAATCACCCCTACCGGATTAGGTCTCTCGGCGATATCATCCGCCACTTGGTCCTCGCCAGAGTCCCATAAAGCGGGCGTGCCGGAGGTGAGCGTCGGGGGGCCACTCGACGAACTCGAACCACGCCACCAGGGGTGTTTTAGCCACCGGCATTTGCGCCATCTTCTCGGCTGTCAGCCCTTCGCCCCAGCGTCCACCCTGGCTTCGGGAAGGTTGGAAAAGGGGCACGTTGCCGACGCCAGGCCTGCGAGCCGCCTGCATAGCTGGTCGAGCATGCCGGCGTGAAGTCACTCCGTGCGCCCGGCGTACACCAACTTCCGGCCGTCGTAATATCCGAACACGCTGGCGGTTGACTCGCATCCTCTGCCAGGCGCCAGAGCGCTGGCCGGGCTCGTAGCGACTGTCGCGCCGCTTTGCCGCCAGCCCTTCCAAGACGCTCGCCTTCACGGAGGCGATCAGATCCGGAACGCTTGCCTCCAGTTCGGGAGACTCGCGAATCGGCTCGTCCAATTTGGCGAGAACATGGTCCCGAAGCAACTTCCGGCGCTTTGTCGGAGGCTCATTCATGACGTCCTTGCCGGCGAGGACCATCACGTCGAATACGTAATAGACCAGCGTCGCGGTCCCGACGCCGTCCCTTGCTGTCGATGACAGTTTCATCGGGCATTGCAGCGAGCGCCTGAACCATGGCCCGATACCTCGCGTTGAAGTCTTTGTCGTTGCGCGACCGCAACTGGACTCGTCCGGCACTCTCGACGGGGATCATTCCGGCGGCCGAAGGTCAGCTTTAAAATCCGCTTGCCGGCCAGGATCACGGCGGCGCGCAGTTCGGCGTTCGAACGCTCCAGATCCGTAATGACCATGAAATCGGCGGAATGGCAGCACTGCTTTAGGTCAGGGAGCAAACTCGCGAGGCAGGCGGGATGGTCGTTTCTGCGACACTAACAATGTGGAGATCGACGAAGCCGCAACGCAACTACGGGATCAGGGCACAGCCGTGTTGCGGGATGTGTTCTCGAAGGATTTGTTGACCAGGTTGAATGACAGATCGGCCCAGTGCTTCAGTGCGATTGCGACAGACAAATCGCTCGCAGAGCGTTATCATTTCAACCCCTTTTCTCATTCCGTGCCTCTGAGCGCGCTGCTGGACTTCGGGTATGCCAATTGGGAGGAATTGGTGGAGCCTCTATTGGTGGCGGGTCTGGACCGGTTGTTCTCGCGGGTTATAGGCTGTGAATGGACCTGGAGCATGGAACAATCCTGGCTTCGGAAGAAGTTTGCGCCGTGCCAGGTCCCGAATCCCCAATACCGTCCGCAGAATTGGCACCAGGATGGGGCTCTTGGGGTCCGGTTCCCTTTGGAGCCTGGGCCCGTCATCCCGATGACGCAACTCTTGACGTGCTGGATTCCCTTGAATCCCTGTGGCAGCGACAGCCCCGGCTTGGAGTTCATCCGCTCTCGCCAGCAGGCTTTGCTGCACTTTACTGAACTCGATGATTTGACCCTTCGGCAGCGATTCCGGGCAGAAGACTTCTGGACCCCGATCCCTCGAACTGGGCGATGGTCTGGTGTTCCTGAACAGCACGCTGCATCGCACCCATGTGCTCCCGGAGATGCGACAGAACAGGTTGAGCATCGAGTATCGAATTTTCCCTCGCTGACGGTCCGCAACGCCGGGTCGCAGAATGAGGAAGCCTCAGAGTGCTGACGAACTCCTCACAATTGCCAGCTTTCGCTACCGATATCCGCTAATGCCCGACGCAATCCCGCAATTCGCCATATAATGGCGTGCATGATCCAACGCGTTCTGGTTACTTTGTTCGTGGGCGCGGCTCTCCTGCTGGCTGCTGATCCCACGGGTACCTGGACCGGCGAACAGCCTGGTCCCAACGGCAATACGTACAGCATCACTTTCAAGTTGAAATCGGACGGCGGAAAGCTCACTGGCACGATGGGCGGCGATCAGTTCGAGCAGCCGATCCAGAACGGTCAGATCCACGGCGACGACATTTCTTTTAATGTTCACCTGGAGTTCGGGAACGGTATCGATTTGAAGTATACCGGTAAGGTGTCGGCGGACAAGATCGATTTCAAAGTACAACGAGGCGGTGATGACCAGGCACAGCCCTTCGTTGCCAAGAAAACGCCATAGGATATTTCTAGCGTTTTTCGGGAATCGTGCTGGATTTCGCACGAGGCGCCTGTCCGCTGACTGCCGGAGCGATTTGGTTCGACTAAATCAACTTCACCTGTTCACTCTATTGGCCCACTGACGCGGCAAGTGGCTAGAAAATCTCGCAAAGCCTTTTGGAACTCGGGAAGATCTCGCAAAGCTGGTATGATCATTCCCTCTGCCCAATCGAAGAATTGCCGGACTTCCAGGAACTCGACGGATCCGGCATCATCAGCCAGTTGGGACAGCAGTTTGCGGTATCGCCCCAACACCTCTGACAACTCCAGCCCATACAACACTTCGAGAGCCTGAATCAAGTTGCCGAGTTCATTAAGGTGAGCAATAGTGAAGTCGCATTCTTGCCTCGTCATCATGGGCGGGACCGCCTGCCGATATCAGGTCTTATCGTTCCGTTTTCAGCTCCAGCGGGCTGACCGCTTGCCAGTCCCTTCGCCATCGTTGGTGAGAAGGGCTGTTCTCGCCAGCTACGAAACCGGTCACATGCTGTTGAGGGAAGCATACTCGAGACACTATTCGCGATTCCGACTCATCCGCAGGCGCGATTTGCTGTCTGGCGTGATCTTGAACGGACCCTGTAAATTGCCCCGAAGGTCATTATCCTCAAAGAGCCCTTCGCCCTTTTCGTACACGCGAATGCCCCATTGCTCGTTCTTGCCGATCCTGTTGTGCACCAGGGTGGGCGCGCCGCCGCCGCTGATCTCAACGCCAGACTGCGCGTTCCGCATGATTTCGTTGTTTTCGAAAATGGCGGCGCCCTTGTCGTAAACCCACACGCCTTCTCTCTTGCCGTCTCGGATATGGTTGTGCTGCAGGTCGGATTGCCACCCGTACTGATCTCTACACCCGGGTCGGTGTTACCGAAAATGACGTCGTCTTCCAGAATTCCCCGACCTTTGGAGTAGATGAAGACGCCGCCAGCTTTGCTGTCATGGATTCGATTGCGACGGAGGATGGGATTGCCTGCTTCGCTGATGATCACTTCCGTGTCATCATTTCCGTAGATGTCGTTCTCTTCGAGCGTTCCTCTGCCATCTTCATACACGAACACTCCGCCGTTCCCATTGTCGTGAATCCGATTGCGGCGCACCGTGGACCAATCGTTGGCGTAAACGTCGTTGTCCTCAAAAAGCCCCGACGCTTGCTTGTAAATCAGCACGCCGGTTCCGTGATGAATTCTATTCCCTCGCACAGTTGGATTCGATCCTTCCATGACGGTGATATCGCAAAATCCACTCCCGAACAAGTCATTGTCCTCAAGCGTTCCCATCCCCTTCGCATAAATGAGCACGCCTCCGCGCCTGCCGTCGTGGATTGTGTTTCTCCGTAGCCGCGGATCAGCGCCATTGTGGATCGCGACACAAGCGAGGCTGGCGCTGCTAATATCGCAATCTTCCAGTTCAAGCCGTCCTTGACCGATGTCGACCGCATACGAATCGCCACCGCCGCTCTGCCGGATGGTCAGGTTGGCAATTCGACTTAGAGTGGCCTGAAACAGAATAACGTCCGTATTCTCAGCCTGGACGATCACATCGCCCCGTGCCCCGTCCCCCAGAATCTCCAGAGATTTGTTAATCACTAGAGTCCTTACCCAAGAAATTGTAATGTAAATGAGTCAAGTTTTAGGCGGCGAGTTTGGGACGGAGCAACCGTGCATATGTGCGTGTGAAGAACAGGGCAAGGCGCAGCCCTGTGGGGGTCAACTCATAGCGATGGCTGTGTTGGACCCGCTGAATGAGACCGTGCAGACGGAGGCGGCGTCAGGTCGTAGGTCATCCGGCCCACGGGGTAGTGGGCTGGGTCGAGACCCAGCAGTTGAGCCAGTAAGGCTCGCATTTGCTGATTGGTGAAACCCCGTAGTTGGAAGCTGAATAAGACCAGTACGCTGAGCAACGCCTGCACATGTGCATCGCCGAAACGCAGGGCGGAAGCTGTTGCCCCTCGACCTCTATGGGCCGAACCACCTCTTCAAACACGTCTTCGCCAATCGAGCAATCGTGGGATACGTTTGGACGTCCAGAAGACGTCGGTTGGCTTGAAAGCCGACCTGCCGCAGGCCGGCAGGTTCTTCAGCAGCTTGCCGATGCCGAAGTCGCGCGTGTTGTTGATGGTGGTTTCGGTGCGCAGCGCGCGCCCTTCCTTGTGGTACTGCTTGATGCGAGAGCTCTTGTAGTCGACATGCAGCGAGGGGATCACGCCGTCGGTGATCACCCGGGTGCGGAACTTGCCCGGAGTGCGCTGGCTGACCCGACGATCGAAGATCAGCTGCACCTGGCTGGGCCGGCCGATGTCCAGGTTCTCTCGAATGACTTCCTCGAAGAAGACTCTTCCGGTCACCGGACGGTCCAGCACCTGGGTAAGCGAGAACTCGGCCTGCAGAATCGAGATCTGGTACCGGTATCCGGCCTGCCGGTCCTTGCCCGTAAACGGGTGCGGCAGCTTGCGAAACCATTTCCGCAGCAGTCCGTCGATCTTCTCGGCCGACAAACCGTCGCACAGCGCCTGTACGCGTTTCGGATCGTCGCACGACAGAATGCCGTTATCCAGCGCCTGGTAGCCGATGCCTCGCTGGGCCAGTTGCTGCTTGACGTACTCGTGACCGTTCAGGCACAGCTTGGCATTGTAGGGAAAGTAGGTGCAGAACTTCAGGAAGAAGGGGCCGAAGTCTCGATCCATGCAGTAGACGTAAAAATGATTGACCATGGCGGTGGAACGGACCAGCCAGGGATAGGTTGCTCCCGTCTGCTCCTTGCGCCGCCGTTCGGTGCGGAACACCGGGGTCTTCTCCTGCGCCTTGCCGATGAACAGCACACCCTCCCGGCCGGCGAACTTCTTGCGATACTCGGCGGCCACGTCATCTTTGCGCTGCCCCTTTTCGAACGGCACGATGGATACCTTTTCTTGCCTGGCGAACTGTTCCATCTGCGCGATGAACGCCTTAGTGATCGGATCCATCAACGCACTGGAGGCAAACCGGTGTCCGAGATGGAACCGGAAAAAGCTGGCAACTCCTCCGGCATGTTGTAACGCTGGCACGTAAACGTTCAAGTACATCCGGTCGATGCCCTCAACCTCCAACGTCACGTGTTCCCTAAGAACTTCGGCGACCGATCGTGATAAGCTCATTTTGGCTCCGGCACGACTCCGATCCTTCGGGATCGACTGCCGCGTCGGCGGCCTAAATCATTGGCGAGAACTGCTTGCAGTTCTCCACTGTCGACCGGAGCCATCTCTCGGATTATGCCTGACGCTCAGACCTGGCGGAATTACAGCTCGCCGGTCTGGAGGCGGAGCCTCGTTAGCCTCGTTAGACTATCTCTTGACTCAATAACGGGCGTGTGATACCCTCCTCCTACAGTTCCTGCAAGCGTCTGGCGTGTTTGAAAAGGGCACAGTTTTCGCACGCCCCGGAACAAAGTCCCGAGTCTGGACTCCCACGTCGGTACCATGCGGCGGTTTGCTTCGCACTCTGATGTTCTTTAGGCGTGTGAATTCTGGCGCTGCGATTTTCACTCAACATCTTGCGTTTCAAGGGGTTGTTCGAATGCGTGTTACCCGACGAAAACAGCTCAGATCCGCTCTCATTGCCGCGCCGCCGCTTATCGCTTCCGATCTTTCGGCTGGACCCGGGTGAAATAGATGCTTCCACGAATCGGCATTCTTTGTTTCGCTCTGTCGTCAGTCGTTTTCGCTCAGCGATCGGGGGGGACGGCTGCGGCGACAGGCGGCGGGGCGCTCACGGCAGCCCCGGAAACGGTGGGCGCGGGCGGGAGTCGTGATTACAACGCGGATTTTCTGGTCAAGCAGATCGAGATACAGAGGTGGTACACCCAACTTGGCGACATCGCTGAAGTAAGTGAGATTCGTTACACCAGCGCGCCGCCTCACCGGCCCCAGAATCCGACGGCGCCGGGCGCGAAGAATCCCATGGTGATTCGCGCCATGACCTTCGTGCCAAAGAATCTGGATAAAAGCAAAAAGCAGCCGCTGATTGTGTTCGCCCACCAGGGGATCCACAGCGATTTCGGCCACGATTATGAGTATGGAGTGGTGAAGAGCCTGGTTCAGCAGGGCTACAGCGTAATTGGACCGGATTATCGTGGCAGCACGGGGTACGGCGCCGCGTTCTTCAACGCCATCGACTATGGCGGGTTGGAAGTGGAGGACGTATTTCAGGCGCGAGCATGGATGCTGGACAACTATAGCTTCTTGGACGAGAAGCGAGTGGGAATGATCGGCTGGAGCCACGGCGGCATGATCACTCTGATGAATGTCCTCTTGCATCCGGGAGCGTACGCTGTGGCGTACGCGGGTGTGCCGGTTACGGACCTGGTCTTGCGGTTAGGCTATCACGACGCCTCCTATCAGGCGATCTTTTCCGCTCAGACGCACATCGGGAAAACTGTGCGAGGCGATATTGCGGAATACTTGAAGCGGTCGCCGATCACTTACGCCGATCGGCTGGAAACGCCGCTGCTGATTCACGGAAACACTAACGATGAAGACGTCAATGTAATTGAGGTGCAGCGGTTCGTTGCCGCGCTAAAGGCGGCGGGAAAGAAATTTGACTACAAGATATACGACGAGGCGCCGGGGGGACACGAGTTCGGGCGGTTGGATACCAAACTTGCCAAGGAGTCCCGGCGCGACATCTACCGGTTTCTGGCCCAGTATTTGAAACCGGACAGGCCCGCTAATTAAGGCGGCTTCGGTATGGAAACGTCCGGCTCGGGAGGCTGCATGTTTAAACGTGGACGATTGTTATTGGCCTTATCGCTCTCGATTTGTGTGAGCGCCACGGCCTCAACCAAAGCCATCAAATTCGGAAAACTGTGGGATGGCCACCGTGTTATTTCGAACGCCGTCGTGATCGTAGACGACGACAAGATCCGCAGCGTGGTAGCCAACGGCAAGATCCCGCCGGACGCGCAGGTCATCGACTTAAAATCGTTCACCGGAATGCCGGGGATGATCGACATGCACACTCACATCACCTATTACTGGGGTGGTGAACCGGGTACGACCCCGAGAAAGCAGCCGCATCGTCATGTCGCCGTTACAGTCGTCCTCTCGCAGCGAAACGGAATGAAAGCGCTGGAGGCAGGGGTGACTACGCTTCGCGATTTAAATGCCGCAGGCGGTGCCGATATCGACCTGCGTGATCTCATCAACATGGGCGCTCTTATCGGACCGCGCCTGTTTGTTGCCGGGCAAGGCTTGCATGGCTTGCCGAAGATTACCGACCTGAACGAGAAAGTGGCGGAACAGATCAAGGCGACCCACGCCGCAATTGACGCGGGAGCGGACTGGGTGAAAGTCTTTGGTTCGACGGGTGGCTTCGACAATGTGACCGGAGACGAGACCGTCAGCTATGAAGAAATGAAAGCCATTGTCGATACTGCTCATGCGGCGGGCCGCAAGGTGGCGATCCACTCCTATGGTCCGGTTGGCGCCAGCGATGCGATTCGAGCCGGTTGCGACACGCTGGAACATGCCACAGACATGGACGACGCGACAATAGCGGAAATGGTCCGGAAGAAGATCTGGTATGTTCCCACCATTGATCACAATCAATATTACGTGGAAAATAACGATGTATACAAGTTTCCGGCCGGAGCCAAAGAGAATCTCGAAGACTATATTCGACGTAACTACATTACGGCACAGAAGGCCTTTAAGGCCGGCGCACGCATGCTCGTCGGTTCGGACGCCGTCTACAATGGGTTCGGCCTGAATATGCGCGAACTAACATGGTTTGTGAAGATGGGTATGACCAACGAACAGGCTTTGCAAACAGCCACAGTGTTACCGGCGGAAGCTCTCGGCATGGAGAATAGCCTCGGCTCAGTTGCTCCCGGTTACTTTGCCGACATCGTGGCGGTGCAGGGCGACCCACTGGCCGACGTACAGGTCGTTCTCAAGAACGTGCGCTGGGTCATGAAGGGCGGCGCGGTCGTGGTGGATAAGACGCGGGGTAATGGCGTTCACTCGGATTGAAGCCGTACGATTCCTCCGGCGGATGGCGGTGCGGGACTCGAGGGTGGATTCCTTCCGCGCGTTGTTTCGCCCGCTATTACTAAGCTCTCTTTCCTCCTTAGCGTTTCTTGGGTTCCTGGTGGCATCGGGCGGTTCGCCGCGATTTGCTTTTGAAGACATTACCTCCGCAAGCGGCGTTCATTTCTCGGCCGAGAACGGTTCTACCCCTGAGAAAGCGATGATCGAGACGATGGGCTCGGGCGTCGGAGTACTCGATTTCGATCGTGACGGCCTCCCGGATCTCGTTTTTGTAAGTGGAGGCGGCCGGCCGGGTTCAGCCCAAGCCGCCCACGACCGTCTGGCACTCTACCGAAACGTGGGCGGCAACAGATTCGAGGACCGTACGTCCGCGGCTCATTTGAGCGGCAGCCTCGACACGTACGGTATGGGCGTAGCAGTGGCGGACTACGACAACGACGGCTACCCCGACCTTCTCGTTACCGGCTATCCTCGAAGCGTTTTGTTCCATAACAACGGTGATGGCACGTTTACCAATGTAACCGCGGCCGCCGGAGTAGAGAACCAAGGACGATGGGCCACCAGCGCGGGATGGTTCGACTACGATCGGGACGGGCTTCTCGACCTGGCAATCGCAAACTACGTTGCCGATTTTTCCTGGAACGATACCCGCTTCTGCGGCGATGCCGCGCGAGGGCTCCGGGCTTATTGCCATCCCGACGTATACCGTGGAAGCGGAGTAACGCTTTATCACAATTTGGGCGGTGGCCGCTTCCGCGAAGTCACGGCCAAGGCGGGGCTCGAAAGCTCGCAAGGTAAATCCCTCGGGCTTGTTCTGGGGGACTTCGACGGCGACGGTTGGCCGGACATTTTCGTCGCCAACGATAGCGTGATGAATTTCTTTTATCGTAACCGGCGCGATGGAACGTTCGAAGAATCCGGGCTGGCCTCGGGCGCCGGCTTTAGCGGCGACGGGCAGGCCGAAGCCGGCATGGGGGTGGATGCCGCATACCTGGAAGGCGACGCCCGTCCCGGTCTTTACGTCACGCACCTGGACAACGAGTTAAATCGTCTTTATCGTAATCTTGGCAAGGCTGGATTCAGCGATGTCACGATCGAGGCAGGCCTTGGGGCGGAGCGAAGTCTCTTAAGCGGGTTCGGCGTGCGGTTTGCCGATTTCAATAATAGCGGCCGGCAGCAGATTCTGGTGGCGAACGGACACATTCTGGACAATATCGCGCTATTTCACCCGCGCGTATCTTACCGCGAACCGATGTCCTTGTTCGAAGATACCGGCGGCGGGCACTTCCGCGATGTATCACGCGAAGCAGGTCCGGTCTTTGCGAAGCCCCTTCTCGGCCGCGGGCTTGCCCTTGCCGATTTCGACGGCGATGGCCGCATTGACTTTGTGGTCAACCAGAACTTCGGGCCGCCCTTGATTGCGCACAACCGCACGGCGGGCGGCAACTGGGTCGCTCTTGACCTGGTGGGAACGGGGAAAAGCAGCCGTGACGCGGTGGGCGCGGAAGTGACACTTACGGCTGGTGGAAAACAACAACGCGTCCAGATCATGGGAGGAACGAGTTATTGTTCCGCGAGCCAGATGCGGCTCCACTTCGGCCTGGGCGCCGCCCGCGCGGTGGACCGGCTGGCCATCCGGTGGCCCTCGGGCCAAACCGAGACGTTACTCAATCTTCCGGTGAACCAAGTCCGGCGGATCGCGGAACACGCTGCCGATCATTGAGCCGGGGCCTTGCCGGCAGCCTTGCTTTTCAGTTCTCTTAGTAAGTCTTCAAAATCCGGAACACCAGGCCGGAAACCTACGGCCCTCTCGATCGCGCCCAGGGCCCCGCGAGGGTCCGTGTCCTCAAGGCATCGTGCCAGGACATAGTAATATTCCGGCTCGAGGGGGTTCAACCTCAAGGCTTCCCGGATGGACGCCAGAGCATTTTGAATCTCGCCCTTCAGATAACTGACCTGTGCCATGCGGTAGTAACCGGGATCGAAGGTAGGACGCTCCTTCACTGCTTTGGCTAACAGCTCATAAGCCTCATCGAGTTGATCGGTATTGGCGAGAAGGTTCACGCCGGCTTCATAGTCAGCGCGACTGCGCATCTCCAGCGCCCTTTGATCGGCCTCAGCTTTTTTGTGGGATTGAAACGCGGCCAGGGCGGCTTCGGCTTTGCCGTCCTGGTGAAGCTGCCGGTAGGCGGAGACAAGCAGGTAATACGGCTCGGCGGCGTCCGGGTCGAGCTTGATGGCGGTTTCAAGGGAGCTAGCCGCCTGCCGAGGGTCACCAGCTTCGAGAAATGCAGAACCGAGAGCGGCGTGGGTTCCCGCCAGATTCGGCTGCAGAGTGCGTGCCTTTTCGAGCAAGACGACAGCCTCTTGCAGATTCTGGTGCCGCTTGGCGTAGAGCAGGCCAAGCTGAAGGTTGGCCTCCAGGGAATTCGTGTCCAGTTTCAGGGCCTCCCGAAAAAGGGTGACGGCGGTGTCGGTGGCTTGCAGACCAAGTTCCGCCATGGCCAGCACCTCGAGAGTAGCGGGATCCCGCAGCCCGGTGCGAAGGGCGCGCTGCGCGGCGTCCTTTGCCTGCGTGTATTCCTCCTCGCGGAGGTAAGCGACTGCCAGCAGGCGCAGAGCCTTGGGCGCATCCGGATGAGATTGCAGATACGGCTTCAGGGTCTCCACGGCGCCCTGGTTTTGACCCACCTGGAGATAAAGAGAAGCGAGCGCACCGCAGGCGCTCTCCGAGTCGGGCGCGGCCATGAAGGCCCGCTGGGCGCCATCGATCGCCTGAAGCGTCTGAGGATTCACCACCCCGGCACGCTGCGAACCGGTCGCGAGAGATAAAAACAGAACGATGAGGACCGGGACCAAGCCGAACCGGATACGCATCTCAGTTCTCCCTATTCTAGCCGAGATGCGTGTGGGTTCCACGACCGCCTCAGGCCGGAAGATTGTAAACGCGCCGGTTGTTCTGGTACAGCATCATGCGCGCTCCTGCGAGCGCCTCGTCGTGGGTCAGCGTTCCTTCCTTCACGTGAACCGCCAGAGCGCGGCTCAAGTAGCGCTTTCCCCATCTACCAGCCAGCCAGTTGTACTCCGGAACGTCCCAGGAGTCGCTTCCGAACAGAATCTTGGACATTGGCACGGCTTCGAGAATCTCGCCGAAGCGGCGCTCCATTCCCTGATGAATGGTTGGATTCATCAGGGATATCTCGAAGTAGCAATTGGTGTAGAGATGGCTCAACCACACGGCTTCCTGCACCAGCGGATAGCCCGCATGCACAGGAATGATCTTCGGCATGCGCATCATCCCGTCGCGGTCGAAACGCACGACCTCCTCGAGGTTATAAGGGTGTTGACGGCGGAGAATGACGCCAGGCGCCTCGCCATCGCCAGAGTGAATCTGCATGGGCATATCCCGCTTCAGGCACTCCTCCAGCGCAATGGTAAGGAAATATTCTTTGAGACGCCGGCCGCGGTCAGCCTCCTCCTCGCGGTCGGCCGCCGGGGTGCCGCGCAGCCGCTTGTACTCTTCCCAGGAATGCTTCGCCGCCGCGGAGTCATAGTGCGGTTTGATCACACCGAGGCGCTCCATCTGGTGCCACTTCATGCCCCAGGATTTAAAACCGAAGTTGCCGTCCCCGTCAAGGGCCTTGCGCACACCATCGGTAAAGCGCGACTCCAGTTCCTCGAAGGAGACATCGGTGTGAAAAAGCGGGGTCTGGATGGTCTCAATCCGGGCAATCGCCCGCATCGTGCAGGGATGAATCGCATCCGAAAAAGTCGCGAAGGCCGGAGCGCGCATCCCGTCGCAGCAGCCGGTATCGACCATCGCATTGGTCAGGTGCACGTCTCGGAACAGGTCGCTGATGTATTGGCTATAGTCGTGACGCGCCCTTTCGTTGCGCGCTGCGATCACGGTCTCGAACTTGGGAGCGCACTTCAGGAATCCAGCGAGTTCCTTGGTCAGATACTTGATGAAGATCGTCTCGCGAGCATTGAAGGCCATCTCATCAAGCTTTTTCTCGATACCGAACTGCTGGTCGAGTTTCGCTTTTTCGTCTCCGGCCGCAGCGCGCCAGCGTTGGAGCACCCCGGCCGGAAAATAAGAAGCTTGTGGCAGCGCCGCCAGGGAGGTATCCAGTAGAAACTGCCTGGGAGTCGTTTGCGCGTATTGGTTGCCCGAGGCATGGCAATGTGTGTCGTCGACCTGATAGCCTCGGATCGCATCGTGAAGGTCACTGGCAACGCGGTCGATTTCCGGCGTGTCCCCGGTTTGAGCCAGAGTTCGCCTCCGCGACGCTGCCATGATAACGCCGCTTAAGCCGAACGATTTTAGAATCGATCTTCGGTCCGCCATTTCCAACCCTCACTCCGAACCGGTTTAGAACGTGTATTTCAAAGCGAACTGCATAATCCGCGGGGAAACGGCAGCGCTGGAAATCAACCCGAAACTGCTTGATGCGGAGCGGTTCGAGGCGGGGTTATTAAACTGCGGGTGATTCAGAAGGTTGAAGAACTCGCTTCGGAACTGAAGCCGGCCGTTCTCGTTAATCCCTTTGACTTTGAACTCGCGCCCAACGCTCGCGTCGAAATTGAGTTGTCCCGGTCCGCGCAGCATGTCTCTCCCGCCGTTACCAAAGCCCGTGCCGTCACCGATTACCGGAGCCGTAGTGAACGCGCTGGTGTTGAAGTATTTGGTCAGACGGTTCTCGGCACGGCCGCTTAATCTGACATTGGCGAGGGTCATTCCGGGCGCAAATTGAGCGTATGCGGAAATGCCGTAAATGGTTCCCGACGCGCTGTCGGTTACCGAGAAAGGCAACCCGGACTGAATGGTTGTTACACCGGATAGCGACCAGCCGTTGATCACGCCCTTCAACACGGAGTTTCCGCTCTTCATTTTCGGCAGGTCATAGTTGTAGCTGAACACCAGTCTCTGCGTGCGGTCAAAGCTCGCGGTTCCCCTGGCGCTCTTTGTGTTGTAGAAGTTACCGGAAAAGCTGCCGAGCGGCTCATTACGCCCGCCCGCGGACACACCGTCGGTGTCGATCGCATGACTGAAGGTATAAGCCGCGATAAACGAAAGCCCGTCGGCAAATCTCCGGTTCACGCTGAATTGCAGGGCATCATAGTGACCCGTCAGGATGGACTTGAATTCATCGATACCGGTCGGCAGCCAGCCCAGATACGGAACTCGCGAAGCACGATTTGCGACAGTGTTGGTGGTCAGCCCGTCGACCGGATTGGATGCACTCGCGAGTAGCGGCTGGTTCGGGTCGAATCCGGCGATCAGGTGCGTCGATGCGCTCCCGACATATCCGAGATTGAAGAGCAAACTGTGCATGCTGTATTCCACACTGGCGCTCCACTGTTGGGTATAAGGCTGCTTGAGGTATGGATCGGTCGGCAGAGTCGATCGCGTGCTGCCCAGGGTGATCGGCAGATAAATGGGAAACGCGGTGGACGCGGGCACCGGATCGGGGAAGGGATTCTGCCAGGAAGTGTTGGCAAGGTCAGCGCCTCCCGCTTTATTCCATACGTAATACGGATCGAAGTTGGACTGCTCGGTGACGGTTCCGGCAACGGAGGACCAGAAGATACCGTAGCCGGTCCGCAAGACGAGATTCTGATTGCCGGCAATCGGCCGGTAGGCAAGACCAACGCGCGGCGCGAAGCCAAGAGCGTTCTGATTGTAAATCGGCGATTCGGAACTCACCTTGGTGAACCCCGGGGGCGGCGTGCACCCGCAGTTCGAGACTACGGTGAACCCGTCATACCAGCCTTGCGCCGGCGGTGCAACGAAAGGCGGGTACCAGGTTCGGATCGAAACCGCCGATCCGTCCTCTCTTGTCCGTCTTGTTGCCGTTGAACTGATACCGCACACCCAGATTCAGAGTGAGCTGGCTGCTGACCCGGTAGTCGTCTTGCGCGAACAGGCTGAAATTGTGAAACCTCGGGTAGGCGCGAACTACCCCGTTGGCGATCTGGCTGCTGGAGACATTGCTGAAATTGGATCCATTCTGTGCGGCGGTCATGCCCAACAGAAAATCGGCGAAGGAACCGAAGCCAAGCGAACCCCGCGTCAGGAATACGTTGGTACGGTTCACCTGATTGAGGTTCACGTCACCTCCCACTCGAATTTGATGGCGGCCCTTAGAGATACTGAGAGTGTCACTGCCGAGATAGCTATGAATCATGGTCACCTGGTTGTTATTGGTCGCCGGTCCGATAACGAAACCACCGGTAACATTGATCAGCGGAATCCCAGGCCACCCCGCTACGGGTTCGGGTACGCCCACCTGAGCGTCGGTCAGCGGCTCGATCGGCACCTGGCCGATATAATTCCGCGCGTATCCCAGGTGTGCTTCATTCACAATACGCGGAGTTATTGTCGAAGTGAGAATGACGGTGTCGTTCCAATTGATCTTATTGTCGTTCTCGCCGAAGCCTGGAACGTTGTCGCCGGCCGACGTGGAGAATGGAATCTGCCAGGGGTCGTGCGAATAGAACGTCTTGATTGCCAACCGGTTGGCATCGTTGATCTGATAATCGCCGTCGCCGATGTACTGGTCTTCGGTGAAATGAGCGCCCAGCGAATACGTGGAGAAACCGGAGCCGTTCGGCTCGATGATTTGCGGATTGGGAATGACGTACTGGCCGTTGGGAAACCTGGCGTTCAGGAAATTCAGGGCGACGGGGTTGATATTGGAGCCGTCCCGCGCCACCGCCACCCCACCCTGGACGCCCTTCTGGCCGCCAAAAACAGCGCCCAACCCCTGCGCGGACCGGTCATTCGTTAGCGCTGGAAGAAATGGGCTCGTGGTGGAAAAGCTCGATACGCCGTTGACCTGCCTGGTGCCCTGGTAGGCGAAAAAGAAGAACAACTTGTCCTTCTTGATAGGACCACCGAGGACGCCGCCAAACTGGTTCTGTTTCAGAACGCCACGCGGCTGCCCGGTCGAATTGCGGAAGAAATCGTTGGCATTGAGGTCGTCGTTGCGCAGAAACTCATACACCGTTCCGTTGAACTTGTTGGTTCCGCTCTTAGTCACGGCATTGATCACCGCGCCGCCCTGCCTGCCCAGTTCAGCGTCGTACAGAGCCGTCTGGACCTTGAATTCCATGAGCGCGTCCGGCGAAGGGATAGGTACGCCGCCCTTGTCTACGTCGTCGTCAAAACCTTGTGACATCGGGTTTTCCGCAAGCAGACCGTTCAGTACCAGACTGTTGTCATATGGACGCGACCCATTAGCCGAGATGTTCACACTGTTGCGTCCCAGCGAGCCCGCATTGGCCACGGAAGCATTGACACCAGGCGACAGCGCGAAAATCTGGGTAAAGTTCCGGTTCGACAACGGTAGCGCGCCCACCAGTGTCTGGTCCACGACCATGCCAACGTCACTCGTGGATGAATCTACTTGCTGGACCTCGGCTGAAACCTGAACCTGTTCAGCATTCTGCGCCAACTCAAATGCGGCATCCAGCGTCACCGTTTCGGCGATATCGACAGTCACGTTACGCACGATCTGCCGGAATCCGGGCAATTCGGCGCTCAATTGATACCGCCCCGGCGGCAGGAAGGCAAACGTGTACGCCCCACTTTCAGTGGTTCTGGTTTGGAGCTGGTGGCTGGTCCCCTGGTTTATCAGTTTGACCACGGCGTTCGGCGCCGATCCTCCCTGCGGGTCCGTGAGGATTCCCTTCACTGTTCCGTTTGATTGAGCGTTTGCCGCCGCAGCAGCCGCAAGCGCCAGAGCGCATAGAGTAAAGTGCCGTCGCATAATCGCAGACATTACAGCCCTCCCGTTGTGAGCAGGCAAGAAAGTGAGTCTCGGGAAATGGAATTGGCGCGGCCGGTCCCTGTTCCGGCGTGATCACTCGGCAGACGGAAAAACTTAACATGTTCCGTCTCTGAGAGAGTGAACGCTGGCTCGATCCGTAATCACTCAGAGCCTATCGCGGACAAACCAAACTTTTGGTTTCGCCACAGGGCGTCTTGATCAACGCTGATCGGGCAGAAGGTACCCCTGAGGAAGCTATTACCAACCCACTGTGTTTCGACTATATTTTCATACGCGGTGATTGTCTGTCAAGAGAAATCTACCCGAATCCCGATCGCGAATCCCGAGATTAGTACTCTGCCTGTCTTGAGCCCACAAAACACAGACTTTAATTCGAGAGAGCGAAAGCCATAAGGCTCGCGCCAGCTCCGTTACCTGCCGCGATCACAAGGAACTGTTTTCCGTCCGCCGTACGGTACGTCGCCGGGCTGCTGGTGGTGCGCGCCTTGAGAGGATAGGTCCACAGGTCCGCGCCGGTTGTCTTATCCATTGCATGCACGGCCATGTCTCCACCGCCGATGAAGATCAATCCGCCCTTCGTCACGAGCGGTCCCTGGACTCCCGAGACGCCCAGTTTCTCCGGCAGTTTCACACCCGCGAGGGCGGGGTTATTACGGATGGCCGGGGTATCGCCGAACGGCAACTGCCACAGGATATTCCCGTGATTCAGGTCGATGGCGTTGAGCAACCCGTATGGCGGTTTAACCAGTGGCAGTCCATTGTGGAACTGGGCCCGGGCGCCGAAGTCCTGCGTGTAGTCCGAGTCGATTTTCGCGAAATAAGGATTGTGTGCGTCCGCCGGTTTGGTAACGCGAGCCACCCAGGGCTGCTTGCTGGTTTTCACGTAAAGGATGCCCGTGTCCGGGTCGAATGCGCCGCCGCCCCAGTTCGCGCCTCCCAAAATGCCCGGAAGAATCAGCGTGCCCTGCAGGCTGGGCGGAGTGTATAGAGGGCCGAGACGATACTTCTTCATCTCCGCGACCGCCTCGGCCTTTAGTTCAGGAGTAAGGTCGAACGCATCATCCAAAGAAACCCCTTGCGGCGAGATCGGCGGCGGGCGCACCGGCACTGGTTGCGTCGGAGACGCTTCCTCACCCGGAACGTCGCTCTGCGGCACCGGACGCTCCTCGATTGGAAAAATCGGCGTACCCGTAACACGATCGAACACGAAGATGTAACCCATCTTCGTGAGTTGCACCGCGGCATCGATCCTGCGGCCGGCCACGGTGAGGGTCACAAGGTTCGGAGGGGCGGGCAGATCATAATCCCACAATCCGTGGTGAACCACCTGAAAGTGCCACTTGCGCTTCCCGGTATTTGCGTCCAGGCAGACCAGCGATTCTCCGAACAGATTCTGCCCCGGCCGCTGGCCGCCGTAGAAATCGTTGCTGGGGGTCCCCAACGGCAGATACACCAGTCCCCGCTGCTCATCCAGGGTGATGGGCGCCCACGCATTGGCGTGACCGGTGTATTTCCAGGAATCGTTTTTCCATGTGTCATTCCCGAACTCTCCCTTTTGGGGAACTGTGTGAAAACTCCAAACGCGCTTGCCAGTCCGTGCATCGTAGGCGCGGACATCGCCGGGTGGGTCGCGCCTGTAAATGACCCGGTCGTCCACGCTATTGCTGAGAATGACCAGGTTCTTGTAAACGACCGGCGGTGAGGTATTGGTAATGTGTTTCCTGTTGGTTTCCCAAGCGAAGCCTTGAGAGAGATCGACGGTTCCGTTATCGCCGAACTGCGGCACGGGCAGACCGGTAGCGGAATCGAGACAAATCAGCTTGAAGTGGCTCACCATGAAGATCCGCAACTTGCCGCGGTCGCGCCACGCTGCCACGCCGCGGTGCACATAACCGACGCCGTTTAGAGCCTGTCCTTCCTCCTGGTACGCTTTAGGGTCATAGACCCAAAGTTGACGGCCTGTTCCGGCATCCAGCGCAACCACCCGGTTGTAAGAGGTCGACAGATACAAAACCCCGCCAATCATCAGCGGCGTGCCTTCGAAGTTGCCCGGACGAATCCCCTTGTCGGGGATCGGTTGTTCCCCCGGTTTCCACTCCCAGGCCAGCCTTAGCGCCTTCACATTGCCGCGATTGATATCGGTCAGGGTAGAGTACCGGTTGCCGCCCTCGTCACCTCCATACCAGAGCCACTCTTGCAGTTTCGATTCCGGCCCCGCTCCAAAGACAAAGGGGAGGGCCGCAATAAGGATAAGGGAAGATTTGATGAACATAATGTATCTGCCGTCTGTCCGCTGCATCTCGGGGTCAAACGGACCGCGCGATGTGATCGGCGCTGCGGAGCGTCAACCCCACGAACGTGATCGTCGCATTGGTACAGCCTCCTGTGGGCAATGTCGGCGCGCCCACGACAAACAAGTTTCTGTGATCGTGGGTGCGGCCGAAGCTGTCGCACACGCTTTGAGAAGGATCGTTTCCCATCCGGCATCCGCCCGAGGGATGATCCTGATAATCGCTCTTGCTGACGGACAGAGTTTTCGTCCCGTTGGCCTTCGCGATCCGGTCGTAAACAGAACGAATGTGCGCCTCAGTGGCAGCCTCGCGCGCGCCGGCCGCGTCGTCCAACCGGTGGGCGATCTTCGGCATTGGATCGCCAAAGTGGTTCCGATTTGCCGGATCCAGGGTAAGCGCGCTCTCGCGGGACGGATGCGTATCGTAGTACATGCGAACCCGCGCCACGCCGTGCCCGATCCGCGAACGCCAATCGTTCATCAGATCCTCGCCAAACAAGATCTCACCCCTCTCCGATTTGAGCCGCGGCCGCTTGCCGAAACTGCTTTCAAAGATCTGGATATCGTGCCGCACGAAGGGTTTTCCGGGGGCGCAGCGGAAATACTCGCGGGAAATGATCGGATAAGGCTCGTTCATCCCGGGATAGAGCTTCCGATTGACCTCCATTTGCGCGGTGATGAAGTAGTGGCCCGTCATGTAACGGCCGACCAGGCCGGAACTGTTGGCTAATCCGTTCGGGAACCGGGAGCTGCGGGAACCCAACAGAAGATGCGGCGTCCATGCGTATCCGGAGGCGACTACGAACAATCGCGCACGATACTCAACTGGTTCATTCGGGCGTTCGGCGTGGGCGCCGGTCGCTGCCACGATGGTGCTGCCGGAGTGGGCGGGGATCAAGCGGCGAATGAGCGTGCGGTCGTGCAAAGTGACCTTGTTCTTTACCAGCAGTTGCTTGTATGTGTAATCCGGGGAGTAGCGCGCCCCTGTCGGGCAAATCATGCAGGTATTGCAGCGCTGGCATTCCGGACGGCCGTCATACGCCTGGGTGTTCTTGGCCTGCGGGCAGCCGTTGAACGGGATACCCGCGCGCTCGGCCCAGGTCTTGATCTCCGCCAGGTTGTAGGTGAGCGGCATCAGAGGCATGGGGTAAGGTTCGGAGCGCTCGTCTTCCGGATGAGGACTGGGAACGCCCGAAACCCCGATCCGGCGTTCTGCTTCGCAACAATACTTTTCCAGTTCGGCCCACTCGAGTGGCCAATCCACCGCGAGTCCGTAAAGAGAATGCAACCGGAGATCCTCCTCGGAGAAGCGGTTCGCATGGCCCTGCCAGTGCATGGCGGACCCACCCACCGCCATCGTGCGCGTAATCAGGCCGGCTCCTCCCTGGTCCTCAATGAAATCGCCGGGCCACGCATTCTCTCCGTAGAGCGACGATCGCCGCCGGTAATTCATCCGATTCCCGGCGTCGAACAGGCGCCTTCCCGCCTCGACAATCGTAATACTGAGATGCGGCCTCAGCTCCGCCAGCTTTTGCGCCATGAAAACCGCGGAGATGCCACCGCCGATAATGCAGATGTCACTTTCGAAGCGGGGCATCGCCGGTCTCCTCCCTTAGCCTGCTTGGAATTTGATCGGCATTACGCAACGTACGGCACTTGTCTTTGCCGATCGCAGCCCTGTAGGCACGGTCGCTTGCTTCCGAGCTCTGGAAATAGAATGCCATCAGATCTACTGCGATATGGCCGCCATCTGGCACGACCGGCAGGTCCATCACGTTGGCAGCGCGAAGAGCTTCCGCAAGTTTCAGCCTACGCGCGGCAGTACCGGTTTCGGCCAGCGCTCCAGTTGCGAGTTGGTCAAGTTGATCGAGGTAGCGGGCTGCGGGTGATGCGGGCTTATAGCGGACGCGGGGATTGCCGTAACCGGTCTGCATCTCGGCTCCGGCACGGTACTCTCGAACCCACCGGACGAATTGCAAAGCTACCTCGTCGGTGCCTTCGCGTCCAAGCGATTCAGGAAGCACCGCAGCTGCAAGTTCCTTTAGTGTGGCATCATGCGTGCCCGGAAAACTCACTGCCTGTGCCCATAAGCGCTTACGCTGAAGTGGAATCCATGCGAACAAGCTTTGCACAACAGTTCTACGCTGCATTGGTTCTCCGATCCTTTTGATTATTCAGCCTGTTTCCGCGGTGAGCTCGCTGGCGGGCCAAACTGGGGCTCGCGAATCGGTCAGACCTTAGCGAGTGTGGAGCGGCGGAGCTCCGGAATGAAATCGAGTAGTAACCAGAATCCTGATCACTATATCCTCTTCCAGGCCGAGGTGCAACTCCGAGTTGACACTCCGAGTTGACACTCCGAGGCTGACACTCCGAGTATTCACTCCGAGTGTTCACCACGTCGCTGATCATTCCGACGGGCGTTTCTTCCAAGACGCACCCACATGGGCAATGGACACTGGCTCAACGCCGGCACGAAGAGGGCCTTAGTGCGCTGCAGCGTCCTGCTCATGCAGTCAAAGATATAATGAAGCGGCGCCGGAAGGAGCGCCGACAAATGTTGTGGATCGCATTGTGGTTCTTCCAGGCCGTGACTACTCCACAGATCGAACGGGGCGACTTTTCTTCGATGCGAACAAGGGCTGCGGAAGTTGCCACGCCATGAAGGGACGGGGTACCGCAGTCGGGCCGGATCTGCGAAACATCGGACGGTTGACCCCAGCCGCAATCGCGATGGCCGCCCGTTCCACAGCCTTCCAGTACGTGCAAGACGTGACGCTGAAGGGGGGCCAGGAGTTTTCGGCCATGCCCGGCCCGAAAGACGAGAAGGTTGTGCATCTTTACGACCTATCCAAGACGCCTCCGGAACTGCGCAAGCTGGAGAAGGACGAGATCAAGTCCATGACCGGTACGAATAAGTGGAGGCATCCGGCGACGCTTGCGAAGCTTACCGACGAGCAGATGGCCGACATCGTGGCTTATATCCGGTGGGCTACGACGGGCAATAAGAATGCTGCCGAGCCGTCGGAAATGCGTAAGTAATCCCGGCTGGCGGGTTTCTCTCCGTAGTGGGGCGCGAAAAAGCTATCGGTCCTGAGAACGGCTTTTCGGTCTTCCCGTTTTGCCTCGGGGAGCGGCTTTCCCCGAACGACGTTAACTCAGCGGAGAACCGAGTGTTCTTCGGCGCTTGGCAAGAGTAGACCAGTCGGGCTTGTCTGAAGTGACCCACTCTGAGAACGGGACTGGGAACGGAAATGAGATCAGAGGTCGTCATCCACGCCGAAGGCGTGTTCTTGTGGGAGTGAAACGGGCAGACAGTATTATCCACGCCGAAGGCGTGCGAGTTGGTGTTCCATCATCCGCGCCAAAGGCGCGCAGGTGGGCTAGCGCTTGCTAACGATCCGTTGGAGCTTGCGGCGTACGTGCTGAAAATACTCCGGGTTGACGTGCATGCCGAGCACTTCTTCAATCACGGGAAGGAAATAGGCCAGCGAACGGATCGTGCCTAGCGGCAGAGCATCGGCAGGGCGCATCAAGCGCCGCGCCGCCGCCAGCACGAATGCATTTTCGATCACGCTCACAGAGATGCCTCGCTCGTAGAGTTGCGCCGCCAGCAGACGGTCGGCACGACGCACCGTGCCCATCGTGCCCGGCGTCTTGCGGTACGCCTCCAGCACCTGGCGAACATATTCTTCCTGGCCGTCCATGCTGGCGTCCTCAGCCTTGCGGTTCGCGCAATGGCGGGCCGTCGATGACGACGGTGTGGCAGTAATGCCGCAACCGGCTCAGCAAGGCCTCTACCATGGGCCGGTTGCCCAGAAAATTGGGCCACTCGTCGTAGACGAGATTCGTGGTGAGGATTGTGGGACGCCGCCGGTAGCGTTCTTCCATCAGCTTGAAAAAGATGTTCGACTGCTCCGGTTTCAGATTCAAATATCCAAATTCGTCGATCAAAAGGACGTCCAGCCGCGCCAGACGATTCAGCAACTGCCGCGTCGAACGATCCGCCAGCGACGCATACATTTCATCGAACAGGTCCTGGGCCTTGATAAATTGACACCGGTAGCCGTTCTCCAACGCCTTCATCAGCAGGCCAGAAGCTAATCCGGTTTTGCCAACCGCTGTCTTGCCGACGAACACGATATTTTCCGCCTTGGCGATGAACTCCAGCTCCGCAAACCCGCGGATCTGTTTGCGGTTGACGCCCGGCTGGCGCGCGAAGGGGAACGTCTCCAGCGTCCAGCGCTCGGGCAGCTTGGCGCGCTGGATGCGCCACTCCAGCGCGCCCTCCTGCCGGGCCTGAAACTGCGCGCGCACCAGACGCGTGACAAAGTCCGAGTAGCTGATGTCGTCCTTGTCGGCGGCGCGCAACTGTTCGTCATAGATCTCCAGGATGCGCTTGAGCTTGAGGTTCTTCAGCAGTTGTTCCAGTTCTTCAGTCATCGTTCGGCCCCTCATCGAGCAGAAAGTATTCGCGCGTCACGCGGCGCAGGATCATCCTCTCCAGCCGGTCCAGATCGTAAAGCCCATAACGGGCGGCCTCTTCGACCGCTCCCACCAGCGGTTCGCGCGGATACTCGCGCACAAACCGCAGCAGTTGCCGCAGGGCAAGCGTGACCACCTTGCGGCTGCGCTGTTTCAACCCCGCGACATAGTCGGCCAGTTCCGGCGCGGCGGTGACGATGGCCTGCTCTTCGGGATGCGGATCGGGACGCGCGTCTCTGTGGCCGCGCGGCGGACGGTGCTCCGCCAGCATCACGCGCTGGTGCTCGGCTTCGGCGATGCGCCGGTGCGTGACCAGGCGGCGGGCGTCGAGCTGAATCTCGATCTTGTCCCGGGTCTCGCGCACCTCCACGCGCCGGCCGATCCACTCCACCGGGACCGAGTAGCGGTTGCTGTTCAGCGCCACATATCCTTCGATATCGACCAGCCGCTGCTG
>CAVVLD010000072.1:0-59567 GCA_963748795.1 uncultured Solibacteraceae bacterium
GGTACGCGCCATACTCGGGGCTCACGCCCGGGAATTCCGTGCGGATCTTCTTCCAGTCGCACTCCAGCTCTTCGGCCAGCAGCATGGAAAGCGAGGTCACCGTGCCCTGGCCCATCTCGGCCTTGTGGATGAACAGGGTCACGTGATCGTCAGTGCCGACGTGAACGAAGGCGTTGAGCTTGGAATCGGCAGCGGGAGTATCGGCCTCCAGGCGGAAGCCCACCAGCAGGCCACCGGCGGCTGCCGCGGTGGTGCGCAGGAAGTTGCGGCGATTCAGTTGGAGGCTCACTTGGCACCCCCTTCGCGCATCATGGCAGCGGCGCGGTGTACGGCTTTGCGAATGCCGTCGTAGGTGCCGCAGCGGCAGATATTGCCGCGCAGCGCTTCGTCGATATCGGCGTCGGTGGGATTCTTGGTTTTGGAGAGCAGCGCCGCGGCCGGTCATGATCTGGCCGCTCTGGCAGTAGCCGCACTGCGGCACGTCCTCTTCGATCCAGGCGAGTTGCACCGCCGTGCTGCGGTCCGGCGAGAGGCCTTCGATGGTGGTGACGCTCCTGCCGCGCCACGCTCGAAATGGGCAGCGTGCAGGATCGCGTGGGCCGCCCGTCCACGTGCACGGTGCAGGCGCCGCACAGCGCCATCCCGCATCCGAATTTGGTGCCGGTCAGGCCCAGCGTGTCGCGCAGAACCCAGAGCAGCGGCATGGCTGGAACGGTATCCACGGTTTGTGATTTACCGTTCAGAGTGAACTTGACGGCTGGCATGTTTCCCTCCTGAGTGCTGTTAGGGAAAGTATACCGCTACTTGCCGGCGAGGCCGTCCACCAGCATTTTGGCCAGGTCGGAGATCATGATGCTGCCGGGATTGTCGGGGCCCCAGTCCGGCGCGGGGATTCCGTCCACTGTAATCGCCATGGCAATCGGGCCGCCCTGGGAATACACGATGCCCACGTCCGACCGCAGGGCATCCAGCGCACCGATCTTGTTGGCGATGGTCACACCGGGAAGCTTGCGCCGGATGCCGGTGTTGTCCTGGCAGCGTTTCATCACATCGAGCATCTCGCGCGAGGCATCGGCGCTGACGATTTCGCCGCGGTACAGTTTCTCCAGCATGGTCACCATGTCGCGCGGGGTGGAAACGCCGATGCCATATTTCTGGTTCTCCGGAAGCTTGCCGCGGCGGACACTCCGGCGGGAGGCCCGTTCCCCAGAATCTTGCGCAGCGAGCGCGTGGTCTTGATCCCCAGCTTGTCCAGGTACGCGTTGACGGCGTCGGCGGTGAAGCGCTCCAGCAGCATGTTGGTGGCGGTGTTATCGCTCAGCACCATCATCAGGTGCATCACATCGCGAATGGGAAGCTGCACGCCATCGGAGATTTCGCTGTCCAGGATGCCGGAGCCGCTCACCTTCTCGGCGGCAGTGACGGTCAGCGGATCGCTCCACTTCGCCTGGCCGCGCGCCACCTGGTCGAAGACGGCCATCATGATGGCGATCTTGATGGTGCTGGCGGTGCGCACCTTGCCGTTCTCGCCGATGCCAATGGTGGCGCCGCTCTCCAGATTTTTCGCGTACAGCGAGACGGTGCCCGGAAATCCGGCGATGCGCGCCTGCAGCGATTCCTTCAGCGATTGCCCGGGAAGGCAGGGCGCCAGCAGAAGTGCGAGTGCGGCGAGACGCATCGAACAAATGATAGCTTAGTACAGGTGGCACATCTCTACGCCCGCGCGGAGTTGGTGGAGCAGCGCCAGCGCTGGAAGCGGGAAGGCAAGACGGTGGTCTTCACGAATGGCTGCTACGATCTGCTTCATCCCGGGCCATATCCGCCTGCTGGAACAGTGCTCGTTCCCTGGGCGACGTGCTGATTCTGGCGCTCAATTCGGATGCCAGCGTGCGGCGCATCAAGGGTCCCTCGCGGCCGGTTTCGCCGGAACAGGAACGCGCCGAAGTGGCCGCCGGCCCTGGAAGCGGTGGACGCGGTCACGCTGTTCGACGAGGATACGCCGCGCGAACTGATCGCCGAGGTGCTGCCCGACATCCTGGTTAAGGGCGCGGACTGGTCGCACTTCATCGCCGGTAGGGAAGAAGTGGAGGCTGCGGGCGGCAAAGTGCTGGCTGTGCCTATGGAACCCGGATATTCTACTACGAATATCGTTGAAAGAGCTCTCAGCCAGCCTTGATTCATCCAGCCGTTCGCGACCTGTTCCTGGACTTGGGGCGAGACCCCGGCTTTCTCGACGCCGTGCGCCGCCTTTCCGGGGGAGGCAACGCTTCCCTTTCCGGCCTCACCACTACCGCGAAGGCGGTCTACTCGGTGCTGCTTGGCCCACACCGTCAATCGGCCTCTGATTATTGTAGTAGATGGCAATAAGCAGGCTGAGAGCGCTGTCCGAGGCGGTCAACACTTTCTTCGAACTGCTGGTGGCCGACGACCGGACCGGACCGCAACTCCTTCCGGCTCTGGACGTTCTGCCGCTTCAGAACCTCTCGCCGCACGCCGAAATGCTGGAGCAGCGCGCGATCGGACTCTGGCGCCTGGCCGACTCAGCGCGTGCCCATTACGATTCTGCCGGTGGCCTCGGCGCTGTTGCGGATCGAACCCGGCGATTTCTACCGGCAGCTTGCGCTCAAGCTGAAGGTGGGCGACGAACTCCCTCTGGAAGAGGTGGTTGCGCACCTGGAGAGCATCGGCTACGAGCGCCGCGAACCAGTGGAAATGGTCGGCGAGTACTCCGTGCGCGGCGGCATCCTGGACGTCTTTTCGCCCGAGACGCCCAAGCCGGTGCGCATCGACCTGTTTGGCGACCAGGTGGAGTCCATCCGCCGCTTCGACGTGGAATCGCAGCGCACCGTGCTGAAGGTCGAGGATTGCACGCTGCTACCGCTCACGGAGTATCAGAAGTCGCGGGCGCTGCTGGTGGAACTGGGCGAGTTGCTGGGGGAATCCGGCATTCCCGGGCGCGAATTGCCGGCTCCCGGCGAGCCGTTCCCCGGCTGGGAATTGCTGACGCCGATGGTCCGGCCCCGCGAGTCGTCGGTCTTCTCGCTGGTCGACCGCCCGATCGTGGTTTGGGACGAGCCGGAGCAGGTGCGCGGCGCGGCGGAGCGCCTCTGGAAGCGGCTGGAGCAGATCGAGCGTCTCGCCGGTCTACGACCCGGATCGTATTTACTTCCGCTGGGAGGATCTGGAGCGGCAGGCCGCGGCATCGCCCGCAGCTTTCTCTGAAGGAACTGGAGATCGGCTGGTCGCGCGATGGCGAATCGGCAGCCTTGCACATCCGCCTACCCGCCCCTCGGCTGCATGGCTTCCACGGCAACATGCAGGTGGCCATCGCCGAGGCTCGCAACCTGGTGGAAGCCGGCAACCGGGTGGCCTTTTTCGCCTCTTCCACAGGCGAAGTAGAGCGCGTGGCCGACATCCTCAACGAGTACGGCGTGGCCTATCAGCTCGGGCTGGACGCAGAGCGACTCCACCCCGGCTTACCTGGCCGAGCGCGCCTATATGGCCGGCGCCGTCGCCAGCATCTATCTGGTAAAAGGGCTGATCCGGCGGGGCACGGCGTTCCATGATTCGCACCTTGTAGTATTTGGATCGGAAGACCTGTTCGAGACCTCCGGAACTGGTGGCGCGCGCGCCCTCTTCCAAATCCGCCGCTGGCCACTTTCTCCGCCGACTTGATCGACCTGAAGCCCGGCGATTACGTGGTCCACTCCGAACACGGCGTGGCGCAGTATCTCGGACTGCGGGAGATCTCGCAGGGCGAGGCGCAAGGCGACTACATGCTGCTCGAATACGCCGGCGGCGCCAAGCTCTATGTGCCGCTCACGCGCATGGACCTGGTGCAGCGATTCCGCGGCGCGGGCGAGTCGAAGCCGGCGCTCGACCGCATGGGCGGCGCCACCTGGACGCGCACCAAGACGCGGATCAAGGCCAAAATGCGCGACATGGCGGACGAGCTGTTGAAGCTCTACGCCGGCCGCAAAATGGCCGAAGGCTTTCAGTTCTCACCGGACAGCAACTGGCAGCGCGAGTTCGAAGACGCCTTCGAGTTCACCGAGACCAGCGATCAGATCACGGCCATCGGCGAGATCAAGCGCGACATGGAAAGCCCGCAGCCCATGGACCGCCTGCTCTGCGGCGATGTGGGTTTCGGCAAGACCGAAGTGGTGATGCGGGCGGCCTTCAAGGCGCTGGGCGATGGCAAGCAGGTCGCCGTCCTGGCTCCTACTACAGTTCTAGCATTTCAGCATTTCGAGACCTTCAAACGCCGCTTCCAGCCGTTTCCCGTGCGCGTGGAGATGTTCAGCCGCTTCCGCTCGCCCAAGGAACTCAAGGCCGCGCTGGCCGATCTGGCGGAAGGCAAGGTCGATATCGCCATCGGCACGCATCGCCTGCTTTCGAAGGACGTGGAGTTTCGCGATCTGGGCCTGGTGATCGTCGACGAAGAGCAGCGCTTCGGCGTCAAGCACAAGGAGCGGCTGAAGCAGCTCAAGAAGACGGTGGACGTGATCAGCATGAGCGCCACCCCGATCCCGCGAACACTACACATGTCGTTATTGGGACTGCGCGATATGTCGGTGATCGAGACGCCGCCCAAGGACCGGCTCGCCATCCATACCGTGGTGGCGCCGTTCCAGCCGGAATTGATCCGCTCGGCCCTGGAACTGGAGTTGGCTCGCGGCGGGCAGGTCTATTTCCTGCACAACCGGGTGGATTCCATCTGGACGCGGGCGGCCATGCTCCAGGAACTGGTCCCGAATGCCCGGATCGGCGTCGGGCACGGCCAGATGGGCGAGGCGGAACTGGAAAAGACCATGCTGCAGTTCATGCGGCACGAGTTCGACATCCTGGTTTGTACGACAATTATCGAAAATGGCCTCGATATCCCGCTGGCCAACACCATGATTGTCGAGAATGCCGAGCGCTACGGGCTTTCGGAGCTGTACCAGTTGCGCGGCCGCGTGGGCCGCTCCAATCGCCGGGCCTACGCTTATCTGCTGGTGCCGCCGGATACCGAACTGACCGAGATCGCCCGCAAGCGCCTGGCGGCGCTGAAGGAATTCAGCGACCTGGGCGCCGGCTTCAAGATCGCCGCGCTCGACCTGGAACTGCGCGGCGCGGGCAATCTGCTGGGCGGCGAGCAGCACGGCCAGATCAACTCCGTCGGCTTCGACACCTACGTCCGGCTGCTGGACGAGACGGTGCGCGAACTGAAGGGCGAGGAGGTCGTGCCGGAGATCCACTCGGCCCTCAACCTGGGGCTGGATATCCGCATTCCGCCGGACTACATCGCCGACGAGAACCAGCGCCTGCGGGCCTACCGGCAGATCGCCAACGCCGCCGACGCCGACGGCGCGCGACGCGTGCCGAAAAGGAACTGGAGGACCGCTACGGCCCGATGCCCGAAGCCGTGCGCAATCTGCTGCAGTACTCGGCGCTCAAGACCCTGGCCGAGCAGATTCGGCATCGAGGCCATCGACCGGCGGCATAACCTGTTGAACGTCAAGTTCCACGAGGAAACGCGCGTGGATCCGGCGCGCCTGATGGGGATTGTCGGGAAACCGCGGCGCGCAGTTCACTCCGGCGGGCGTCCTGCTGTTGCCGCTGGATGGCCAATCGACCCGGCGGGGGACGTGCCTAGCGATTTCTGTCGCGATAAGGCTGGCGAGCAATTGAAGGCATACCGCTCGCCGACTGGTAAAATCGAGAGGAACAAGACTGTATGCTTCCTCAGGCAGCGTTTGGTACGTCATCTTCTGATGGCCTGGCGTTGACTGCGTGTTCCGGCCACCCGTGGCTAGCGGAATCCCGTTCGCGTACGTGGAACGAGATCGCCGTCGAAGGTGAATCGGCGACATCGTCGCGCCGCGGCGAGCTGTGCCGAGCGAGATGCGCGAAGGCGATGCGAAATCGTACCGGGCTGGCGCAGGAACAGAACGCTCTAGCGGGGACCGGCCCTGCAGGCTGCCATACAGGAACAATCCAAGGACATGCTTCGCGACAAGATCGACGAGCTCCTGCTGGTGCAAAAGGGCAAGGACCTGGACATCAACGTGGATGCCGATGTGATCAAGCGCCTGGGCCAGATGAAACTCGAAGCCATGAAGCAGGATCCCAAGCTGACCGACGCGGACAAATTCGAGGCCTTCATCCGCGAGCAGACCGGGCTGTCCTACGAGGAGTACAAACAAAAGCTGACGAACGAGATTCTGACCAGCCGCGTGGTCAGCAAGGAAGTCACGCCGCGGATCGCGATCCCCGAAGCGGACATGAAGAAGTACTACGACGAGCACAAGGCGGATTTCACGCGCAAGGAGCAGGTGTTTCTGAGCCAGATCATCATTTCGACCGAAGGCAAGACTCCCGAGCAGGTGGCCGACGCCGAGAAGAAGGCCAAAGAGATTGCCGAGCGCGCCCGTAAAGGCGAGAAGTTCAGCGACCTGGTCTCGGCCAATTCCGACGATCCGGACACGGCGAAGAACGGCGGCCAACTGGCTGCCCTTCGAAAAGGGGCAACTGCGCCCGGAGATGGACAACCTGGTCTTCGCCGCCAAAGAAGGGCCGTGTCTCGACCCCATCAAGGTGGATGCGCCGATTCACGGCTTTCTGATCCTGAAAGTGGAAGACCGGTACGAGGCCGGGCAGGCATCGTTCGAAGAAGTGAAGGACCAGATTCAGGACATCCTGGCGCGGCCCAAGATGCAGCCGAAGTTCCGGGAGTATCTGACCAAGCTTCGCCAGGACGCCTTCCTCGAAATCAAGGACGGCTATGTGGATACCGGCGCCGCGCCCGGCAAGGACACGAGCTGGCACGATGTGGCGCCGCTGAAGCCGCAGACCACCACCAAGGAAGAAGTGGCCGCGCACCGAAGCAGGGTCCATCAAGCTGATGGGATTCGTGCCGATTCCGGGGACTCACAGAAGGTGAGTGACGATGCGGACACCACGCTGAACGGTCCCAAGGACGAATCCGGCAAGAATCCGCAAGGTCCGCAAATGGCCCAGTCGGCAGATAAGGTAAAGGTCGCAAAAGCGGAAAAGCCTCCGAAGCCGAAGGTGGAACAGCCGCCCCTGCCGCCCATCAAACAATGAAATCTCCTTACGTGAACGAACTGGAGCCGAACAAGGTCATCACCACCAGTTTCCTGGTTCACTCGAAGGAGATCCGCCAGAAGAAGACCGGCGAGCTGTATCTCTCGCTGCTGCTGGGCGACCGCACCGGCGAACTCGACGCCAAGATGTGGGACAACGTGGCCGAAGTGATGGACAGCTTCGACCGCGACGATTTCGTCAAGGTCAAGGGGCTGATCCAGGTCTTTCACAACCGGCCGCAGTTGACCGTTCACAAGATGCGCCGGATGGACGAGAGCGAGGTCGATTTCGGCGATTACTTTCCCTCGTCGCGGCGCGATCCGCGAGGAGATGTGGGACGAACTGCGCGCGCATGGTGGCGGGCATGGCGCAATCCGCACCTGAAGGGCCTGCTGGAACGCCATGCTGGACGATCGAGGACATCGCGGCGCGCTACCGCCGGGCGCCGGCGGCCAAGCAGATCCACCACGCGTACCTGGGCGGGCTGATCGAGCACGTGCTCTCGCTGTGCGCGCTGGCGCGGCTGACGGCCGCACTATCCGAACGTGGATTGCGACCTGCTGCTCACCGGGGTGGTGCTGCACGATATCGGCAAGATCTACGAGCTGAATTACGAGCGCGGCTTTTCGTACTCCAGCGAAGGCCAATTGCTCGGGCACATCACCATCGCGATGCGCATGGTGGCGGAGAAACTGCGCGGCCTGCCGGATTTTCCGCCGCAACTGCGCTCGCTGGTGGAGCACATGATCCTGAGCCATCACGGGCAGCTGGAATTCGGTTCGCCCAAGCTGCCGCAGTTTCCCGAGGCGCTGCTGCTGCACTACCTGGACGATCTGGATTCCAAGATGGAGTGCATGCGCGCGCTGATCGAAAACGACCGGCAGGTGGAAGGCTGCTTTACCACGTACAATAGCGCGCTGGAGCGGTCGGCGCTGAAGAAGGATCGATACCTGAAGCAGTCGGCGAGGCGGCGCCGCGCCCGCCCGCTCGCCCCGCGGGCCCCGGGATCCGGAACTCGCCGCCGAGTCCGCAAAGCCCGTGGCGCCTCCCGCTGCCGCGGTGCATCCGCTGTTCGCCCCGAAACCGGATTCTCCATTTGCCGATAAGCTGAAACAGGCGTTGTACTCCAATGGGCCCAAACAGGAAAGCTGATGCCGAAAGCCGCCCGCGACGTTCCTCCTCCGCTTGAGTTGCTGTGCCTGAGGGCACTGTGGTCCTTGCAGCAGGGCCGGGTCAAAGACGTGCAGTCGATTGTGTCGCAAACGCGTCCGCTGGCCTACACCACGATCATGACGGTGCTCGACCGGCTGGTCCGCAAGGGCAAGCTGACGCGGCGGAAGGTGGGCCGCGCGTTTCTGTATTCTCCGCAGACCCCGCGCGATGCGCTGCGGCGGGCCGCCATCCGGGAATTGCTGGAAGGTTACTTCGACGGTTCGGAGGAGCAGTTGATCCAGTTCCTCCGCGGCGCCGAACAAGCGGTAGCGGCGGCGGTTGGCGGGGTGCCGGGTCCCGCCGGCGAAGACGATGCGCGCATCGATACGGTGCTGCTCTAGCATTGTTCCACCTGCTCTCCATACTCTTCGGCGGCGGGTTCACGCTGGTGGCGGCGTATGGCCTGGGCGGAATTCTGTCGCACCGCCTGGCGGCGCCGCCCGAGATCCGGTTGGCCCTCGGCGCCGCCGCCGAAAGCCTGGTGGTGTTCCTCCTGCTGCTGTGTCATGCGGCCATCTGGCCGGCGTTTCTGGCAGTGGGGGTGTGCGGTATCGCGGCGATCTGGTGGCACAGGCCGGCAACGGAAGAGAAACTGCCCGCTCTGCCGAGACAGGTCAGATACGCGGCATGGGCCATTTTCGCAGGGTACGGGTTCTTCTACCTGGTGAATGCGCTGGCGCCTGAAGTTCAGCCGGACGGCCTCACCTATCATCTGGGCCTGCCTTACGAGTATGTCCGGCTGGGCGGCTTCCCGGATCGCGCGCGCTTCTATGACCTGATACCCCAAGGCATGGAAATGCTCTTCACCATGGCCTTCGTATTCGGCCGGCACGCCGCGGCCAAGCTGGTGGAATTCGGACTGAGCGCGGCGGCGGTGCCGCTGATCTTCCGCGTGGGCAGGCGGCTGGGAATGAGCGATACCGGGTCGCTCGTGGTGGCGGTTTTCTACTGGACCGCGCCGCTGGTGGGGCTCACCGGCGCTTCCACCTACAACGATGCCGCGCAGGTGTTCTTTATGCTGGCCGCCTTCTACCTGCTGCTCACCTGGCGCGAGACGGACGATGCGCGCTACCTGCTGCCGGCCGGGCGTGCTGGCCGGGTTCTGTTACGCCATCAAATTTCCGGGCATCTTCGCCGCGGCGGCAGCGGTTTTGTTCGTGCTCGTGTCCGGGCGCGCCCGGCGTTGGCGTTGCGCCGCGCTCGTGGCGGCGGGAATCGCCCTGGCGGCGGGACCGTGGATGGTGCGCAATGCGGCGCTCACCGGCGACCCCATCGCTCCGTTGGGGAATTCGCTGTTTCCGAATCCGTATTTCCACCTACGGAGTGAACGCGAACTGGCCGAAGGGATGCGGTCGCTGCACGGCGTGCCGCCACTCCAGGTTCCGTGGCAACTCGCGCTGGGCGACGGGCTCACCGGGACTTACGGGCCGCTGCTGCTGCTGCTGCCGCTGGGCCTGGTGGCAGTGCGCCGGCGGGAGGGCCGCCTGTGCCTCATCGCGACGGCGATTCTGGCGATCCCCTGGTTCAGCAATACGGGCGCGCGTTTTCTGATGCCGGCGGTCATGGTGGCGGCATTCGCCCTGGCCATGGTGCTGCCTCCCAAGGCGGCATGGGCGGCCATCGCCTTGCAGGCGCTGGTCTGCCTCCCGCCATTTTTGAACGCGTGGCAGCCGGCTTACGCATTCCGCTTGCACGAACTGCCCTGGAAAGCCGCGATCGGAATCGAAAGCGAAGCGCGCTACCTGCAAACTCACACCAACGAATACAACGTGGCCCGCATGGTGGAGCACGACACTCCGCCGGATGCCAGCATCTTTGCACTCATGTCGGTTCCGACGGCGTACGCGGCGCGCGATGTTTCCGTAGCCTGGCAATCGGCCGAGGGCGACTGCCTGACGGAGACCCTGTATCTGGCGGCGAAATACAAAAAGGATCCGCTGTCCGATTGGACCGCGTCCTGGCCGCCGGCCAGCTTACGGGCACTGCGATTTCGCATGCCCAAGGGATTCCCGGCCGAATGGGACATCGCCGAGGTGCGGTTGCTTTCGGGCGAAGACCGCATCTTCAACAGTCCCCTGTGGAGCCTGCGCGCCTGGCCCAACCTGTGGGAGGCGCCGCTGGCGTTGGACAATCGCCGCTCCACGGTGTGGCGCACCTGGCAGCCGGCGCGCGCGGGAATGTTCTTCGAAGTGGACCTGGATCACCCGCAGAATTTGACCGGGGCAGTGCTGACGGCTCATTCCGCGGCGTACGACGTCACTCTGGAAGTGTACGGTCAGCGGGGAACGGACGGACAGTGGGTTTTGCTGACGGATCGCCCTAGGAGTACGGTTCGGCCTCTGGAGGATCTGCGGCTGGAGGCGGCCGCCACGGTGCGGCGGGCGGGCTATCGATATCTGCTGGCGCCGCTCGGGGATGCCGGCCACGGGCCGCTGGGGAAGCAGTTGCTGGCGGAAGCGCCCGAGTGGGGACTGGAAGTGGCCGGCGACGCGGGGCCGAACATCCTGTTCAAATTAAGGTGATCTATGATAGGCGTATGCAGTGCCCTGAAAAGAAACACCTGCAACAGAGATGCACGGCTGCCTGGGACGCCTATGCCGGGGAGGCCGAACGAAACGGCTTTTCCATCACGCGCAACGGCATAATTCAATACCCTTCGATAAGCGAAGTCATGGCACGAGCGGCGGATCTGGCAGGCAGGGTGTTCCGGGCGAACTATGCGTCGGTGATGCTCCGGCGCGGGGAGCATCTGGCGGCGTCCAGGGAGTTGAGCCTGCACTTGACGCGCCATCGCTGTTAGCCGGCGCCGGACACTGAGGAGCGGGTTCGCGGCGCGGTAGGGGATGGGATGCCACCGCGCCGCGAACCCAGCTACTGTCAGATGCTGTTCACGTCGTAGAGGGACAGCGCCCAGCTTCCGTTCTCCTGGGAAATGACCAGGAAGCCCTCGCCGAAGCTGTTGCTGTTGGGAAATTGAATTCCGTCGTTCGTGGAGGTCGGCGAGCTGTTCAAGAGCCAGTAGACCACTCCCTGGGTGCCGTAGACGTAGAGGTTGGTGCTTCCGGCGTTGAGGTTTGTGTTGTCGCTGGAAAAGAATTTCACCGGTGGTGTTGCGTCTGGAATCTCGATAAAGTTGTTGTCCTTTCCTCCCGTCTTGGTCAGCGAGTTCGGTGGTAACTGCACCGCGTCGCCAGACTGCTGGGAGCCGCCGATCGTGTTCGTCAACTGGAATTGCACAGGGGACGCGTTAATCACGTAAGCAAGTTTGTTCGCCATATATTTCTCCTTTTCGTTCGCTCGAAACGGCCGGGTCAGCCGCCAATGGAACTGACAGCCGCTCGCGTGTTCGATTAGTACGTGCGAAAAGTTTGAAAATGGGGCCAGGATCCTGTGACGCCTCCCAGGAACGCGGTCGCTACCGGCAAAGGGCGGCTGCCCCGGCGATACCTGCCTCTGAGCCGTAACGCGCCAACACCAGCGGGATCTCTCCGGCTCGCTTATTGATCGCCCAATCCTTCAGGCCGGCACGCATGCCCTCGAAGAACGAACTCATCAACTCTGCCACGCCGCCGCCCACCACCATCACATCCGGTTCCAGGATGTCGACGATGGTGCCCAGCCAGATGGTCAGCAGGTGCGCGGTCTCGGTCACAATCTCCCGCGCCACCGCATCGCCGTCGCGAAACGCCTCGCCCACGTGCTCCGCCCGCACCGCTCCAGACTGCCCGCCAGTTCCAGAATCGCCGACTTTTCCCCGCCCGCCAGCCGCTCGCGGGTTCGCCGCGCGATATTCGGACCGGAGGCATACCTTTCGATGCAGCCACGTTTGCCGCAGCCGCAGACCGGCCCGTTGAAGTTGATGGTCACGTGGCCGCCTTCCGCCGCACTGCCGGTCCTGCCGTGGTAAATCTTGCCGATCGAACACGATGCCCGCGCCGATACCCGTGCCCAGAATGGCGAAGAACACGTTGCGGTACCCGATGCCGGCGCCCCACAGCGCCTCGGCCAGGCCGGCGGCGTTGGCGTCGTTGTCCACGCGCGCCGGAACGTGGAACACCCGCTCGATCTCCGCGGCCAGCGGAAAGTTCCGCCAGCACGGCACATTGGGCGGATTCAGAATCACGCCCGTCTTGGGATCGAGCGGTCCGGGTGCGCAGATCCCGATGCCGGTTACCTCGGCGCGAGCTTCCGGCGCCTGCTCGAAGATTGCGTTGATCGCGGTCTCCACGGAGGCAAACCCGGCAGCGGCGTCGCCCGTGGATGCCATCGGCACGCGCGATTTGCAGGTGATCTCCCCGCTCGCATCCACCAACGCGGCGGCCACTTTGGTGCCGCCAATATCCACTCCTATCGTCTTAGTCGCCATCTTGACCTTATTCGATTCCCAGCTTCTTCTGCATCTCTTCCAGCGAGTAGCCCTCGGTCTCCGGATAGACCGCCAGCACCACGAAGAACTGCACCACCATCATCACCGCGAAGAAGACGAACGGCACGCCGCCCGATTTCGCCGCCAGGACGGGAAAGATGCCCGAGATCGCCGCGTTCATGATCCAGTGCGTGAAACTGCCCAGGCTCTGCCCTTTGGCGCGCACGCGCGTGGGAAAGACCTCGCTCAGGTAGACCCAGATCACCGCGCCTTGCGAGAACGCGAAGAAGGCGATGAAGCCCACCAGGCACCACACCAGCAGGTCCTGATGGGTTCCCGCGCAGAAAGATCGCGGCCACCCCGGCCAGCGCTACGGCCGTGCCGACCGCCCCGATCAGCAGCAGTGTCTTGCGCCCCAGTTCGGTCGATCACCGACATGGCCAATATGGTGAACAGCAGGTTGGTGGCGCCGATGGCGACCGATTGCAGATCGCCCGACACCTTGCTGAAGCCCGCCTTGGCGAAGATGTCGTTCAGGTAATAAAGGATGGCGTTGATGCCCGAAAGCTGGTTGAACATGCCGATGGAAACCGCCAGGAAGATCGGAAGTCGGTACTTGTGCTGGAGCAGCGGCTCGCTCGCCGCCGCCGTGCTGCTCGTCCACCGATTCCACGATCTCCGCCAGGTCCTGCCGGTAGTTTTCGTCGCCGCCCTCGCGCAGCACGGTCCTCGGCTTCGTGCCATGCGTCCCTTCCTCGCCAGCCAGCGCGGGCTCTCCGGAATAGTGAGCAGCATCAGCAGAAACAGCGCGGCGGGAATCGCCGGAACGCCGAGCTTCCAGCGCCATTCGGCATCGCCGAATCCCATCGTGCCCACGACGTAGTTGGAGAGGTAGGCCAGCAGAATGCCGAAGACGATATTGAACTGGAAGAAGCCCACCAGCCGCCCGCGCTTCCGCGGCGGAGCGATCTCCGCGATGTACATCGGACCCAGCACGGAAGACGCGCCGATCCCCAGCCCGCCGATGAAGCGCGACACCACGAACGAATACCAGTTGAAGGCGAAGGCGCAGCCGAGCGCGGAGATCAGATACAGCACCGCGGTGATGCGCAGGCTGTCGCGCCGGCCGTACGAGTCGCCCGGGATGCCGCCGAACATGCGCGCCCAGAATCGTGCCGAACAGAGCCGCGGAAACGGTCAGCCCCAGAGTGCGGGATGTGAGCGCATATTGCGTGGTCGAAGCGCGCCGGTCGCGCCGGCAATCACCGCCGTATCGAATCCGAACAGCAGCCCGCCCAGCGCCGCCACGATCGAGCTTTTCATCATGGTCCCGTTTTTATTCATCGAAAGAATGCCTCGCCAAATACACCGTTGCACTCGCTGACGCTCGTGGCTCTGATCGGAGCCGCGACCGTTAGGGAGCGTTCGGGAGGGAATACGTTAAGCATGCCGTACTGACTCGCGATCCTTTGAAGCCATAGAAAACGATATATAGATAGCAGAGCGCCGGCATCACGAAAGCCATGTGAATGCCGATGGAGTCGGCCAGTGCGCCCTGCAGCACCGGCAGTAGCGCGCCGCCTACAATCGCCTGGATCAGCAGACCCGAGCCTCTTGCGGTGAGCGGGCCTAAATCGGCAATGCCCAGCGTGAAGATGGTCGGGAACATCACCGAATTGAACAAGCCCACCGCGATCACGCTCCACATGGCCACGCCGCCGCTGGTCGCGACCGTGGTCCAGACCAGCGCCGACGCAATCAGTGCCGCCGCGCCCAACACCTTGCCCGGAGACGCCTTGCGCAGCACGGCAGACCCGAGGAACCGGCCGATCATGGCGCCGCCCCAATAGAACGACACATAGCCTGCCGCGGCCCGCTCGGTGAGCCCGCCGATGTTGGCCTGCGAGAAATAATTTACCAGGAAGCTGCCGATCGAAACTTCGGCGCCCACGTACAAAAAGATGCCCACGGCGCCCAGCACCAGGTGGCGATGCTTCCAGATGCTGTCGCCCGCGCTGATGCCGTGACTCTCTTCGATCTCCGGCAGCGCCGGCAGGCGAAAGCGCGAAATCGCAGCCGCCAGAATAAACAAAGTAAGTGCGATTCCCACGTACGGCAGTTTCACCGCGTTGGCTTCGGCCGTTTTCAGACCGGCCACCGCCGGCCCATTGTGATCCGAGAGAATCAGCAGGCCGCCCAGGTACGGCGCGAGCGTCGTGCCCAGCGAGTTGAACGCCTGCGCCAGGTTCAGCCGACTCGATCCTTTATCCGGCGGGCCCCAGTTGCGCTACGTACGGGTTGGCTGCCACCTGCAGCAGCGTGATGCCCGACGCCAGCACCCACAATGCCAGCAGAAACAGCGGATACGACGCCAGCGAGGCCGCCGGCACGAACATCATCGCGCCCATCCCCATTACGCCGAGCCCCAGCACGATCGACATCTGGTAGCCGATGTGCGCCAGGATGCGCGACGAGGGCATGGCCATCAGAAAATATGCCGAAAAGAAGGTGAACTGAATCAGCATGGTCTGCGTGTAATTCAGGTCGAAAAGGGCCTTCAGGTGCGGCGCCAGGATGTCGTTCAGCACTGTGACGAAGCCCCACATGAAGAAAACCGTGGTGACTACCGCCAGAGCAAAACCTGTCTTTTGTTCCTTGGGCATGGGGACCGCCAGTATAACGCGTTTCAGAGCCCCTTGACTGCTGCTCTCAAACCATATATATATCGATTGATATACATGAAGCCGGATTCTTTCCTTCCCCTGAAACCGCACTGGTTCCACGTGCTGCTGAGCCTCGCCGACCAGGACCAGCATGGCTACGGCATCATGCAGGAGGTGCTGGAACGCACCGAAGGCAAAGTGCGCCTCTGGCCCGCTACGCTCTACGGGACGATCAAGCGGCTGATGGATTCCGGCCTCATCGAAGAATCCAGCCGCCGCCCGGCCGCCGCTCTGGACGATCCCCGCCGGCGCTACTATCGCCTCACGCCCCTGGGCCGCCGCGTGCTCGATGCCGAGAGCCGCCGCCTGGAAGACCTGGTGCGCGTCATCCGCTCCAAGCGGCTCAGCGAAAGGAAGGCGCTCTCATGACTCGCTCCGTCAGCCTGAGTCTGCGGCTCTACCGCGCCCTGGCCCGTGCCTTTCCTTACGAGTTCCAAAACGCCTACGGCGAAGAGTTGCTGCAAACCGGCGAAGAAGCCATCGAGCCCACCTGGCGCAGTCTCGGCGTCCGGGGACTTTTGCGCCTGCTCCTGGACATCGCCCTGCGGCTGCCGGCCGAGTACGCCTCGGAATTCCGTCAGGATCTCAGCTACGGGATGCGCTCGCTGGCGGCATCGCGCGGATTCACCGCCGTCGCCCTGGTCTCCCTCACGCTGGGCATCGGTGTCGCCACCGCAGGCTTCAGTGAACTCAACGGATTCATCGGCCGCGATGTGCCGGCGGTCCGCCGTCCCGATCAACTCGTGCTGCTGGAGCCGCCCGCTTCGTATCTCAACTACCAGCGCTACCGCGACCGCAGCGACCTGTTCAGCAGCACTCTCGCCTATATCGCGCCCGTGCCTCTGGGCATCAACGTAGAAGGCCGCACCCTGCGCACCTGGGGCCATATCGTCACCGCATCCTACTTCGATACGCTGGGCATCCATCCGGCCCTGGGCCGCTTCTTCCGTGCCGAAGACGAGCGGCCGGGAAGCGAACCGCGCGTGGTGGTGAGTTACAGCTTCTGGCGCAATCGCCTGGGCTTCGACCCGGCCATTATCGGCAAATCCCTGCGCATTAACGGGCACCCTTGTACCATCCTGGGTGTCGGTCCCGAGGATTTCGCGGGCGCGTCTCCCATGATCTATGCCTCCGACCTCTGGCTGCCGCTTTCCATCCAGGGCATAGCCCCGGAGCTGGCGGATCACGCACTGGAGCGGCACGACGCCGCTGTCTTTCATGTAGTGGGCCGCCTGCGCCCGGGAGTTTCCGAAGGGCGCGCCGAATCGGAGCTCGAAACCATCGCGCGCCGGCTCGAGCAGGACTACGGCGACCCGAATCGGGAAAACAAGTACCGCCGCGTCACCCTGCTGCCCGCCGGGAAGATGCTGCCCATCCGCAAAGAGGATCGCCCGCTCCTGACCGGTTTCATGGGTGTGCTCGGCGGCGTGATTCTGCTGATTGCCATTTCCAACGTGATCAATATGATGCTGGCCCGCGCCGGCGAGCGCCGCAAAGAGATCGCCATCCGCCTGGCGATGGGCGCCAGCCGTCCGCGCCTGGTTCGCCAGTTGCTCACCGAAAGCATGATTGTGGCCGCCGCGGCGGGCACGCTCGGGTTGCTGTTCGCCTCCATACTGATGAGCCTGGCCTCCCGGGAAAGCATGCCTTACCCCATGCCGCTGACCTTCCAATTGCAGCCCGACCGTCACGTGCTGCTGTTCGCCATCGCGCTCAGCGCGTTCACGGGCATCGTCTTTGGCTTAGTGCCCGCCCTGCAAGCCACGCACGTAGACCTGACGCCGGCCCTGAAAGAGGGCGGCAACGTGCATCTGCCGCGCTTCCGGCGCTTGAGCCTGCGCAACTGCCTGGTGCTCTCTGAAGTGGCCGGATCGGTCTCCCTGCTGCTGATCACCGGCTTTCTGGTGATGGGCCACCAGAAGATCGCCGCACCCGATGCCGGTTTCGAGACCCGCAATCTCTACCTGATTTCAATTGACCCTTTGCGGGACGGTTATTCCCCGGAACAGACTGGCACGTTCTTCCATAATCTGCTGGAGCGGCTGAAGCGGGTGCGCGCGTTTACCGCGGCCAGCCTGGCCGATTCCGTGACCATGACCATGATCGGCAAACCGGGCACGACGTTCTACACGCTGGAGCCATCGGGCGTCAAAGAAATTCGTTCCGGGCGGCGCTACACCGTGCAGCGCGATTTCTTCACCACGCTGGGCATCCCCATCCTCAGCGGCCGCTCTTTCCGCGAAGAGGATGAGCGCGACGATTCCGCCGTGGCCATCGTCAGCGAGAAACTGGCGGAGACTTGCTGGAAGAACCAAAACCCCATCGGGCGCCGTTTCGAAATCGGCGACCAGGAGGTTCCAACCTTCTTTATGGGAGGCGGCAAGACTCATCAGGGCATCACTGGCAGGACGCGCATCGTGCAGGTCATCGGAGTGGCGCGCAATGTGCGCGAAGGGATCGTCGCCAAGGCTGCCGACGCGCCCGGCGTGATCTACCTGCCTCTGCGTCCTGCCGATTATGCGCGTTCCACGCTGCACGGCATGATTCTGCTTGTGCGCGCAGTCCCGGGAGTCGATGCCATTGCCGCCGTGCGGCGGGAAGCCGCCGCTATAGACGATAAGATCACGCCGTTCGATCCGCACAGCATGGCCGGGAAGATCGAGGAAACCATGTTCCCGGTGAAAGTCGCGCTCTGGACCTACGGCCTGATCGGCATCTGCGGACTCATCCTCGCTGCGGTGGGGCTGTCCGGCGTCACCGCCTACTCGGTAGCGCGCCGGCGCCGCGAGATCGGCATCCGTGTGGCGCTGGGAGCCGGACACGGCGATGTCATCGGCCTTGTAATCAAAGAGGCCGCCGTACTCGTCATCGTGGGTTCCGGTATCGGGATCTTACTGGCCCGCGCCGGAATGCGCGCTCTTTCCGCCGTCCTCTTCCAAGTCGCGCAGACCGCCGGCATGAGCGATTCCAATCCGGTTCTGATCGCCGGCGCTCCGGTCCTGCTGGGCGCGCTCGCCCTGGTGGCCTGTTACATTCCCGCCCGCCAGTCGCTCCACATCGACCCGGCTGCAGCATTGCGGCAGGAGTGAAGCGTATCAAGAAGACCGCTTGCTGACGCGCGCGGCTCCGATGCGCGTTCAGAGCCGCGACCGTAAGGGAGCGGTCAGAGCCAGTTGATCTGGTAGTTCTCTGAAACGACCGACTAAGTCACAAACTCCTGTAGTAGAATCACAAATACGTATAGTATGCCGCAACCGAAGCTGAGCAAGCTGGAGATGCAGATCATGGACGCGCTCTGGAAGAGCGGCGCCTGTTCCATTCGCGAGATTCAGGAAGCCTTCCCCGAGCGCCGCCGCCCCGCTTATACGACCATTCAGACCACGGTGTACCGGATGGAAGCCAAGAAGGCAGTGCGGCGCGTCAAGAAGATCAGCAACGCTCATATCTTCGAAGCCACGGTATCGCGCAACGCTGCGCAGGGGCGCCTGATCGATGACCTGCTGGCATTTTTCGGCGGCAGTACCCAACCGCTGATGTGTCACCTGGTGGAAAGCCACAGGCTGACCCTGAGCGACGTCCGGGAAGCTGAAAAGGCCATTAAGGAATTGTCCCGAAAAGAGAAGACGCCATGATATCGTCACAAATTCTCCGGCGGGGTCGTTATTCTTTTGAGGCCGCGATGTTTCCACAGGTGTGCCGGCGCCGCCCACGCGAACACTATCTTTTCGGCAATGCGGTTCAGGAATTTCGAACGCTTTTGGTTGTTTTTTCGTCATATACGGAAACGGCTCGTTCGACGGAATCCAGCGTGCAGGTGTCCGGAGACCCCTCGTAGACAGGCCTCTGCTGAATACAAAGGAGTTGGTTATGAAATCAAGTCATCTAGCCATCGCGATCCTGGCTGGAAGCCTGGCAGCAGGCGCCTTCGCCCAGACGGACGCCGTACCTGAATTCGAGGCCGCATCGATCAAGGCCGCCCCACCGCCCACCGGCAATGGCATCCGCGTCATGATGCGCGGAGGCCCCGGCAGCGACGACCCTGGACGGGTGGACTGGAGCAATGTCAGCCTTCGCCAGATGATCACTAACGCCTTCAATGTGAAGGATTATCAGGTGCAAGGCCCGGACTGGCTAAACACTCAGCGCTTCGACGTGGTGGCCAAAATCCCGCCCGGAACCACCAAGGAGCAATACCGCCTGATGATTCAGAAACTGTTGACCGACCGTTTCAAAATGTCCTTCCATCGCGAACAGAAGGAGCATGCGGCCTACGCCCTGGTAGTGGGCAAGGGCGGTCCAAAGTTCAAGGAGTCGGATCCGAACGACACTTCCGGGTTTGCCCCGATGATGAGGCGCGGCCCCGACGGCGATATTCGCGCCACTGCGCCTCCGCCGCCTCCGACGCCCGGCGGAGCAGGGCGCGGTCCCGACTCCGGACCAGGCAGAGGCGGACCCGGGCGAGGCGGCATGATGATGATGGCACCCGGCCATCTACAGGCCGAAGAAAATGGGCATCGACGGGCTGGCCAACATGCTCTCGAACATCACCGGCAAGCCCGTGATTGACCAGACGGAACTTAAGGGAAGCTATGATTTCACCCTGGATTACGCCCCCGAAACAGGTGAAGGCGGTCCCATGATGATGGCTCCACCTCCCGGCGGCGGCGAGGGCCGGGGTCCGATGGCATCGGAACCCACCGGCTTGAATATCTATGCCGCTGTCCAGCAGGAGTTGGGTTTGAAACTCGAACCCAAGAAACTGCCCGTCGAAAACATAATCATCGACGGAATCGAGAAAGTTCCATCAGAAAACTAGGAGCAAAAGTTAACCGATCGGCGTCCAAATCGTCATAACCGCGAGGGATCTTTCATGAAAGGCACAATCTTGCATGCCGGCGCCATAGCTCTAGTGGCATGTTGCGCATTGGCCCAACCCCCCGCGTTTGAAGTAGCTTCGATTAAGCCTAACCACTCCGGAAGGGACGGGTCTGACTCCGACGATCACGAGGGCGTGTTAACAGCCAATAACGTCAGCTTAAAGCGCCTGATCATGCGTGCTTACCAGGTAAGGGATTACCAGGTGACAGGGCCTGACTCGCTCGACAGCGAACGGTTCGATATCGCCGCCAAACCGCCCTCGGCCGCCGATTCTCAGCAACTCGACCTCTATGCTGCAGAGCAAGCTGGTGGACCGGTTCAAGCTGGCCCTGCATCACGATACCAAGGTGTTTCCGGTATACGGTCTGCTGGTTGGCAAAGGCGGCCTCAAAGTCAAAGAGGTAGAAGACAACGGCAATCACGATAACCGGGGCAGGCGGGGTCAATTTATCGGACTCGAGTGTTCCATGGCGCGCCTGGCAGAGCAACTCGGACGCAGCATGGATCGGCCGGTTGTGGACATGACCGATCTGCACGGCGTATATAATCTGACCCTCAACTGGACGCCCGAGGAAGCCCGGGTGGCCAGGGAGGAAACCAGGGCGGACATCCAGACCTATCCTCCGCTGTCGATCGCGCTACAGGAACAACTGGGCCTCAAGCTGGAACCAAAGAAAGCGCCAATCGATGTACTGGTCGTCGACCACGTCGAAAGGGTCCCGACGGAGAACTGACGCAATGAGACATTCGCGAAACATTTCCGCGATTCTTCTCCTGTTGGCCGCCGGCGCGGCATTCGGTCAGAGGTTCGATGTCGCGTCGGTAAAAGTGAGTGAAGCCGCGGGACCCGAAGGGAAAGCCCGCCGCGGCATCAAGTCCTCCCCGGGCAGCGTGACCATTCAGAGCATGCCGTTGAGCGCTATCGTGCAGTGGGCTTACGGCGTCCGGGACTACCAGGTGGAGGGACCGCACTGGACCGACATCCAGGCCTATGACATCTTCGCCAAGGCGGCCGGACCCGCGCAGGACCCGGAACTGCAAAAGATGATGCAGACCCTGCTGAGGGAGCGTTTTAAACTGGCGATTCGCCGCGAAGTCAGGGAACTTCCAATCTACTCCATGACAATAGGCAAAGGCGGCCATAAGCTGAAGCCGCCGGAGGGCGAAGGTCCAGGCAAACTCGTCAAAGGCGAAAAATTCGCGCTGAGGGGCGAAAGAGTGTCGATGGCAGAGCTTGCCGGCCAGCTCAGCCAACCTTTGCGGCGTCCTGTGATCGATCAGACGGGGCTCGCCGGCGCCTTCGATTTCACCATCGATCTGATGAGCTATGTCCCGCTGGATGCGAGCGGAAAGCCGTCGCCGGAGTCAACCACAGAGATGGACCGGGACGGAATCATCATTATGGCGGTACAGCAGCAACTGGGCCTGAAGTTAGAGCCCGGGAAAGCCCCCGTCGAAATGATCGTGATCGAAAAAGCGGAAAAAATACCGACGGACAATTAGCGACTTCTCAATCGGAGCAATGATTTCATGTGGAATCGGATTCGTAACTTTCTGCTGTGCGGGGCGCTGGCCGTTTTAGCGGCATTGCCCCTGGCCGCGGCGGAGCACCACGGCACGGTGACGTTCGGCGGACTCCCGCTGCCCGGCGCGACCGTCACTCTCTCGCAGGGCGATAAGAAGATGACAGCGGTCACCGACGCACAGGGAGTTTACACTTTCCCCGACGTCCCGGACGGGACCTGGAACCTCGAGGTGGACATGCTTTGCTTCCAGCCCCTCAAGCAGGAAGTTGCTATCGCCCCCGGCGGGCCCAGTCCCACGTGGGAAATGAAGATGCTGCCGCTGGATCAGATCAAGGCAGCAGCACCGCCCCCGGCGCAGCCCACCACCCCGCCGACTCCCGCTCCCGGCAACGTCAGCACCAGCACCACCACGGCCGCCGCCGGCAGTGCGCCGCCCAAACCATCCATCGCCGGGGCGGAAGAGGCGGCCAATAACCCGGGCAAAGGCAAGAATTCTAAGTCCAAGAACGGCAAAAAGGGAGCCGCGGCTGCTGCGCCAACCAACGCCGCCAACGGATTCCAGCGCACCGACGTGAATGCTGCCGGGGGCGGCGCGCCGGCGCCTCCCGCCGATACCGGCATCGGCGCCTCGGCCGCATCGAGCGAACCCACAGGCGGCGCGTCCGAAGCCATGGTAGTCAACGGCAGCGTGAGCAACGGCATCGAACGGCGGGTGATCGGCAACAACCGGAGAGGGCCGGGCGCGCTGTATCGCGGCGATATCATGGCCAAGTTCTCCAACTCTTTCCTGAATGCCCAGCAGTACTCTCTGCTCGGCGCGAACACGGCACAGCCTGCGTACAACAACCTGACCTTCGGCGGTTCCTTCGGCGGACCGCTTTACGTTCCGCACATCCTCAAGAGCAATGGCCAGATCTTCTTTGTATACCAGGGCACGCGCAACCGGAATGCCAATATTTATCCCGGCACGGTGCCCACCGAGGCGGAGCGGAACGGCGATTTCTCGCAAGCGGTGAACCCGCAGGGGCAGCCGCTCACCTTGAACGGTTTCCCCGGCAATATCATTCCAGTCAACCTGATCACGCCGCAGGCCAGGGCGCTGCTGGCTTACTACCCCCTGCCGAATTTTGCGTCCGTCAACGGGTACAACTATCAGACCGCCAGCAACAGTGTCACCGATTCCGACATGGGGCAGGCCCGCTTCAACCGCAGCCTCGACCGCAAAAACTACATCAACGGCTATTACGCGATCCAGAGGCGCGACAGCACCAGCCCCAGTATCTTCGGCTTCGTGGATCCCACCAGCATATTGGGCATGGGCGGGAATATCGTATACCGCCACATGTTCAATCAGCGGATTAACGGAGCGCTGACTTACAATTACACCCGGCAGAGCGTCCGCACCGAGCCCTACTTCGCCGATCGCGTGAATGTTTCGGGCGACGCGGGCATTGCGGGTAACGACCAGACGCCGGGCAATTGGGGACCTCCTTCGCTGAATTTCACCAGCGGGATCTACGGCCTGAGCGATGCTCAGCAAAGGCTGTCGCGCAATCAGACCCAGGCGGTGAATTACGACATGTTGTGGATCCACCGGCCGCACAACATCCGGTTCGGCGGCGATTTCCGGCGGATGCAGTTCAATTCGCTTTCGCAGCAGAACGGGCGCGGCTCGTTCACCTTTACCGGCGCTACCACCGGTTCGGATTTCGCCGACTTTCTGCTGGGTACCCCGGACACGGTGCAACTGGCGCTGGGCAATGCCGACAAGTACTTCCGCTCGGCCTCTTACGACCTCTACATCACCGACGATTGGAGAATCGGGCCGACCCTCAGCATCAACTACGGCCTCCGCTGGGAATACAGCGCGCCGGCATACGAAAAGTACGGGCGCATGGTTAACCTGGATGTGCTGCCGGCCTTTGCAGGCGTTGCTCCGGTGACGGGCGCCAACCCCACCGGCTCCCTGACCGGCATGAATTACCCGAGTTCTCTGGTGAACCCCGATAAGCACGGCATCGAACCGCGCGTCGCTCTGGCGTGGCGGCCCATCTTCGGATCCTCGTTGGTGGTCCGCGCCGGTTACGGTGTCTATTACGATACGTCGGTTTACCAGAGCATGGTGTCATCCATGGCGCAACAGTACCCATTCTCGCGAACGCTCAACCTGGCGAACAGCGTCGTCAGTCCCCTGAACATGGCCAGTGCGTTTCTCAGCCCCGCCGGTGTTAACCCGAATACCTTCGGCGTGGACCCCAATTTCCGGCTGGGCTACTCCCAAAACTGGCAGGTTTCGGTGCAGCGCGATCTGCCGGGCGGCAATGTGCTCACCGCCACCTACCTGGGCATCAAGGGCACGCGCAATACGCAGGAGTTCGTGCCCAACACTTACCCCACCGGAGCCATCAATCCCTGCCCCCTGTGCCCTTCCAATTTTTATTACATGACCTCCAACGGCAACTCCACCAAAGAGTCGGGCCAGATACAACTGCAGCGCCGCTTCCACAACGGCTTTTCCGCCACGGTGAACTACACCTTCTCGAAGGCCATCGACGATGCGGCACTGGGCGGAGCAGGCAGCGTTCAGGGCGGAGGCGGAGGCGCCACGGTGATCGCGCAGAACTGGCTCGACCTGTCTTCGGAGCGCGGGCTCTCCCCGTTTAACCAGGAGCACCTGCTGACTTTCAACATGCAATACACCAGCGGCGTGGGCGTGAAAGGGGGAGCGCTGCTCAGTGGATGGCGCGGCCTCGTCTTAAAACGTTGGACGATTTTGAGTTCGATAGACTATGGAAGCGGCAAGCCGGAGACGCCGGTCTATCAGTCGGCCATTTTGCAAGGCACGGCGATCAACGGCCCCATCCGGCCCGAGTATACCGGCCAGGACGTCTACAACGCCCCGGTAGGGCGCTTCCTCAATCCGTCCGCCTACATGGCTCCCTTGCCCGGCCAGTGGGGCAATGCCGGAAGAGATTCCATTACCGGCCCGAGCCTGTTTACCCTGAATGCCTCGATGCAGCGGACTTTCGAAGATAATCTCGATCTCCGCCTCGATGCCACCAATGCGCTCAATCACGTGAGTTTTCCGAGTTACATCGTCAACGCATCCAGCAGGCAGTTCGGGCTCGCCGGCCAGCCAAGCGGCATGCGCTCAGTCGTATTAACCCTGCGGTGGAGGTTCTAACTATGAAACTGACTCTCTTGTTTCTTCTGATTTTTGTATTGGCGGCGGCCCAGCAACCCCAGCAGAAACCAGCCGCGCAGCAGCCCTCCGAGGGTCCCGTCAAGTTTACGGCCAGTGCCCAACTGGTGGTGGAAGCGGTGAATGTGACCGATAAGAACGGCAAACCGATCGAAGGGCTCACCGCCAAGGATTTCACCATCACCGAAGACGGCGTGGCCCAGTCCGTAGCTTTCTGCGAATACCAGAAACTGCTGGATGCGGAAGGTCCCGGCCTGCAACAGCGGCCGACGGTCCAGGCCCCTTCGGAACCCGACAAACCCAAGGTGGATCCGGTGACGCAGTTCCAGATTCAGCCGGAGACTCCCGGCACCGTCCGCTATAAGGACCGCCGGCTGATCGTGCTGTACTTCGACATGGGAGCCATGCCGCCGGCCGATCAATATCGCGCCATGGATTCTGCCGTCAAGTTCATCAAGAAGCAGATGTCGCCGGCGGATTTGATGGCGCTGATGTCTTTCTCGGACCGCCTGCACGTGCTGCAGGATTTCACCGACGACAAAGACAAACTGCTCACCATCCTGGATAAGCTGTTCATCGGCGAGGATCAGGGCCTGGATACGGGCGCGGCCGACGATAGCGCCGCCGACACCGGCAGCGCCTTCGGCGAGGACGATAGCGAATTCAACATCTTCAATACCGACCGGCAACTCGCCGCCCTGGAAACCGCGGTGAAGATGCTGGGCCAGCTTAACGAGAAGAAGGTGCTGGTGTATTACGCCAGCGGCGTGCGGCTCAACGGCGTCGATAACCAGGCGCAGTTGATGGCCACGACCAACGCCGCCACCCGCTCCAACGTGGCGTTCTACACGGTGGATGCGCGCGGCCTGGTGGCGCAGGCGCCCATGGGCGATGCCACCCATGGATCCCCCGGAGGGCAGGGCATGTATTCCGGTAGTTCGGCGATGGCGATGACCGGCAATTTCATCAAGTCGCAGGATACGCTGTATGCCCTGGCATCGGACACGGGCGGTAAGGCGCTGCTGGATAACAACGACCTCGCACAAGGCGTCGTCAATGCCCAGAAATCGATCGAAAGCTACTATATTCTGGGCTATTATTCCACGAACTCGAACCTCGACGGCAAGTACCGCAAAATCAAGATCGCCTACAACGGCGACGCCACGGCTAAGTTGTCTTACCGCGTGGGCTATTGGGGCGGAAAGACTTTCAACAACTTCAATAAGGTGGACAAAGAGCGCCAACTGGCCGATGCCCTGATGTTAGGCGACCCCATCACGGACCTGACCATCGCGCTGGAAGTGAATTACTTCCAGTTAAACTCAGCCGAGTACTTCTGTCCCGGTGGCGATGAAGATTCCCGGCCGCGAACTGGCCCTGGCCAAAAAGGGCGGCGCCGAACACACCATGATCGATTTCATCGGCGAAGTAAAGGATGAGTACGGCGTGACTGTGACCAACGTCAGAGACACAGTCGATATCAAGATGAGCGGAGAAACGGCAGCCCAGTTAGCCAAGCAGCCCATCCAGTACAGTACCGCCTTCACCATCCTGCCCGGCACTTACACCATCAAGATGCTGGCCCGCGATAACGAAACCGGCCGCATCGGCACCTATATGCGCAAGTTCACTATCCCGAATCTCATGAAGGAAGTGAAGCGCGTACCCATCAGCAGCGTGGTATTGAGCAGCCAGCGCATGGAGGTACGTGACGCGCTGTTCAACGTGGCGGTCAAGGATAAACTGCCCAGCGTGGATCCGCTGGTTCAGGACGGCCTGAAGCTGATTCCCAGCGTCACCCGGGTATTCAGCACCAACCGCGACATGTACGTCTATCTGCAGGCGTATGAGCGCGGGCAGACCAGCGAGCAGCCGCTGGTGGCGTTTGTGACATTCTATCGCGGCCAGAATAAGGCTTTTGAAACGCCTCCGCTTCCCGTCACCGAAGGCATGGACCCTAAGAGCAAAGCCGTGCCGCTGCGCTTCAACCTGGCGCTGAGCAAGCTCCAGCCGGGCAAATACGATTGCCAGGTCACCGTTCTGGACCCCACCAGCCAGAAGGCCAATTTCTGGCAGGCTCCCGTAGTTTTGGTGCCGTAGGACAGGCTTCCCAGCCTGTCCTCGTATTAAAACCTGTCCTCGTATTAAAATGGGTAACGTCCTCAGCAAGGAGTTCCCATGTCGAATTCGTACGACCGCAGAGATTTTCTGAAGACCGTGGGTGCCACGGGCCTTACGCTGGAGGCGGCGAAGTCCGCCCTGGCATCCAAGAGCGCGACCAAGGCCACGGGCGGCCGTGTGATCGGCGCCAATGACCGCATCAATGTCGGCGTCATCGGCGTGCGGCGGCCGGCGGCAGCGATGTCGCCGGAATCTTTCGCGCAGCATGGCGACAAGCACGACAATGCCTGCCAGATCGTGGCGGTCTGCGACGTCTACGAAAAGCGCAAACGCGACATGGCCGAACGACTACAAGTGCGACGGCTATCTGGATTACCGCGAGGTGCTCGCGCAGCCCGATATCGACGCCGTCATCGTCGCCACGCCCGACCACTGGCACGCCAAGAATCGCGCTCGACGCCATGGACCACGGCAAGGACGTCTACCTCGAAAAGCCGATGTGCCACACCATCGAGGAAGCCACGCCAACTGGTCAACACCGTGAAGGAGACCAAGCGCGTGCTGCAGGTCGGCTCGCAGACCACCTCCGGCGATCAGTGGTGGAAGGCGCAAGCAAGGCCATCGCCGACGGCACTGATCGGCCAGATGATCATGAGCCAGGGCTCCTATCACCGCAACTCCATCGAAGGCGAATGGAACTGGCCCATCGATGCCGGCTGCCGGCCCGGACGGCAAGGGCGACAACTACATCGATTGGAAGATGTGGCTGGGCTCGAGTCCAAGCGCGCCCCAAGCGCTCCTTCGACGCCGACCGCTTCTTCCGCTTCCGCAAGTATTGGGATTACTCCGGCGGCATCGCCACCGACCTGTTCTATCACGTGGTGGCGCCGCTCAACATCTGCTGGGGCGAGCCGCAGTTTCCCGTCGCAAGGTCATGGCCACCGGCGGCATCTACGTGTTCAAGGACGAAGCGCGAGGTGCCGGACACCTTCCACCTGATGGCCGAATACGCCAAGGGCCACTCGCTGGTGCTCAGCTCGTCCATGGCCAACTCGCACGCACATCCCCGGACTGATTCGCGGCCACGAGGGCACCATCATCATGGTGGAGCACGGCAAGTTCGAGCGGAACGTTCCGTACATCACCGTGAAGCCGGAGCTGGAGCGCGGGACACGGCAGATCGGCGGCGAGAAGTATGCCGCCAAGTTCGGCACTGAAGGATTACCAGATTCCAGTCGATCAGACCAACATGCAGGACGGCCCACATCAGGAATTTCCTGCAGTGCGTCCGCACCCGCGAGAAACCGCACCTCGATGTGGAGACCGGCGCCGCGCGGAGGTGGTGATCAACCTGGCGGCCGAATCCTACCGCGAAGGCAAGGTCATGTATCTGGGACGAAAAGCACTGGAAGGCTTCGGATAAGCCGGTGAAGGCCTGAAACGTCCCTCCGCGAACACCGGATTCCCACGAGCGGACAGGGGCGCGCGCGCAAGTGCTGAAAAACTGCGCGCCCCGCGTGGAATCCGGCGTGCTGGCAGGCTCGCCGGGAGGGTCTATGCCTAAGAAAGAACGCCTGCACGAGTCCATCTCCGCTCTGCCCACTCTGGAATACCTGGCCCAGCGTATACAGGAAGGCTGGAAGCTGACCGGCCTGGAATGGGAGCGGGATGCCCAAACCGATTCCGCCCCCGCGGCGCCGCACAAGGACTGGGTGGAAGAAATCCCCTACGGCCTGCGCGTCTCCGACGATTGTACCCGCCTGGTGGAGAGCGCGCCGGAGAAGGAGATTATCATCCTGGCGCTGGATATGATTGTCGAGGACTGTGCGCTGTCCCGCGTGGCCGAAGAATTGAACCTGCGCGGCTATCAGACCCGCGAGGGCAGTCCGTGGACACCTACCGCGCTCTTCAATCTTCTGCCCCGCATGATTCAAATGGGGCCGCGCCTCTTCACCAGCGAAGAGTGGACCAATCGCCGCAAGCGCCTGCCCAAAATCGGGTGATGTGCGAAGGGCGGCGGCGACGCGTCGCCGGACCGCCCCCGTTACTGTAGTAAACTTTCACCTATATGAAGTCTCGACTCTGTCTGTTTCTGGCGGTGTCCGTGTGCGCCGCTCGCGCAAACGGCGCCCAAGATCACCACCCCCAAGGAGGCGCTCGGTTTCAACCTCGGCGACGACTACCAGGTGGCCAACTACACCCAGCTGGAAACCTACTGGAAGAAGCTGGCCAGCGAGTCCGACCGCATGAAGCTGGTGAGCATCGGCAAGACCGAAGAGGGCCGCGAGCAGTACATGGCGATCATCACCTCGCCGGACAACATCAAGAATCTCGACCAGTACAAGCAGATCTCGCAGCGCCTGGCGCACGCCGAAGGCCTCACCGATGAGCAGGCGCACGACCTGGCGCGCGGAGGGCAAGGCCGTGGTCTGGATCGACGGCGGACTGCACGCCACCGAGACCGTCGGCTCGCAGCAGCTCATGGAAATGGTCTACCAGATGGTCAGCCGCACCGACCCCGAGACCATGCGCTTCCTCAATGACGATGATCCTGCTCTTCGTGCAGGCCAATCCCGACGGGCAGGAACTGGTGGCCAACTGGTACATGCGCGGATCCGAGAAGCCGACGCGCCGCTCAAGCCCGACAGGAGCGCAGCATGGGCAACCTGCCGCGGCTCTACGCCAAGTACATCGGCCACGACGACAATCGCGACTTCTACATGTCCAACATGAAGGAAACCACCAACATGAACACGTCAGCTGTTCCTGGAGTGGTTTCCGCAGATCATGTACAACCACCACCAGACCGGTCCGGCCGGCGCGGTGATCTTCATGCCGCCGTTCCGCGATCCGTTCAATTACAACTTCGATCCGCTGGTTCCGCTGGGCATCGAAATGGTGGGCACCGCGATGCACAGCCGCCTGGTGGCGGAGGGCAAAGGCGGCAGCGCCATGCGCAGCGGCGCCAACTATTCCACCTGGTGGAACGGCGGCCTGCGCACCGTCACCTACTTCCACAACATGATCGGCATCCTCACCGAGATCATCGGCGAACCCACGCCCATGACCATTCCCGGTGGTCCCCAGCAAGCAGTTGCCGCAGGGCGACTGGCCCATGCCGGTCACGCCCGGTCCGTGGCACTACCGCCAGTCGATCGACTACGAAATCACCAACAACCGCGCCATTCTCGACCTGGCCTCGCGCTATCGCGAGACGTTCCTCTTCAACATCTAGCGCATGGGCATGAACTCCATCGAGAAGGGCAGCAAGGATAACTGGACCGTCACGCCCAAGCGCATCGAAGCCCTGGAAGCCGCCGCGGCGGCCGAAGGCGGCGGCGGCGGGCGGCGGGCGCGCGCGTGGCGGCCGGGGCGGCGGCTGCCGCTGCCGGCGGCGATACCCAACCCGGCGCGGCAGGCCTTCGGCGGGCGCGGTCGCGGCGGCGTGCCCCTGGAGCTCTACAACACCGTGCTGCACGATCCCAAGATGCGCGATCCGCGCGGCTACATCATCCCGTCCGACCAGCCCGATTTCGCCACCGCCACCGAGTTCGTCAACGCGCTGCTCAAGAACGGCATCACCGTTCTGCAAGGCCACCGCGGCGTTCACGGTGACCGGCAAGAGCTATCCCGCCGGGTCCTACGTGGTCAAGACGGCGCAGGCCTTCCGCCCGCACATGCTGCGACATGTTCGAGCCGCAGGATCACCCCAACGATTTCGCCTATCCCGGCGGTCCGCCCAACCGGCCCTACGACATCACCGGCTGGACCCTGGCCTACCAGATGGGCGTGCAGTTCGACCGCGTTCTGGATGGCTTCGACGGGCCGTTCACCAAGGTCAACGGCTTGCTGCCGCCGCCTTCCGATTCCATCACCGGGCCGGCGAGTCCGGCGGGCTACCTGATCAGCCACCAGATCAACAATTCGTTCATCCTGACCAACCGCCTGCTGAAAGCCGACGTCGACGTTTACTGGCTGAAGAAGGACAGTCGGAGGACGGCAAAGATATCGGAGCCGGCGCCATCTGGGTTCCCGCTTCGGCAACCGCGCGCACCATCATCGAAAAGAGTGCTAAGGAACTCGGCATTCCCGTTCATGCCCTGGCGGCCAAGCCCGAGGGCGACGCCCTGAAGCTGAAGCCGATCCGCATCGGCCTCTACGATGTCTACGGCGGCCTGATGCCCTCCGGCTGGACCCGGTGGCTGTTCGAGCAGTATGAAATGCCGTTCTCCGTGGTCTATCCCCAGACGCTCGACGCGGGCGACCTGAAGAGCAAGTTCGACGTGCTGGTCTTCGTCGGCGGCGCCATTCGCGGACAGGGCGGTTTCGGCGGACGCGGTGGCGGTGGCGGCGGCCGCGGCGGCGCCCCCGCAGCCATTCCCGATGAGTACAAGGGTTGGACCGGAAGCATCACCGAAGACAAGACCATGCCGCAACTCAGGAAGTTCGTGGAACTCGGCGGCACCATCGTCACCATCGGAAGCTCCACGACCATCGCCAGACGCCTTCGATCTGCCCGTGAAGAACTACCTCACCGAGATGGGCTCCGACGGCAACGAGCGCACTCTGCCGGCCGAGAAGTTCTACATTCCCGGCTCGCTGCTGAAGATGAACGTCGATAACACCAATCCCGCTGGCCTACGGCATGCCCAAGCAGGTGGACGTGTTCTTCGACAACAGCCCGGTGTTCCGGCTGGAGCCGACCGTGGAGATGGAGCACACTTCGCCGGTAGGCTGGTTCACCGGCACGTCCACGCTGGATAGCGGCTGGGCCTGGGGCCAGCAGTATCTGGATGGCGGCACGGCCGTCGCGGAAGCCACGGTGGGCGAGGGCAAAGTCATGCTGCTCGGTCCGGAAGTCAATTTCCGCGACCAGCCGCACGCCACTTACAAGCTGCTGTTCAACGGCTTGTACTACGGCAACGCCACGGCGATGCCCTTGAAGTAGTCCGGCGCCGGCGGCTTCAGGCGGTGAACCCGACCTTCACCGCCGTCCGCCCGTGCGAGTATTTTCTCCGATTGGCACGCACACTTTCGACTGCCCGCAGGAAGTAGTCTTCCGCGGGCAGTCCGGTGTTGCCGGTGGAGCGGTCGTGAGCGAATTGCAGTTTGGCGTCATCCACTACGTTCTTGAGGTCCGCTCCGGAGAGACCGTGGCTGGCTGACGCGATTCGTCCCACGTCCGGCTGCCCGATAGGCGCGGGTAGTCCGGCCAACCGTTCGCGCAGGATGGCGGCGCGGGCGCCGGCGTCCGGTAGCGCTGTCTCCAGCCACAACTCCACCCGGCCGGAGCGCAGCAAGGCGCGCGGCAGGCTGCCGGGATGCATGGCCGTCATCATCACGCAGACGCGTTCGGAACTCGCGCTTTCCAGGCCATCGAGTATGGTCAGCAGATAGCGGTAGAGCCCGCGGTTCTCCTCGCCTTCGAAGATCACATCGGCATCGTCGATGAATACAATCGAGGGCGCATTGCGCCGGGCGGCTTCGAAGACCTGGTCCACCTTGTGATGAAAGTCCCGGCTGCCGGATACTACGGTTCCATCAATCAGAAAGAACTTGCTCTTCAGGCGGTGAGCCAGGGCCCGCCCGATGGTGGTTTTTCCCGTTCCGGGCGGACCCGCCAGCAAGACGCCGCGCTTGGGCTTCAGGTCCAGTTCCTGGCGCAGTGAGTCGTTTTCGAAGGGCAGCGCGACCTTGGCTTCGAGTTCGCGAATGACGTCGTCAACGCCCTTCAGGTCGCTCCAGGTGACGCGCTGCACTTCCTCCAGTTCCACGTTGCTCACCAGGAAGTGAGAACGCAGATACTCGATCATGGCTCCGGTATCCACGGCATTGCCGTGGATCAGCCAGATGCAGGTATGGCGTAATTGCTCCGCCGTGAGGGCCGGAGCATAGCGGTGAACCTGGGCGAAGTCCAACCGTTCGGCGGCTTCACCCAACAGGTTGCGGCAGATGCAGGCGTAGTCCTCCGGCTCGAACTCCGCGAGTTTCCAGGTGAAGGCGCGGCGGGCCACGGGCCACGGAACTTCGTCATCGCTGCCGAAGACCAGCTTTTTGCGCAGCGCCACGGCTTCGCCCATCAGGGCGGTAAGGGCCGCGTCCAGCAGCAGGGTGCGGGGATAATCGCACGCGGACACCACTTGCGTGACCAGGTGCAGGTCGTCCACAATGACGATTTCCTGGTGCGCCAGCGCCTGCTCGATCATTTGCAGAAACGCTTCCTCCACGGCATCGGGTTGCCGTGCCGAGAGCGTGTGCATGAAGTCTCCGGCGCCCAACAACGCCCCGCCCACGGCCTCGTGCAGGTGATTCAGGATGGTGCTCCTGCCGCATCCGGCGCGCGTTTTGAGTAGCAGTACGTCTCCGATTTCAATTCCGCAGAGCAGCGAATCGCCGGTCCGCTGCTGCGCGGGGGAAAGCACGATTTTTTGATTTTGATTTTGATTTTTCATTTTGGCTTCCAAAGACACAAGTGAATCAGCGCGCCATTTTGAGGCGCGTCAGTAACGCGAAGATATACCGCTACTTACGCGAGTCCTGCCTATTCAGTTGGGAGCGATTGATTATGCGACCGGGAAGAGAGCGAAAGACAGGCGGTCCCGCGTCGCATCGCATCGAAGTTCGTGTTTGAAGTCGTCGATATAGTTCAACAGAGCTGCCTCCTTTCGAGAATTTTCTGTATTTAACAAACTACCACGTCCGGGTGGGGCTTACAAGAGTTTTTTCATTAAGCTTTGTTAGTTCGTATACCAAACGCACCGCGATCGCGATAGCAAGACTTACTATGATGGCGGTTCCGAGATAGATCACAAAGGGCGGCGCCAGGCTGATAGTGGAGAGCATACTCGTAAGTTCGTGGTGGCTGCTCCGGTACCATTCGAATGTTTCTTTCAGAGTCATGCGGCCCTTCGAGTAACCCCCGTATAGCGGAATCAGCTTCACAACATACGTGGCCACACACACATAACTCCACACCAGCGCGATCGCCACTGCGATGGGGCGCCCTATGCGGCGGGACCGGCTGAGACCGAGGAGCGCGAGCGCCAGGGCCGGCGCCAGAAGCACAATCGTGTACCAGGGAGCCGCTCCGGCGGAAGCGCCCTTGAGGAATGCCACGTCGTTACCGACCACCAGGATGACCGCTGTACCATAGACGGCCAGAAAGGCCAGAACGCTCCACTCGGCGGGGGCAGCGCCGCGACGAATCGCCCCGGCGGCGTACAACACGACGCCCGCGGCGAGCAGGAGCAGCAGGCAATTGAGCGTTACCGAAGAGAAACTCGTGAAGGAGTTGTTTCCGGTCCACAGCGTGGCGCGTAGCATGTACGGGATGGCGCGGCTCCAGTCTACCCGGGCCAGCGATGAGATCGGGCTCACGCCGCCGGAGGTCATCAGCAAGCCGCTCAAATTGCGATACAGCAACAGATTCCTGAGGTACCACGGGCCGGCCAGCACCGCCACCACGCCCGCGAACAGGGGCAGACGCCCGGACGCGCCGGTACGCTACCACGAAGGCGGCAAGCGCCAGCAGCGGCAGGAAGTACGCCTTGGTCAACAATCCCAACGAGGTCGACCAGCGCCAGCCACAGCGCGTCGGCTCTCCGTGGCTGCGCGGAAAACGCGGCACAGGCAGCCAGGAACCAGACCGTCAACGCCACTCCCAGCGCGTCGTTGGCGATGTGAGCGACTGCGGCCCAATACATCTGGCAGGCGAAAATGCAGAACAGCCCCAGGGCCTGATAGCTCGCGGGCAGGCCGAGCGTCCGAAACAGGCTTGCGGCGGCAGAGAAGGTGATCAGCGCGGCCAGGCATGCTGCCAGCAACCGCAGCCACAACACCCGGACGGGAATCGACGTTTTGGAGAGCAGCAAATCCGGCGCGGCCAGCAGAGCATATGCCAGCGGCGGCTGCTGGGCTTCATAGTTGGTATGCTCATCGGGCAGCCATGCCTCGGCGCGCGGAATGGATTCCAGGCCGCGGCGCATGCGGGCCCGCGCGGCGGCGTCCAGCGCGAAATAGCGGTCGAAGGTCTGGAGTTCCGGCCAGGCGTGCGCCACCACGTGGCTTGCAGGGCATGCCAGCATCGAATCCCACACCTCCCGGGAAAGCCTGGTCTCCCCGAGCACCGGCAGGCGGTGCGTCAAACTCAGCGACTGGACGTAGCCGTAGTGCCAGGGTTCGTCGAATCCCTCCCACAGGGGGACCAGGGCACTGTAAACGATGGCGTTGGCGAAGGCGAAGGCGAGCAGCAGATATTGGTCCGCGCGCTTCACCTTTTCATTGTCGCCTCTTTGTGCGCCGCCACGTACCTATCGACATGCGCCGAGAAGGCCTTTTGCAGAGCCACGCGGGCATCCTGGCCACCGCCCACCTTGCGGCCTTCAATCTCGAGTACCGGCAGCAGGTCGCGCGTGGTGGAGGTGATGAACACCTCGTCGGCCGCTTCCAGTTCAGCGGGCAGAAGCGGCTTTTCCCCGATCTCGATTCCCTCTGCCCGTACCGGACCCAGCAGCAACTCCCGGGTGATTCCCGGCAGACATCCGGAACTCAGCGGCGGCGTCCAGACCTGGCCGCCGTTGGCGACGAACAGGTTGGCCGACGTGCATTCCGCCACTTCGCCGCGCTCGTTGAGCAGAATCACTTCGTCAAAGCCGCGGCGTTGCGCCGTTTCCAGCCACGTCAGATTCATCGCCCAGGAGAGAATCTTGGTGCCGGCGAAGTTGCAGGCGGCGTGGCGGCCGTGTGCCTGGTACGCCAGTTTCACTCCGGCGCCCCACTCTTTGGAATCCGCGGTGAGCGCGATCAGGTCGCTCTCGCGTCCGTTGGACGGGCCTGCCCACATGCCGCCGCCGTTGCGCACGATGACCACCCGCAGCGTGCAGTTGACCGCGCCGTTGGCCTCGATCAGCTCCAGCAGTTGGCGGCGCACCGCCTCGGAGTCCGCCGGAACGGGGACGTGGAGCGCGGCGGCATCGCGCTTGATGCGGGCCCAGTGCCGGTCCCATTCGAACAGTACGCCTTCGGCCACGCGAAGCGTGCTGAATACGCCCCAGCCGGATAGCAGACCCACCTGTCCGGGCGAGAGGACGGTATCGGAAGCCAGGCAAACCTGATTATTGTGAAGAATGTGACGGTGCAGCACGACGACTATTCTAGCAACGCGCCCCGCCTCACTTCCAATTCGGAAAAGGATTGGCCCGCACTCCGCGGCACGCCGAGATCAGTTCCGGCACGCGTTTGCGGCGTTCGAACAGACGCTCCAGCACCTGTTCGAGCTCGAACTCTTCGCCCTCGACCCAATCCGGAGGAATGCTTTTCCACGCCAGATCCATGACCTCCTCCGGAAAGTGGCACACCTGGTCGAGCCAGGGTTGGAAATCGTCCAGCGACCGCACCTCCTCATACACCTGGCGGCGCGCGTAGAGCCCTTGCAGGGGAGAGTCCGGGAAGTCCCAATTGGGACCGTTGAAGGCGAAGCCGTGATCGATCATGCGGGCCACGAATCCCGGCTGCGCGCCTTCGCCCTGGCGGAGCATGGCGCGGTAGAAGACGCACTGCCGCCCGTCGGCATTGGCGACCCATTTGTCGAAGACCAGGATGGCGCGAAAGTCGTCGAGGTTCGCCACTTTGGGAAGGAGGGAATCCGGCAGGAAGTCGTAAACGGCGTGTCCGGCCGGGATCGCCGGGGTAGCGCGAGCCGAAGTGCCAGCCCGGTTCCACCGCGACCTGCCGCGTGCCCAGCCTGAGATGCACCTCCGGATTGGCTTCCAGAAACGCAGCCGGAATCTGAATCAGCGCAGTTTCCGGAACCGCGATCTTCAGGTATCCCAACAGTGCCGAAGCGGCCAGTTCGTTCACCAGAATGCGGCCGTGCTGTGGATTGTTGCGAAATTTGACGACGTACCAGTGACCGTCATCCGCTTCCAGCAGGTGCGCCTGTGCACCGCCTCGCATTTTTCGCACGTACCGGATAGCGGTCAGGGGCATCGCAAAGAAAATGCAGTAATCTAGAGTTGTATCACAGAGAGGACTACATCTATATATGGCAGAACTGGAACCACGCAACAGCGCAGAAGATGCGGCAGCCGCGCAACCCGCCGGCCCGGGACGCAGCAAAGATGAAATCGCTTTGGAGCTGATGCGGTTTATCGCCGTGACCACGGGATACGGAAAGACCGCTCAAACCGCGGGGTTCTCGGCCAAGACTTCGGCCGGCGTCGGCGGAAGCCCACGCCGATGCTTTGCTGGAACTATACGGGAAATGCCGGCAGGCGATTCACAAGGCGGTGTAGGGGCCGGATGGGAATCCGGCCCGCGATGCTATGATCTAACAGCTACTTCTTCTTTCCAGTCTTCTTTGCGGCCTTCTTGGCGGGAGCCTTCTTCGCGGCCTTTGCGGCGGGAGCTTTCTTTACCGCTTTTTTCGCCGGAGCCTTTTTGGCCGGGGCTTTCTTGGCGGGAGCCTTCTTCGCGGGAGCCTTTTTCGCAGGAGCCTTTTTCGCGGAGCCTTCTTGGCAGGGGCCTTTTTGGCCGCTTTCTTGGCTGGAGCCTTCGCCGCCGCTTTCTTCACCGGCGCTTTGACAGCAGCTTTCTTAGCGGGGGCTTTCTTGGCAGGAGCCGCCTTCTTCGCGGCCTTCTTGGGCGGCGCCGGTTCGGGCGCAGCCGCGGGAGCGGGAGCCGGCGGCTCAGCCGCCACGGGGGTGGGCGCAGGTTGGGCTACGGGAGGCGGGGCACTCCCCTCCGCTTCCTCATCATCGTCCTCTTCCTCGTCCTCTTCGTACTCGTCGAGTTTGGAGCTCTGTGCTGCTCCCTGCTCTTCGTCTTCGTAGTCGTGGAAGTCTTCCATCTCTTCTTCGTCTTTCGGAGCGATCTTTGAGCTATCAAACAACATTAAGCAAGCCTCCTGTAGTCAGGGCACAATCACCCATAGAATACCCCTTTTTGACGGTGAGGCAATAGCGAAAAGAAGGAAAGGCTCTGGAAAATTCGTCCGCGAGTGCCTATTTGCCGCTGTTGTGAGCCACCAACACCGGCGCTTTGCGCGGCCGCGCGGTTTCTTCGGGCAGTGGCGCGAGTGGTGCTGCGGCGCGTAGTGCTCGCGCGGGCTGCGACGCGCTACGCTGCGCCGTGCCGGGGCTTCGGCGACGCGCGGCCGCCGGGATCAACAGACGGTCGCCTTCCACCGCATCGCCCGATTTCAAATTGTTCGCGGCCACAATTCCGCCCGGAGTAGCGCCGTACTTCTTGGCGATGGCCGCCAGAGTTTCTCCCGCCTCAACTTTATGCATCCGCCAGGCAGTGCGCCGTTCGGCAGGCACCATCTGCAATGTGGCCATCAACTGATTCCCGCTGCCCTTCGGTACATGCAGCGAGTAGTTTGCCGGTGCGATCCCGCGGAGCACCGCGGGATTCAAAGATGCCAACTCCGACGGAGTCGTGTCGGTGATATCGGCGACCAACGCCAGGCTGGTAGGCGCCGAGAGTCTCCACCGTGTCGAATTGCAGCGGCGGATCGTACTGCAGATGGTCCAACCCATACTCCGCGGCATTCTTCTCCATGATGGTCATGGCCAGAATGATGGGCACGTAGTTGGTGGTCTCCGCCGGCAGCACGCCGCGGCTGCGCAGTTCCCAGAAGTCCGCATAGCCGGTCCGCTCCACCGCTTTTTCCACCGTGATGGGTCCGCAGTTGTAGGCCGCGATGGCCAGGTACCAGTCGCCGAACTCGTTATAAAGATCGTGCAGATGCCGGGCGGCGGCACGCGTGGCTTTTTCGGGATCCATGCGGTCGTCGGTGTACGGAGTCTGCTTCAGGCCGTATTCGTTGCCCGCGCCACTTGAGGAATTGCCACATGCCGCCCGCCGCGGCACGGGAAACCGCGCGCGGAATGAAGCCGGATTCGGCCTGCGCCAGATGAATCAACTCCTGCGGGACACCTTCTTCGTCCAGCACGCGCTGAATCATCGGCGCGGTACCGGCCCGAACGTTCCGTAGCCGCCACAATCGTCTTGTGACCGCGATTCGAAAAGTAGTTGATGTAGCCGAGCACTGTGTCGTTGACCGCCAGCGGCAATTGGGAAACCGTAGCCGACACCTGTTCCTTCACCTGTCCTTGAGGCGCGGATCCACCGGGAACGTCATCTGAGAATGTCTTCGAGGGGCGCCTTTTCGAACTTTCCTTCTTCCACGTCCGCCGATGCACCCATGCCGGTAGCATCGTAATGCGAAATCTTGTCCACCATCTGATCCAAACGCTGTTCGTACTCCGAGCGCTCGTCGGGGTTCTGGGCCGACGCATCCAGCAGCGCATCGACAGCCGCGTCGAATTCCCGACGCGCTCCGGCAATGTCTTTCGACTGGTAAAACTTCTGGCCGGCTTCGAATCTTTTTTCCGCCCGCACAATCAAAGCATCAGCGCGGGGTTTTCCGGGCGCCATGGCAGGAGCATTCAGCAGAAAAGACGGAGCTTCCGCCAGATAAACGTTGGGCGGTGCGACTGCCGGAGGCGGGCCATTGTCGCCGGGTGTGCCCACCAGGTGGGCCGACGGAGGAAGGAAGGAATTTTGGAACCTGGACTGCTGATTGATACTGCATCCAGCGGTCGAAAATACCGCGCAAAGGAGCGAACAGAAGAAAAGCGTTTTCGTTCGATTATCCATCAGCAGCCTCGAACAATGAAAATAAACTACTTCCGCAGAAGTCGCCCGGTAATGTCCCTACGAGCCTATAACACCTTACCGGCCGATGCAAGCGGGAGCACAGTGGTTGGCCGTGCTCCCATTGACACACTCGTGTGTCCAAAACGTGCACAAGAGACTATTCTTCTTCTTCCTCTTCGCCCGATTTGGCGGCCTTAGCGGCGGCTATGATCTTCTCCGCCTGCAACTGCGGCACAAAATCGTAATGGTCGAACTCCATCGCGAACGAGGCGCGACCCTGGGTCATCGCCGTCAGATCACTCTGATAGTTTAACATCTCCGCCATGGGTACCTGGGCCCGGATGAACTGGGTGCTGCCCTTCGTCTCCATACCGGAAATCCGGCCCCTGCGGCCATTCAGGTCGCCCATCAGGTCGCCCGCATACTCCACCGGTGCCTGAATTTCGACATTCATGACCGGTTCCAGCAGTGCCGGCTTGGCTTCCTGCATGGCGGCTTTGAAGGCTTTGCGGGCTGCCAGCTTGAATGCCAGTTCGGAAGAGTCGACATCGTGGTAGGAACCGTCGTAGACGGTCACCTTGAAATCCACCATGGGATAACCGGCCAGGTAGCCCTTTTCGGCGGTCTCGATAATGCCCTTCTCCACCGCGGGGATATAGTTCTTGGGAATGGAGCCGCCAAAAATCTCATTGGCGAACTCGAACTTCGCGCCGCGCGGAAGCGGTTCCATCTTGATCCAGCAATCGCCGAACTGGCCGTGACCGCCGGTCTGCTTCTTGTGCCGCCCCTGTACGTCGGCAAATCCGCGAATGGTCTCGCGATAAGGAATTTTGGGCGCCTTCAGCGTGACATCCACGCCGTACCGCTTCTTCAACCGGCTGACTACGATTTCCACGTGCTGCTGTCCCGTGCCCGCCAGCAGAAATTCGCGCGTCTGCGCGTCGCGGTAGAAGCGCAGAGACTGGTCTTCTTCCAGCACCTTGTGAACGGCATTCCCCATGCGGTCTTCGTCATTGCGGCTCTTCGCCTCGATGGCGAAGGCGATGGACGGCTCGGCCAGTTTCACCGGGTGATAAGCAACGTTCATCCCCTTATCGGCCAGCGTGTCTCCGGTCAGCGTATCCTTCAACTTGGCCACGGCGCCAATGTCACCGGCATAGATCTCGGTGACCGGTTGCAGCGTTTTGCCCTGCGGGCAACTCAGGTGCGCCAACCGCTCCGAGGTGCCGCGCGTGACGTTTTGCAGGTTGGAGTCGTTCTTGATGATGCCCGTATACACCTTAAAGTAGGTGATCCGGCCCGAAAAGGGATCGGCGGTCGTCTTGAAAACGAAGGCGGATGCGGGTCCGGTGGCGGTGACCTTCTGGGTGGTTTCCTGGCCGTTTACCGTGGCCCTGGTCCCTTCGCGCTCCGTGGGTGCAGGCATGTAATCGGTGATGAAATTGAGAATCTGGTCCGTGCCTACGTTGTGAAAGCCTGAAGCGCACAGTACCGGGAAGATCCGCAGGTCGCGCATGCCCTTCTTGAGGCCGTCGGCAATGTGTTCCACGGGCAGCGTACCCTTATCGAAGAACTCTTCCATGAGCGCATCGTCGCCCTCGGCGGCCATTTCCACCAGCGCTTCGTGGGCCTTCTGCGCGGCATCCGCCATATCGCCGGGAATTTCGCCTTCTGTGCCTTTGCCATCCCCATCCGTCGTATAGGTATACGCTTTCATGCCGATCAGGTCGATGACACCTTTGAAATCGCGCTCCGAGCCGATGGGAATCTGGATGGCCACGGCGCTGCGGCCGAAATGGGTCTGTACGCTTTCCAGGGCGCGCTCAAAAGCGCTGCGCTCGCGAGCCAGCTTATTGATAATGATTGCCCGCGGCAGCTTGAATTCTTCACAGAAGCTCCAGACCTTTTCGGTCTGAACTTCCACACCCGCCACGCCGTCCACCAGGACCAGCGCCGAATCGGCGGCCGCGAGGGCCGCTTTCGCATCGTTGATGAAAATGTTGTAACCGGGAGTATCGATGAGGTTGAGTTTGGTCTTCTTCCACTCCGCCACGGCGATGGCAGTAGAGATCGTGATCTTGCGCTGGATTTCCTCTTCGTCAAAATCAGTGATCGTATTGCCTTCATCCACGCGAAGCAGGCGATTGGCCGCCCCGGTGGTGAAAAGCAAACCGGCGGTGAGCGTCGTCTTGCCGGAATCGCCGTGGCCCACCACACCGACGTTCCGAATATCCTTGCTTTCGTAGACTTTCACGGAGGTGCCCCCTTTTTAAAACGGAATAGTAACACAGGGATGGGGACATGGGGGCGGGGGCCGGGGGCCAGGGGCCAGGGGCCAGGGCATGAGGCGCTTCGCGCGGCCTTCTTGAAAAAACTCGCGGCGCTTCTTAGGAACTAAAGATGCGAGCGGCGCGAGCCACCTCTCCCCAGCCCCCGGCCCCTGGCCACCCGGCCCCCTTTGTTACCTTCCAACTACACCTGCCAGCGGACTGCTGGCGCTGGCATACAGTTTCTTCGCCATGCGGCCCGATTCGTAGGCCAGCCGGCCGGCCTGCACCGCCAGTTTCATGGCCAGCGCCATCTTCTCCGAGTCTTCGGCGGCGGCGATGGCGGTGTTCATGAGAACTCCGTCGGCGCCCAGTTCCATGGCGATCGCGGCGTCCGACGCCGTGCCGACACCGGCGTCCACGATCATCGGGACTTCTGTGATCATCTCGCGCAGAATGCGCAGGTTGGTGGGATTCTGGATGCCCAGCCCGGACCCGATCGGCGCCGCCAGCGGCATCACCGCCGCCGCGCCCGCATCGATCAGTTTGCGCGCATTCACCACATCGTCATTGGTGTACGGCAGCACCACGAAGCCTTCCTTCACCAGCATGCGGGTCGCTTCGAGCAGCCCATCGTTGTCGGGGAACAGCGTCTTCTCGTCGCCGATCACCTCCAGCTTGATCCAATTGGAGAGACCCACTTCGCGCGCCAGCAGCGCGGTACGTACGGCATCATCGGCGGTGTAGCACCCGGCGGTGTTGGGAAGAATGAAGATCTTGGTGCGATCGATGAAATCGATCAGCGATTCCTTGGATTTGTCGGTCAGGTTGACGCGCCGCACCGCGACCGTCACCATATCGGCGCCCGAAGCCTCGTGGCAGCGCTGCATCTCCTGGAAAGTGCGATACTTGCCTGTGCCGACGATGAGGCGCGAGTGAAACTCCCGCCCTGCAATATGAAGAGTATCCGCCATGAGCCTATTGTAGCGGGCTCAGGCGGTGTCCCACTTCACACTATGGTCGCTGGTGACCGCGCGCGTCTCCGCGGGCGCGTAAGTACGGAAGTAGCTCCATGGGCCAGGGATCCAGGGATACCGCTCCACTACGCTTTCGTTTACCCGCACTCCCAGGCCGGCCGTGCGCGGAACAATCAGGTCGCCGTGGTCGATGTGGAGGGGTTCTGTGAGAATCTCGGCCGCCAGCGGAAACGGGTACATGCCGGCGCGGCCCGGCGCGGAGTAGCACGGATACTCCAGCCATGCCGCCACATGAGCGTGCCAGCAAATACCCAGATGCGCGGCAGCGACCACTTCCAGCGCGGTGCCCCAACTGTGAAAGGCGAAGCTCAGATCCTGCCGCCAGATTTCGGCCAGAATGCGGCGGCCTTGCGTGTAACCGCCCTGGCAGCACACGTCCATCTGGACGTAATCCACTGCCTGCGCGACAATCAGGTCGATATACTGCTGTTCGTTGGGCTCGTGCTCGCCGGCCGCCAGCGGCACGATGTCCTTTTCCCGCAACTGCTGGTACGCCGTGTGGTCTTCCGGCGGTAAGGGCTCTTCCAGCCAGGCGATATCGTACTCGGCCATGGAGCGGGCCAGTTGCTCCACCGTTTCCAGGGAGTAATTGCGGTCGCCCATGCGCCACCAGGTATGCGCATCCACCATCAGGTCGAAATCCGGACCTACCGCCCGGCGCATCAGGCGCACGGCTTCCAGGTCCTGCTCCGGACCCATGGCCGGCCGCATTTTATATGCGCGGAATCCCAGGGCGCTCACCGCGGCGGCTTCGGCGGCATAGGCTTCGGGCGGCATATACATGCCCGCGCTGCCGTACAGCCGGATGTTGTCGCGAACCCGCCCCCCCAGCAACTCGGAGACGGGCACGCCGCGGACCTGGGCGGCCAGATCGTACAGCGCGATTTCCACGCTGCAATATGTCTTCACCAGCTCAGTCCCGGCGCCGTGCAGTTCCAGAAACTGCACCCGTAGAGCGTCCGCATCGGCCAGAATGCGGCCGGTCAGAAAAGGCCCGATGATCTCCTCGATTTCGCGCTGCGCCCGTTCATGACCCGCACCCGGCGCGTACCCCACCAGTCCGGTGTCTGTGGCGACGCGGATGAACATGGCGTCGCGCTTCACTATGGTGCGCTCGCCGCCCCAGAATGGCAGGCGGATGGGTTCCGCGAAGGGGTAGGACAACAAATAGGAGCGGACGCTCGCAATCTTCATCGACGCGATTCAGGATAACACGGTCGAATGTGAGCCTCCCTGGGGTGCCTGCCTACCCTTCCAGCATCTTCCGCAAGAACACCAACTGCCCCAGGTGGTACGCGTTATGGTCGGCCACCAGCATCGCTTCGCGCAGCAGGGTCTGACCCGTGCCATGGGGGATCTTGGCCAGCAGGTCGAGCCTGGTATCGGCCACCAGGCCCAACATCTCCTTCAGGTCGTTCTGAAACTGCTGGATACTGGCGTCCCAGGCCTCTTCGCTGGGCGGGGCTTCGGTGGCCGGCCAATAGTCGTCGGGAAATTTCTTCTCCCGGTATCTGGGATTGCGGCTGAAGTCGAGGATGTCTTCCTGCGCAATGCGCAAATGCTCCAGGAGTTGCCAGGCGGTGTGGGGCGCGCCCTGCGGCTTAACCCCGCGCAGAGCCACCGGGAAATCGGCCACGGCCGCCTCCAGATTCACGTGGGCGCCCTTCATCCGCAGCAGATCGGCCAGGTGCTTACGGAGGGGGACGGTCTCTTGCTTTGCCATACTTCCAGTCTCGCATCAGCCGGGAACACCAGTTGCCCGCAGCCGTGCCGCCAGTTCGTTGGTGTCATTAAGGATTAATGAAGGTAGTGCAGCATCCACACTGCGCCGGTGGTCAACACCAGGGAGGAAACCAGCGGAACGCGCCATAGCTTTCCCGGTGGCTGAGACTGCGCAAAGCCAGGTACGTCGCCGGCGCTCTCCGCGGGTCCCGGATCCTGTGCCGGTGCTCCCGCTTGCGGTTCCGCGCCTCCCTCCGAACTCTCCGACGGAGGCGCCGGCGGGCCGGCGATTCGCTGCGCCGCCCGGCGGCAGATCTCTCCCATGCCTTGCAGTAAATCGAGCGTTGCTTCGTCATGGCCGGTAAGGCGGGCACGCAACTCGGCAATTTCCCGGTCCTTGGCCTCCACAGCGGCTCGCAGCGGCGCCGTGTGTGTTTCGATGGCGGAATCCGTGACGGATGCCGCTGCGGCGGCCGCATCGTTCACACCCTGGCGCAATTCTTCGCGGAATTGACTTAGCGTTGCCTGAAGCTGGGCGGCGGACTGCTCCTGCATCGCGCGGCGCTCCTCCGACAACTGCTCCCGCAGGTCGTAGCGGAACTGGGAGCTCTGGGTAATCACACTGTCCATTTCGTCACGCAGGGCGGAAAATTTCTCCTGCGTTTCATGGATGCCGGCCTCTCCACCCTCGCGGACGGCTGCCAGCTCGCCAGACAACTGTTCCCGCAGGCGGCGATCTGTTCCTGCATGGCCTGCCTGCCCGACTCTCCGCTCTCGCGGACGCCTGCCAGTTCGCTTGACAACTGTTCCCTCAGCGCTGCGCCGGACTGTATTTCATCGCGCAGCGCGGCGATCTGCTCCTGCATGACTTGCCGGCCCGCCTCTCCGCTCTCGCGAACGACTGCCAGTTCGCCAGCAATTGTTCCGCAGCGCGGCGATCTCCTCGTGATCGCCTGCTGCCGGCCTCTCCGCTCTCGCGGACGGCTGCCAGTTCGCCTGACAACTGTTCCCGCAGCACGGCAACATGCTCCTGGATGACTTGCCGGGCCGCTTCTCCGCTCTCGCGGACCGCTGCCAGTTCGCCTGACAACTGTTCCCGCAGAGCGGCGCCGGACTGTATTTCGCCATGCAGCGCGGCGATCTGCTCCTGCATGACTTGCCTGCCCGCCTCTCCGCTCTCGCGCACGACTGCCAGTTCGCCAGACAATTGTTCCCGCAGCGCTGCGCCGGACTGTATTTCGCCATGCAGCGCGGCGATCTGCTCCCGCATGGCTTGCCGGGCCGCCTCTCCGCTCTCGCGGACGGCTGCCAGTTCGCCAGACAATTGTTCCCGCAGCACGGCAACATGCTCCTGCATGACTTGCCGCGCCGCTTCTCCGCTCTCGCGGACCTCTGCCAGTTCGCTTGACAACTGTTCCCGCAGCGCTGCGCCGGACTGTATTTCGCCATGCAGCGCGGCGATCTGCTCCTGCATGGCTTGCCGGGCCGCCACTCCGCTCTCGCGGACGACTGCCAGTTCGCCCGACAATTGTTCCCGCAGCACGGCAACATGCTCCTGCATGGCTTGCCGGCCCGCCTCTCCGCTCTCGCGGAACACTGCCAGTTCGCCGACAATACTGTTCCCGCAGCGCGGCGATCTGCTCCTGCACGGCCTTTTGGCCCGCCTCTCCGCTCTTACGGACCGCTGCCATTTCGCCCGACAACTGTTCCCGCAGCGCGACGCCGGATTGCGCGCCCTCGGAAACCACACTGCTCACTTCGTCGCGCAGGGCAGCGAACTGTTGGCCCGCGGCGCGGCGATCGGACTCCGCCGCCGTTCGCAGTGCTTCCAGTTGGCCCGCAAACTGCTCCTGAAGATCCGCGCCGCGGGACTGAAGATGATCGGCAACCAGTACGGCCACCTCGCGGCGCAGCGCGGCGAAATGCTCCTGGATGCCGCGCCGGTCCGCTTCCGCGGCTTGCCGGATGGCCGCCACCTGACCGGTGAAATGCGTTTGCAGTTCCTCGATGCGGGCCTGCAGTCCGTCGGCAATGGAGCGGTCCTGCTGGTGCAGTGTTTTGAGTTCGATGGTGACTTTGGCCTGCAGTTCGGTGATCTGCCGCTCCACCTGGCCGGCATGTTCGTGCAGGCGGGCGTCCAGGGCATTGATCACGGCTTCGAGGACCTTTTGATCGAACGGATGTCCCCCCGCCGCGCCTTTCTCGGGAGAAGGCAGGGCGAGCGGGCGTTGTTCCACTTGGGCGATCCGCTGCTCTATCTGTTCCAGGCGCAGCGCGACCGGCCCGGTATCGACTTGCGGGGTGGCGACCGGCCCGCGGCCGGCGTTCTGACTGAGCTTCATGCCAACGCCAAAAGCCAGGCCATCGCCAAATGCGACCGCGAGGCTTCGCCAGACAGACGAATCGCGACTGTTCTGCATATTACATAATGTACCGGAAATGTTTTAGACGGGATAGTGGTATAAAACACGTATGTTGAATCTGTGGGCGATGCCGGACCAGGCCTATGACATCGTGCGCCTGGCGGTGGCCTATGTGCTGGCCATGCCGGTGGGGTGGCACCGCGAAAAGGAAGCGCACAGCGTCGGGGTCCGCACCTTTCCTTTGGTGGCCATGGCCAGTTGCGGATATGTGCTGCTGGCCAGGACGTCGGATCCCGCGGCACAAAGCCGGATCATCCAGGGGCTGGTGGCCGGCATGGGATTCATCGGCGGCGGCGCCATTCTGAAGAGCGAAGGCAACGTCCACGGCACTGCCGCCGCGGCCAGTATCTGGACCACGGGCGTGTTGGGTGCGGCGGTGGCGCAGGAGCGCTATGTCGTGGCGATCACCATCGCCGCCATAAACCTGTTTACCCTGCGGGTCTTGCTGCCCTGGAAACAGAAAATGGATGCCGGCAAACCGGAGAAAGAGCCGTAACCGCTTACCGGAGATTCGCCAGCATTGAGCGGAACGCCTGCCCCCGGTGGCTTACCTGGAATTTCTGCTCCTCGGTGGCTTCGCCGAAGGTGCAGCCCAGGGGCGGGCAATAGAACAGCGGGTCGTACCCGAACCCGCTGGAACCGCGCGGTTCTTCCAGGATCACACCGTCCACCCGCCCGCTGTAGAGGCCCTGCTGCCGGCCGCCTTCCACCAGCGCGATCAGGCAAACGAAACTGGCCGCCCGGTTGGTCACACCGCGGAGTTTCTCCAGCAGCAGGCGATTGTTGGCATCGTCGGTGGCACCCGGTCCGGCATAACGCGCCGAATACACTCCGGGGGCGCCGTCCAGCGCCTCCACCACCAGGCCGGAATCGTCCGCGAACACCGGGCCCTTCACGTAAGCCGCGTAATGCCGCGCCTTCTTGGCCGCATTCTCATCGAAGGTCGCGCCATCCTCCACGCAGGGCGGAAGCGTCTTGAAATGGGGCACAGCCTCAATTTCCACATTGCTGCGCGCAGCCGCCAGGCGGAATTCACTCAATTTCCCGGGGTTTCCGGTGGCGCAGTACAGGCGGGTCAAAGCCCGGTCACCTTCCGCTGGATTTCCACCAGCTTGGTGATGCCTCCGCGCGCCAGTTCGACCAGTTGGCCCATCTGAGCATCGTCAAAGGGCGAATGTTCCGCCGTGGCCTGCACCTCGATGAACTTGCCGCCGCCGGTCATGACCACGTTCATATCCACGTCGGCCTGCGAATCCTCTTCATAACACAGGTCCAGCATGGGGACGCCGCGGACCAGCCCCACGCTGGTGGCAGCCACGTAATCGCGCAGAGGCACGGTGCGTAGCACGCCGAAATCCACCATCTGGCGCAATGCCAGGGCCAGTGCCACGAAGGCTCCGGTGATGGAAGCGGTGCGCGTGCCGCCATCCGCCTGGATCACATCGCAGTCCAGAACTACGGTGCGCTCGCCCAGGGCGTTCACGTCCACCACCGAGCGCATGGAACGGCCGATCAGCCGTTGGATTTCGTGCGTCCGCCCCGAAGCGCGGCCCTTGGTCACTTCGCGCGGCGTACGTTTGGCCGTGGCGCGCGGCAGCATGGAGTACTCCGCGGTGACCCACCCCTTGCCCGAGTTGCGCAGAAATGGCGGTACCGTATCCTCCACGCTGGCGGCGCACAGCACGTGGGTGTTGCCCACCTTGATCAGCGCGGATCCTTCCGCGGTCTTGAGGACTCCGGTGAGTATCTCCACGGGCCGGGCCTGGTCGGGCTTTCGACTGTCTGTTCGCATGTTTGTTATTTCGTTGACGATCCGGTCATCACAAAGTATAGGAATAGCATCACCAGAATCATTCCCACGATCACCAGGATGACGCATGGCAACCCGCCCTGAGGAGCCGCGGGGGTCTTGCTCTTTCCCCTTGCCGGCTTAAACTTCGCCATAAATGCGATGGTATCACCTGGCTTTCCCGGGACATGCAAGAATCGAGAGGGATGACGCGCCGAAGCTGGTTGATAAGCCCCTTATTTTTCGCCGGATGCCGCCAGGATGCAGAACTGCCGCGGGATCTGTTTCCGGAAATCGTGGCGGGTTCGTGGCGTCGCGGGGAGATGCACGACCTGCCGGTCTCCGAAGCGCCCGATCCGGTGCCGCGCGACGAAGTGGAACGCCTTCGCGAGGCGGATTATGAGGGTCCGGGCAAGCTTCAGGCGCGCGTCTACCAGTTGTCTTCCGCCGCCGTGGGGACGCTTTTGACGCAACGGTGGCGGCCCAGCGCGGACACGGTGTTTTTCGAAGTGGGCCGCTATTTCGTGGTGGTGAAGTGGCAGGCCGCGGACCGCAAAGCCTTGCAGGCGTTTCTGCGCGATCTGGAAAACCGCCTGTCCGCGGCGGTTAAGCGGTAGCCGTTCATCCCCGGCCGAGCGCGATTACGAAATACATCGCCGGATCGGGCCCGGGGTTGTGCGTTCCGTGCTCCTCGTTGGATGCGAAGTAGACCACCGACCCGGCGGTGGCGCGGGTGGTCTGGCCGCCCACGGTCACGTCCAGTTGGCCGGATCGCAGCAGGACGATCTCTTCGTGCTCATGTTTGTGCGGGGCATGGGGAGACTGTCCGGCGGCCAGCTCGGTGATGTGTAACTCTATCGGGAGGCCGGAGTGCAGCTCTCCGTTCAGGACGGCGCGCGACTTGTTCTGTCCATTGACCTTAACCGGCAGATCTTCGAACTTGTAAACCTTGCTCGGAAGAGTTTTTTTCGGATCCTGCGCCGCGGCCGTGGCAGCCGTCAGGGCCGGCAGAAGCAGGGCAAGATCGCGTCGGGAGTACGGCATATCCGTAGTGTACAACCGCACCCCCTCAAGTTTTTTCCATGCGCAGCCGATAGATTGGGTATGAAGACGCGTGTACTGAAGAGTCTTGTGATGACTGTGGTGCTGGCAGGCTGCTGGTCGGCGCAGGCTCAGACGCCTACCATTGCGCCGTCGGCGGTCAACTTCAACTATCAGATGGGGGCTACCCCGTTGATTCAGCAGCAAAAGGTGGTTGTGACCCTGCCGGCGGCAAATGCCAGCCAGGTCCTGACGGTCAACAATGTTGTGGTCGCAATGTTCGAGATGAGCTACAACGGGGCCAACATTTGTAGTCTGGGCCCCTCCAATACCGGCTGCGGATGGTTGAGCGTCTCGCCCACAACAGGGAAATCGCCGTTGACGCTGACCGTGACGGCTAATCCCAGCACGCTCACGGCGGGCAGCTACGCCGGATTCTTCACTGTCACTACCACGACCGCGCCATTCAATCCGGTGATTGTGAATGTGACGCTTTCCATATCCAACCCGCCATCCAAGCTCGCCATCACATCCCCCTGGTTTCCGACGGATGCGTCCGGCAACCAGATCAACAGTCTCGGCTTTTCCTTCACTACGTCCGACCTTGCGCCTACGCCGCCCTCCGAGGTGATCAATGTCTCATCCACCGGAGACATGATTCCGTTCACCGTAACCGTAGCGAATGTCACGGCGAAAGGCTCAGGCGGAGGCGCGACTACGCCCGTCTGGCTGCGCGTTGCGGCAAGCGGCGGAAACGGTCTGGCCTGGCACTACGGCCAGCAGTTCGGCTTTAACAGGTTCGTTCGTGGGCATCACGGTCACCTTGGACTCCATCGCCATCAGCACGCTAGATCCCGCGGGAAGTCCCTATAGCGGAACCGTCACCATTGCGGCCGCGCAGAGCGCTGTGAATGGCAGTTTTACCGTTCCGGTCACGCTCAATATTGCCGCGGGCGCACCCTTCGATCACTTCGGTTTTTCCGACCGCGGTCAATGCCGTGCTGGCCGGGACCACCGTGACCGGGAGTTTTGTGTTTACGCTGGTGGGCGACAACTTCTTTACTACTACCGCGGTCAGCCTGCAGCAGGGAACGCCCGACGCTCCGGTCGGAGCGGTGATCGCTTTGCCGCAACCCACCTATTTGAGCAGGCAGTTGCTGCAGGTCACGGTGAATCAGGCCTATTTCACGGTGCCGCAGAGCGGTGGTTTGCCGGTGGACTGGTTCTTGAAAATAGCCAATCCGGCACCGGCCACCAATCCAGGTCTGCCATCGGTAACGGCGCCCTTCGTCTCCCTGGACCCCACGCAACCGAGTATCTCGGGGGTAGTCAACGCGGCGAGTTATCAGCAGGCATCGGTGTGGGCAGGAGGTGGACCGGATCCCGTCGTCTCGGCCGGCGGCAGCCCCGCCGGCTGTGGCGCCCCGGGAAATCATCTCCATCTTCGGGCAGAACCTCGGCCCCTCCACGGCCAGCACCGCGCAACCCCTCGGTACGAGCTGTCCCGGCGTGACAGACGGCACTACCAACTGTCTGACCTATGGCACTACCTGGGGTGACATCACGGTGATTTTCAGTTACGCGGATGCCAGAGGCAATACCGTCTCCCGTGCGGCGCCGATTCTGATGACCTCCATGAATCAGATCAACGCTATCGTGCCGAAAGAAGTGGCTGAGGTGCTGGGTCTTCCGAGCCAGCAGGCATCCATCTCGGTCATCAACGGCGGCTCCACCACGGCCATTCCCGTTCGGTGTGACCATCGTCGCCGAGAATCCCGGCATGTTCACGTTTGGCGGCTTGGGACAGGGGCAGGGCGCGATCATCAACTACGACGCTACCGGCACAGTGACTTCTGTGAATTCCACGAAGAACGCCGAACCGCGAGGCAACACGATTGCGATCTACGTCACCGGCCTCGGTATCCTTTCCGATGACAGCCCACTTACCGGAGACGTAATCCCCCTCACCAGCGCTCCCAATCCGGTTGCCGATAGCAATACCGTGCGAGTCGAAATCGGAGGACAGCCTTGTGTAGTCACCTACGCCGGCGCGGCCTATCTGGCCGTGGCTGGTCTGGTGCAGATTAACGCGGTGGTGACGCCGAGCGCGAAAGTGGGGACAAACTGTGCCGATTGTAGTCTCGATCGGGTCTCTGGGCTCTGCCAGAAGCAGCCAGTCCGGCGTCACTCTGGGCATCAAATAGCTACTTCTTGGCAGCCATCTTTTTTTCCAGTGCCGCCATCAGCCGCGACTGGACATCCACGGGGACGGGATAGGCATCCATCCCCTTGTAGATTTTGATGGTCTTTCTGGTGGTATCGGCGATTACCCAACAGTTGGGGCACTCGGCAATATGCTTTTCCAGCTTGGCCCGGATTTCCTTGTCGAGCGACTCATCGAGGTAATCGCTCAGCTCACGCAGAAAGTCCTTACAGGTAAGCAAAGGCGTCGTCTCCCTTGCGCTTAAAATAGCGGGTGAGCTTCTCGCGCAACTGCAAGCGCGCCCGCAACAGCCTGCTTTTCACGGCAGGAACGGAGAGGTTCAACGCCTCCGCCGTTTCTTCTGTCGATAGCTCTTCCATGTCCCTTAGCACGAAGACGGAGCGATACAAGGGTTCCAGGCTCTGGATTGCCGTATCGAGGACTCCGCCCAGTTCTTCCCGCGAAAACTTCTGTTCCGGATTCTCATCCCAGGCAGCGATCTCGCGGACAATGGTATCTTCGCCGGTATCGATAGTCTCGTCGAGGGAAACGGACTTATCGGTCTTGCGCCTCCGCAGCTTCATAAGCGCCTGGTTCACCGCAATTCGCACAATCCAGGTGTAGAATTTCGAGTTGCCCTGAAACTGATCCAGGTGCTCATAGGCCTTCATGAAGGTCTCTTGCAGAACATCTTCGGCATCCTCCCGATTCTGGGTGATGTGCTGCGCCAGTCGAAAAATCTTGCTTTCGTACCGTCGCACCAGTTCCCCAAAGGCGCGGGTATTCCCGTCCCGGGCTTGCGCGACCAGCGTACTCTCCTCGACGTTGGCTTGGCTGGAAACGGTCATGATACTGTGCTTCCATCATAGCGCAGCCTTCCAGACCAATCCCCGAGCCCTGGACCGTGTTACGCTGAAATTTCCCTATGCAAAACATCGAGATCACCCTGCCCGACGGCAGCAAGAAGTCCGTTGCGGAAGGGACCAGCCCTCTGGAAATCGCGCAGTCGATCAGCCCTCGTCTGGCCGATGCGGCGATTGTTGCCAAAGTGAACGGGGAACTGTTCGATTTGACCCGCCCGCTGGAAAAAGACGCCAGCCTGCAACTGCTGACCAATAAAGACCCGGAAACCCTCGAGGTCTACCGCCACTCCACTGCCCACCTCCTGGCAGCCGCCGTCCTGGAACTGTATCCCGAGACCAAACTGGGAATCGGCCCTCCCATCGAGAACGGCTTTTATTACGATTTCGACCGCCCCACCCCATTTACCCCCGACGATCTGGAGAAGATCGAAAAGAAGATGCGCGAGATCCAGGCCCGCAACCTGCCCTACGAGCGCGTTTACACCCGCAAGGAAGAAGGACTCAAAAAGTACTCCGAAGCCTGGATGAAGTGCGAGCTGATCGAAGAGCGCGCCGGCGAAATCTTCACCGAGTACACCCTGGGACCGCAGTTCATCGATTTCTGCCGCGGCCCGCACTTGCCGAACACTTCCAAGATCAAGGCTTTCAAGCTGCTTTCCATCGCCGGCGCGTACTGGAAGGGCGACGAGCATAACAAGCAGCTCCAGCGCATCTACGGCACCGCCTTCTTCAGCCAGAAGGACCTGGACGATTACCTCAAGCAATTGGAAGAGGCCAAGAAGCGCGACCACCGCAAACTGGGCAAAGAGCTGGACCTGTTCAGCATTCAGGAACTGGCCGGCCCGGGCCTCATCTTCTTCCATCCCAAGGGCGGAATCATCCGCAAGCAGCTCGAAGACTGGATGCGCGACGAATATCTGAAGCGCGGATACTCCCTGGTCTACACCCCGCATGTGGCGCGCTTCGATCTCTGGAAGACCAGCGGACACGCCGGCTTCTATGTCCAGAATATGTTCTCCCGCATGGAGCTGGATGACGCCGAATACCAGCTCAAGCCCATGAACTGCCCGTTCCATATCCTTATTTATGCGGATAAGCAGCACAGCTACCGGGAGCTGCCTGTGCGCCTCGGCGAGTTGGGCACGGTCTATCGCTATGAGCGGTCGGGAGTTCTCAACGGACTGTTCCGCGTGCGCGGCTTCACGCAGGACGACGCCCATATCTTCTGCACGCCCGAGCAGATCGAAAACGAAGTGGTGGACTGCCTGCAGTTCGCCGTGGATACCCTGACCACTTACGGCTTCGACAAGTACTCGGCCGAGCTTTCCACCTGGGACGGCGGCGCCAGCGGCAAATACGACGGCACGCCGGAGCAGTGGAAAATGGGTGAAGATGCCCTGCGCCATGCCTGCGAACGGTTGAACGTAAAGGCCAAAGTGGTCCCGGACGAAGCCGCGTTCTACGGCCCGAAGATCGACGTGAAGCTGGTGGATGCCATCGGGCGTCCGTGGCAGCTTTCCACCGTGCAGTTCGATTTCACCTTGCCGCGCCGCTTCCAGTTGGAGTATGTCGGCGAAGACGGCCACAAGCACCAGCCGCTCATGGTGCACCGCGCCCTGTACGGCTCCATCGAGCGCTTCTTCGGCATCCTGATCGAGCACTATGCCGGCGCGTTCCCGGTGTGGCTCGCGCCCGTGCAGGCCATCGTGCTGCCCATCACCGACCGCCAGATCGAGTTCGCGCGCAGCGTCCAGAAGCAGCTCGACGCCGCCGGCATCCGCGCCACGGTGGATGAACGCAACGAAAAAGTGAACCTGAAAATTCGCGAGGCCCAATTGCAGAAAATTCCGTACATGCTGGTGGTCGGCGATCGCGAACAGCAGAACGGCCAGGTGGCGGTGCGCAATCGCAAGCATGGCGACCAGGGGGCCCAGCCCGTCGCCGAATGCATCGCCGCCATTCGCAAGCTGATCGATAGCAAGGCCGTCTCGGAGTAAAACCAGTCACGCATGTACGCCACAGTTGAGGGCACGGCGCGATACATCGAACGCTTCCCGGAGTTCCGCGACGCCGCGTTCTTTCGTTCCCTCGACGGGCTGCACGTCTCCAGCCTGGGTATCGGCACCTATCTCGGCGAGGCCGATGACGCGACCGACCGGGCCTACACCGACGCCCTGATTGCCGCCGGTGAAAACGGCATCAACTTCTTCGATTGCGCCATCAACTATCGCCGCCAGCGATCCGAACGGTGCATCGGCGCGGCCCTCGGGCGCCTCCAGCGCGATGAAATTGTCGTTTGTACCAAAGCCGGATTTCTGACTCCCGGCGCCATCCCCGAATCTCTTCCGCCCGGCGACGTAGTGGGCGGTATGCACTCCCTCTCGCCCGGGTTTCTGGCCGATCAGATCGACCGCAGCCGCGCCAATCTGGGCGTGGACACCATCGACGTCTTCTACCTGCACAACCCCGAAACCCAGCTCGGCTTCCGTACCCCGGCGGAGTTTGAAGACTGCATCCGTCGCGCCTTCGCCGAACTCGAACGCCAGGTGGACCAGGGCCGGATTCGCTGGTACGGCGCCGCCACCTGGGAGGGCTTTCGCAAGAAAGACGCGCTCAGCCTGCCGCGCCTCGCCGCGATTGCCGCCGAAGAAGGCGGCCCCGGCCACCATTTCCGGTTCATCCAACTGCCGTTCAACCTGGGAATGGTGGAAGCCTATCTGGATCGCCCGGAGAGCCTGCTGCAGGCCGCCGCGCGCCTCGGGCATTGCCGTGGTCGCCAGCGCCACGCTTCTCCAGACCCGCATCCTCGCCAACATGCCGGAGACGGTTCAGCAACTGCTGCCGGGTCTTGCGAGCGATGCGCAGCGCGCCATCCAGTTCACCCGGTCCACGCCGGGAATCGCGGTGGCGCTGGTGGGCATGGGCCAACGCGAGCACGTGCTCGCTAACCTGGGCGTCGCCAGGGTCGCGCCCGTGGGCCGCGAGCAGTATCTGCGGCTGTACCAGTGATGACCGCGATCGAAGCCGGCCCCGACCTGTCGCTGCTGGATGCGGCGCTGGAGGCGCTGCCCAACAATCCCGCTGTCTTCGTCCTTTGGCCCGCCGCGGGCGACCCGTACATTTCCAGGACTACGCTGCTCCGCCGCCGCCTGCTCCGCCTCCTGAAGGAACGCGAGAAGCCGTCGCGCCTTCTCAATCTGCGCCACACGGTGAAACGCATCGAGTACCGGCTGACCGGCTCGGCCTTCGAATCCAATATCCTGCTGTACGAACTGACGCGCCGCCATTTTCCCGAAAAGTACCTGGACCTGCTGAAGCTGCGCATGCCGCCGTACGTCAAGATCGTCCTCGGCAACGAATTTCCGCGCAGCCAGATCACCACCCACCTCGCGCGCACCGCGGGCGCTGTATGTGGGACCGTTCCGTTCGCGCGCGTCCGCGGAAAAGTTCGAAGCCGGTTTCCTCGATCTGTTCCAGATGCGGCGCTGCCAGGAAGACCTGGCGCCTTCGCCGGCCCATCCCGGATGCATCTACGGCGAGATGGGCATGTGTCTCCGCCCCTGCCAGCAGGTCGTGGGTCCGGCCGAATATGCCGGTGAAGTCTCGCGCGTGGTGGAGTTCCTGCACACCGACGGGCGCTCGCTGCTGGTGGCCATCGAGCATTCCCGCGACCGCCTGAGCGAAGAGATGCGCTTTGAAGATGCCGCCCGCCAGCATAAGCGCTACGAGAAAGTGCAGGAGGTCCTGAAACTGCGCGATGAACTGGCTCGCGACGTGGACCGCCTCAACGGCGTCGTGGTGACTCGTTCGCTGGAGCGGAACGCCGTGGAGATGTGGTTCCTCCGCGAGGGCAACTGGCAGCAGCCGCAGCGCTTCGATTTTGAAATTCACGAAGGCAAACCGGTGTCGCTCGATCGCAAACTCCGCGAGACCTTCGCCGCCGTCAGCCCACGCAAACTCACAGCGCGCGAGCGCCAGGAATATCTGGCTCTGCTGGCTCGCTGGTATTACTCCAGTTGGCGCGATGGAGAGTGGCTGCCGTTCGATAACTTCCAGGAGATTCCATATCGCAAACTGGTGAACGCGGTATCGCGCGTGGCTGGGCCGCGTATACAATGTACCGAGGAGCGTTCATGAAAGAGTGGGGGTTCGCGCAGACCAGTCCGGCGCAGGAGTTGGCGTTATTGCATTTTTTCTCGGTGAAGAAGCAGCAGGCATCGGGCGAAATCGAATTTCGCATCACCGTCAAAGAATACGTGACACCCAAAGAGCCCACCATGCACTTTTTCGCGCAGGCGGACAAGGAAATCAATCAGAACACGGCCCCCTTCAAGCCCGTGGGTTGGGGAAAGACGCTGCTGGACGCGCTGGCCGAATGCATCCGCTCCATCAACCGGTTCCCGTACGAAGGCTAGAGCGCCTTACGTCGTGGTCTTCTTTTTTTTCCGGAAAACCTTTTTGATATCCGGCCAGAATTCTCTGGCCAGGTTGGCGCCTGCGCTCACTCCCAAACCGGCGCTGCCCCATTCGAAGATCGACTCCGCATTGCGGAACTCGCGGGGGCTCCACAGGGTGGCGATAGCCCAACTGCCGTAGGCGTTCGCCGGCAGGGAGTATGCGATGGTGCGGTCGCCGTTCGGCTTGCGCGCGGTTACCGTACCGGTGATCACATGCGCCGTGCGGCGGAAGAAGTTGCCTTGCCCCAGCCTGTGGTAAGTCGTGTCCTCGTGATGGATGGCCTTCACGGTGTCTTCAATCGCCACCCCGATCACGAATTGTCCGTAGAGCGACGCTACCCGTTTTTCGAAACCGAGACGCTGCTTGCCCCATTCCTCGGGCCAATCATGGAATTGCTGCAGGACGGCGCCCGGAATGGTAGCCCTTACCGCTTCCACGCTAAATGCCCGCTGCAGAAACGACTTATGGTGCGGCTTAGCCGGCTGTGGGGTAGACGCGTCCGGTGCCGCCGGGGCTGTTTCCGTCTGCCCTGCGGCCGCGGGAACCGGAGTCTCCTGGGCCAGACACACCACGCCGGATGTGAGCGTAATGAGGCACAAGACGGACGCGGTTTTCAGCAAATACGAATCCTTCTACGTTGGAGAGCGCTTTAACTCCAGAGGCGAGCTTGCCTGAGAAGATCCTCCAATTCTACACCGAAACAAGCCGTGTCAGGAAATCACCCTAGCAGTCCGGGGAAAATGTCCGGATTGTAAGACACTGAATCTACAGAGGCGCGCACGTTAGTAAGCGCTCTAGGCGCTCGCAGCAGCCGTGAAACTCCGCAGTGCCTCTCCTTCGTCGGCAAACGTGATAAAAACCGTATAGAGCTTGGTGACCTGCAACAGGTCGTTCACCCTGCCTGTCACGTGCAACAGTTTGATGTGACCGCCCAGGTTGGAAATGCTTGCGTAGGAGCCCACCAATTCGCCCAAGCCGGCGCTATCGATGTAACCGACATTCTGCAGATTGACCAGAATATCTTTGTGACCGCTCGCTACCAGATCCTTAATCGTGCTGCGAATCAGCCCGCAGCCCTCCCCCAATGTGATGGGTCCGGACACGTCGACAATCGCAACACCGCCAGAATGGCGGACCGATGCATGAGTACTCATGAGTAGCCTCCCGAGGTTTCATTGTGTCACTATTCGCCCAGCAGATGAAGCACAACGCTGCGGCGATGGCGCGCCGCCCGGTGCTCGAAAACGTAAATACCCTGCCATGTTCCGAGCGCCAGACACCCCTCTTCCACCGGAATGGAGATCTGTGTCAGGGTCAGAGCCGCGCGGATATGCGCCGGCATGTCATCCGGCCCCTCGATGGTGTGACGGTACAGGCGCGAGTCCTCGGAAACGAGCCGCCGGAAAAACTCGTTGAGATCGTACACCACGTCCGGATCGGCATTCTCCTGAATGGTCAGCGACGCCGAGGTGTGCTGCACGAAAACCGTCAACAGGCCGGTGTGCACGCCGCAGCCGGAGAGCCACTGGGCCACCTGTCCGGTGATGTCGTAGAGTCCTTGTCCGTTCGTGGACACCAGCAGGCGGTGCGTAATCTGTCGCAGCCCCAGGCTATTCAACCGTCACGCTCTTGGCCAGGTTGCGCGGCTGATCCACGTCGCAGCCGCGGCGCACCGAGATATGGTACGCCAGCAGTTGCAGCGGTACGATCTCCAGCAGCGGCCCCAGTACTTCCAGCGTCGACGGAATCTCGATGACGTGGTTGGCCACCTTGTGGACCGTCTCGTCGCCCTGGGTGGCCACGGCGATTACGATGCCTTCGCGCGCCTTCACCTCCTGGATGTTCGACAGAGTCTTTTCGTAAAGCACGCGGCTCTCATCGCTGGACTGGTCATGCGTGACCAGCACCACCACCGGAAGTTTCTCGTCGATCAGGGCATTGGGACCGTGCTTCATCTCGCCGGCCGGGTAGCCTTCGGCGTGGATGT
>CAVVLD010000073.1:0-63370 GCA_963748795.1 uncultured Solibacteraceae bacterium
TTCAACGGGAAGCGCAAAGACCTGCTCTCGCTGGAGGATGAAGTTTTTGGCGGCCTGACCAATGCGCTCACCATCAAACTGAGCAGCGACGACCAGGCGCGAACCATGCGGCCCACCGAAAAGGTGGATGCCTATGAAACCTATCTGCGCGGGCGGGACCTGTTGAAGGGCCAGCAGACCGTCGCCAGTTTTCAGAACGCGCTACAACTCTTTCAGCAGGCTACCGCTGCCGATCCGCGTTTTGCGCTGGCGTTTTCAGGTATCGCCGATAGCGACATTCGTTTGTACGTTCAAACCAAGGACACCAAGTATCTCGACCAGGCCGACGCCGCGGCGGAACGGGCCAAATTACTGAACCCGGAACTGCTGGAGGCGCATGTGGCCATGGGAGCGATTGATCTGTACCGCGGCCGCACCGAAGAGTCGCTGGGTGAACTGCAACTGGCGCAGAAGATGGCGCCGCACTCCGACGAGGCGCTGCGCAATCTGGGCAGGGCTTATTTGCAGGCGGGCAAGGCCAAAGAGGCGATCGATACGTTGACTGAAGCAACCCGGGTGAATCCGTACTACTGGAACAATTTCAACCAGTTAGGCTACGCGTACTTTCAGTTGGGGCGCAACGACGAGGCTCTCGCCCAGTTCAACCAGGTGATCGGCCTGGAGCCGAATCGCCCCAGCGGGTATGCTTTCAAGGGTGCGGTTCTGTTGCGGCAAGGCAAATTCGACGAAGCCATCCCGCTGTTGCAGAAGGCCAACGATCTGCAGCCTTCGGCACAGGCCGTTTCCAACGTGGGATTTGCGTATTACCACGCCGGAAAGTACGGCGAGGCGCAGACGGAGTTCCAGCAGGCCGTGAAGATGGCGCCCAAAGAGGCGATCTACCGCGGCAACCTGGCGGACGCCTATCGTGCCAACAATCAGCGGGACAAGGCCATGGCGGCCTACGATGAGGCAATCAAAATCGCCTTTGCCAGCTACCAGGTGAATCCGCAGGATGCGGCGACGATCGGGAATCTGGCCATCTATTACGCTAAGAAGGGCGACACGCAGCGTGCCCTGGACTTCATCCAGAGAGCCCGCGCTATCGATCCGAAGGCCAATGCCCTGATGTACAAGGAAGCTACCATCGACGCCATAGCCGGCCACACGTCGGACGCCCTGAAGATGCTCGGCGACGCTTTGCGGAACGGCTTCTCCCTCCAGGAAGCTAACAGCGACCCGGAACTGGCCAACGTTAGGAAAGCGCCTGAATACGCGCGACTGCAGCAAGAGATTGCCGCGCAGCCTCAGAAGTAATGGTTCGTTTTTCCTAGGACTAAAGCGCCAAGGTACCATTGTGCCGTGTCCAGCCAGTGGTTTACAGTGTTGAAGATGCGCCTGGGAGGGCTCGGAATGCCGGTCGGTCGCCTGTTGTCAGGAATCGCACTGTTAGTGACGTTCACAGTTGCAGGCGCGGCCAGTGTAATTCCCGGTGACCCGGATATTGCCCTCGACCCTGGAGCCGCCAGCATGCCGCTGGAGAAGGGGACGAATTTCGCGCAGAACCAGCCGACCGATTATTACAACCCATTCTCGGAGATCATCACCGCCCTGACATTTGACGTTACGATGAACGCCGGTCTCACTTGCAGCAACGGGGTGGGCTCGCTCGATTGCGGCACCGCCGGATCGTTCCATTGCGAGAGCGGGTATTTCCTGACCTGCGGCTTCACTTACACCTCGGGCAACGGGAGCCTGGCGATCGGTTTTTCCGGGGTAAACCCCTGGGACGGGGATCCGACCGACTCACTGGTGGACAAGATGCAAGGGATTCCGCCGCTACTTCCCGGTTGTCTACCCACTCCCACGAGTCCGGAACAGCAGGACACCAAGGGATGTGACGTAGTGGGTCATTTCAACATCGATCTGACGGGCTGGTCGAGTACGGAGAGTCCGCAGCTCTTCACTGGAACGCCCACTTTCCGAGTGGCGGACCTGTCTACCTCTCCCGAACCGACGACCGAAATCCTGATCGGTTCGGTGCTGCTGCTGGCGGCGGGCCTGGTGGGAATGCGCCGGCGACGGCGGCCGGTTCGTTAGAGTCCAGCGCTACCGGTTGCGGGCCTGGCGGTTCAGGGCGGCGGCAAGGGTGGCGGCCTGATCCGGTTTGAAGTCCGCCGCGAGGTAGAGGAAGCGGATGCCCATTCAACACAATTGTCACCGGGTTGCCGGTTCGGTGCTGCTGCTGGCGGCGGGCCTGGTGGGAATGCGCCGGCGGCGGCGCCCGGTTCGTTAGAGTCCGGCGCTAACGGTTGCGGGCCTGGCGGTTCAGGGCGGCGGCAAGGGTGGCGGCCTCATTCGGTTTGAAGTCCGCCGCGAGATAGAGGAAGCGGAGGCCCGTTAACACAATTGCCACCGGGTGCCGGTTCGGTGCTGCTTGGGCGCGGCGGCGGCGGCCGGTTCGTTAGAGTCCGGCGCTACCGGTTGCGGGCCTGGCGGTTCAGGGCGGCGGCAAGGGTGGCGGCCTCATCCGGTTTGAAGTCCGACGCGAGGTAGAGGAAGCGGGAGGCCCGTTCACAATGCCACCGGGTTGCCGGTTCAGTGCTGCTGCTGCGGCGGGTCTGCGGTTCGTTAGAGTCCGGCGCTAACGGTTGCGGGCCTGGCGGTTCAGGGCGGCGGCAAGGGTGGCGGCCTCATCCGGTTTGAAGTCCGCCGCGAGGTAGAGGAAGCGGGACGCAGCCGCTACCACCGGCGCCGAGACTACTCGCCCATTCAACACAATTGCCACCGGGTTGCCGATATTTTTGCGGGTAATCTGCAATTCCCGCATGGCGGCATCGTTGTGGAAAGTCACAAAAATGATGGGGTTGCCTTTGGAGTTCTTTTGGAGCTCGGCGGACTCGACATCCTGTTGGGTAAGGAAGGGTTTAGGGTCGAGACAGCGGGTACCGGCGGCTGTTTTGACCTTTACGGTAGCGGCGCTGGAGCAGGGCATCACCAGGTGGACTGAAAGGGTCACGGTGGTACGGGAAGTGTTTTGAGCGAAGGCGGGTGCCAGGAAAACGGTCAACGCCAAGGCGCGGTTGAGGCCAGTCATATTTCCCGCCACTATTACACCACGGAAGGGGAAGGGCCTAAAAAAGTTGTGGCCCCGAGCTGGGTATCTCGGGGCCTGCACTCAGAGAGTTGGCGGCGGGAGGGGACTCGCCGCCAGGGATGCTGTCTGTGTTGTATTTGATATTAACAGTTTCAGGACCTGTTGTCTAGTATTTTCTAAAATTTATTTGTGCGGGAAGCGGAACCGGGTTGCTCCGGAAAAAGTAAAAGGCCCCGAGCTGGGTAACTCGGGGCCTGCACTCAGAGGGGTTGGCGGCGGGAGGGGACTCGCCGCCAGGGATGCTGTCTGTGTTGATCCGATAGTAGCAATTTAAGACCTTCTTGTCCAGTATTATTTTGTACTTTTTTTCAGCAGGGCCCTGCCGGTCCGCTGGGGACGCAAATAATTTCACTCCGGCGGCACCTTTTTGACCGCGCCGGAGGCCTTCCGAGGGGTAAATATTAACTTTGTCAACCCCCGTATCTGGCTGATACGGCGTGGCTTGGTTGGCTGGCCGGGGGTAGGGGCAGAAACGCGGATAACGGCGCCCAAATAACCAAAGAGATATTGAGCAGCCCCTAGCCCGATTGTAATCATACGCTTAGGAAGGTGGTGCGCAAGTGATCGAGATGCAGGTAGACCATGCGATGACCAGCAGTGACCGGGAGAGGCGCACAAAGCGGCGCTTCCAGATTGAACAGGAAGTGCGTTACAAGATGCTCTACGGCCAGCGCATTGCCGAAACCGGCGTTGGCAAGACCCAGAATATTTCGAGCGGCGGGGTTTGGTTCAGCACCGAAAACATGCTGACCACGGGCATGCCGGTGGAACTTTCCATGAACTGGCCGGTGCTTCTGAACGATTCCTGCCCCATGAAACTGATGATTTACGGCTGCGTGGTACGCAGCAACGAGCGTGGGCGCGGCGGTGGCCATCGAACGGTACGAGTTCCGCACTCAGGGCCGCGGATTGCAGCATCCCACGATTCCGGCGCCAGTCGAATTCCGGCTGCGCAGTTAAGTCGCCGGCACGATCTTTTTCCTGCGAGGACCCTTCCGGAGCCGCGCGCAGCCAGCCACTGCGCGCGGCTCTTTGTGTTTTGGAGCCCACTGGTATGCCATCTGCCTTTATCCCTCGCGGAGGCAGAAGATGCTTTGGACGATTTTCGTGATTTTGCTGGTGCTATGGCTGCTGGGGCTGGTGACGTCCTATACGATGGGCGGGTTTATCCACATTCTGCTGGTAGTCGCGGTTGCCGTGCTGCTGATCCAGTTGATTTCCGGCCGCCGGGCAGTCTAGCGGGTGAAAGAACAAACAAACTGTTCAGAGGGCGCGGAGCAGCCGGGCGGGGAGCGTGACCAGAGCCCAAACCAGGCCCAAGGCGCCCTCCACCGCGATTCCGACGACCCGGAATGGCAGCAGGAGGAGCCATACGATGGGGTAGAGCACCAGGGCGATCAGCGCCAGGGGCCAGCAGAAAAATAACAAAATGCACCAAAGAAGGAACTTCACCACGCCGCAACCTGCCTTTCTCTCACCATCCTAATACGAACAAACACAACCAGTTGTTCCCATCTGCTACGATAAAACTTTCCTATCTAAATGTTACGATTCGAGACCGCCGGAGAGTCGCACGGCGAGTGCCTGGTGGCGACGCTCACCGGACTCCCGGCCGGCATACCCATTTCGCTAGAAGCCATCGACCGCGAGCTATGGCGGCGCCAGCAGGGCTACGGCCGCGGCGGGCGCATGAAGATCGAGACGGACCGCGCGGAAATCGTCGCGGGAGTGCGCCATTCGCAGACCATCGGGTCGCCCATCGCCATGCTGATCCGCAATAAGGACTGGCAGAACTGGACCGAAGCTCTGCCGGTGGAGGATATCGACGGCGGCGAAGACAAGCGCAAGCCGGTGACCCGTCCGCGGCCCGGCCATGCCGATCTGGCGGGCGCGATCAAGTACAATTTTCACGATGCACGGTATATCCTGGAACGCGCCAGCGCCCGCGAGACCACGGCGCGGGTGGCGGTGGGCGCGCTGGCCAAGGCGCTGCTTGGGGAGTTCGGCATCCAGGTGCTGAGCCACGTGATCGCGGTGGGCAGGGTGCGGCTGGAACGCGCCGCGGATTGGGAAGAACTGGTCGCGCTGAGCCGGAAGCCGGAAGTGCTGCTGGGCTGCGTGGACGCCGCCGTGGAAGCGCGCATGAAAGAAGTGGTGGACGAGGCATACCGCACCGGCGACACGGTGGGCGGCGTATTCGAAGTGGTGGCGCGCGGGGTTCCGCCCGGGCTGGGCTCGCACATCACCTGGGACACGCGGCTGGACGGCCGGCTGGCGCAGGCGATTGTCTCGATGCAGGCGGTAAAGGGCGTGGAAGTGGGATTCGCGGCGGAAGGGGCGGCCAGTTTCGGGTCGAAGGTGCAGGACACGATTCACTATGACCGGAAGAGCGCCGTTTCACGCGCGGCGCCAATCGCGCGGGCGGCCTCGAGGGCGGCATCACCAACGGGCAGGACGTGCTGGTGCGCGGGCTGCTGAAGCCGATCTCGACGCTGCGGCGTCCGCTGGAATCGGTGGATCTGGAGACGCGGGAGCCGGCGCTGGCCGCCTACGAGCGCAGCGATGTGGCGGTGGTTCCCGCGGCGGGAGTGATTGGCGAGGCGATGGTGGCGCTGGTGCTGGCGGAGGCTTTTCTGGAAAAGTTCGGCGGCGATTCGCTTGGGGAAACGCGGCGGAATTTTGACGGGTACCTGGAGCAGGTGAAGGCATATTGAGCGGACGGTTTGAAGATTTGATTATGGTTTATCCGATCGTGAAATTCGGCGATCCGGTGCTGGAGCGCGAGGCCGAGACGGTGACGGAATTCGATACGCCGGAACTGCATCAGTTTCTGGAGGACATGTTCGAATCCATGTACGCGGCGAAGGGCGTGGGTCTGGCGGCGACGCAGATCGGCTTTTCGCGCAAGATTGCAGTGATCGATTGCTCCAACGGCGAAGAATCCGGAGGAGAAGCTGGTGCTGATCAATCCGCAGATTCTGAAGGTGGAAGGCAAGCAGGAGGGCGAGGAAGGCTGCCTGAGCATTCCGGGCTTCCGCGAGCAGGTGAAACGCGCCAAACGCGTGACGGTGCGCGCGCAGGATGCCAAAGGCGCGGAGTTCGAAAAGACCGGCGAGGATCTGCTGGCGCGCGCCCTGCAGCATGAGACGGATCACCTGTACGGCAAGCTCTACATCACCCACATCAGCGCCCTGAAGCGCGACCTGATGAAACGAAAAATCAAAAAGAAGCAGCGCGCCGGGGATTGGGAATAGGGCCATGCGCCTGGTCTTTCTCGGCACGCCGGCGTTTGCCGTGCCCACGCTGGAGCGGATGGTAGCGGCCGGCCACCAGGTGGTGGAAGTGGTGACGCAGCCGGACCGTCCACGCGGCCGGGGGCGGCAGACTGGCGGCGTCGCCGGTGAAGGAGGCGGCGGTGCGGCTGGGGATTCCGGTGTATCAGCCGGAGCGGGTGCGGCGTCCGGAAGCGGTGGAGCATCTGCGCGCGCTGGCGCCGGAAGCCATGGTGATGGTGGGGTACGGCCAGATTATTCCGCAAAGCGTGATCGACCTGGCGCCGCTGGGCATTATCAACGTGCATGCGTCGCTGCTGCCGAAGTATCGCGGGGCCGGTCCCATCCAATGGGCGATTGCCAACGGCGAGACGCGTACGGGGGTCACCACGATGCGGATCGACGCGGGGCTCGATACCGGCGACATGCTGCTGAAGGCGGAGACGGAGATCGGGCCGGAGGAGAACGCGGTGGAGTTGGGCTGCCGCCTGGCGGAGATGGGCGCCGGGTTGCTGGTGCGGACGCTGGAAGGTCTGGCGGACGGCAGCATCGTGGCAGAGAAGCAGGACGACTGCCGCAGGCCACCTATGCGCCGCTGCTGAAAAAGGAAGACGGCGCGCATCGACTGGAGCCGGCCGGCGCGAGAGATTCACAACCGGGTGCGCGGGCTGCAGCCGTGGCCGGGAGCGTACACCGCATTTCGCGGGCAGACGCTGCACGTGTGGCGAGTGCCGGGTTGCGGACGCGGGCTCCGGGGGTCGCCCGGCGCGGTGCGCAGCGTGCGCCCGCTGGCGGTGCAATGCGGGCACGGCGCGCTGGAACTGGTGGAAGTGCAGATGGAGGGACGAAAGCGCGTTCCGGCGGGCGATTTCGCCAACGGCCAGCATTTGACCGAGAATGAAATTCTGGGAGAGACTCACGCGTGACACTGCCGCTTGGATACGCCTACGCCACCACTTATGCCGGCATTCGGCAGGCGCCGAAGGACGATTTGACCCTGATTGTTTCCGGCATGCCGGCCAATGCCGCGGCGGTGTTCACGCAAAACCGCGTACAGGCCGCGCCGGTGCGCTTGAGCCGCCGCCATCTGAAGCTTTCCAAGGGCCTGGCGGGCGCGATCGTGGTGAACGCGGGGAATGCCAACTGCGCCACGCGGACCGGCGACGCGGTGGCGCTGGCCACCTGCAAGGCCGCGGCGAAACTGCTCCAGATGCCGGTGGCGCAAGTGCTGCCGGCTTCCACGGGTGTGATCGGCGTGGAACTGGACGCGCGAAAAATCACCGGTGCGCTGCCGGAGCTGGTGAGCAAGCTGCGGACCGACGCTTTTGACGAGGCGGCCAACGCGATTCTGACCACGGACCTGGTTCCCAAGACCGCCTTTGCCGAAGTGAAGCTGCGGCGCGGCACGGTGCGGGTGGCGGGCATGACCAAGGGGAGCGGCATGATTCAGCCGCTGATGGCGACCACCCTGGGTTTCGTGCTGACCGACGCGCAGATTCCGGGTCCGGCTCTGCGCGCGCATGTTGAAGCGGGGCGTGGAACGGAGTTACAACCGGCTGAGCGTGGACGGCGACACTTCCACCAACGATACGCTGGCGCTGCTGGCCAACGGGGCTTCCGGAGTGCGGCCCGACCCGAAGGAAATGGCGAAGGTGGAAGAGGCGGTCGCCGGGGTGATGGAATCGCTGGCGCGGGCGATTGCGCGCGACGGAGAGGGCGCGCGGAAGCTGATCACCATTGAGGTTCCGGCGCGGCGAGCGCGGAGCCGCGGGGCGCATGGCCCGCGCGATCGCCAATTCACCGCTGGTGAAGACGGCGGTGGCCGGCTCGGATCCCAACTGGGGCCGCATCCTCTGCGCCGCCGGAAACGCCGGCGTGCCTTCTGACCCCGGCAAGACCGACATACTCACCTGCAAGGCGTGCTGGTGTGTAAACAGGGACTGGCGGCGCCGTTTTCCGAAGAGGAATTGAAGCCAGGACTGGACGCGCCGGAATGCGAGATCCGCGTGAGCGTGCGGGGCAAGGGCAAAGGCCGGTCGCGCTTCTGGACCTGCGACCTGACCGAAGGCTACATCCGGATCAATGCCAGCTACAGGACCTGATGTATGAGTGCGAGGGCGGTGGCGCCGATTCTTGCCGTGTGCCTGGCCGCGGGACTGCGGGCCGATTCGGCGCTGGATGTGCACGCGCTGTTCGAGAAGGCCGCGGCGGCGATGGCCGACCGCAAAGCGGCGGCGTTCACTGAGGCGTTCGACCCGGCCATGCCGGGCTTCGGCAGACTGCGAACCCAGGTGGAGACGCTGCTGAAGACCAACGACGCCGAATCCACCATCGAGTGGCGGAAGAACGAAGGGGACGACCAGACTCGCACCGTCCAATTGAACTGGCGCCTCGAGATCACCGAGCGGAATGGCGCGGCGGCGGCGACGCATCGCCGTGCGGAGGTGACATGCAAGCTGGCGAAGAAAGCGGGGAAGTGGCGCATTGTCTCGTTTACGCCGCAGGATTTCTTTGCGCCTCCGCAGGCGGAACAGGCATGGCAAGTGGTGATGACGGCGGCCCAGGGGCTGACCGAAGCGGACACCGACACGTCCGCCAATGGCGGCGACGTTCCGGCCGCCAACACCAACAAATTCATGCAGGCGTTCGACCCGGCGCTGCCGGGATACGCGCAACTGAGGGACAACGTGCTGTCGCTGGAGCAGTGCGGCGGACATCGAATCCTCCGTAGACCTGGTGCAGAACGACGGCGACGACGAGGTGCGCACAATTGTAGTGGAGTGGTTGATGAGCCTGGTGGCGCACGACACCAGCGTAGGCCGCGGTGCAACGCAGCGAGACACTGACCTGCCGGTTGGAAAGGCGCGGCAAAAGCTGGCGGATTACAAGCCTGGAGCCGCGGTCGTTCTTCGCGCCGCCCGGGGGCAGGGAAGTCGCCGCCTTATTGAGAGTGGACTTCGCGCACGATGGCGTAGGTGGCGTCGGTCTGGGCGACGGGGTTTTGAAAGGATGTCGCTGACGCCGGGCGCCAGTTGCTTGAACTTGCAACTGACGGTGCCCACGCCCGAGCCTCTGGCGTCGGCGAGATCGAAGATCACCTCGGCATCCTCGATGGAGTGTGCGGTGGTGTTTTTGACGGAACCGGAAATGCGGCCGCGGCCGACCACCACGTCGACCACCTGAACGTCCTGGTTGGTCTCGATGCGGATATCCTTGTTCAGCCCGGGCAGCATTTTGGCGGCAATTTCCGCGTTGGAGAAGGGTTTGGCAGGTGGAGGCAACCGGGAACTCCTGTTGAAGTAACCGAGGGCGGCCAGAGCGACTCCACCCAGGACCACCAGACAGGGCACCCCGATCAGGGCTGCCGAGCGGATTCGCTGGCCGGTGGTGCGGTTGGAAAGATAGAGGGGATCCTGCGGCGTGAGTCCGGCATAAATGATGGATTCGAAGATCTGACGCAGTCGCTTCACGTGAGGAACCGTACAAATTATAACTCGCGGACAAAACCGGCGTTCTCTATTTGGTACGCTCAGTACCCGCGAGCAGTTCTTCGAGAGTGCGCAGATTTTCCTGGCGGCCCATGACGATCAAGTGGTCGCCGCCGCGAACGGCGGTATCGGCGGGCGGATTGAATAACATGTGGCCATCGCGGTTGCGGATGGCCATGACGATGACGCCGAGGTCGCGGCCCAATTGCATATCCCGCAGGCTTTTGGAAATCATCTGACTGGATTCGGAGACGCGCACCTGTTCGAGGGAGATATCTTCGCCGATGGTCTTGGTGGTGAAATCGAGGAACTGGACCACGTGCGGGCGGAGCATGGATTGCGCCAGGCGATGGCCGGTGATGGTGTAAGGGGCGAAAACGGCATCGGCTCCGGCGCGGCGCATTTTCTCTTCGGCGCCCTCTTCGGCGGCGCGCGCGGAGACGTAGATGCGCGGATTGAGTCCTTTGGCGGAGAGGAGAACGAACAGGTTATCGGCGTCGGTGGCGAGGGCGGCGACGAGGCCGCGGGCGTGTTCGATGCCCACCTGGTGGAGGGTTTCGTCGCGGGTGGAATCGGCAGCTACGGCGAGCATACCGGCGAGCATGGCGCGTTCGGCGCGCTCGGGGCTGATATCGACAATGACGAAGGGGACGCCGGCATGTTGCAGTTCGGCGGCGGCGCCGCGACCGACGCGTCCGTAGCCGCAGATGATGAAGTGATTCTTGAGTTTTTCGATCATGCGTTTATTCCGCCGCTGCCCGATGGCGTCGCCGAACTCGAGTTCGATGATGCTTTGGGTCATGGCGCCGATGGCGACGAGGATGGTGCTGACGCCGAAGATGATCAGGAAGGAATTGAAGACCCGGCCGGCGTGCGACAGCGGATGGACTTCGCCGTACCCCACGGTGGTCATGGTGGTGAGGGTCATGTAGAAGGCGTCGAAGGGCGGGTAGCCGTCGATGACGGTGAAACCCACGGTGCCGATGGCGAGCGTCGCTGGCAATCGACAGCACGGTGAGAAGAAAGTACGGCGGGTGAGCCGGTTCATTGCGATTCTGTTCGTAAGGACCAAGTATAACGAGGCGCACGAAGAATTAGGGAGGGCGGAGGAGGTTTGGTAAACTGGACGATAAGTCCCCCAGCGAACAAGCAGCGGGCCGGTAGCTCAATGGTAGAGCATCGCCCTTTTAAGGCGGTGGTTGCGGGTTCGAGTCCCGCCCGGCTCACCAGTGTTAAGCTCATTGTCAATAGTTTAGCGGTGTAGTAATCGCCGTATCGCGTACTGCGCGGGTACAAAATCTCGATCAGCCAGAATCTCGGGGTCCGTGCGTTCCACTAGCGCCTACGGGTTGTACGCGATCATGTTGTCGGTAGGGATGATCGATTCGAACGCGCTATGGACGACGCTAAGAGCTTAATCAAGAGCGGCCAAACTGATGAGGCTATAGAGAAACTCAACGAAGCCCGTAGTGAGTACCGCCGCCTGAAGAACAACTGTTGGGATTGCAGAAAGCTTTGGGTAAGCTTAACACACCTTAGTTCGCTTTTGGCATGCGCAGGACGCGCACCGGCTGTGTCGGTTAGAGAATGGGGTCCGCAGCCCAGGCGCGCGCCAAGTCGGCTTCGAACTGCGTCTGGCGGGCCGTGGACCCGCGGCGCATAATTAATCTTCAGGACTAATTGCCCAACAGGATCGCAACGGGCTCCATCGGCAGGCTTTCGAGCTGCAAATCTACAGCGACGGTGTCGCCGAAGCGAAGGGGGTTCTCACGTTTCACGCCGGCAAGCTCGCAGAGGCGCCGGAAGGTATGGCGCCTGTTCCCGGCCAGCTTCTGCTTAGATCCAGCGCGGGCCCAGAACCAGTACCGTTGCTTTCGCGGGCAGGCTTGAGCGCGCAATTTACCTCCCGCTGTCGGCGCTCAACAACCGGAACGCCCGCAGATCATCGTTGTCGAGACGTAATACGCCGTGACGTGACCCACGGTGCAAGGATGAACGCCCCTAGGGTCCCTCCGTCCGTGCGCCGGAAGGCCAGGGCTTAAGAGCGGCCAGAAGATCGAATTCAAGGTTTCCGGTGGCGTGATCAGCATCTATCCCAAAGTGCCCTCAGCGGACGACGAGTACACGCCAGAGCAGCGCCGTATCGTCGATGCTCAGCTCGCTGAGGGCCTGGCTGACGTCGAGGCTGGCCGGGTCCGGGTCCTTTTGCTACCCACAAAGAATTCATCGCATCGCTCCACGCTAAAGCCACGAAGTTGATCGCAAGAAGACCAAACGCCCGGCGTGATGAAGCTTCTCCGCACTCCCCACTTCGAACGGAACTACGCCAAGGCATCCCAACAGGTCCAGCGCGCCTTCGACAAGCAGTCTTTGCTGCTGCTCCAGAATCTCCACCATCCATCGCTCCGTGCCAAGAAATACGACGAGAGCCGGGGACTGTGGCAGGCGCGCGTCAACAAAGATTGGCGCTTTTATTTCCTCATCCAGAATGATGGGTATCTGATCGTGAACATCATTCCGCATCCGAAGTAGCGGTCAGGAAAGGCGTTGGGCAGCGGCTAGAAGTTCAACCCATCCGGGAAGGAAGTCTCTGGAGTACCTTATCAGGGGCAATTGAGACCGCGTCAGCGATGAGCTGCACCAGATTCCTGCAGATTCGCAGGTAGTTTAGCCGGAAATTGGGTGGCGAACGGTAGAGTCTTCGGCGAATCCGGATGTACCGGCGAAGCGCTTCCGAGAAGAAGCCAAACTCAGGCGGCTTCGAGATCGAAGCGCACGCGGCAGCCGAGCGCCGTCGCGATATTGACCAGCGCGTCGAGTGAGAAGCGGGAAACCCGGCCGCGGAGCAGATACATTGATCCGAGGCTGGGTCACGCCGCAACGGCTCGCTGCCTCGGCCTGTGTCCAAGCGTGCTGTTTCAAGCGTGCCGCGATCTTCTGCATCAGTTCGGCACGCGCTCTCAGATTTGCAGCTTGCTCCTTCGTGTCTGCGAGTGCATCCCAAACACTGCGTAGCTCTCCATTTTCTTCATGTCCTGCCTCCCGACAGTTGCCCAAAGCGTTGTTTCGCGATTGCCAGATCCTTCTTCGGCGTTGCCGTGTGTTCTTTCTGGAACGCGTGGAGAACATAGACTGCCTCCTGACGCCTCGCGATAACCCGCGTCTTGCCGCGCGTCGTCGGGAAAATCTCGCAGGCATTTCAGCGAATCGCCAAGAAAGCGTACCGGACGGACAGTTCAATTATATCCAACTGGATATAGGAAAATATCCGCAGACACAACGATTTCTTGTCGTTGAGTTCATGCGTCGACGCGCCGGCGGGCAATGAGTGGCGCATTGTTTCGATTATCTGGCGGAGAGGGGGAGATTCGAACTCCCGTTACCCGTAAAGGTAAGCCCGCTTTCGAGGCGGGTGCGATCGACCACTCTGCCACCTCTCCGCGAGGTGTGGTTGGCTGTTTCGATTGTATCGTCTTACGTGATGCGGCGTCCAGTTTGGCGGGTGTCGTAGCCGCAAAGGGCATCCAGTTCACGGCGGAACGCGGCCTGCGTGAGCACATTGAGCAGGCGCTCCACACTGGCGAGTTGCAGATTCTCCTGTCGGATCACCAGGTCGTAACGTTCGCTGGTGAGCGGCAGAAAGTCGAGTCCGAAGGCGCGGGCGGCGGAGCGGGTGGCGATGCAGCAATCGGCCAATCCACTATAAACGCGCCACGCGGCGGCAAGATGTCCCGGGGCGGAAGCGCCGTCGTAACCGGCGACGTTGGCGGCGGTCATACCCGCATCGCGCAGAAGGCCGTCCAGCAACTGGCGGCTTCCCGAGCCTTTTTCGCGATTGATCAGGCGGACGCCGGGCTGCGCGAGGTCCGCCACCGTGCGGACCTGGTGCGGATTCCCGCGCGCCACCACGATGCCTTCCTCCCACACGGCGAAGGCGAACACGTTGACACCGCGTTGCGGGATCTCCCGGGCATCCCGCAGGTGTGTGCCGGCCACGTGGGTGGATTTCTGCTTCAGCAGGCGCAGCGCGGCGGAACTGTTGACCGGCGCCGAGACCAGGGTGACGCCCGCGCGCTGAAGGTGCCGCGCCAGCACGCTGGTGGCGGGGTCGCATCCGGCGATCAGCAGGCGATTTTCATCGGTCTGTTCGTGAATCAGTTGCACCATGGAGCGGGCCGGGTCCACCAGCAACGCATCGGCGGGAATCAGTTGCCAGGGCGCGGGCACGGCGGGAACTCCCAGCAGGCGGTTGCCCACGCGGCAGAGTTCCACCGGGCTGCCGGCAAACGGGTCGCTCGCGCCGATCATTTCGGCCTTGACGATACTTGGCAGGTCGCGGCTCCTCGGCTTCCAGGGTGAACAGTTCCTCCACGCTCACCTCCAGGATGCGCGCCAGCCGCAGGGCTACCGCGGTATTCGGCACGTAGCTGCCGGCCTCCATGGCGTAGATGGTCTGGCGGCTGACTCCGGTTTGGCGTGCCAGTTCGGCCGCGGCGATACCGCGCTGCTGGCGGGTTTCGGCGAGCCGGCTGCGGACGCCCGGCCCGCGAGTTGTATCATGGTCACTTGCGGAGGACATTGTCTTCTATCCGAGACCATTCTATGCTAGCGGCGGCCCTGCTGCTCTGCGCCGGGTGTGCGCCGCAGCGCCTCGCTCCGCAAAAACTGACCATTGCGGCCGCGGCCGACCTGCAGTTTGCCATGCAAGACGTCTCGCGGCAGTTCCACTCCGCGCATCCGCGGGTGGAGCTGCAGATTGTCTACGGCTCCTCGGGCAACTTCTATGCGCAGATCCGCAACGGGGCGCCGTTCGATATCTTTCTCTCCGCCGATCTGGAATATCCGCGCCAACTGGCCCAGCAGGGCCTGGCGTTTCCTCAGTCGCTGTTTACCTACGCCGTGGGGCGTCTCGCTGTTTGGGTGCCGGCGCAGTCCGCGCTGGACGTGGCACGTCTGCAAATGAAAGTGTTCGAAGACCCTTCGGTGAAGCACATCGCTCTGGCGAATCCGGCGCACGCGCCGTATGGGCGGGCTGCCGAAGCGGCTCTCCGCCATTTCGGAGTGTACGATGCCATCGCGGGCAAACTCGTGCTTGCGGAGAATATCGCGCAGACCCTGCAGTTCGTGCAGAGCGGCGCTGCCGACGTGGGAGTGGTGGCGCTATCGCTGGCCGTCGCGCCCGCGGTCCGGCCGCAGGGGCGCTATTGGGAGGTGCCTCTCGATGCATACCCCCGAATGTGGCAGGGCGGCGCCATTCTGAAACGAGCCCAGTATTCGTCGGCGGCAGCGGCGTTCCGCGCCTATCTGACCAGCTCTGCCGGCCGCCAGATTCTGCAACAATACGGATTCTCCCTTCCGGCGAACTGACATGGATTGGCAAGCCATCTGGTTGAGTGTGCGGCTGTCGGCGGCAACCGCCGCGATTCTGCTGGCGATCGGTCTGCCCCTGGCTTACTGGCTGGCGTTTTCCCGGCGCCGCTGGAAATTTCTGGTGGAGGCCGTGGTGGCCTTGCCGCTGGTGCTGCCGCCCACGGTGCTGGGCCTCTACGTGCTCCTGGCGATTGGACCGCACGGCCCCATCGGCGTGCTCTACGGCCGGCTGACCGGCGGGCTGCTGCCGTTTTCGTTTCAGGGTCTGCTGCTCGCCTCGGTGCTCTACAGCCTGCCTTTCACGGTCCAACCGGTGGCTGCGGGATTCGGGACGGTGGACCGCAGGCTGATCGAAGCTTCCTGGTGTCTGGGCGTCTCGCGGGCGGCAACGTTTCGGCGCGTCATCGTCCCGCTGGCGCGCGGTGGCATCTTCACCGGCGTGATTCTCAGCTTCGCCCACACCATGGGCGAATTCGGAGTGGTGCTGATGGTGGGCGGTAACATCGCCGGCGTCACGCGCACGGTTTCGATTTCGATTTACGATCAGGTGCAGGCGTTGAACTATACCGGCGCGGCGGAAACCTCACTGTTTCTGATGGGCCTGGCTTTCGCCGTGTTGGCGCTCACTTACGCCTGGCAGCGCCGCATCGGAGCGGTATGGCCGGTGAACTGATCTGCCGGTGTGCCCTCCGGATCGTGGACGCCGAGCTTCGCCTGCCGCTGGACCAGGCCCATGTGACCGTGCTGTTCGGCCCGTCCGGGGCGGGAAAGACTACCCTCCTGCGTCTGTTGGCCGGGCTGGAGCGGCCCGCTTCCGGGCAGATCGAGTTTCGCGGCGAGACCTGGTTCGATTCCGGCCGCGCCATCCTGTTGCCGCCGCAGCAACGCCGCGCCGGATTCCTGTTTCAGGAATATGCGCTCTTTCCGCACCTCACCGTGCTGGAAAATGTGGCCTACGCGTCGAACCTCGCGCGAGCCGCCGAACTGCTCCAGCGTTTTGGCCTCGCTGACCTGGCGGACCGCAAGCCACGCGCCATTTCCGGCGGCCAGCAGCAGCGAGTAGCGGTGGCGCGGGCTTTGGCCGCGGAGCCTTCCCTGCTGTTATTAGACGAGCCGCTCTCGGCCCTGGATGCGGCCACGCGGCTGCGCACGCGGCACGAATTGCGCCGCATCCTGCTGGATAGCGGCATTCCGAGTATTGTGGTGACGCACGATCGTGCCGAAGCCATCGCGCTGGGCGATTGGATGGCGGTGATGGTGGAGGGCCGCATCCGCCAGTCCGGTCCGGTGCAGGAGGTGTTTCGCCGGCCGGCCGACGCCCTGGTGGCGCAATCGGTGGGAGTCGAAAATGTTCTGCCGGCGGTGACCACGGTTCGCGAAGGCGGCCTGCTGGTATTGCAGGTGAGCGATCAGCGCCTGTATTGCATGGATTCTGGCGAAGATGGGCCGGTTTTCGCTTGTGTCCGCGCCGAAGACGTGGTGCTGACGCGGCCCGGTCCGCACAGTTCCAGCGCGCGCAATCGCCTGAACGGCACGGTGGTGTCGGTGACGCTGGAAGGTCCGCTGGCGCGCGTGGAGCTGGACTGCGGCTTCCCGCTGGTGGCGCTCATCACGGCGCAGTCCGCTTCCGAACTGGCGCTGATTGCCGGAGAGCCGGTCTGCGCCGTGATCAAAACGACCAGCGTGCACGTGACGGCGTAGGCCGGGCGGGATGCCCGGCCTTTGACATACGTGCGCACCCCACTTGACTAGAACGCCCCTCAGCCATTAACATTCATCAATGACGAGGGGCTTGATCGCGGCTGTTGTCTGTGTGCTCAGCGTTGCGCCTGCTCTGGTGGCGCAAGGCCGTCGTGGTGGCCGGGGGAACGGGCAGGGCGGTAGCGGCACGCCCGCGGAACCCACCGAAGAAGGCATCCCAGTCACCGACACTCTCACCATCAGCCGTTGTTCCGGCTGCCACACCAAAGATGCCAAAGGCAATTTGAGCCGCATCTCCTGGATCCGCACCACTCCGGAAGGATGGGAGGAAGCCATCAAGCGTATGGTCCGCTTGAACGGCGTCAGGCTCGAACCTTCGGACGCCAAGGCCATTCTGAAATACCTCAGCAATTATCATGGTCTGGCTCCGGAAGAGGCCAAGCCGGTCATGTATATGGCGGAGCATCGCATTCAGGATGAGGTTATTCCCAACGAAAGCATCCGCTCCACCTGCATGAACTGCCACGCGCTGGGCCGCGTGTTTCAGTGGCACAGGCCGCGCGAGGAATGGTCGTTGCTGGCCGATATGCACGCGGCGTTGTATCAGCAGGCCGAAGCCGCCTTCCGGCGAGGTGCTTTCGGCGGTGGCGGTGCCGCAGCGGCAGCGGAAGGTGGCGGCCGTGGGGGAAGAGGCGGAGCGGCGGCAGCCGCAGTTCCTGCCGAGCCGGTTTCTCTCGACACGACGCTCGATTATCTGGCGAAGGCCTATCCGCTACACACGCCGGAGTGGGCCGCCTGGCGGGCTCGCATGCGCGCTCCTCACATTACCGGCAAGTGGCTTGTCACGGCACACGTTCCGGGCAAAGGAAAGTACATTGGCGAAATGACCATCGCGCAGGGCGCGGCGGAAGACGAATTCACCACCACCACGAAACTCGCGCCGGTGAATGGAGGGCCGTCCATTACGCGCACCGGAGCGGGCCTGGTCTACGCCGGTTATTCGTGGCGCGGGCGCTCCAGCGGCACACCCGCCGCCGGCGCCACACCCGGCGATCTCGCCAGCACCGCCCGCGAAACCCTCTGGATTTCGCCCGACCAGACCTGGGCCGAAGGCCGCTGGTTCTGGGGCGAATATCAGGAGTTCGGCTACGACGTGAAACTGCGCCGCGCCACTCCCGAGCCGGCGCTGCTGTCGCTGGATCGCTATTCGCTCAAGACCGGCACGCAGGCGCAGAAGGTGCGTGTGCTCGGCTACAATCTGCCCGCGCAGGTGGCGGCGGCCGATCTGGATTTCGGCTACCGGCGTCACTGTGAAATCCATCGCCTCGCATAACGCCTCGGAGATCGTGGCCCTCGTCGATGTGGCCGCCGATGCCGTCCCCGGCAAGCGCGACGTGGCTCTCCACAACGCCGTACTGGAAGACGCGCTGGCGGTGTACGACAAAATCGATTACATCAAGGTGCTGCCCGAAGCCTCGCTGGCGCGCCTGGGCGGCGATGCCAAATCGTCCCACCCGCGCGGGTATCAACAACTGGAGGCCGTAGCCTACAATCGCGGCGCGGACGGCAAGCCGCACACCAACGACGACTTCGAATTGGGGCCCATCGACGTCAACTGGTCGGTGGAGGAGTTCTACGCTTCCTTCGGCGACGACGATAAGGAATTCGTCGGCAAGCTCGACGATAACGGGCTCTTCACGCCGAGTAGCGACGGACCCAACCCGGCCCGTAAGTTCATGCGCAACAATTACGGCGATGTGTGGGTCGTGGCCACGGCGAAGAAACGAAAAGGACAAAGACGGCAAGCCGCTCAGCGGCCGCTCTTACCTGGTAGTTGCCGTCCCCACTTACATCCGGTGGGACCAGCCGGAGGTGAACCGGTGACGGCCGCTCTCGCGCCCACATACAAACTGGGCGAATTTCATCGATTCGAAGCCGGCGGGAGTAAGTTCCTGTACCTGGTGCCGGCCGGCGCGATCTTCGAGATGGATGACGCGGTGGCCGCCGTGCTGAGCGAGCTTTCGGCGGGCGAAGCGACTCTCGAGACGCTGCGGTTGCGTCATTCCGAAGAACTGCTTTCCGAGCTTTACCAGATGCGTGTGATTGTCTCGCAGGATGCCGTGCGCGAGCCGCTGGAAGCGCCGCCGGCCGATTTTCCGCTGCAATCGCTGGTCATGAACCTGACCAACCAGTGCAACCTTTCCTGCCAGTATTGCTACGAATTCGGCGAGGACAAAGTGGCCACGCCGGAAGGCAAGCCCAAGTTCATGGACCTGGAGACGGCCAAGGCCTCGGTGGATTTTCTGCTGGCGCAGTCCTCCGGCCGCCGCGCCGTCCACATCACGTTCTTCGGCGGCGAGACGCTGATGAATTTCCCGCTGCTCCAGCAGGTGGTGACTTACGCCAGCGAGCAGGCCGCCGCGCAGGGCCGCACCATGGATTTCAGCCTCACCACCAACGCCACCCTGCTGACCCCGGCCATCATCGAGTTCCTGTCGCAGAATCGCATCGGCGTCACGGTGAGCATGGACGGGCCCGCGGACCTGCACGATAAGCTCCGCGTCTTTGCGAACGGCAAGGGCAGTTACGACATCATCGCGCCCGCGCGTGCGCGCGCTGATCGAAGGCCACCGGACGCGGCCCATCACGGCGCGTGTGACCCTGACCAGCGGCGTCACCGACGTGGTCCGCATCTTCCGCCACCTCAAGCAGGATCTCGGTTTTCACGAAGTCGGCTTCGCCCCGGTCACCACCGCGCCCAATCGCCTTTACTCGATCGGCGAGCGCGGCATGGATGGCGTGCTGGAACAGTTCCACGTTCTGGCGGACGAATACCTGGAATTCGCCCTGCGCGGCGAGATGCACGGCTTCTCCAACGTCAGCGACACCATCGCCGAGCTGTACCAGGGAGTCAACAAATCGCATCCCTGCGGCGCGGGGCTCGGCCTGATGGGCGTCGGCCCTTCCGGCGATATCGCGCCGTGCCATCGCTTTGTCGATTCCGATACGCACTCGCTGGGTAACATCAAGACCGGCGTAGACCGCGAGAAGCAGTCTGACTTTCTCACTCGCGGCAACATCAACAGCAAGTACGATTGCCACACCTGCTGGGCCCGTCCTTTGTGCGCCGGCGGATGCCACCACGAAGCGTTTGTGCGCTACGGCGATACCGGTCATCCGAACCTGCATTATTGCGATTGGATTCGGGACTGGACCGATACCTGTCTGCGCATTTACGGCGCCATCAGCGCCCAAAACCCCGGCTTTCTGGAGAAATTCGCGGAAAGGAAGGCACTATGAAACACCTGCGAGCCGTGAACCGCAAGGCCCATCGGCTGGATGCGATGGCCGCTGCGAAACAGGAGGATGTGGTGGCGCTGCAAGGGCCGGTAAACCGGGCGCAGCGGCCCGCATGTACCCATGGGATGCACTCTGGCGTTTTCGCCGGGTTGGGAAGTGGATTCCGCCGGCGGCACCGCCGGTCTGTGCCAGCCCGTGGAGCGGGATATCTACGATTGCTACGTGACCTGCTTCTGGCCGGCACAGGTTCCCGATCATCTGAATAACTACCCGGATTGGGCGAGTAAGTGCACCTCGGCAACTAAGGATTGGCGTAATCTCGACCTGGTATTTCCATAGACTTATGAGATCACTGATCGCGCTGCTGGCCTTTTCCTGCGCCCTGTGCCGCGGCGGTACCATTTTCTGCGGCGCTTATCCCGATTCGGTTCTGGTGATCGACGAAGCCCAGGGCAAGGTTGTCGATGAGATCAAAATGGTCACCGGGCTGCCGCAGAAGCCTGCGGCTATCGCCCGATAAGAAGACCATCTACGTCAGCACCAACGACCACAACGGCTTCGAAGTGATCGACGTGGCCACCCGCAAGGTGATCAACCACTTCGTGCTCGACGATGCCACCCACCGCTTTCGCGTGAACGGCGGCGCACCGGATCCGGAAGGCAAGGTGCTCTACACGTCCACCACCGAAATCACCAAGCAGGCCGACCGCTACGTCATCGGCAAGCCTAAGTACACCATCATCGACCTGACGCAGCAGAAGATCGTGAAGACGGTGGACGAACCTTCCAACGCAACCGCCGGCGGACGGGGCGGCGGCGGACGGGGCGGCGGCGGATTCGAAGTCTCGCCCGACGGCAAATACCTGTACCAGTTCGGCCAGCAGGTCACGGTGCTGAACGCGACCGATTTCAGCGTTGTGGAGAAGATCGATCTGCAGTTGCCGGAAGGCCAGCCCATGGAGAATCTCGGCTTGGGCGGCATGCAGGAGGCGCTGAGCGAACCGGGGCAGCGCGTCTCTCTGTTCAACTATTCCGACCCTATCGTGCACAATCGCGTCTTCGGACTGGCGCGCTTCGACCTGAATACCAGGAAGTTCGATTTCACCCCCATCGGCCCCTCGCCGGCTTCTCTCGGAGGCTTGTTTGTTACGCCGGATAAGAAGATGGGGTACACCGTCACGCAAAACGGAACCGGCGGCAACCGGCGCTGCGAATTCTGGGGCCTCGACCTGGTGACCACCAAACTAGACCGGACCGCCGAGGTGCCTTGCCGTTCGCGGTACAGCTTCGGCATTTCGGCGAACGGCAAGAAGCTTTACATCTACGGCGCCGGCTTCGAGATCGAAGTCTACGACGCCGTCACATTCCAGCGGGAAGCCGTCTGGGATCTGGGCCACGACATGACGGGCGCCATGGTGGTGCTCCCTTAGGACAGGCCTCCCCACCTGTCCAGGTGCTCATGACCGACACTCGGACTCTGCTGGCGGGTTACCGCCGGGCGGCGCGTTACCTTACGCCGTACCGCTGGCGGATGGTCTGGATCCTGTTGACGGGCGTCGGCGCCACGTCGTTCGGCCTGGCCCAGCCCTACATATCCAAACTGCTGATCGATGAAGCGCTGTTGCGGCGCGACTTCCACGCCCTGTTGACGGTCAGCCTGATGATGGTGGGCGCCACGGCGGGCAGTTTCGCGCTGAACATCCTCTCCAGCTATCAGTACGTGCACGTTTCGGCCCTGGTGCTGTTCGATATGCGGGTGGCGCTGTTCAGCCATCTGCAATCGCTCTCGCCGCGCTTCTGGGCCAAGGCCAAGCTGGGCGATGTGGTCTCGCGCATCAACAACGATATTTCCGAAGTGCAGCGCATCTCGGCGGACACGCTGCTCAGCGTGCTCTCGAACGTAGTGTTTCTGGTGGGCAGCGCCGCCATCATGGCGTCGCTCAACGTCCGGCTGTTTTTGCTCAGCCTGATCGTGCTGCCCTTCAGCGTCTGGACGCTGCGCTACTATCAGCGGCGCCTGGCCACGCGCGTGAAGTTGGTGCGCGAGCGCGGCGCCGATATCGGCAGTTTCCTGCTGGAGACACTGCTGGGGTATCGCCTGGTGGTGACGGCGAATGCGGAAAAGCGCGAGGCGGCACGGTTTCGCGCGCGCAATGAAAGCTTTCTGGAAGCGCTGCTCAGCATGCAACTGGTGGCGTTTCTTTCCGGCGCCGTGCCCGGTACGCTGCTCACGCTGTGCACCGCCGCGCTGTTCCTGTATGGCGGGCGGCTGGTGATCGAAGGGCAGCTCTCCACGGGGTCCCTGATCGCACTGATGGCGTATCACGCGCGCCTGCTTTCGCCGGTGCAGAATCTGATGAGCCTCTACACCAACCTGGTCTCCGGCGGCGTCTCCCTGGCGCGCGTTTTCGAACTGTTCGATACGCCCAGCGAGGTGGTGGAGCGCCCCGGCGCGGTGGCCACCCGGGCCGCTCGCGGCGAAATGATCTGCGATGCTGTTTCGTTCGGATACAACGGCCATCGCGTCTTCGACCAGCTTTCGTTTCGCGTCGAAGCCGGAACCATCTGCGCCATCGTCGGCCCCAGCGGGGCGGGGAAGTCCACGCTCGCGGATCTGCTGGTGCGCTTCTACGATCCGGAACAGGGCGCCATCACGCTCGACGGCCGCGACCTGCGCGACCTGAGGCTCGAAGACGTCCGCCGGCAGGTGATGCTGCTGGATCAGGCGCCGTACCTGTTTCACGCCACCGTGCGCGAGAACATCGCCTACGTGCGGCCGGAAGCGACCGCCGCGGAAATCGTCGCCGCCGCCCGCGCCGCCGCCATCCATGACCGCATCCAGAGCCTGCCCGAGGGGTACGACACCGTGGTGGCCGAGCGGGGGCAGACATTTTCCGCCGGGGAACGCCAGCGAATCGCGCTGGCCCGTGCCCTGCTGGCCGATCCCAAAGTCCTGGTGTTGGATGAGCCCACCTCCGCGCTCGATGAAGAGAACGAGCGCGCCATTGCCGAGACACTCTCGTGCGCGCTGGCCGGCCGCACCGCCATCGTCATCACTCATCGGGCATCGCTGGCGCGGATCGCCCACCAGGTGGTCACGCTGGGCACATGAAAATCGCCATCATCGATAGCGGCATTCATGCCGGCCATCCGCACGTGGGCGCGATAGCCGGCGCGGTGGACTTCACGGGCACCGATCCCCTCGACCGCCTGGGGCACGGCACCGCCGTCGCCGGCGCCATCCGCGAAAGAGTTCCCGATGCCGATCTGTTCGCCGTCAAGGTGTTCGACCGGCGCCTTTCGGCCCGGATCGGCGCCATCCTCCGCGCGCTGGAGTGGTGCCGCGAGGAGCGCATGGACGTCATCAATCTCAGCCTCGGCACAGAGAATCCCGAGCATCGCGTGGCCCTCGAAGAGGCGGTACGCGAGAACGGCGTCGTGGTCAGCGCGGCCGGAATGCTGCCCGGCAGCCTGGCGGGCGTCATCGGCGTGGAGGCGGACGAGACCTGCCCGCGCGAATGCTTCCGCGAGCGCGACGGCATCTTTCTGGCCTCGCCTTACCCGCGCCCGATTCCCGGGGTGCCGAAGGAGCGCAACCTGCACGGCGTCAGTTTCGCGGTGGCCAACATGACGGGGTTCGTGGCGCTGGCCCTGGCGTCGTCTCCGCGCCGCGAACTCCTGGGCGCGCTGCGGGCGATGTTATCATGCAACCAGTCATGAAATACGCCGTCCTGCTGCTCTGCGCCCTGCTGCACGCTTCGGCCGCGGAACCGATCGCGGGGAAGTGGCTGCTCAAGAGTCAGCAGGTGGCCGGGCAGGAACGCGGGTCGAGGCCGCTCACCTTGCGGATCACGCAATCCGGCGAGGTGCTGGAGTTCGAATACTCCGTGACCGTCAACCAGAAGCAGGAAATCTCGCTGCGCTTCGCGGCGCGCCTGGACGGATCGGAAGCCGATGTCAAGGGTCCTAACGGCCAGAAGATCGGCACCGCGAAAGTCTCGCGCTTCGGGCCTTCGCAATACCTGGTGATGTTGCAGGGCGCGAACCGGCCCACCTCCGCGGGCAGAATGACAATTTCCAGCGACGGCAAAACGCTCACCTCCGAGGCTGACGCCAGCGTGCCCAGCGGCGCCAAGACCCACACCACCCAGGTGTTCGAGCGGCAGTAGAATTTGCCAGGTCAGTTCGTCAATGTCTTCAGGCCGCATCGGCACGCCGAGACCCGATCCCGCACACAAGACAACGCCCAGTAACGCCGCACGTAACAGTAAGCGGCTCGTGAGCCGCGGAGGGCGCGAGAACCAAACGGATGAAGTGTTTCTGAGGCGAACCGCCGCCAGAAGCCATGTGTCCCTGTTCTCGCGTCTCAGCCTGGCGGTTCAGTACAAGTTCAATTTTCCGTGGGCATCTTTTCGATGTGATCGATCACCAGCGCTTTGACGGGCCCTTTTTCCTTCTCCAATAGCAATCCAAGACCTTGGATTGCTTCTGCTAAGGTGGGAGCGTCGGTGTCTGGCGGGGCATCGTCGCTCAGGAATTCGAAGCCGAAGTAGTATTTTCCCTCGACGTTCGTCTTGTCGAGAACAAACGTCCCCAATGCTTGCTGCAAAGTATCCGCCAGTTCGGCGATCGGTACGCCGCGACCGGTAACCGCTACCAGACCCCTTCCCGGCGAGGAGCTGAACGAGTGACCGGTCGATCTGTCATGGTCCAGCCGCAAACCACGGCGGCAACGGCGGCAGGGGGACCGTCTCGGCAACCATCGCCGGTTCGTCGCCAAAGCTGAGTCCAGGTCGCATCAGACCGGTTTGTGCGATGAACCTCGAACTCCGGCACTGACGCAGGACCCGGTCGTGGCTGAGAACGTGCGGCAACAGAAGTCCAAGAGACTAAGGCGGATTGCTAACAGGCCCTTGAGCGGCACTCGTCGATACAATCCGTGTTCACACCTTCGCTTCCAAAATGCCGCGCCGCGGCACGGATTCGGAGGTGGAGGAGAGCGCAAGCCAGATGAAACATCGGTATGCGCGCGACAACTCCGGACACATCCCAAGTATAGCGATTGTCCCGTTGCAAGAGCGCCAGTCCCGCTACTCTTCCGCCGTGAAGTAGGCGCAGTCGGGGTGGTGGAATACCAGGGCGCTGACGCTGGCTTCCGGTTCCATCATCATGCCCTCGGTGAGATGCACGCCGATATCTTCCGGGCGCAGCAGTTTCCAGATGCCCTGCTGATCGTCCAGATTGGGGCAGGCGGGATAGCCGAAGCTATAGCGCTTGCCGCGGTAGCGCGAGGTGAAGCGATCGTGCATGGTGAGCGTGGGCGGATCGGGGAAGCCCCAATCCTCGCGGATGCGGCGGTGCAGCCACTCGGCCGTGCCTTCGGCGGTTTCGATGGCCAGCGCCTGGATGGCGTGCGCTTTGAAAAATTCGCCGGCCTGTTTGCACTCTTCGGAGCGCTCGCGGATGCACGCGCCCGCCGTCACCACGAACAGCGCCAGGTGATCGCGGCGGCCGTCTTCGGGGCCCAGAATGTAATCGCTCAGGCACAGCCCGTCTTCGCGGCGCTGCCGGCCGAAGGCGAACGTATGGATGGGCGAGGCGCCACCCGGCGCAAACAGGTGAATCTGGTTGCCGTCGCGCTCCGCCTCGAAGAACTGCCACACGGTCTTCACCTTCATGAAGCGGGCGGCGTCCTGCTTCACCTCTTCCATGTTGTGGAACAGTTCCAGCGCCTTGTCTTCGCGCTCGGCCAGGGCCTTTTCGAAATTGCCCTTGTAGCCCAGGTGCCGGCCGTAGAGCATGTACGGATTGATGTAGCTCCACACTTCGGCCAGGTGCGGCACGTCGCGCACGCTTGCGCTCCAGATAGGGCGCGGCGGGAATGGGAATATCGGTGCGCACCTTGCCGCTGCGCCGGCTGGTAAGGGGCGCCAGAGGCGCGGCGGGCTCCTCCACGGCGGCGGGCGCTTCCACCGCCTTATGTCCGGCCAGCACCGCGGCGCGCGCCTGCCGGATCCATCAGGCGGTTCATCAGGTCCAGCCCGGTCATGGCGTCCTTGGCGTAGCAGACCGGCCTCCGCATACGCCGGCGCGATCTTGGTGCGGGTGAATTTTTCGGAGAGCGCGGCGCCGCCCACCAGCAGCGGCACCACCACTGCCGGCGGCCTTCAGATCGGTCGCCGTGATCACCATCTGCTGGGTGCTCTTCACCAGCAGGCCGGAGAGGCCGATGGCGTCGGGCCGGTGCTCCTTGTAAGCCTGAATCAGCGCGTCGGGCGGAACCTTGATGCCCAGGTTCACCACGTTGTAGCCGTTGTTGGCGAGGATGATCTCCACCAGGTTCTTGCCGATATCGTGGACGTCGCCCTTCACGGTGGCCAGGATCATCTTGCCGCGCGCGGCCGTGTCGGCCTTCTCCATGAACTGCTCCAGGTGGCTGACCGCGGCCTTCATGGCTTCGGCGGATTGCAGCACCTCGGCCACAATCAGTTCGTTGTTGTTGAACAGGCGGCCCACTTCGGTCATGCCGGCCATCAGCGGGCCGTTGATGATATCGAGCGGCGCGGCGCCCTCGGCGCGCTTGCGGTCCAGGTCGGCGATGAGGCCGTCCTTGGTGCCTTCGATGATGTAGTTGGCGAGGCGCTGGTCGAGCGGCAGGTCTTCGGCGTGCTGCTTGACGCGCTTGCCGGTCTGGCGGAAATGCTCGGTGATGGCGGCGATGTGCCACTGGTTGAGCGCGGCCTTCTGTTCGGCGGTCTGCAGGCGCCAGTCGTCGGGCGCGGTGCGCAGGCTTTCGTCGGCGGCATCCACGGCGGGCGAATTGAACAGCAGGTTCTCCGCCAGGCGGCGCTCTTCTTCGGGAAGGGAGGCGAAGCGCTCCAGCTTTTCGGCGTTGACGATGGCCAGGTCGAGCCCCGCCTTGGTGCAGTAATACAGGAAGACCGAATTCACCACTTCGCGCGCCGAGGCGGGCAGTCCGAACGAGATATTGGAAATGCCGAGCACCGTTTTGGCGAAGGGCAGATGCTCTTTCACCAGGCGAATGCCTTCGATGGTCTCGACCGCCGCGCCGATATAGTTCACGTCGCCGGTGGCGCAGGGGAACACCAGCGGATCGATGATGATGTCTTCCGGCGCGATGCCGTACTTTTCGGTCAGAAGCTGGTACGAGCGCTGCGCCACGGCGAGTTTGCGCTCGCGCGTGAAGGCCTGCGCCTGCAGTTTGTCTTCGTCGATCGAGCCCACCACCACCGCGGCGCCGTAGCGGCGGGCAATGGGGCAGACGCGCTCGAATTTCTCCTCGCCGTCTTCCAGGTTGATGGAGTTGATGATGCTCTTGCCCACGCAGTGCGTGAGCGACAGTTCGAGGGCCGCGGCGTCGGTGGTATCGATCATCACCGGGACTTTGATCTTGGGCATCAACTGTGCGTAGAACAGCGGGATGTCCTGGATCTCATCGCGGTCGGCGCTTTGCAGGCAGACATCGATGATGTGCGCGCCGTTCTTGACCTGGCGGCGGGCGATCTCGCTGGCCTCTTCCCACTTCTCCGCCGCGATCAGGTTCTTGAACAGGCGCGAGCCGATGACGTTGGTGCGCTCGCCGACTATCAGCGGCCGGTTGCTCTCTTCCGCCTCCACCAGTTCCTTGCCGGAATAATATGCCTTGTGCGCGGGCGTAGGAATCTGCCGCGGTTTCTTGCCCTCCGCCATTTTGGCCAGGGCCGCGATGTGCGCCGGGGTCGTGCCGCAGCAGCCGCCGACGATGTTCAGCCAGCCGCGATCGATGAACCGCTCCAGTTGCGCGGCCAGCGATTCCGGCGTCTCCGGGAATTTGCCGTCCTCATCGGGCAGCCCCGCGTTCGGGTAGCAGGAGATGCGCAGGGACGACATTTCGTTGAGCGTCCGGATGTGGTCGGTCATCAGGTCCGGACCGGTGGCGCAGTTCAGGCCGACGGCCAGCAGGTCGTGATTGCCGATGGAGGCGTAGAGCGCGTCGATAGGCTGGCCGCCCAGCATGGTGCCGGTGCGTTCGATGGTGACCGAGGCGATGACCGGGATCCGGCGGCCCATCTCCTTTTCCAGTTGCTCCACGGCCACCAGGCCGGCCTTGAGGCTGGCCGTATCGAAGCAGGTTTCGATGAGCAGAAAATCGGCGCCGCCTTCCACCAGTCCCTTGGCCTGTTCGTAGTAGCCCGTGCGAATTTCAGAGAACGTAGTCGAGCCGGTGATGCTGACATCTTTATTCGTCGGCCCCATGGAGCCGGCCACGAAGCGGGGCTTATCCGGCGTCGAAAATTCATCGGCGATTTCGCGCGCGATGCGGGCGGCGGCGAAGTTCAGTTCGTAACAGCGGTCGTCCAGCTTGTTGTCCACCAGGGCGATGCGGGCGCCGCCGAAGGTGTTGGTCTCGATGATGTCCGCGCCCGCCGCCAGGTACTGGCGATGGATGTCGCGGATCACATCGGGACGGGTGACGTTGAGGATTTCGGGACAGTTCTCGCGCCCCAGGTAATCGGTCTCAATGGACAGCGGCGCGGCGTGGATCATGGTCCCCATGGCCCCATCGATCACGAGGACACGTTGCGCCAGGATGTCTTTGAGCGCCTGATTACGCTCTTGGGGTGTGGTCATAAGCGGTGTGCTTCTACAAGTTTATCAGGAGCAAGGCAACAGCACGGCGCGGATGGTTTCGGGCTCCGGCGCGAACAGCGAGAGCTGGTCCGGGTCGGCGAACAGGGCCTGGTAGTCGGCGGGCGTGAAGGCACGTTCCAGGCGCGCGGCAAAGGTCTCGCGCAGCACGCGGGCGTAATGTTCCACGTCGTAATCGCGCCGGTCCGCGGCCGCTTCCGCCTCTTCGATCACGGCGCAACCGCCGCGCGTGCGGTACACCCGGATGCGGTCGCCGACGGTCCAGGTGGTGCGGCCGGCGGAGAGCAGGGCCTCGTATGGCAGTTCGCGCCGCTGGTCGCGGACGGCGCGGTATTCCGCCGCCGACTTGGTAAGGCGGACGCGCGAAGAAACATCGCGCGCCGGCAACTGGCGGCAGCGCAGAGCATCCAGGGTGGCGACGTAGGCATCGCGAACGCCGGCCACGTCGCCGGCCAGCAGGCGGGCGATGGCGCGGCGCAGGAATCGCTCGCCGAACGGCTCGGCGCGGCTGGAGCGGAAGGCCACGCCTCGCAGCACCAGGGCGCCGTCGTAGCCCAGCAGCGCGTAGTTCTTGGGCTCGTGCGAGAGCATGGCGGCGTAGCGGCCGTCGAATTCCAGGTGCACCAGCGGGGGCAGCAGGGCCGCCACCTCGGCCACAACGCGGCGCTCATCGGCCTCGCTCCAGCCCTCGGGGACGGCGAAGTAGACCCCGTCGGTATCGGCCTCCAGCAGAGTGACACCCCGCGCGCGCAGTTCCCGGCACATCAGCTCGAGCGTTTCCCTGCCGCGGCGCGTCACCTCGTTGGCGGCATGCACATCGGCGAAGCGCGTGAGGTCGCCGCCCGCGGCCAGGTAGCCGTACGCCGAGTTGACCACCAGCTTCATAGCCGCCGACATGGCTTCGTGGGTGTACCGCTCGGCCGACCCCGGCGGCGCGGCGCGGGCGCTGGCTTTCGCCGCCAGCCGGCGCTCCACCAGGCCGTCCACCAGGGCCAGCAGAGCGCCCAGGTGATCGCGCGCCGGCCCGATGCGGAAGGCGCGCATCAGCGAAGGATACAGGCTGGCCACGTCCGCCTTCACGATGCGGCGCGCCACGCCGGTGGCAAACAGGTGGAGCGCCGCGCCGCTGTGCGGTGTGCCGTCGCCAGGCTGGTGTGCCGGCAGGGCGATGCCGGCGTGCAGGTAGGCGCGCACCAGCAGCGGATCGATCACGCCGGTGGCGGCTCCGGCGTCGGCCAGGCGCTCGTAGCGGCGCGGGGTGATTTGCGCCAGGGCGAACGCCGCGCCGCCGAGCATCCGCGATACGCCGGCCACTTCTTCCACGTCCGATGCGGCATAGCGCTTCACGCGCGCGGGATCGCGCTGGTAGACCGCGAAGATCTGGCTGCCGGGAATCTGCTCGCGATCGGGTCCGGCGAGTCCCAGGTGGCGCGCGACGGCCTTGAGGCCGTGATCCGGCAGATCGCGCGTGGCGAAGTCGTACCGCAAGCACGGCGTCGAGCGTGTCGATCAACTCGCGCCCGGGCGCGACGAAGCGTGGACCCCGCCGTGCGCCCCTTTGCCGCAGGCCTCCGCGGCCGGTGCGTCCCAGGTCCAGCGGTACTCCCAGCCGGCGGGCACGCGTGTGGAGGAACGGCAGGTCGAAGCCGTGCAGGTTGTGATTCTCGATCACGTCCGGGTCGGCGGCCTGAATTCTCGCCACCAGGCGCCTGATCAGCACCGCTTCCGCCGCGGCGCTTTCGTCCTCCGCTTCCAGCAACTCCGTGGCGCCGGAGGGATCTCTGACGGCGATCAGGAAAATGCGATCGCGGGCGGCGTCGAGCCCGGTGGTCTCCAGGTCGAACTGCATGCGGCGGAGCTGGTCGAAGGTGAGGCCGCGGAAATAGGTCCGGCCGGTAGCCACCAGGTACTGCTCTTCCGGCGGCAGGACGACGGCGTGGGCCTTGCCCAGGTCGCGCAGGCCGCGGAACGGTCTGCCGTCTTCGGCCGAGACCAGGTAGCGCAGGGCGCCCGGGCCCGCCAGTTCGCGGCATGTGACGGCCGCCGCGTCGCGGACATGCTCTAGGCGGTCCAGCAACACCCAGGGGCGGAATCGCGCCTCCTCGCGCACCAGTTCACCGCTTTCGGGCAGGCGCCGCCAGACCAGCGCGCGGCCGTCGTGGTCTGCCCATACGGAAACGATTCCCGGAGTGGGGTCCCATCCGCAAAGCGAGTCGTCGGGCGGCATCGGCCCCATTCTAACGGCTTCCGGTGCCGCGGACGAAGTCACGCAGCGCTTCGGCGCCGGACTTGGCTTTCGATGGTCCGCAGCGACTTGTGCCGGGCGAGAAGCAATTCGTAATCCTTCTGCAGATTCATCCAGAAATCCGCCGACATCCCAAAGTGCCGCGACAGGCGCAGTGCCGTATCGGCGGTGATGCCGCGACGCTCGTTGACGATCTGGCTAATGCGCGTGACCGGCACGTGCAATTCCAGCGCCAGCCCGTTGATCGATATTCCCAGCGGCTTCATGAACTCCTCACGAAGCATTTCTCCCGGGTGAACCGGCGAGCGTGTGACCTTCCAGCCGCCTTCCGGACGTTTAATGCTCATTCCTTCGCTCCCACCCTTCAGTGGTAATCGACGATCTCCACGTCATAGACGCCATCGCGCTCCCATCGGAAACAGATGCGCCATTGATCGCTAATGCGGATGCTATGCATTCCGGCCCGATCACCTTTAAGAGCTTCCAGCCGGTTTCCTGGCGGCGCGTTCAGTTCATCGAGCGAGGAAACCGAATCGATCTGAACCAATTTACGCACCGCCACGCGGGCGATCGAGTTCCAGCGACGACTTAGACCCGTTTCGAAGAGCACCTTGGTTTGCCTCTCCGCGAAGCTCTTTATCACTTCTCCAACATTCTATAACGGATTTCGTTATACCGCCAGCGTGATATCGCCCCCTGAGGGCCAAATTCCACCCTAGAAGTTCAGGTGGACTGCCAGTTGCAACGTCCTGGGCCCACCCAGCGTATGCTGGATCAGTCCGAAAGTGGAACTCAGCGGGCGCACGCTGGGGACTCCGCTGGTGACGCTGTACTGCGTGGCGCTGTTGTTCGGCACGTCGAAGCTCGGGTGGTTGAAAAGGTTCAGAGCGTCCGCCTGGAATCGCAGCAGAACACGCTCGGAAAGGTTGGTCTCCTTCACCGCCGAAAGGTCGAAGCGCTCCTGGAACGGCCCGCGGAAGGTGTTGCGCCCGGTGGCGCCGAAAGCGGTCTCGAAGGTATCGCAAGTCTGCGTGCCGTTCACCGTGGCGCAGGGGATTCCCGGCGTGCCGGCGGGAATCTGCGGCACGAAGAAATCGTTGGCATTGAGCAGCGGTTTGCCGGCGTTGATCCCCGTGGTCCCTTGCAGTTCCGCCTGTTTCGGAGTGATACCCGGCTTGAGGGGCATCACCGGGTCGAGGATCTCCACGAAGTTGGCGTAGTAGATTCCACCCACCGCGCCGGAATAATCGATGCCGCCGTAGGGCTGGCCGCTTTGCAATACCGCGACTCCATTGAGTGCCCACCCATTGGTAAATTTGCCAAGCAGCGTGTTTCCTTTGACGGCGTTCGGCAACTCGTAGTGGTATTGGAAGATGGCCACGTGCGTGCGGTCATAGCTGGAAGTGCCGTAGGAGTTGTGCAGGTTGGACGGGTCATTGCCATTGAAGAACAGGCCCAGACCGCTCTGCATATCCAGCGTGTGCGACCACGTGTAAGCGGCAGTCACCTGCAAGCCGTGGCTCAGGCGCTTGCGCACGCCCAGTTGCAGCGCGCTGTAGTTGGATACGCCTTCCGCCTTGTAGAACGCCGAGTTATTGTTGAAGCCCGGATACGGCACGCGCAGGTCGGTATTACCGCCGTCATACGTCTTGTACGGCTCGACCGAAGGGATCACATTGAAGCCGTACGAAGTGGTCTCGCCGTTGATGGGGTTGGAGGGCGTGGCGATTCCCGGCTGGTTGAACGGAATGGGCAGCACCTCGTGCTGGCCGTGATTGCCCACGTAACCGAGGCTTAACTGCACGCTGTTCACCGGCTGCCACTGAATGTCCAGACTCCAGTTTTCGGTGTAAGGCAGAACGTTGGCGGGATCGTACCCGCTGAAGGTGTAGGTCTTGCCGCCGGTCATAATGGATGCCTTGTTGGGCACCAGGCCGGCGAACAGGGTTTGATTGGTGACCACCGGCGGAATGGTGGCGCCCAGGAACGGCTGCGAGAGCGTGCCCAGCGAAGTGCCGATCACCTGCTGCACGAAAGGAGCGGCCACCGTGACGCCGAACGGCCCGTTGACGCCCGCGCCGGCGCTGGGCGAGAGTTCCGAGAAATACTCGCCGCGGTCATAGAAGATGCCGTATCCGGCGCGGATCACCACGTTCTTGAGTTTCGAAGGACTCCAGACAATGCCGATACGCGGGCCGACGCCCCACTGCCGGCCATTCAGCGTCGAATCGTTCACACCGCTGGTGCCGATCGTGGAATTGTTGCCGGCCACCACCAGACCCGTGGAATTCACGATACCGGTGGACGGGTTGTACTGGTAGGCGTCCGGGTGGAAGTTGGAAAGGCGCCCGTACTTTTCGGTCAACGGCCCGTCGTAATCGTAGCGCACGCCCAGATCCAGGGTCAGGTTTGAGGTGACGCGATAGTTGTCCTGGACGAAGGCGCCCACCTGGTTCACGCGGAAGTAGCGGTTCGTCTGCCCGATAAAGAGGTTGGTGCCGTTGGAATTGATGTTACCGGTGAGTAGCGAGGTGAGAGTGGCGAAGGATATCGACGGCGTATTGTTCGTGTTGTTGACAATGTTGAGCTGGAAGTACTCGTAATTGACTCCGGCGGTGATGGTGTGCCGGCCCTTCAGCCAGTTTAGGTTGGTGGAACCGGAGGCCATGTTCTGATAGAAGCCGGTGTTGGCGAAATTGCCGCTCGGCCCCACGCTGAAGCCCTTGGCAAAACTGCTGCACGGCGCCCCCGTGCCGCAGGTGAAAGAGGTGACGCTCAGGGCGGGGAACTGCGGTGTGCCGTAAGCATCGATCCCCAGGGATGTGGCGGTGATCTGCTGTCCGGTGGCGGAGTAATCGTACTGGCGATTGATTCCAGCCTTCTGTTCCCAGGTAAGAGTGGGCGCCAGGATCACGATGTTATCCAGCGAGCCGGTCTGCGTGCCCGTCTTGATCGCCTTGGGGAACCCGATGGTAGAGCCGCCGCCGAACGGCGCGTTGGACGGGGCGGTCTGGTAGATGTACTTTTCGGCCAGGCGGTCTTTGCTATTGACGAGGTAGTCCAGATCCACCACCGCCTGCCGCGCCGTGAACGTGGCGGGCGCCTGCAGGTACACGTCGTAACCCACCTGCGAAGCCAGGGCCAGGCTGGTGATCTGGGGCGACGGTATCAGGTAGTTGTTGCCGATCTTGGCTTGAAACAGGGCCAGGGCGGCGGGGTTGATCTGGCTGGGCGCAATCGTGGTGCCGAAATCGGCTTGCATCATGTTGGCCAGACCCTGGGCGCTGCGGTCGTCGGTGAGGTGCAGCGGCACGCTGGCCGTTTTGCTGCCGTTCAGAGCGTCGTGATCTTCGATGTCCTGGAATGCGCCAAAAAAGAAAAGCTTGTTTTTGAGGATGGGGCCGCCAATGGTGCCGCCGGGCCGGTTGTAGTGAAGCGCCGGAACCTTGTCGTGCGCCGAAATGGCCGGGCTGGCGTTGCGGAAGAACGACGCCGCGTTGAATGCGGTGTTCTGCAAATACTCATAGACTCCGCCGTGGAACTGGTTGGTTCCTGAACGCGTGGTGGCTTCGATGTGGGCGCCGGACTTGGATCCCTGGGAAGCGTCGTACATGGCGGCGTTCACGCGCAGTTCCTGCATGGCTTCCACGGGCGGCGTGGCAATGCCCTGGCCCACCGAATCGTAGGCCGAGGTGTTGGTTTGGGTATCGCCGCCGGCCGCGCTGGACTGGCCGGTATTCAGAGTGAATCGCGAGGATTCCACCTGGCTGGTGGATTTGCCATTGAACACGTTGTCCGCGGTGACGCCATTGATGGAGAAGCTGTTGCTGGTGTCGCGCTGGCCGTTGGCCCATATGGCCTGGTTGCCGAACCCGGCATTGGAGCCGGAGGTATTCATGAAATCGGCACTCAGCCCGGGGCTCAGGATGGCTAGCTGCGTGAAACTGCCGGTGCCAAGCGGGGTGTTGTTGATGGTCTGGGCGTCCAGCACGTAGCCGCTGGTGGTGTCTACCTGGTTGAGCAGCGGCGTGGCGGTCACTTCCACGGACGTCGCCACGGTGCCGACTTCCAGTTTTCCGTTGACCGTGGTGACGCGGTCGCCCTGCACCAGGATGGCTGTGTGGGTCTCGGTCTTGAATCCGTCCTTGCTGAAGCTCACGCTGTAGTTGCCCACCGGCAGGTTGAGAACCTGGTAGGTGCCGTTATTCGAAGTAACGGTCTTCAGCTCCAGGTTGGTATCCACGTTCTTGACGGCGACCACAATTCCCGGTGCCAGCGAGCCGGTGGAATCGGTCACCACGCCGCTGATGCCGCCCAGAGTCTGCTGGGCGCTCAAAATTCCCGGTGTGGCAGCGAGAAGGAGTGAAAACGCAACGAGAGACGCGCGAATCATGTTGAAGTTGAACCTCTACCTTTCCTGGTGTATAGAAATGGATACCAAGCCAGGGTTTCACTTTGATTACGGTCTTGTTGCAAAACGGAGCAACCCGCGCCGTGATATTCCTATAAGGAGTCTTTTATGAAGAGATCCTCTCTGCTCCTCTGTGCCGGCGTCGCTTTGTACGCCGCCGGAACTGCGGTCGATTATGCGGCCGAAGGCAAACTGTGGTGGGCCCACATTCAATATCTGGCCGACGACAAACTGGCCGGCCGCGATACCGGCAGCGAGGGGTACCAGCAGGCCGTCACCTATGCGACCGCGCAGTTCGAGCGGGCCGGCCTCAAGCCCATGGGCACCAGCGGTTACCAGCAGCCCGTGCAGTTCGACAAGAAGGAATTGGTGCCCGCCGAAAGCAGCCTGGCGTTGGTCCGCGATGGACAGGTGGAGCCCCTGGCGATGGGCGTCGAGGCCAGCCTGAGCGCGCGCGGCGACCTGGCCGCGGAAGTGGAAGCGCCCATGGTCTTCGTCGGTTACGGCTTGCAGATTCCCGAGGCGAAATACGATGACCTGGCGGGACAGGACCTGAAGGGCAAGATCGCCGTGTACGTGAATGCCGGAGGACCGGTGAAGGCTCCCGCCAACCTGAAGTCGCACTACTCTTCCGGGGCCGAGCGCTGGGCGGCGCTGCGCCGGGCAGGAGCCATCGGTATTGCCACCATTCCAGGCGGCCGCGGACCCAACGGCGCCGGCGGCCAGACACCTCCCGCGGGCCGGGGCAACGCTGCCGGCGGACGCGGCGGACGGGGTCTCACACCGCAGCCCACCGTAGCTCTGGCGGAAAAGGCCCTGCAGGAAACGCAGGGGGAGCAAGTGGTGATGACGGTGACCCGCGCGGGCGCGGAAAAGCTGTTCGCAGGCTCCGGGCATACGTTCGACGAGATCGAGAAACTGGCTAATGCCAGTGAACCGCTGCCCGCCTTCCCGCTGAAGGGCACGCTGCGATCCAAGGCGGTAGTGAAGCATAGTGGACTGGCGGCGTCGAATGTGGTGGGCGTATTGCCGGGCACGGATCGCAAGCTGAAGAACGAGTACGTGATCATGTCGGCACACCTGGATCATCTGGGAACGGGGCGCGCGGTGAACGGTGACAGCATTTATAACGGCGCCATGGATGACGCATCGGGCGTGGCCAGCGTGATGGAGATCGCGCGGCTCATGAAAGCGACGGGCGTGAAGCCCAAGCGGTCCATCGTGTTTCTCTTAGTGACGGCGGAGGAGAAGGGGGAACTCGGTTCGCGCTATTTTGCGGCGCATCCCACCGTGCCTGCCGGGCAGATCGTAGCGGATATCAATCTGGATATGTTCCTGCCGCTGTACGCGCTCAAGGTGATTGAAGTGCAGGGGTTGGCCGAATCGTCGCTGGGCGAGACGGTGCGCGCCGCGCGCCGCGTCGTACGGAGTCGCGGTGCAGGTGGATCAGGAGCCGGAGCAGAATCGCTTCATTCGCAGCGATCAGTACAGCTTTATCCGCCGCGGCGTGCCGTCGCTGGCATTCAAATTCGGATACGAGCCCGGCTCGCCGGAGGAAAAGATCCGGCGCGATTGGGTGAAGAACATCTACCACAAGCCGGCGGACGATTTGAACCAGCCCGTGGACGCCGCCGCCGCGGCACAGTTCGACCGCATCATTTTAAGCCTGCTGGAGCGTGTGGCGGACGCGCCGGATCGCCCGCACTGGAACAGCGACAGCTTCTTCAAACGGTTCGCCGCGAAGCCGGAGTAGGATGGAGACATGCTACAGAGAGTCGCGGCGATGGCTGTGTGTGCCGGTTTTCTGGCTGCCGGGAAAGCGCCCGAGCGGCCCCTCCAGGTGGTAACCACCGACCGGCTGGATTTCACCGGAGGCACCATCCGGGTGGATAATGCGTATGGCCAGTTGAATGTGGAGGCATGGGACGAGCCGCGCATCGAAGTCACGGTGACGCGCACCGCCTACCGGAATAGCACGCCGCAGCAGCAGGAACAAGGCAAGGCCTATCTGGCCAAGATCCAGGTCACGGTAAAGAAGTCGGGCAACGGCGATGTCGAGATCTCCACGCAGTTTCCCGGGCGCAACCGGCTGGTGCGCACCATCTGGGGATTAGGCGATTTCAACCTGGACTATCGCATCATGGTGCCGCGCACCGCGAACCTGCTGATTCACCACGGCGTGGGCGACGTGATCGTGCAAAACGTGACGGGCGGCATCGATGCCACCATCCGGACGGGCGATATCGTCGTGCAATTGCCGGACCCGGAGAAATACGCCATCGACGCGAAATGCCGGTTCGGCGATATCTTCACCGATTACGACGGCACCCATCGCAGCCCCTGGCTGGTCGGGCAGAAGTTCGACGCCGGCAGCGGCCATACCATCCACCTGCGGGCGCTGCTCGGCGGGATTTCGATTCAGCGGATACCGGCGGTCAGTTATCCAGCTTTATCGCCACCAGCTTTTTGACAGGGGCGATCTGTCGCGGCGTGCGGACGTCGAGCCGGATTGCGGTCCCCTCGGCATACCGTTTGGCGCGGTCCATCGCCTCGATCACCGATTGCGGCAGCTTGACGGCGCGGGCTGCGCCGATAGCTTTGTCGCCAAGTACGAAGGATGCCATAAAGCAACCGTCGCCCGGGGAGAGGTACACAATGTTGCGCTCGCCTCGTTTGAGCCGGAGCGCCCATCCGGCTTTGCGCGAATAGGAGTTCCACTCCTTCGCGGTAAGGTTGCAATCCTGGGCGAGTTCCGCCAGAAGCTGGTCCCAGACTGCCTTGGCTTGGCCCAAGACTCCGGCCAGTTCGGCCTCGCTCGGTTGCGTGGCCTTCCCGGCAAATGCATTGGCGATCATTATGTGCTCCGGTGTAGCACACTTCGGGGCGCTTGAATCGCTCCCCTTCAACCGGGCCATTCGCAGATCCGCCTCAATCAGAGTTGCCCCGGTAACACGTGCGCCACTGAGGTCGGCGGAAGTAAGCCGCGCGGCGCTGAAGTCTGTGCCCACTGCGGCGGCATGCTTCAAATTAATGCCACGCAGAACCGCGGAGCGCAAGCTAAGCGTTTGTCAGGAAATAACCATGCCAATCGCTCCCTCACGGTCGCGGCTCCGACGCGCGTTCAGAGCCGCGACCGTGAGGGAGCGGTTTAGAGCCAATTGATCTAGTAGTTTTCTGACGACCACTAACGTTGCTGAGATCGGGAAGAGTCAGGCTTTTACTTCTCTGCTTCGGCCCGAATCTGATATTGTAAGTGGCACGGAGTTCTGACCCTATGAAGCGGCTATTCCCGGCGCTTTTCTTCCTTTCCTTCCTAACTGGAGCACCGAGCCTCCGGGCGCAACCCTCCGGCGATTTCGTATTCGTCGCGCGCCGCTCCGGCCTCGCCGAAGTCCTGGACGCTGCCACCCTCGCAACCGTCGCCCGCATTCATTTCGATTTCCACGTGGAACGGCTGTCGGCCAGCGCCGATGGCTCCAAGGTGCAAGTCCAGGGCTACGCCTCCGGTGCCGGGTGCTGCCAGCATTACACCTTCGATCCGGCCACCTCGAAGCTGGAGCAGGACGTCCCCTTCCGCCAGAGCCGCGACGGTTTCGGCCCCTGCCTCGTCTCCCCCGATGGTCGCTGGTGTTTTCAACTCAAGAGCTTTCCGGGTCCGGGATTGAAAGTGGTCGATCGCGCCGATCCCCAATCCGCCCGCCAACTCGTCCCTCCTGACCTGCCCCCGGAAAACAACAGCGGCAACTGGTATGCACAGGGAGCCTGGTCAGGCGATCGCTTCTATCTCTACGTTTCCCGGCCTGACGATCCTGGCCGGCTCTGGGTCGTATCGCCGGGTACGGGATCCCTGGGTGCCGGCATCCCCGTGGCCGCGTTTAACGAAGATGCGGGCTGCGGCTGCCGCTTGCCGGTGGTCAAGCACCTTGTGGAGGCGGGAGGCAAACTCTTCGTCTTCGAATCCTTCGGCACCAGAGACAAGGGTGGCCGCCAGTGTTCGGGTCTTGCCGGCGGTGCCTGGATTTTGGATCCTGCTACCGGTCGCCTCACCGCGCAGATCGCACCTGAGTTTCATTTCAGCAGTCTGCTTGCGGACCCCTCCGGCACGGCCCTGTATGGCGCCGCTCTGGCAGGAAGCGGCAGTGTGGGCGAAACGGAGCAGGTGGTGCGATTGAACGCCCTCGATGGCAAGGTGACGAACTCGCGTTACCTGGGCCCCGGTGAAGTCTTAACCATCGCCGCCGGCCGGCTCACTCGCCCCGTATCCGGCGACCTGACCGCGCTCGCCAACAACGAACGGTAGCTACGCCACCACTGGCGGCACCAGCGTTTTCAGAAATTCGTGCGCCACGCGGAAGCCGCGCTTATACTGCTCCGTGAAGTTCGCGCCGGCGTAGGCCGGATAGTAGAACTGGTCTTCGTTTTCGATGTTCATGGCGCCGGTGTAGCCATTTTCGGCGAGCACGCTGAAGAAGCCTTTCCAGTCCACCGACCCGTAGCCCGGCACCCGGAACCGCCACCAGCGCTCGCGATTCACCGGCTGGATGCCGCCGCGCCGCAGAATGTGCCAGAGAATTTCGGTGTCTTTCAGGTGCACGTCGTAGATCTTATCGGCGAACTCGCGCGCCGCCGCCACCGGGTCCATGAACTGCCACACCAGGTGCGAAGGATCGAACTGCAGGCCCACGTGCGGACTGTTGTCGAAGGCTTTGAACAGCGGTTCCCAGCCCACCGGTCCGGTGGCGATATTGGGTCCGCCGGCATAAGGCTCCCACAGAATGCGCACCTTGTTCCGCTCACAGGCGGCGAAATATTTGTCGTTGTAGACCTTGACGATCTCGTTCACCTGCTGCTGCAGCGGCATGTTGGGAATGGTGCCGCTCTGCCCGCCGATATTGGGGATGCCGAGCTTACCGCACAGGTCCAGGCACTTCACGGTGTACTCGTTTTGATGGGCGCGTTTGGCGGGGTCCGGGTCGATATGGTTGCCGTCCACCGCCAGGGACGAAATGTAAATGCCGCTTTTGGCGATCTTGTCTTTGATGGCGGCGATGGCGGCATCGTCCACCTGGTCGGGATCGATGCGCAGTTGCGCGCTGGTGAATCCTTCGGCCTTCACGAAATCCAGGTTGGAATCCGAGTACTGCATCAGGACGCCGAGCCTGGGTTTCCAATTGGGCGGCCGGTTGCGCTGGGCCTGTGCCGCGGCGGCCGCGGACATGGCGGTAAGAACAGTGCGTCTGGAGAGGGTCACGAAATGAGCATAGGACGGAATGCCGGGCGGGCGCAAGCGCCGTTGCGGAACTCAGCGCGGGCAGCGGAACATCCGCACGTAGGCATTGGCGAATGCGGGTTGCCGGGTCCACACCCAACTGCCGCGGTCGTTCCACACCGGGTCTGTGTCCTGGACGGCAACGATATCGATGGGGAGCGCGCGGCAGACTCCTTCGAAAGCCTGCCCGCCATCGCCGGCGGGAGAATAAATCCCTGCGAGTGTGCGCAGGATCGGCGGGCACAGGGCGGGGTCCCCGCCGAATGCGCTGAGGCAGTTGTCGCTGCCCGCGATCATGCGCCGTCCGGCATAGAGAAAAGCGGACGTGTCCTGCGTGGGTACGTGCGGATTGAACTGCACCACGGCATCGCGCGGCGTGGCGGCCTCGGCCCATTCGCCGGCTTCGCGTGCCGCGTAGATGCGTTTGCCGGCCTGCCGGTCGGACGCCATCCAGGAGACCGTATTCACCGTTCCGCGATCGGCCAGCACGGGATAGAACCGGTTGATGCCCACTTCGTAGACCGATCCCGCCACGCCCAGCACCAAAAGCGCCGTGAGCAGCCGGTAACCGCGCCGCGAAGCGGTACTGCGGTCGCACAGCACGTCTACCGCCCAGAGCAGCAATCCGAACTGCGCGATCAGGAAGCCGCGCCAGCCCAGGTCGTTGTTACCGATCACCGAGGACCGCAGAAAGGTGCAAATTGTGACGCTGGTCGCCACCATCAGGGCGGTGGCGGTTTCCGCGCGCGACAGGCGCCTGCCCACTGGCGCGGTGCTTCTTCCACCAGAGCAGGGCGGTGGCGAAAAACAGTCCAAGCTCCAGGAAATAGTTGAGCGGCAGGACCAGCGCGTTGGCCACCGGAAGAATCCAGGCGCGTCCTACGGACTGCGCCATATATATGAAATCCAGGGGGTAGAACGGCCGCACCCACGCCTGTAACATGGGCCCACCGGTTGCCGGGCCGCGCAGCGAAGCGGCGTACGGCAGAATCAGCACCAGCGCTAATACTCCCGCGGCAATCGCGGCGGCGGCGTCCTGCCGCCGGCCTTGCACCAATCCCGCGAGGGTCCAGACGCCGAGAAACGCGGCGAACACGAACGCCACCCAGATGGAGGCGCCGCCGGCCGATGCCAGGCCCAGCCCGGCAAGCACTACATACGCGGGGCGCAGGCCCGAGCCGGAGCGCCGGGGCGCATGCCACAGCAGCAGAAAGGCCATCAGGCAGGCGATCAATCCGCATAGATAGTGGCTCTCCCACAGCGTGCTGTACACGAAACCGTCCACCTGCTCGTTCCACCATTCCATGCTCGGCAGCACGCCATGCACGCCGGCAGCCTGCAAAGCCCAAAGCAGGGCGGTGGGCAGAATATCCAGGCCGCCGACCCCCAGCAGCAGGATGCCTGTGATGGCCCGGCGCGGAAAGCTGTCCGGTCCACGGTAGGCGAAGAGCCGTAGGTACAACGCCACAATGGCCATCAGGCCGATGCCGCACCACACGGCGCCGGCGATCCACGCATGGCGCGCGCTCACGATGGGGCTGCCGGCGCGGGTCACCAGGTTGCAAAGCAGCAGCCAGAAGTAGTGATAACGGAGCGGCACCGCGTGACCCGGCAGAAAAAACGGATTGGCGGGCGGAATGCCCGTCTCGCCGATGGATTGGATGAACTGCGTGCGGATGGAAAAGTCGAATGCGGCGGCGGGAAACCAGGCCCGGTCGCCGATCTGCAGGTCGATCAGGGAGAACACCGCGACGCCGGTCCATCCCAGCAGAATCAGAAACACCACCCGCGCCTTGGGCGGAAGAGCCATCCTATGCCGGAAATGGCGCGCGGCCAGGAACAGGCCGTACGCCCAGGAGGCGGCATAAAATCCCCATACCGCCACCGGGGACCCGAAACGCCCCGCGAAGTAAGTCGCAATCGGGCACAGCGCGAGGGATAGCGGGACGCTCAGGGCACACTGGAAGGCCCAGGTGCGGCGGCGGAAATCGAAAAGATCCGTGAGCCACGCCACCGCAAAGCCCGGCACGGCAACGAATAGCGGGAACAGACAAACGGCCAGGAGGGTGCCTTCCAGGTCGGCAAGCATGAAGCTATGGATCGTCATGTTCGGGCAGGCGCCGGCGGCAGTCGCATAACCTACTATGCTGGCAGTCCGGGATGGCCCCGGCAAGGTGAACAAGAGATATCGCTGAAGGGCTGTACCGAGGTTAGCGGGCCTGGAATCTCAGATGGCTTCCAGCTCTTCTTCCAACATTTGTTTTTGCGCCAGGTCGGCGTAGTAGCCTCCGGCGTTCACCAGCTCGGCGTGCGTGCCCTGTTCCACGATGCGCCCTTTCTCCAGGACGATAATGCGGTCCGCCTGCCGCACGGTGGAGACGCGATGGGAAATCAGGATCACGGTGCGTCCGCGCATCACTCCGGCCAGGTGCGTGAGGATGCGCTCTTCGGTGAGGGTATCCACACTGGACAGGGCATCGTCCAGAATCAGAATGCGCGGGTCACGCAGGATGGCTCGGGCGATGGCGGTACGCTGCTTCTGGCCGCCCGAAAGCGTGATGCCGCGCTCGCCCACCATCGTTTCGTAGCCGTTCGGGAAGTCTTCGATGTCCCCGGCCAGGCCCGCAATTTCGGCGGCCCGGCGTACCTGCTCGGGCGTGGCCCGTTCCACGCCGAAAGCGATGTTTTCGGCAATGGTGGCGCTAAACAGGAACGTCTCCTGCGGCACAAATCCGATCAGCCGGCGCACTTCCGCGGGATCGGCGAGGCGCAGGTCCGTGCCATCGATCAGCACCGAGCCATGGGTGGGGTCGAACAGGCGCGGCGCCAGGCTGACCAGCGTGCTCTTGCCGCTGCCCGTATGCCCCACGATGGCGATGGTGGCGCCGGCCGGGATGACCAGGTCCACACCATCCAGAGCGCGCCCGCTCCCGTACTCCATGGCCACCCCGCGGTATTCGATTTCGCCCCGCGCATGGGCCATGGATACCGGCGACGGCGGCGGCCCGATGGAAGGCTTTTCGTGCAGGATCTGGTTGATGCGGTCCAGCGACGCGCTGCCGCGCTGCATCAGGTTCACCACCCACCCCAGCGCAATCATGGGCCAAACCAGCATGCCCATGTACGTGTTGAACATGATGAAACTGCCGATGGAAATGCGGTGCGTCAACACGTCGTGCCCGCCCATCCACAGCACCACCAGGAAGGTGAAGCCGATCAGCACTTCCAGCAGCGGCTGGAAGACTCCCTGAATCAGCACCAGGCGCAGATTCTGTCCGATGAATTCCTGGTTGAGTTCTTCGAAGCGGCGCAACTCGGCCTTTTCCTGCACGAACGCGCGGATCATGCGGACGCCCGACAGATTCTCCTGCACGCGGCTGGAGATATCCGAAAACATGGCCTGAATGGCTTCGAAGCGGCTGTGGATGCGCCGCCCGAAGAAGATCACCGCCAGCGACACCAGGGGCGCCGGCAGCAGCGCATAAAACGCCAGCCGCCAATCCACCGATACCATGATGGCCACCGCCAGAATAAAGGTAAGGCTGGTTTCCGCGCAGTACATCACGCCCGGACCCAGCATCATGCGGACGGCGTTGAGATCGTTGGTAGCCCGCGCCATCACGTCGCCGGTGCGCGTGCGCGCGTAATATTCCGGCGCCAGGGTCACCAGGTGGGCAAACAGGTCGTTGCGCAGATCGTATTCGATATCGCGCGAGATGCCGATAATGATCACCCGCATGCCGAACTGGAACAGGCCCTTGATCAGTGCCAGGCCCACCAGGTATGCGGCGAAGCGCACAAACAGGTGGTTGTGCGACGACGCCAGCGCGTCCACGGCACGGCCGATCATGAGCGGTTGAAGGGCCTGGGCCAGGTCCTTCCACACCAGGCATATGGTTCCCGCGGCCATGCCCCAGCGGTAGCGCCAGAGGTATTTGCGAACGGTGGCGAGCGACTCCCACATGGCTTACATTCCGAAGACCGCGGCCACGGTCTTGGTCCACTCCAGCAGCGTCGCCTTGCGGCCCTCGCGGTCACGCCACCATTCGGCCGGCTGGAAGAAATCGTCCGGCGTGCCGATGACCCGCATGGCCAGGCGGTCGCCGCGCCGCCGCAGCACGGAGCGGAACGTACGGCCGGCGCGGGCAGTGTGGAATTCGCTGGTGATCAGGGCAAAACTGGCCACGTGGCGCCGCTCCAGTTCGGCCGCCACGTGGACCGCCTCTTCCGCGGTGGAATGCGCGGCCATGGGCAGGGGAATGAACCAATCTTTCGGATACCCCTCGCGCACAATGAAGGCGATGGCGAGGTCGCACTCGCGGTTTCCAAAGGCTGCCATTGGTCCATCGACAATGGCTGCCGGCACATCGCCCGCCTGAATCATCCGGGCCGCCCTCTCGATGCGCCCGCCGGAGGTATCACCGGCCAGCACCACGGCGATATCGGCCTTGCCGGGCCCATCATTGCGCACCAGCGCCTCGCCGATCCACGGCAGCCAGATCCCGCGCGCCAGAACGGTAGCCGTCAGCACCAGCAGCAGGGCAATAATGGGTGTGAAAAAACGAAAGGGCCGGACCACCTACTACTTCTCGTCCGTGGATTTCTTCTGATCGAGATTGCCGACCGTCTTGAGCCGCTGGTACAGACGCTCCACCTCGGCTTCGTCTTCCGGCCGCAGTACGCGATAGCGGGGCGCGGGAGGCTGTTTGCGCTCGCCGCCATTCGCCAGGACTTCGCCCCAATACTGGCGATAGGGGATGCCGTCGATCAGGGCGTCGCGGGAGAGGCGCCGCAGGTGGCGCAGCAGGCTGTTGCAGGAGTCCAGGTCGCCCGGATAGACCAGAATCAGCCGGGAATCGTCAAAAAGGGTAATCCGCACAATCAATGGCGAGACCCACCCGGTGCGATCCAGCCGGCGGATGTCCATCCAGGGAATGATGCGCCGGCCGATCGAAAGATACCCTTCGTGGACCTCTACCGCCGGGCGGAAAGCCATGGCGAAGAGGGCGGCGGCGATCAGCACGAACAGGACCGCCGGAATAAAGACGAGGGCGGCGGACAAGCCGCGCCAGGTCGAGAATCCCGCGAAAACAACGGCGGCGATACCAAACCAAAGATAGTGTCGTGCGGCCGTGTAACGAGTCATCGGAATCCCGTCTCAACTTTAGACTACTCCCGAGCGCCACGGGCGTCAATTGCTCCGTGCCACCTGAATTCCCCGCCAGGTGTAATGCAGGCCGCTCCAAAGGGTGCAAGCCGCGCAAATCCAGACCATTGCCGCCCCCAGGGTGTCCAGAAATGAAATTTCCAGCCAGTTGCGCGTCATCCACACCACGACGGTGAGAATCTGCACGAAGGTCGAAAGTTTGCCCCAGACGCTGGGCGGAAACTTGCGAATCTTTGTAAACAGCAGGAAGATGCCGGCGGCGGCCAGGATGTAAACGTCCCGGCCTAAGACCAGCGCGACCAGCCACCACGGAACCGTCCGGTTGGCGGCCAGCGCCACGAATACCGAGCTGAGCAGCAGCTTGTCGGCGATCGGGTCGAAGTAAGCGCCGGTGGTCGTGGCGAGGCGGAGGCGGCGCGCGGCGGCGCCATCCAGGATGTCGGTGGTGGCAGCGGCGCCGAACAGTGCCAGCGCCAGCATAGGGTGGCGCGTCAAAATGGCCTCGATGACGAACGGCACCAGCAGCAGGCGGATGAGGGTGAGCAGGTTGGCCAGGTTGATCCAGGGAAGCATCTGAAGACGAGTGTACCCCGCAAGGCAGACGACACCAGCCAATCGTCTGCCTATAGAAGGACATTCTCTTGGATTATTTACTTACTAGTCGGCGGGCGGGAGGAATCGTCTCAGAATATTTGATTGCCCGCATGGGATTTCGCTCGGCAACAGTATTTGATACTCTGAAGTCTGAAAGAGACCGGAAGTAGCATGAGACCGCTGATCCGGACACTGATTTGCCTGATCCTGCCCCTGGTGGTTTATAGCCAGCCGGGGGACACACCGGCATTCGAAGTAGCCTCCGTCAAAGTGCCTTCTCCGGATGCGCGCGCGATTGTGTGTGGCGGCGGGCCCGGCAGCGCCAGTCCCGGTCTGTGGAGATGCTCGAACATGCCCCTCGCGTTCGTGATCTCTTCGCGTACGGCTTCGAGGCGTATCAGTTTTCTCCCCGGGAAAGCTGCTGCCAGGCCCGGTTCGATTTCGAGGCCAAGGTGCCCGCGGGCGCCACCAAAGCGCAGTTCCGGCAGATGCTGCAAAATCTGCTGGTGCAACGCTTCCAGTTCAGTCTCCACTACCAGGAGAAGGAAATGCCGGTCTTCGAACTCGTGGTGGCGGAGAAGGGTTCGAAGCTGAAACCGTCGCCGCCCGATGCCGCAGCGCGGAGCAATATCCGTGGGAGCCGGCGAAGTACACCATGGGTGACGATGGCTACCCGGTGTTTCCGGCCGGCCAGGGCGGTTTGGTCGGGCGCGAATGACCACTATCGGTGGACCGCGATCCACGTTTCCCTGCCCGAGATTGTCAAGACGCTGTCGTTCTACCTGGGCCGCCCGGTCATCGATGCGACCGGCCTCAAGGGGGCCTACGATTTCGATTTGAAATGGGGCATCGATTCGAAGTTGCAACTGGAAATGGCCGGCCGTCGCGATGAGGCCGCCGAGGTGCCCGACACCGGACCGACAGGCCCGCCCCTCACCCGAGCCGTCCAGGACCAGCTTGGACTGAAGCTGAACGCCAAGAAAGGTCCCGGGAAGGTCGTGGTCGTGGACCACGTGGAGAAGGTGCCAGTCGCGAATTAGGCTTCGTCCACTTATCGGCGTCCATCTGCGTTCATCTGCGGCCTATTCTCTTCGCACGAGCCGCGCCCGCCTTTGGGTAAGATGATCCTATGCGGGGATGCTTTGCCGTCTGCGCTACGCTTCTGGCCGCCGCAGCCTGGGGACAGGACGCCACGCCCGTCTTCCGCGCCACCTCCGACCTGGTCCTGCTCGATGTGCAGGTGATCCACAACAAGACCAACACCGCCATGGGGCAATTGCAAGCGCGCGATTTCGAACTCTCCGAGGACGGTGCGCCGCAGAAAATCGCTTTCTTCGAAAGCGGCCACTTGCCGCTCTCGGTGGTGCTGCTGTTCGATTTGACCGAGAGCGTGCGCGGCGTGCTGCGCCATCTGGCCGTGGGCGCGCAGTCTGCCCTCGACCACCTCAAGCCCGAGGACGAAGTCGGGGTCATAGTATACGCCGCCTCCGCCACCTTGGTTGACGGTTTCACCCGCGACCACGCCCGCACTGCCGCAGCCATCGACCGCGCCGCCGCCATGAAGTCGGACGACGCCGCCTTCTTCAACGAGGCTGTGTACCAGGCCGCCGTGCAACTGGAGAAATCGGCCAGCCCGTCCAGCCGCCGCGTCATCCTCTGGCTTACCGATAACCTGCCCAACGTCCCGGCGAGTTTCAACCTCCGGGACCACGATGCCGGCCTGCAAGGCGCGCCGCCGCATACCGAAGAGGAAGCCATTCGCCGGTTGCATGAATCCGGCACGGTAGTCATGCCGCTGCTCTTGAAGGACCGGCTATGGGCAGTCTTCGGAGAACTGACGGTCGCCCGCGAAAGCCCCTACCGCAAGCAATACCCGCCCGGCGACGCGCACAAGTACGCCGAGTTGACCGGCGGTTTCGCCGCCGCTATGCGCGGCAAAGGTGTGGACCAGCGCCTCGCCGAGGTCATCGACAGCCTGCGCAGTCGCTACACCATCGGCTACCGCCCCGCGCAAGACAAGCCGCCCGGGACGTTTTGCCGCGTGAACGTGGCGCTCGCCCCGGGCGCTCCGCTGCGTCCCCAGGAATGGCGGGTGCTGGCGCGCACCGGATACTACCGCAAATAAACTAAGGGGAAAGGGCTTGCCCCCGGCCCCCGCTGGCGTTAGACTCCAGGCATGAGAGAATGCCTGGTTCTCTCCTTGATTCTCTTGTGCGGAACGCCCGTCGCGGCGCAAACCGTACCCGCCGGTTGGCAAGTGGTCAAAGACTCCCATGGTTCCTGCCAGGTCGCTGTCCCGTCCGATTGGTCGCTTTGGGGAGACAACAGCGGCGCCGCCATTTTCCACGAACCCACCACGGCGATCGCGGTGGTCACCAGCCAGCCCGGACAGGTGTTCAAACCGTTGACGGATTCTCAGCAGAGACTGCTGAACATCCCCAAGGACAAACTGTTCGAGAATTCCGCAACGCGCATTTTCTATCAGGACAAGACCTCCACCAAGAGCGAGGACCCGAATGCTTATAGCGCCAGTGTGCCGGGCAAAGACGGCACGTGTAGCTGCCGGGTGACGTTTCTGCCGGTCGTTTCCGGAGAAACGGCGCGCAAGATTGCACTGAGTCTTGACAAAACAGGACATTAATATCTGATATAGGTGGATTAATGAGCGATCGAGCTTCGATTCTGCGCTCCGCCCTGGAACGCCGGAAAGCCCTGGTGGTGCCGGGGTGTCATGACGCGCTGAGCGCCAAAATCGTCGAAAGCGCGGGTTTTGCGGCGATCCAGATCAGCGGCTTCGGAGTTGCCGGGAGCCTGCTCGGCAAGCCGGACGTCGGGCTGGTGGACATGAAAGACATCCTCGACGTCACCGGCCACATCGTGCGCGCGGTGCCGATTCCCGTGATGGCCGATATCGATACCGGCGGCGGCAACGCCGTCAACGCGGCCGCCATCACCGAACGGCTGATCGAAATGGGCGTGGCCGGCGTGAACATCGAAGACCAGGTCTTCCCCAAGCGCTGCGGCCACATGGAAGGCAAGCAGGTGATCCCCGCCGAAGAGATGGCGGGCAAGGTCCGGGCCATGGTCGATACGCGCGGCGCGCCTGGGCGCCGATATCGTCATCAACGCCCGCACCGATGCCTTCGCCGTCCACGGCCTGCGCGAGGCCATCTGCCGCGCCAACCTCTATCTCGATGCCGGCGCCGACATGGCGTTCCTCGACGGCATCGCGCACGCGCGCGGATATCGAGCGCGCCGTGCGCGAGATCCGCGGCCTGCTTTCGGTGAACCTGATGGACGCGGTCACCGGCGTGAAGACGGAGCTGATTCCCATTCCCGAACTGGCGGCCATGGGCGTGGCGCGGGTGAGCATTCCGGTGGCGTCGATCATGGTGATGCACAAAGCCTTGACGGATTTCTTCACCGCGCTGCAGGCCTCGCCCAGCGGAATGCTCGCCGGAGAAACGCACCGGCTCACCAGTTTCCGGGACTACACCGCGTTCGTCGGGCTGCCGGAGTACCGCGCGCTGGAACGCGAATATCTGCCGGCCACGGTCGCAGCGAAATAGGGGGTTGCCATGGGTATGACGCTGGCGGAAAAGATTCTGGCGCGCGCCTCCGGCCGCGCGAGTGTGGCGCCCGACGAGATCGTGGTGGCCCGCGTGGATCTGGCCATGAGCCACGAGAACGCCGACCTGGTGCGCAAGAGCTTCCTCGAAATCGGCGTCGCCCACGTGTGGGATCCGTCGAAGATCGTCATCATTTTCGACCACCGCGTGCCGGCCGAGTCGAGAAGACCGCCACCACGCACAAGGCGGTGCGCGAGTTCGTCGCGGCGCAGGGCATCCGGCATTTTTACGATGTGGGGCGCGGCGGCATCTGCCACCAGGTGCTGCCCGAAAACGGGCACGTGCGGCCCGGCATGGTGCTGGTGGGGACCGACTCCCACACCACCACGCACGGCGCGTTCGGCGCCTTCGCCACCGGCATCGGCGCCACGGAAATGGCCGGCGTCTGGACCGAGGGCACGCTGTGGTTCAAGGTGCCGGCCACGCTGCGCATCGAGGTCGAAGGCGAGTTCCGCCCCTGGATCTCGGCGAAGGACCTGATTCTCTACATCATCGGCAGGCTGGGCGCGGCCGGCGCCGATTACCGCGCGGTGGAGTTCGACGGCCCGGCCATCCGCCGCATGACCGTGGCCTCGCGCATGGTGCTCGCCAACCTCTCCATGGAGATGGGCGCGAAGGTGGCCTTCACGCCGGTGGACGATACGCTGCTGGACTGGCTGCGCACCGCGCGCGCCGGGACCTCTGGAGGCCGATTGCCCCGGACCCGGATGCGCGCTATGAGCGCGTGCTGCGCATCGATGCGGGCGAAGACGTGTCGGAGCCGCAGATCGCCTGCCCGCATGCGGTCGACAATGTGCGGCCGCTGTCGGCCCTGGGCGACGTGCCGGTCCACCAGGCGGTGCTGGGCTCCTGCACCAACGGGCGCCTGGAGGATCTGGAAATCGCGGCGCGCATTCTGGCCGGACGCAAAGTGCATCCGCGCACCCGCCTGGTCGTGATTCCGGCGTCGCAGCAGATCTACCTCGACGCCATGCACCTGGGCTATCTGGAGACGCTGGTGGCGGCCGGCGGCATGATCGCTCCGCCCGGCTGCGGCCCCTGCGTCGGCGTCCACCAGGGCATTCTGGCGGCGGGTGAGACCTGCGTCTCGTCCACCAACCGCAATTTCGTCGGCCGCATGGGCAGCAAGGATTCGCTCGTCTACCTGGCCAGCCCGGCGGTGGTGGCGGCGTCGGCCGTGGCCGGAAGGCTCGTGCATCCGGGAGCCATTGTAAAGGAGAGCGAACCATGTCTGGTGGAAGCCTGAAGCTGCGCGGCCGCGTGCGGGCCGTGCTGGGCGACAACATCGATACGGACATGATTTATCCCGGCCGGTATCTGAACATTACCGACCGCGAATTGACCGCCGAGCATCTCTTCGAACTCGCGTATCCGGAGATGCGCGCGGCCATCCGGCCGGGCGATTTCCTGGTGGCGGGCCGGAATTTCGGCTGCGGGTCCAGCCGCGAACAGGCCGCCGCGGCGCTCAAGTTCGCGGGCGTGGGCGCGGTGATCGCCGGCTCGTTCGCCCGCATCTTCTTTCGCAACTGCCATCAACCTCGGCCTGCCCGCGGTGATCGCGCCGGAAGCCGCGCTGGAGTGCGCGGCCGGCGACGAACTCGAGATCGACCTGGTCGCGGGCGAAATTCGCAACGTGACTCAGGATCGCGCCATCGCGGCCGCCGCTCGATCCGCGCGCCGTCGAACTGATTTCGGCGCGGCGGCCTGATCCCCTATCTCAAGCGGAAATACGCCGCATAAATTCCTGAGAGGAGAAGCGACATGCGCAGATACCGGATTGCCTGGCTGCCCGGTGACGGAATCGGCCCGGAGGTGTGCGACGCCGCCCGCATGGTCCTCGACGCGGCCGGCTTCGAGGCGGAGTACCTCCCCGGCGATATCGGGTGGGAGTGTTGGCGCCGGGAAGGCGATGCCCTCCCGCCCCGGACGCTCGAGTTGCTCCGGCAGACGGACTGCGCCTTCTTCGGCGCCATCACCTCCAAGCCGGCGGGCGATGCCGCGCGGGAACTGGCCCCCGAACTGCAGCACCGCGGGCTGACCTATCGCAGCCCCATCGTCCGCATGCGGCAGATGCTGGACCTCTACGTCTGCCTGCGCCCCTGCCGGGCCTTTCCCGGCAATCCGCTCAACTATCGCGAGAAGATCGACCTGGTGGTGTTCCGCGAGAACACCGAAGGCATGTACATCGGGGTCGAGTTCCCCACCATTCCCGAGGAGTTCCGCGCCGTCCCGGCCATGGCCAAACTGCCCGACGACGCCGCCATTTCCATTCGCAGCGTCACCGCCCGGGCTTCGCGGCGCATCGTGCGAGGCGGCCTTCGAGTATGCCGTGAAGCACGGCCGCCGCAAGGTGACCGCGGTGCACAAGGCCAACGTGCTGCGCGCCACCTGCGGCGTGTTTTTGGAGGCCGCCAGCGAGGTGGCCGCGCGCTATCCGCAAATTGAGTTCGATACCGCCAACGTGGATGCCATGTGCATGTGGCTGCTCAAGAATCCGCTGAATTACGACGTGATCGTCACCACTAACCTGTTCGGCGACATTCTCTCGGACCTCTGCGCGCAGATGGTGGGCGGCATGGGCTTCGCCTACAGCGGCAATATCGGCGAGACCTACGCCGTCTTCGAGCCGACCCACGGGTCGGCGCCGAAATACGCCGGGCAGAACAAGGTCAATCCGCTGGCCGCCATTCTGGCCGCCGAGATGATGCTGGAATGGCTCGGCGAAGTGGAACTGGCGCGGGAGATCGAGCGCGCGGTCTCCGCCGTAATTGCCCGGGGCGCGCCCCGAACGTACGACATGGGAGGCAGCGCCGGAACCATGGATATGGCTCACGCCGTTGCCGGGTGTCTTCAGCAGACCCCCACTGCGAGGTAACGCACATGCTGCAGATTCGATCTACCCACGGGTTCCATGCCACCGAAACCCGCCTGCGAATGGCCGCCAAACAGGCCGGCGGCACTGTTCTGGCCATCACCGACATGAGTTCGCTGTTGCGGACAGGCGCCGCCGAAGGCGCGGCCATGTCCCTGACCCTCTGTTTCACCGAACTGTACACGCCGCTGCTGGCGGCCGACATTCGTTTCGCGGCGTTCCTGCCGGCGCGGGTGGCGGTTTGCGAGACCAGCGCCGGCACGTTCCTCGAAACCATCTCGCCCCGCGAGTGCTGCCGCGTGCTGCACCGGCCCGACCTGGAACCGCAAGCCGCGCGCCTGGAGGACTGGCTGCGCGGCGTCATCGAGTGCGCCGCCCTTGCGGCCCCGTCCGCCGCGGTGCCGTATCAAGCCACCGAGGAACAGGTGAATATGCGCGCCACCCTGCCCCAGCGCGTGGACTGCGTCGGGACCAAGATCGAGGATCTGGCGGGGACCGGCAAGGTGGATGCCCAGGGCGGGTGAGCGCTTGCCATCCCGGCGCATTTGATCTATGATCTAGAACAAATGCCCGCCGCGTATCTCGGTGAGTTCGAACAGATCGTTCTTTTGGCCGTGCTTCGCCTCGGCGAGGGCGCCTACGGTGTGCCCATTCGCCAGGAGATTGCCGAACGCGCCGGCCGTCCGGTCACCGTGGGCGCGCTCTACGCCACGCTCGACCGCCTGGAATCCAAGGGCTTCGTTCACTCCTGGTTTGCCGACCCCACCCCGCAGCGCGGCGGCCGCTCCAAGCGCTACTTCCGCGTGCTGCCCAAAGGCATGGAGGCGCTGGCCGAATCGCGCACCATGCTACAGAACATGTGGCGCGGCATCCGCCTGAACAAGGAGGATTCCCGTGCCTGACCTGCCTCCCCGCGCCGCCGAGCGACTGGTGCGCTGGCTGGTGGGCGGACGCGATGCCGATGCCGTAGCCGGCGACCTGCGCGAATCCTTCACCGCCCGCGGCGGAGGCCGCGCCTGGTACTGGGGACAGGCCCTGAGTTGCGCCGCCGTGCGCCTCTCCCCTTCGCGCCGCATGATGCCCGGCCTCGGCCAGGATTTCCACTACGCCCTCCGCACCCTCCGCCGCAATCCCGGCTACGCGCTCACCGCGATGGTCTGCCTCGCGCTGGCGATGGGCGTCAATGCCACGCTGTTCAGCTTCCTCGACAGCGTGTATTTCCGCCGCCTCCCCGTGCCGGATGCGGACCGCATCGTGCAGGTGATGCGTCGCGGCGCCGTTTTCTGCACCTGGCCACAGTTCCAAAGCCTGCACAACAATTTCCGCACTCTGCAAGCCGCCACACAACTCGTGGCTGCGGCCGATGCGGAACTCGGCCGGGTCAGCTTCAAGCGTCACCATAGAGATCGTTTCCTCCAATTACGGACAGGTTCTCCGCCCCGGAACCACCATCGGCAACTGGTTCACGCCCGCCGACGATACAGCCGGAGGCGATCCGCCCGTGGTGATCAGCAATCGCCTCTGGAAGCAGCGCCTGAACGGCAGCCCGGATGTCATCGGCAAGCCTCTTCGCATGTTCGACCGCACGTACCGCATCGCCGGAGTCGCCCTGCCGGCGTTCCACGGCGCGCTGCCTCCGGTCTCGGAGGACCTTTGGATTCCCGCGTCCACGGTGCTCTCTTCCGGCAGTCCCTTGCGCGTGAATCTGGTCGCCCGCCTCGCGCCCGGCGCCACATTCGAACAGGCGCGCGCGGAATTGCAGGTGGTGGCCGCGCGGCTGGATCCCGCCCACCCGGTGCGCGTCTACCAGGCCAAGGGCTTCCTGTGGCGCAACGGGAGCAAAGTCTTCATGCCCGTCATCGCCCTGATGAGTGCGGTGTGCGGCATGGTCCTGCTGATCGCCTGCGTCAATGTCGCCAACCTTTTGCTTTCCCGCGCCGCCGTGCGGCAGCACGAGTTGGCATTGCGACAGTCGCTGGGCGCCAGCCGCGCGCGTCTGTTCCGCGAGACGCTGGTGGAAGCCCTGCTGCTGTCAGCCGGCGGTGTCATCTTGGGCCTGATTGCCGGGATACTGGACCGGCCGCGCGCTGGAGATCGCGTTGCCCTCTGTGCCGGTGGAGATGTACCAGGGTCTGCGCTTCGCCATCGATTGGCGCGTGGCTCTGCTGCTGGGCGCTGCCGGAATCGCCAGCGCCATTCTCTTCAGCTTGCCTCAGGCATTCGCCGCCGGACGCACCGGCCTCAACGCGGCATTGAAAGGCGACAGCGGCAGCGCCCGCTCCCGCCAGCGCGAATTCTATACCGTGGCCCAGGTCGCGCTCTCGCTCACGCTCCTGATTGCCACCGCACTCCTGCTGCGCGCGCTCCTGCGCGTCCAGGATATCGGGCCGGGCTTCGCCACCGATCACCGCCTCTACGTCAGCGTCTGGGCCTCCAAAGAGACTCCGCCCGAAGAGGCCCAACAAATGCTCACCGGTTTGCTGGAGCGAGCCCGCGCCATTCCCGGCGTGCAGGATGCCACGCTCGCCTGGCAGGTGTTCGGGAGCGGTAACCTGTGCGCCGCCGCTTCTGCCCAGCAAGCGCCCCAGACCTATAAACGGCAACGTGGTCGAGCCGAATTATTTGGCACGCGCACGCCGCGGCGAGCACTTGCTTCCGGCCCCGCCGAGCGCAGCGGCGTGCCGACGGCTCCTTTGCATTCATCCTGGACGCCCTTTCTGGGGATGGGTCCCTGGCTGACCCGCCGGACCCTCGCAAGATTCTCGTTTCGCACAGGCGGGGCGCGGGTCGCCTCGTCCGCCCGCGTCCGGTCGCGCCCGTCGTATCCTGATCGCGGAGGGCATCACGAGCCGACACGTCGCCTGGGCGTTCGAGCGACATCTCGAACGGCATCGGAGCGATCGCGTGGGGTGGCTGCGCGCGGCGGTCCTCGGCGCGAACGACGGGATCGTGTCGACGGCCAGCCTGGTGGTCGGCGTCGCTGCCGCGGCGGCGGGGCGGCACGAGGTCCTGCTCACGGGCGTCGCGGGCCTCGTCGCGGGCGCGCTGTCGATGGCGGCGGGCGAGTACGTGTCGGTCAGCTCGCAGGCCGACACGGAGGGAGCCGACCTCGCGCGCGAGCGGGCGGAGCTCGCCACGCAGCCGGCGGCCGAGGAGGCGGAGCTCGCCGCCATCTACGTCAGCCGCGGCCTGGAGCCGCAGCTGGCGCGAAGCGTGGCCCAGCAGCTGATGGCCCACGACGCGCTCGGCGCGCACGCGCGCGACGAGCTCGGCCTCTCCGAGACGATCGACCGCCCGCCCGCTGCAGGCCGCCCTGGCCTCCGCCGCGATGTTCGCCTGCGGAGCGGCCCTGCCGATCCTGACCGCGGCGCTTTCGCCGGCGGCGGGGGTCGTGCCGGCCGTCTCGGGCGCGTCGCTCGTCTGCCTGGCCGCGCTCGGCGCGATCGCCGCGCGCGCGGGCGGCGCGTCGCCCGGGATCGGCGCCGTGCGGGTCACGTTCTGGGGCGCGCTGGCGATGGCGGTCACCGCCGGCGTGGGCTCGCTGTTCGGCACGGCCGTGTCGTGAGGGTTGCCGCTCCCGGAACCAGCGTACGGCGCAGGTCTTCCCACTCCACGTTGCCGCCGCTCAGGACCACCACGGTCGGGCCGCGGTGTGCGCCTGGCCGCGCCAGGACGGCCGCCGCGGTGATCGCACCGGCCGGCTCGACGACCAGCTTGGCGCGGTCGAGCAGCAGGCGCATCGCGCGAACGATCCCGTCGTCGTCGACGCTCCGCACCTCGTGAAGCCCGCGCTGCAGGTGCCGGAACGGGAGCCGGCCTACCTCCGCCGCGAGCAGCGCATCGGCGATGCTCGTGGTCCTCTCGAGGCGCACCGGCTGGCCCGCGTCGAGCGCACGAGACAGCTTCGGGGCGCCTTCGGGTTCGACGCCGATCACGCGCGCCTGCGGGCGCAGCCGCCTGATCGCCGCCGCGACTCCCGCCGCCAGGCCTCCGCCTCCGACCGGCACCACCACTTCCGCCAGGTCAGGCAGTTCCTCCAAGATCTCGAGGCCGATCGTGCCCTGGCCAGCGATGATGCGAGCGTCGTCGAACGAGTGCACGACCGCCGAGCCCTCGGATGCGGAGAGCTCGCGGGCGCGCGCCACACGCTCCTCGGTCGTGGTCCCCGCGAGCACGATGCGCGCACCCAGCCGCTCCGCGCCCAACCGAGCTTCGCCGCCGTCACGGTCGTCGGCAGCACGACGGTGACCGGCACGTCCCAGCGCCGGCCCGCGCCACGCGACCGCCTGGGCGTGGTTGCCGGACGACGGCGCCACGACGCCGCGCGCCCGGGCCCGGCGGGCGAGCCGGCTCATGAAGGTGACACGCGCCGCGGATCTTGAACGAGCCCGTCGGCTGCAGGACCTCGGGCTTGAGCCACACGTCGTCGCCGAGAAACGGCGCCGGCAGCAAGGGCGTGCGCACGACGACGCCTCGCAGCGCCCGCGCCGCGCCGCGCAGGTCGGAGAGCGTCACCAGGCCGGCAGCCCTCCCGCTCATGCGCGGGCGATCCGCAGTATCGCGGCGAGGCGCTCGACGTCGGCCTCCGTCGTCGCCCACGAGGCACGCTGATCCGCATCGCCGCCTGCCCTGCCACACGGTGCCGCCCGCACCAGCAGGTGCCGTCCTCCTGGATCGCGGCGATCACGCGGCTGGTCGTCTCCGCGTCGCCGAACGATACGAGGACCTGGTTGAGGACGACGTCGTTGAGGATCTCGTAGCCCGCCGCGCGGAGAGCCGCTCGGCGAACCGCGTCGCGTGGCGGCAGGTGCGCTCGACCATCTCCGCGAGCCCCGCCGTCCGAGGGACCGGAGCGCGGCCCACACCTCGACGCCGCGCGCCCGGCGCGACATCTCGGGCGTAGTTCCGGAAGGGATGCGCTCGGCGCCTCGCGAGGTAGGTCGCGGCGCCCGCCATCGCGGCCGTCGAGGTCGCGCAGGTCGCGGACGAGGACGATGCCGCAGTCGTAGGGGACGTTGAGCCACTTGTGGCCGTCGGTGGCCCACGAGTCGGCGCGCTCGAGGCCCTCGGCGAGGTGGCGGCGCCCGGCGACGCCGCCGCCCAGAGGCCGAACGCGCCGTCGACGTGCACCCAGCTCCCGGCGCGCGCGCGCGGGCCGCCGATCGCGCTCGGCGGGATCGAGGGCGCCGGTGTTCACGTTGCCCGCCTGGACGCAGACGATCGTCGGGCCTCGAGAGCGGCGGCAGCGCCTCGGCGCGCATCGCGCCCTGCTCGTCGACCGGGACCCGCACGACGCGCTCTGCGCCCCAGCCGAGCAGGCTCAGCGCCTTGAGGACGCGTCGCGTGGACCTCGTCGCCCGACGACGACGGTGAGCGGCGGCGCACCGAACAGCCCGTCGCCCTCGACGTCCCAGCCCGGCGCTGGAGCACCGCGTGGCGCGCCGCCGCGAGCCCGCGAAGTTCGCCATGGTCGCCCCGGTGACGAAGCCCCCGCCGGCGGTCGCCGGGGAGCCCGAGCACGTCGAGGACCCATCGCACGCTGATCTCCTCGAGGCCGCGCCGCTCGGGGAGCTGACGCGTCGGGCCCGCGTTCTGATCCCACGCGCTCGCGAGCCAGTTCGCGGCGAGCGCCGCCGGAAGCGAGCCGCCGATCACGAAGCCGAAGTAGCGGCCTCCGGCGTTCACGATCGTGGCCGGCGCGGCGATCTCGTCGACGATCTGCGCGGCCGGCAGCGGGTCGTCCTGGAGCGGACCGTCCAGCGCAGCGAGCGCGGCGAGCGCCTCAGCGGCGGGCCCGACGCGGCGCTCACCCAGGCCGGCGAGGTAGCGCTGCGAGCGCAGCGCGACGTCACCGAGCACGTCCCACGGCGTCATGCCCGGACCTCCCCGGGATGGAGTCGTTCGACGATCGCTTCCACGTGCAGCCGCGTCGTGTCCGATACCGGCAACCCGCAGACCTCCGTCCCGCCGAGCAGCAGCGGGATCTCCGTGCCTCCGAGGATGAGGCCGTCGGCACCGGCGTCCCGCAGGCGGCGGGCGATCGCCTCGAAGGTCGCCCGCGTCTCCGGCCGGAACACCCCCTCGACCAGCTCGTCCATGTAGCGGGCGTGGATCGTGGCGCGGTCCTCCTCGGGCGGCGGCAGCACCTCGATCCCCGCCGGCGCGAACACCCGCGGGTACAGCGGGCCGCTCATCACGTACCGGGTCCCGAGCAGCCCGGGCCGCCGCAGGCCCAGCCGCTGCGCCGCCTGGCAGGCGACTTCCACGATGCTGATCAGCGGGATCGACGAGCGCCGCGCGACCTCCTCGAACACGACGTGCGTGCTGTTCGAGCTGATCACGGCGAACGTGGCGCCGGCCCGCTCGAGCCGCGCCACCTCGCCCACGACGGCGTCCGCCAGCTCGGCCTGCCGACCGTCCGCCAGCAGCCGCAAGACGAGCGGCAGGTTCATGCTGGTGATCACCATCGGCGGGTGGCGGTGCGGGCCGTGCTGCTCGCGATAGAGGGCCAGGCGGATCTGTTGGTAGTAGGCGACGGTCGACGGCGGAGCGATGCCGCCGACCAGGCCGAGGACGGGGGTCATGGCTGCGCTCCTCCCGGCGTCTCGTCGCGCCGCGCGATCCGCTCCAGGCGCGGCGCAGCCACCCGGCGATAGTCGTCGGTCCGCAGCGCCAGCGAGCGGTCCAGCCGTCCCGCGTTGAAGAACAACTCGGGTGCCGCCAGCAGCGACGGGTCCACGATCAGTTCCAGCCTCGGGTCGAACGCGAAAGGCAGCACGGTGCCGACGATGGAGCCCGAGAGCTCCTCGGCGACTTCGGGCGAGGCGACCGCTGCGTAGGTGCCGCCGACGACGTCCCTGAGCCGGGCCAGGTCGACGCGGGAGCCGCCTGGGACCACGGCCAGCACGTGGCGCGTGGTCTTCTTGCCCTGCTTCACCATCACGACCATGGCCTTGGCGGCACTCTCGACCGGGTGGCCGCGCAGGGCGCTGACTCGCTCCGTCCGGCCCTCGGGCTCGTGCTCCAGCACCCGATACGCCGCCTGTCGCCCATCCAGCAGTGCGAGCAGTTGCTCGTAACGGCTCGGTCTCCCCTCGCTCATGGGGTGACTGTAGCGGGCGCGCCCCGACCGAAACAGAATCAGAAACTGAAGAACGGGACCAATACAGTCGAGCCGGTGGTCATCGCCCGTTGGCGGCGGCGAGGCGGGCCAGCCCGGCCAGACCGGCCTCGATCCGCGGCGACCACGGCTGGCCGCACGCGATGCGGACGTAACCCCGGTGGCGGCCCCGCAGCGAGAAGATCTCGCCCGGCATGATGCTGATGCCCTTGTCGAGCGCGCGCCGGTAGAGGGCAGTGCCGTCCCCGCGGCCCGGGAGCTGGACCCACAACACGTTGCCCCTGCAGGCCGCGTGAAGCGGGTGCCCGGCGGGAACAAGCGCTCCGCGGCTTCCGCATACCGCGCGACCTGGTCGGCCACACGCTGGCGAAGGCGGCGAACGTGGCGCGGGTAGAAGCCGGTCTCCAGCAGCTCCGCCACCGCGAGTTGCGGGAGCGCCGCGGTCAGCATCGAGGTCACGCTCTTGACCAACTCCGTCCCCAGCCGATAGCGACCGGGCGCGACCCAGCCCACGCGAAAGCCCGGCGCGAGCGTCTTCGAGACCGAGCCGCACAAGAGCACGATGCCCGCGGTGTCGAAGGCCTTGGCAGGGCGTGGCCGTGTGCCGTCGACGCGAGATCGCCGTAGACGTCGTCCTCGACCAGGGCGACGTTCCTGCGCGTGACCAGGTCCACCAGGGCCTGCTTGGCGGCGTCGCTCATCACGCAGCCGAGCGGGTTGTGGCTCGTGGTCATCACGATCGCCGCCCGGGCGCGGTGCTTGCGGATGGCGCGGTCGAGGAGTTCCAGGTCCACGCTGGTCTGCGCGTGCGTGGGGACCTCGATCGCGGACAGACCGAGCGCCTCGATCGCCTGCAGGATGCCGAAGTAGGTCGGGCTCTCGACCGCCACCACGTCGCCAGGCCGGGTCACCGCGCGCAGCGCCAGGTTCACCGCCTCCAGGCCGCCGGCCGTGACGATCAGCTCGTCGGCACTGCAGGTGACGCCGGCGTGGGCCAGCAGCCGAGCCAGGGGCCGGCGCAGTCCGGCGCGCCGGCCAGCGCCCCGTAGGCAGCGCTGTGCGAGGGCTCACGCGTCATCGCCCGACGCAGCGCGCGGTTGAGGCGGGCCGTCGGCAGCAGCTCCGGCGCCAGGCTGGAGAGGCCCAGCGGGACCAGCCGCTGGTCGGTGCGGCGCAGCACCGCCGAGATCACGTCCCCGACGTCGACGCGCGCGGGCGCGTAGCCCGGCTCGACGATCGCCGGCGGCTCGCTGGCCCGCCGCGCGGCCACGTAGAACCCGGAGCGCTCGCGCGCTTCGACCTGGCCGTCGCGTTCGAGCAGCACGTAGGCCGCGATTGCGGTCGCCGCGCTGACGTCGTGGAGGCGCTGCACCGAGCGCACCGACGGCAGGCGATCGCCCACCCGGAGCGCTCCCCGCGCGATCTGCTGGCGCACCTCGTCCGCCAACCGCCGGTACAGGAACTGGCTCGCGCCGGGTTCCGGCGCCGAAGTTCCGGCGAGGTCCACGCCGCTCAGCCCAGTGCGAATCGCCACGCCCATCGACTCTATCAGCGCCGTCGTGGAGAGCCACGCGCCCTCTACGGCGTTGGCCCTGGACAAGGCCTCCCGAACGATCGACACTCAACACCTGCGCGGCGGCCGCTCCGCAGCGCGGCGGGCTCGGCGCGCACTCGAGGGAGACGAGAGGATGCGCGAAGCAGGCGCTTCCACTCCTGAAGCGGGACGCTGCTGGTTGCGGTGGCCTGCTCTGGCGGCGTGTTCCTGCCGGTCTCTTCTCTGCAGTGGGAGCCGCCGTGGTCGGCAACCTGGCACTCGTGATGGCCTTCGCGGCGACCACGATCGTCGTCTTCACCACCGCGCCGGGCCAGTCGTACCTGGCGACGAGCGCCCCGGGCAAGGCGCGCGAGAGCTCCTTCGAACACGTCATGGCACAGCTCGGGGCCGTGATGCTGGCGTTCCTGGTTTGGTTCGGGTGGGGCATCGCGCTCGGACTGAAGGCGTCCGGCAACCTCTGACGGAATGCCGGGCTGCCGGCAGGGGCTCAGGAGTGGATGCGCGCGAGGATCCGCCCAAGTCGCCGTAGCGGCGCGTCCCCCCTCGTGCCCGCGAGCTCGGCGGCCACCGCCCGCTGTGCGTGCGGGAGCATTCCGAACACGGCCAGCACGATCAGGAACCCGAGACCGGTCGGGGCCGTCTTGAACAGCGACTGCGTCACGACGAACGCGAGGCCTCCTGCGACCAGCACCATCGCCGACAGGTAGCCGAGGGAGAACACCCAGGCGAAGGCCCTCTCGCCCTCCGTCGGTAGAGGCGGCTCCATGCGGAGATTGTCCTGCCTTGGGGCGAGCACTTTCAACCGCGGTCAATCCCCCCGCACGAGCCCGGACGGATCGGAGGCGAGTGCCCGCAGGCAGGAATCGCAGACGCCGCGATGCCGAGGAGCGCCATCGTCGACACGGCCCCGAGCAGGACCGCGGGGTCTGTCGGATCGGCCTGATAGACGAGTCGTCCGAGCACCCGGCTGGCGGCAACGCCCGACAGCAGGCCAGCGAGCGAGCCCGCACCAAGGAGCACCATCGGCCGCCCGACCGCCGCAAGCAGCACGTGTGTCGTGCGCGCCCCCAGGGCCACTCGAATGCCCAGCTCCTTCGCGCCGGCTCACGTCGTAGGCCGCTGTGCCGAAGATACCCGTCGCTGCCAGCATGGCCGCGAACAGGCCCATGACGCCCACCGAGGCGGTCGCCGCCCGCGCGGGGAAGCGCGCGCCGCCGAGGGCATCGGGCCAGCTCACAACTCTCAGTAGAGCGTTCGGTTCCGGCCGCCCAGCGTACGCTCGAGAATCGGCGCCAACTCGTTCTGGGCGCGGCGCGACCGTGCCACGAGGGTCAGGCTCCCCGGCTCGTACTGGGCGAGTGGGACGAACGCCACCGGCTGAGGAGCCTCTTGCAGGTCGTGGTATTTCCCGTCTTCGGCCACGCCGACGACCTCGGTCAACTGGCCCCGCAGCACGAAGCGCTGTCCAAGCGTCGGCGCGTCGGCCCACATGGTGCGCGCAAACGTCTCGTTCACGATCGCCACGTGCGCAACGTCGCGGCGGTGTCCTGCCACGAGAGGTCGCGCCCACGTCGCAGGACGGTGCCGGCCGC
>CAVVLD010000074.1:0-66565 GCA_963748795.1 uncultured Solibacteraceae bacterium
GTCGTGGCTGCGCACATCTTTGCGGCAGTTCACACGCGACCATCTGCTGGCCCGCGATTCGGCTTGCGGCCGTATATGGACCGCGGCGAAACCGCCCGGCTCGTGCGGAGCACGAGCAGGGCAGCGCGGACCGGTCGCAGGAGATCTGGACACTGCTGGTGTTCGAGTTCTGGCATCGGCACTTCATCGAGAACACGCCCAGCGGCCGCGCAAGCGCAGCCGTTTCTCGAGGCACAGCCAGTGCCCTCCGGAGAACCGTCATGATCGAAGGCAACGACATCATCTGCTTCAGCAACGATTGGGATGGCGATCCGCTGAGCAAGAAACACATCGTGTTGCGGCTCGCCCGCAAGAACCGCGTGCTGTGGGTCAACTCCACCGGCAACCGCAATCCCACGGCTACGGTTCGGGACCTCCGGCGGGCATGGAAGAAACTGCGGCAGTCCTTCCGCGGATGCCGTCGGTTGTTTCCGGAACATCTCGGTGTTCTCACCGTTGGTGATTCCCTTTCACGGCAGTCGGGCGGCGCGGTGGTTGAACAGCGCATGCTGCGATGGAGCCTGCGGCGCGCGTGCCGGAAACTCGGCTTTCACCAGCCCATTACCTGGACCTTCGTGCCGAGCTCCGCCGATGTTGCCGGAACGCTCGGCGAGACGTATGGTGATCTATCACTGCGTGGACGAGTTCTCGAAGTTCACGGGCACCGACGAGCCGCCATCCTCGACATGGAGCGCCGGCTCATGGAGAAAGCGGATATGGTGGTGGTCTCTTCCAGCCGCCTCTACGAGACGAAGCAGCCGCTACAATCCGAACACGTTTCTGGTCACCCACGGCGTGGATGTCGGCCACTTCAGAAAGGCTTGCCTGCAAGGATGGCGCCGCCGGCGGAGTGCGCCGGTCTGAACCGGCCGGTCATCGGTTTCTTTGGCCTGATCGCCGATTGGGTGGATCTGGAGGTGGTTCGCTACCTCGCTGCCGCCCGGCCGGAATGGTCGTTCGTGCTGATCGGAGAGGTTCAGACGGACACCTCGGCCCTGCGCGATCTGCCCAATGTCCACTTCCTGGGAAGACGCGGTTATCACTCTCTGCCCGCGTACTGCAAGGCTTTCGATGTCGCCATTCTGCCGTTCGTGGTCAACGAGCTCACGGTGGCGGCCAATCCCCTGAAGCTGCGCGAATACCTGGCGGCGGGTCTGCCGGTGGTGGCCACGCCGCTGCCGGAGGTCCTCAAACTGGGCGCCCTGGTGCGCATGGCGCGCACCCCTGAGGAGTTTCTCAACCAGATCGAATGCTTGCTGAAGGAAGGCAGGCGCGGACCGATCCTGCCGTCTCGCTCTCATGGAGCGGAATCGTGGGATCAGAAAGTGGAAGAACTGAGCGGGATCATCGCGGGTCTCGATGGCGCGGACAAGACGCGGGCAAGCCCATGCCTGCGCGAAGGGCGGCCTAGCGCTATGTCGTACCGACTGGTCCTGATTCTCTTTACGATGGCGGCCGGAGCGTGGGGCACCGCCGTGGAGCCGTCGCAGCCGTTCACCTGGTGGACCACGCACCCGCTGGAGAAAATCAAGCCTCTCGATCCCGTCCCCGGCGCGCCGGCCAAGAGCGTGGATCTCTTCGCGGGGCGCAATGAGTTCGAACCCTTCCAGATCGTGTTGCGAGCGAGGGCGAGGGACCTTCCGGGTGTCGATGTGGATTTCTCCGATTTCCGTACCGCCGAAGGCGCCGGGATCTCCCGAAACAACGTGACCGTCTACCTGGAGGCAGTTCGTAAATCTCAAGCGACCCTCTTCGATCGACGGCGGTGAAGGGCTCTGGCCCGATCCTCTGATTCCCCGCGTCGATCGCTACGCCAACGAGAAGCGCAACGCATTTCCCTTCACCGTGCAGCGCGCGACCGCAATCAGCCGCTGTGGGTGGAAATCTTTGTTCCAGTCGCCACCCGGCCCGGGAAAGTACACGGGTGCAGCGCGCATTTCTCTGCCGGGGGAGCGATCGAGTTCTCCGTGCCCATCCACCTGACCGTCTGGAGGTTTGCGCTGCCTTCCACCTCCACGCTCAAGTCGTCGTTCGGCCTGAGCGGCATCAACGCGCTCAAGCAGCATCGCGGCCGATACACCAACGACGAAGATCTTCACTCCATCACCGCCTGTACACTAAGGCGGCGCTGCTGCATCGCATCAGCACTCAGCGGAGGCAGCATGGAGCCCCCCAAGTTCTCCTATGCAAGCCGGCAAAATGCAGTTGGATTGGAGCGAGCTACGATGCCGAGGTCGGGCCGTTTCTGGACGGCACTGCAATTCCCGAAGGCGAGCCGCTGTACGGCGCGCGGGCAACTTCGGCGGAGATTCGCACGCCGCAAAGTCTTCGAGACCGAAGAGCAGGAGAAGTCATATTGGCGGAGTGGGCGAGGCACTTCGAGCAAAAAGGCTGGGGCGACCGGCTGTTTCTCTATCTGTGGGACGAGCCGACCGAGCCGCGATTTTCCGGAGGTCCTCAAGCGCGGACGGGTGGCGCTCCAGGTCGACCCAAGATTCGCAGCCTGGTGACCGTTCCCTTCACTCAGAAACTCTGGCGGACGTGGTGCAGATCTGGGTTCCCCTGGTCAATTGCCTGGAGCCCAAACCCGGCTTTCCGGATTTCTGCGACGACACTCCGCCGCTCGACGCGTATGCGCGCGAGGCCAATCCGGCAAGAGCCTGTGGTTCTATCAGTCCTGCGCCAGCCACGGGTGCAACATCGTGGGCGGACGAGTATTTCACCGGCTGGCCGAGTTACATGATCGATGTGCCCGGCACCGCCAACCGGGTCATGCAATGGATGGCGTGGAAGTATCCGCATCGAAGGGCGAGCTCTATTACAGCATGAACGAGGCGTACGGCCACAGTAACGATCCATGGACGAATGTCCGTCTCTTTGGCGGCAACGGCGATGGAACGTTGTTTTATCCGGGACGTCCGGACCGCATCGGCGGACATACCGACATTCCCATCGAGAGCATCCGGCTGAAGCTGATCCGCGAGGGCATGGAGGATTACGAGTACCTGGCTCTGCTCGCCAGGCTGGATGGCCGCAAGCGGCCGACCAATTTGCCGACCGAATTGTGAAGAAAGCCGTATCTTTGGGAATCGCGTCCGGAGGTGTTTCTCAAGGTGCGGCAGGAGCTGGGCGAGGCGCTGGATCGGGCGGCAGCCGTAATCCGGCGGGACAATGTGATGGACAGATAACGCAAGCAGGCCGAATGGTTTTGGAAGTCAAGGAGCCACTGCTCGCGAGCTTTGAGCTCCTTGTCCTCCCATTCCGCAAAGATCCATCGCAGCCTGGCGCAGGCTGCTGAAGCGGTACAAGCCATGCGGCAAATACGTGGCTCTGCTTTCGGGACTTGGCGTCGGGCCGCAGCTACGCGACCTGCTCTTCGCCGACCCGCAAGGCTTACAGGGAAAAGTCCGAACGCCAGGGCCAGGATCTGGCCCGCAGCGGAGTGCCGGCGGAGTGCGTCGCCGTCGCCGTGGCTCTCTACGTCGAAAGCTGCCTTCCTTACCTGTTGTCCGACGAATCCGGAAAGCGGAATGGACGCGACGGCTTTCACCAGGTGGGCTTCGGTCTACCAGTTCTTTCTTCTGACCGGTTACGCTCAGCATGCGGGATGTCGAGCGGCAGATCGCTGGAGGAAAGAATCAGCCAGGCGGAGCGGCGGTCGCAGGACTTTTCCGTGCAGCTTGGCGACGCTTACGAGAAGGAAAGACGGCGCCTGGCGCAGGACCTTCACGACGAAATCGGACACGACCTCATTGTGCTGAAGCTCTACACGGAAGTCATCGCGCTCGACTTGAAGAAGGGCGACATCAGCCAGCTTCGACGGAAACTGAAGGAATCTGTCACGCTGATCAAGCATGCGCTGAAGAGCGTCCGGCACCTCACGTTCGATTTGGGGCCGGCGATCTGGAACGAGCAGGGTTTCGTGCCCGCAGTTCGACTCTATGCGCGCCAGTTCGCCAAGCGGACCGGAATCAAGGTCCGCCTGGACGCCGCCCGGATGCAGGCTCAACTTGCCCGCGCGTTGCGAAACAGCCCTGTACAAAGTGCTGCAGGGAGCGCTTTCCAATGTCGTCGCCCATGCCGATGCGCATAGCGTCAAAATCACTCTGGCGAGCGGGCAGGACTCCGTGGCGATGAAGATCGAGGATGACGGCAGGGGCTTCAATGTCGGACGCAAGCTGGGCGTGCCCCGCCAATCCTATGGCCTGCGAGCCATGCGGGAGCGCGTGGAGCTTTTGGGCGGAGCCATTCACTTTGCTTCCCGGCCGGCGCGCCTGCGGTCGGAGCGTCGCGGCACCATGATCGAAGCCCATCTGCCGCTGCAGGAGAGCGAGATCACATGAAGGAGAAGAATCAAAGTCCTGCTCTGCGACGATCACACCTTGTTCCGCGAGGGAATCAAGGCGATCCTCAAGGACGAGCCGTCGATCGAGATCGTGGGAGAAGCCGCGGACGGGCGGCAGGCGGTTGCCAAGGCCCTCCAACTGCATCCGGATGTGGTGCTGATGGATATCGCCATGCCGGATCTGAGCGGCTTTGACGCAACCCGCCGCATCCTGCAAGCCAACCCCAAGGCCAAGGTCATCATCCTCACGATGTACGAAGAAGAAGAGGTGATCAATCGCTGTCTCGACGCCGGCGCCTCCGGCTACGTTCTCAAAGACGCTCCCCGGGCGCATCTGATTCACGCCATCGACGTGGTGAACAAGGGCGGACAGTACATGAGTTCGCGAGCGCTCAAGAAAGTGGTCAAACAGTATGTGAAGGGCGCCAAAAGCGCGGCGACCGGCTATGAGCGGCTGAGCGACCGCGAGCGGGAGGTCCTGAAACTGCTGGCCGACGGCCTGGCGTTGAAGGAGATTGCCGTACAACTGGTGCTCAGCGTCAAGACCGTAGACGCGCACAAGACCAACCTGATGCGGAAGCTCGACCTGCACGATCGCTCGGAGTTGATCAAGTACGCAATCCAGCGGAAGTTGATCCGGCTGCCTTCGGTGAAGTTGCCCGCCGGAACGGCGTCCTGAGGCCCGCAAGATAGAGTCAGGCTCTTCGCCGCGTCTGCCAGGACGTAGGGTGTGTAAAGGTCATTGAGGCACGTCCAGAGGACCGGCGCGGTTCTTTCAGGGTGTCAAATCGATCGGTGGCTTGCTCTCGTGTCTCTCCGCGCAAGACATCTTTGATCTTACTCACCAGCACTGAAGGAACGAACGGCTTTTCGACGTAGTGCCAGCCGTAATTGAGAACCAGCAAGGCGCCGCCCGGGTATCCGGACATGAGCATGACACGCATTTGGGGACGCCGGTCTTTGAGCCTCTTGGCGAGTTCGGGGCCGGAGATCCCGCTCATCCGCACATCGCTGAGAAGAAGGTCGATGGTTCCGGGAAACTCCGCCTCGATGCGAATCGCCTGCTTCCCGGTGCTGGCCGGAATCACCGCGAAACCGGCGCCTTCCAGAATCTGCCTGACCAGCTTGAGAAGGGCCGAGTGATCTTCGACCAGCAGAATCGTCTCGCGAGTCTCGCCAACGGATTGATCCATCGTACGCATCCTGAGCCCCTCTTTATACTGTATCCGGCCGGCCTCGCCAAGACTGTACCCGATTGCTCACCTCGCTGCGGGTATTCGCTTTGGAGATGCCGCCGTGGCTGTCGAAGAGGTAGACACGTCAAAGGCGTCAACCCACACCCACGCCCCCGCGGAGTTCGTATCGTGCGTCCCGGCCACCACGAGCTTCAGTTGATGGCTGGAATTCTTTAACCCGCTAGCCGAATAAATCACGCTCTGAGCCAGTGCGGCGGCTGAATACGTGTCAATCGTTCCCTTCAGTACGCCATCCAGATAGACCTGTGCGATACCGGACCAGGGATCGCGGTAGCCGATCCACTGAACGCTCGTTCCGGTGAAGGCGAATGTGGCCTGGGTCCCCGGGTCCATTGCCAAGGCTCGCGGAACCGCCGCTATTGAACGCTCCCCCGTTCGGGAACCACGCCCCGGTCAGTACAACCGCGGGGCTGTTCTGCTCATAGCGGGTACTGGTGGTCACCGGCGCCGGAGCCGGCGGAGTCACGGGCGGTGGTGTCGATCGCGGATGCGGTGCCCACCACAATCAGGTATACGTCGCTGTATTGGGCCGCATTGCCATCGATGATCTGCAAGTCATAGTCGCTGCCGTAGACCACCCGGCTGCCGTCTCTGCTGGTGGAGAGCTTCGGCTGCCAATTATACGTGTTGCTCTGAAACGGCCGGCTACGGTGATGCGCCAAGCGGAGTACCTGCGAACCGTCGAGCTTCACTTGTAACAATTCATTGGTATACGCTACCCATGCCGCTCGGTGGAGTGGGATTGCTCGGGTTGTAGGTCTCCACATAGACAAAACCGCTATTGTCCGGAGCGGAAATGTGCACAGCGAGGCTCCAGTCGAGCGATACGAGGCAGGTTTGCTGCCCGTCGGCAAGCCGGATCTTCACGATGCCGTTGTTACACATCGGCTGCGGATCGTTGGAGTTGGTCCAAATCAGGATCTCGTCGCCATTGGTGTCCAGGCTCACATCCTTGTGACCGTCGGCACGTCCCACCTGTCTCAGGAAATTCAGCTTTGTGTCGAACAACTCCTGGCCGGTATAGCGGACTGTGCCGGTCTGTGTCCAGGAAATGATCACGTTGTTATTTGGCGTAAGATACAGGCTGTCGAACGACCGGCCGCCGGTGTCGAACACCGGCCCCTTCGTAGCCGTGCTGATTTGATACACAAAGACGTACCGGCCGTTCCCAGCAAATACAAAGTGGTCCCCGTCAAAAGAGATGTCGGATTCGCCCATGCCGCTGATGGCCGGAGTATTCGCTGAACGTGTGTACGATACTGGCCGTGCTGCTGGAGGTGTCATATGTCTTGAGCTGGTTGCCGTGGACATAGTACAGCGTGTGGTTATCTTTCCTCGACCACCTCGGCTCGCTGGAGGAGTTGACTTCGAGGGGGAGATCCCGCAGGTAGAACCCAGTTCCGTCATAGAGGGCGAAATAGCTTTGGTGCACCAGAATAAGCCTGGAATTGTCGCTGTTGAACGGGCTAACGGTGGAATATTCGTCCGTGATCCATGTCAGGTTGCCGCCGCCGTCGGCGTTTGGCGTTCCCAGCGCATTCGATATCCGCTTGACCGTCGAGCCAAAGACCGGATCGACATAGATACCACCGACTGCAGGCGGCTGGAATGTATTGTAGCTGGGAGGGAGTTCCACGCCGCCGGCCGTCAACTGCGCATGCGCGGGCACCATTGAGGTTAGCGTTATGAATGCTCCCGCAAAAAGGATGGTTCGAATGAATTGCGTTTTCAACGAGGTTCTCCTGATGGTTTAAAAGGGTGTTTTCTATGCGCGCAAGCGGAACTGAGAGTAGTTCTAATCGCCTGCGTTAACTACCTTCGGACGCGCCGCGAGGACGCGGGCCGCTCGTAACAAATGGTGGCCTAATTTCTCATCTTTCAGGAAGCCGTCCGCACCACACCTGCGGGCGAAGCCTGCGAGATCTTCGATGGGACAGACCAGGATCAGTTTGGATGAAGGGCTGGACCGCTTGATGGAAGCGACCGCCCGGGATATCTTTGTGCTCACTGGCTTCACGTTCGCCACGATCAACTCGGGAAGGAGCCGCGAGGCCTGCCGCCCGAGGTTCGTCAAACCGCTCGCCGTGCCTACTACTTCGAACTCCGGCCGGCCGCGAAGCAGGTGCCCAATGGCGCGTGAAAGCGACGGAGAACCGATTACCAGAATCGTGATTGTGCGCAATTAAGCCTTGTCCTGGCCGGTGGAAAGTGTCTCATCGATCAGCCGCTGCCGGGAGGGCGCCGCTCTCATTCCACGGTAACGGCATGGCGGTTGTGGCTCAATTGGGCGGGCACCTTAGGGTCGGCTGATTCGCACCCTAAGGCGACCTGGCCGGGGGACGAGTCGCGCGTCTGGGCGACCGCGTCCCGGTCCAGTGAGCGATAGTGAACAGCCAGTGAGGTGCTGCGCGGCTACACTGAAGGCGGAGTCAGAGCGATACCCTTTAATCCTGAGGGGTAACTACCCCTGAGCCGACGCTACGAAGTTTACCTGCTAAAACCTGAATTCAATGGGCCCCTCGGCTCACTCAATCCACACAGGCAGGATACACCCCGCTTGACGGGAGGGACCATCATGACGATCCGCGCTCTGTGTAATTACCTGTTTCTACCCCTTGCGATAGCGGTGTCCGCCTCACCGGGTCACGCACAATCGGCCACCGGCACTCAAATCCTGCAAACCGACCCGAGTATCGTCTATACCGGCACCTGGTACCCCAACTACGAAACGCCGAACATCGGTGGCAGTGCTACCTTGACGAACGACAAGGGCGCTACCGCAACCCTATCCTTTACGGGAACCGGAATCACATGGATCGGCGTGCTGGACCCGTACTCCGGGCTCGCCCAGGTTTATCTGGATGGAACTCCAAACGCTGTGGATACCTACGGCGTGACCACGTTGTACCAGCAGCCCTTGTTCAGCGTGCATGGCCTGGCCCCGGGAGCGCATACGCTGTCGATTCAAGTCCTACACCAGAGAGATGGGCAGACAGCCGGCTCCTGGATCTGGATCAACGCTTTCAACATTGAAAACGGTATCGGCATTGTGGGCGGTGTGAGCGCCCAGGTGGGACGAATCGAACAGAACAATCCGGCCGTCACTTATGCCGGAAACTGGTACCTCAATACCAACCCGGTGATGAGCGGTGGCACTGCTGCGTTGGCCGTGGACCCGGACTCCAGCGTTACCGTAGCTTTTAACGGGACGGGAATCGCCTGGATCGGCTACCAGGACCAGTGGTCTGGAATTGCGAGCGTTTATGTTGACGGCAAGCAGTCGGCGCCTGTGGATGCCTACGTAGCTTCGGAAAAGGTGCAGTCGATGGTTTATGCGATCAGCGGCCTAACTCCAGGTGCGCACACGCTGCGTATCCTGGTGACTGGCACGCATGATGCGGCATCGGCCGGATCCTGGATTTGGGTGGATGCGTTTAACGTCATGTGAAAATGCGAACCATGACAGGCAAAAACGTGTCCAATCCGGTACAGCGGACCGCCGTTTGTCATGCAAGCATAACTTGGTCACAGATGGTGTCCGGCTTGAGTAGCCAAAGGAAAGATATGAACTCGCCTGAGGAAGACAGTAACCAAATGGTACAAGGAAGAAGCGGCGCCGCCATCATTATCGCCGCGTGCCTGCTCCTGAACGTGTTCCCGGCCCAGTCGCAGGGAATCATCACGACGTTTGCAGGGAACGGGAACATGATGTTTTCCGGCGATGGTGGCCAGGCCACCGCCGCTACCCTGAATAATCCAACGGGAGTGGCGATAGATGCCGCCGGCAACGTCTACATCTCTGACACGAACAACTGGAGAGTTCGGCGAATCAGCCCCCTCGGGATGATCTCAACTGTCGCTGGGAATGGATTCAATGGCGCAACCGGCGATGGAAACCTGGCGGTCAACGCCTCGATCAGCGATCCCTACGGTCTTGCCCTTGATGCCGCCGGCAACTTATACATCGCCGACGCCAGCAATCGCCGCATTCGAAGAGTGACTCCCAGCGGGATCATCACGACCATAGCCGGCACAGGCCTGCAGGGTTCGTCGGGCGACGGAGGCCTCGCAATTAGCGCCACTCTGAATCGGCCAATTGCCGTCACGGTGGATGCCGCGGGAAACTTGTACATCTGCGATAGTTCCAATCATTCCATCCGGCGAGTCAACCTCGCCAGCGGAATCATCACGAAATACGCGGGTAACGGAGTGCCGGCCTTCTCCGGCGACGGGGGCCAGGCTACCGCGGCCTCGCTTCAGTTTCCCCTGGCCGTAGCCGCGGACAAGACAGGTAACCTGTATATCGCCGATGCTGGGAACAACTGCATCCGTCGAATTGGTGCGGACGGAGTGATCACTACCGTTGCGGGTACTGGCAACCGTGCGGGATTTGCGGGAGATGGGGGCCTGGCCACCGGAGCCTTACTGAACATTCCGTCGGACGTGACCGTGGATAGTTCCGGCAGCTTGTTCATCGGCGACTCTGGAAACAACCGGATTCGCAGAGTTGATGCGCTTTCCCAAATCATCAGTACCATCGCCGGCGGCGCGAACAACGGATTCTCGGGCGACGGCGGTCCTGCCACTGGTTCTTTGCTGAACTTTCCCTGGGGAGTCAAGGTTGACGCCACGGGCACTGTCTACGTTGCCGATCACTCGAACCAGCGCGTTCGAATGATCTCCGGGAGTGCTTCTACGTTGTTCACAGTGCCCTCGACGATTGCTCCCAACACGTGGGTGGAAGTCCATGCGTCGGGCCAGTCGCTCGCGGCCAATACCCTCAGTTGGCAGAACTCGGACTTCGTCAACGGCAGGATGCCGACTCAATTGGGTGGGCTGAGCGCAACGGTCAATGGCAAAGCGGCTTTCGTTTCCTATATCAGCCAGTCTCAAGTGAACATCCTGACTCCGCCAGATGCTATGCAGGGAACAGTACCCGTGCAATTCGCCCGCAACGGTGTGCCGTCCGTGTCGCTTACTGTGCAGGCTCAACCGCTCGCTCCGGCATTCTTTGTCTTCAACGGAGGTCCCTATGTTGCCGCAACGCATGCGAACAACAGCCTCCTCGGTCCTGCCAGCCTCTATCCCGGACTGACCACCCCGGCAAAACCCGGCGAAACCGTCGTGCTTTATGCCGGTGGTTTCGGACCTACCTCCGTCGCAGTAGTGAGTGGATCGATGACCCAATCCGGCAGCCTGACGCTGTTTCCAGTGGTCACGATCGCGGGCGTGCCGGCGACCGTCCAGTTTGCGGGCCTGGTTGCGCCCGGCGAGTTTCAGTTCAACGTCGTGTTGCCGGCCTCGCTCGCGGACGGAGATCAGTTGATCAGCGCAACGTATGGTGGCTTCGCCACGCAGGCGGGAACGCTCATTACGATCCAACGGTGAAGGGACCAGCGTTCTTGCCGCCAGCGAGTGCTCGAGCACATCGACGATGCGCGCGCTGGCTTTGCCGTTCCAGAACTCGGGCGGTCCCAGGAACGGTGGTGGAGCATCCAGGGATCGAGTGCCGCCTGGAGAATCCTGGTCGGGGCCGTGCCCACCAGGCGATTGGTCTCTTCCGGCATGCTGCGATCAAAGTTCCGGAGTCCTGCTTCAACGTGGGCCACTGGAATGCGGAGGGTCGATGCTATCAGCGCCGCCGCCACGGTCGAATTTACGTCGCCGGCCACCAGGACCAGATCCGGCCGCCGTTCCGTCAATTCCGCCTCCAGCCGCAGCATCACTCCGGTCGTTTGTGCTGTGTGTGGCTCCCGCTTCCGATCTCAAGATACGTCCGGTCCGGCATTCCTAACTCATCGAAAAAGGCAGCGACATTTCAGGTGAGTAGGGCTGGCCCGTGTGAATCGACCGGCACGGAAACGCAGAACGGCGTCTGGCATCCTCAAGAGAGGGGTGCCACCTTCACGAAGTTGGGCCTTGCGCCTACCACCGCCGTCACAGAGATGAGTCCGCGCGCATCGTCCATTGCGGTGCTGCATACAGCCGTGGGTTCATGCTGACAGAGTTCCGCGTCGGAGGCTGTTCAATTCTGCTCGGACGAGCCTGCGCCGGATGCCAATATGGCTGACAACTACGTTCCGGGCCGGCAAACGCAAGACCTGCGTCAACAGCAAATCCTGCATCTCGAATCATTTCGGGGTTTCTTTACGCCCGTCGGTGAAATTGTACTTTGCCAGGACGTTTTGCCGATGTGTCACCGAAACGACGTTTGGCGCTTCCCGTGCTCTAATCGTCGCCGTGACGCAAGTAAGCGACAGACCGGCTTTCGATCCCAAGGTCTTCCTGGGTCTCGGCAAAATCGGTGAAGGGCGAACCACTGCCGCCTACGATAAGAATCAGGTGGTCTTCGCGCAAGGGGACCCCGCGAACGCGATTTTTTACGTTCAGAAAGGCAGGGTTAAGCTCACCGTGGTGTCTCACCACGGCAAAGAGGCTGTGGTTGCCATTTTGGGCGTGAGCGACTTCTTCGGCGAAGGGTGCTTGGCGCACCAGGTGCTGCGTATGTCGACCGCGACCTCAATGGACGAGTCCTTGATCATGAGGTTGGAGAAATCGAGAGTGATCCGGTTGCTGCACGACGAACCGACCTTTTCCGAGCTGTTTGTGGCACATCTGCTCTCGCGCAGCATTCGCGTTGAGGAAGACCTTGTCGATCAGCTCTTCAACTCGAGTGAGAAGAGGTTGGCTCGAGTGCTTCTACTGCTGGCCCACTTCGGAAAAGAAGGCCAGCCCGAAACGGTCATTGCCAAGATCAGTCAGGAGACGCTGGCGGAGATGATTGGCACCACCCGGTCACGAGTCAGTTTCTTCATGAACAAGTTTCGCAGGCTAGGATTCGTAAACTACGATCACAAGGACACGTTGGAAGTCCACAGTTCGCTGCTGAACGTTGTCCTACACGATTAACACTTCAAGAAAGCGACGGGCGGAGGAAACTCAACCGGTGCCGGCGGACCGGATTTTGATGGCTGGCGGGCCATCCTGTACGCGTTTCGAACTTTCCACAAAGCCACCCTTGGTAACCATGATGTTGCCGGGTTTCAGATTGCGATGCACCACTCCTGCCGCATGAGCGGTGGCGGTGGCGAGGGCGTCGGCTACCCGCACGGCGATTTTGAGGGCCTTCGCCGAGTCGCATGGCGGCGCGCGAGATGACCATGATGGGTACTGGAGCGAGGACGTCCCGCGCCGCGGCGGTCAAGATTGGAGCCATTCCCTACCCAGTGGCGATGGCGTAGTTCCTTTTGTGGAAAAGGGGGAATCCGTAACGGCCACACACTTGCATCGATAGCCGCTGGAGAAGATAATGCGAAAACTACTTTTGACCACGCTCATTGGAATAGCCGTGGCGATAGGCGCCGCCCAAGGGGCGGACATAGTCATTAGGCTCCGGCCGCCGGTTAGCATACACGAACGCCGAACCGTCAGACCGAGCCCGCGGCACGTATGGATTGGAGGCTATCACCATTATGATGGCCACGCATACGTTTGGACGCCAGGCCGCTGGGAGGTACCACCCCGCCAGCACGCCGTATGGGTCGCTCCCCGATACGAGCACAGGCACAACGGGTATGTGTTCATCGAAGGTCGATGGAGATAGGTACGAAAGTGCAGAATGTGCTTTGATGCTGCAGCGTTCGGTGGTGATGCTACGAACGTGACCTCCTTCCCGCCGGAGAATCTCTTGGAGGTCCAAAATGGAAATGCCGGGTGTAGGCTAATACTGGAGGAACAAGTATGTTTCACCTAATCTGGTACATTCTTATCGGGTTAATCTCGGGGGTCATCGCGAAATCGGTGATGCACATGCACATAACGATTTTCTGGACGATCGTGCTTGGCATTATCGGATCGATCATCGGCGGCAGCGTTACCCACATGTTTTCGCGTCCGACGAACCAGCGATACCATCCCGCTGGTCTCGTTTTTTCCACACTGGGCGCGATCCTGGTTCTGTACGTTTGCTATAAGCTGAAGATTCATTTTCCTCAGATCGAGCTGATCGAACGCTAACCTCGAGAGACTCGTGCACAGCTCAAGGTTCCGGATACCGAGCAGCGCCTTCACCAGCGCGCGCTCCGGCCGTTCCATTGGTCGGTGGGGCGTGGAACCAAAGGCGTCACACTATGAGAAGCCGGCTTCATGGCCGGTGGCCGTATTTCCGAACACCTCGTGACCCGGTCGGATCGATATTTTTGAAATACTTTCCCGGTGTGCCCGATCTTCGTTTGAACCTTGCCGGCGAGGTGTTCGGATTTTGCCTTCAGATTCAAGGTCTCGTGAAGCTTGCCTTCAACCTGATTTCCTGTTCTCCTTGTTATTGGAAATGCTTTGTGCGATAGACCATCGGTTTTATGCGGCCCCGCCCGACCTTCGCTCCACGGCCGTTTCTACGCCCAGTAGGGCTTGGCCCCGTAGTATTTGGAGACTTCGGCGCCCCAAGCGCGGTCGGCCATGTTTGGCCAGTGACCCTTGTCGAAGCCGGGAGCGCTGTCTAACAACTTCTTGTCGATATCCAGGATGAACTGCTCCTCGTCGGTGTCTACCATCAGGGCGCTCCAGGGAATAGCGAACAGCTTATCCCCCATGCCCAGGAACCCCCCGAATGAAAGGACCGCGTAGGCCACGCGGCCATTTTCGACATCGATCATCAAATGTTCGATTGTTCCGAGATTTTCCTTCTGACGATTCACTACCTTATCGCCAGTAACAGTGTCTGCCGCCAGGATACTGTGCATCCATCGGCCTTTGGCGTCTCGTGTTTGTGGCATTATGGCTCCTTTATATCATCAGTCTTACAGGTCCTTAACTCTCCAAACGCCTAGCAAATGTTGGGCCATACTAGAATTCCCGTGAACACAACACACACGATCGATACACTCGCACGGAGGTGCAATTCCTGCCGTCACTCACGCAAAGACTACCGGCAAGAAAGGAAGCCGTGGGCGCCGGACTGGGACCGCGGCGCCTGCCGAAAGCTCACAAACGGGCTATCGGGCATGTGCCTAATGTGAGAATTTGGAGCCGCTCTCCGGGGAGACGAGGCCCAGAATCAACGCACACAATTGGGAAGGGACGAACGGCTTAGCCAGAAAATGCCAGCCTTCATTGAGCACCAGCATTCCTCCGGTGAACCCCGACATCATCAGTACCTTGAGTTGCGGTCGCTCAATGCTCATTTGAGTGGCCAATTCGATGCCGCTCATTACCGGCATTTGGAAGTCCGACAAGAGAAGATCTATGTGGCCTTTGTAGTCTCTCGATTGCTGAAGCGCGGCTTCACCGCTGCTGGCCGTCAGTACGTGGTAGTCCACGTCGGCCAGGATTCCAGAAACGTACTTCAAAATAACTGGATCATCGTCGACTACAAGAATGGTCCGTTGACGGCGTTCAATGATGGCCATTGTTCCCGCCGTCACTGCCGGAGGCCGCAGCCATTGCCTCCTCGCGCAGTGCCGAAATCCGGTTCTGCAGCGTTCGCAGGCTGATCCCCAGCATTTCAGCGGCGAGTTTGCGATTGCCGTGCACGTGATCAAGCGTGAGCTCGATGTACATCTCTTCGAGTTTGCTCAACGGCTGGCCAGGCTGGAGCATGGAGGAACCATCATGGACGGGTGAAGGCCGGCTATAAGGTCCGGGGCTCAGACCGAACCCAGGGCTGGCAAGATTGGCGGTCCGGATCAAACCCTCGCCGGCCATGATGGCCGCCCGCTCCAGGACATTGCGCAACTCCCGTACGTTGCCTGGCCAGTCATATCGATAAAACAGCCCTAGCACTTCTGGATCGACCCCTGTAATGCGCGTGCCGTGTTTCTTGTTCAGGTTCTGCATCATGACATCGGCGATCAGCGGAATATCTTCCCTCCGCTCGCGCAGTGGCGGCATAACGATCTGGAATACGCTCAGCCGATAGTAAAGTTCTTCCCTCAAATGCGATCCGATTTCCTGACAGGTTGCGGCCAGCACCCGAACGTCCACAGCGACTTCGTGCTTGCCGCCAAGCCGTCGCACTCGCAGGTCCTCGAGAACGCGTAGTAGCTTGGGTTGCGTGGACTGCGGCATCTCGCCGATCTCGTCGAGAAACAGCGTGCCCCCGTGCGCCTGCTCAAAGCAGCCCGCAGAGCGTTCCATTGCCCCGGTGAAGGCGCCCTTCTCGTGGCCGAACAGTTCGCTCTCAATCAGGGTCTCAGGTAGGGCGGCGGCATTGATCGCCACGAAAGGGCCGTCACTTCGGGGGCTGCACTTATGGATTTCCCGGGCAACCAGTTCCTTTCCTGTGCCGCTCTCTCCGCGGATCAATACGGGCACCGACGTCGGCGCAACCTGTCTGATTAGGGAGAAAGTCTGCAGCATTGCCGGGGAAGTCCCTACCAAGTCCCCGAGCACTCCACGAAGGCTCAGGTCGTGCGTGAGTCCGTCGGCCTTTTGCAGACTTCGTTTGTGCCGGATCGCGCGATCCACAAGGATTTTGAAGGCCCGAGGTTCCACCGGCTTTTCCAGGAACCAGAATGCGTTGAGGTCGTGAACGACAGAAAGTGCCTTTTCCATACTGCCGAAGCCGGTGAGCGCGATCGCCGGTGTAAGGTCGCCACGCTCCATTAAGTGCCGGAGCAGTTCGAAAGCCGTCCATGCGCGGCATGACCAAATCCGTAACGATGACGTCTGCGTGGAAGGCAGCGAGCCGTTCCAGTGCTTCTTGTCCGTCGGCCGCCACCTGAGTTTCAATGTCACATTCGGACAGTATCGCGGCCAAGGCGATACGCTGCCGCTCGTCGTCATCGACGATCAGAACCCGGCCCGAAACTGCAGATTGTCGGGGCATCGATGCCTACGAAGAATTCCCGGAATTCATCAATACCGACTGAGGAGGCCAGCGCCGCAATTCCCTGTAGGTGCTAACGATTCTCTCGACCAGAACCGGACCGGCGTCGTTTAACAATTCGATGAACGGCTCAGTGCGCTCTGGCGTGCGTAGCCGGGGTAGCGCGACCAGCAGATTGGGATTTCCGACCGCTTCAGCCGCCCGCTCCACGGCCAGCATCGGAACGCTCTCATAGCCGAAGATACCATCGGAATTCCACGGGCCCATTTGTCGGACAACCTGTCCGAACCGTCTTTCGAGGCCCTTCAGGTCGTCATCCGTCAAAATAATCGCTTCCATTTCGTTTGTCTCCGCGAACGCTATGTTCCGGTTGCAACCAGGCATCGAGTCCCGTTTGCGGACTTCCTTTGTTTGGTGCGGCCGATATAGACGCCATGGCGATCCTGCCAATGTTGTCCAGCGATGCTGACAATTCGCGTCACTTCGTCTGCATCAAATGGCTTCGCCAACACGTCCCATGCGCCGAGATTCAGGGCTTCCGCCCATAACCGTTCATCCGCCAGCCGGGAGGTCACGATGAATAGTGGAGGATCGGGAAGAAGCGAGATTTGGTTCAGCATCTCGTTCCACGAACCCACAGGGCTGTCGCAATCGCAAATCACGATCGGAATTGGGATTTCCCGCAACAGAGAAAGGGCCGAAGCAACGGTGGCGGTCCGCGATCACGGTCCAACTGGATTTGAGGATGTGCTCCAGAGAAGCGCAATCGTCGTCGTTGGCGCTGACAGATAGAACAATATTGAATTCAGTCTCAAGTCCAGGCGGCTTTTTGATGTCGTCCCGTTCTTTGGTTTGCGACCGGCTCTCTGCCACGTTCCCTCCAATCAGAATCACAAGCCCCGCGTGAAGCGGGGGCAACAAGAAGAGGTGCAGCAAACGTGGCTACAAAATAACGCCATCGGTCGGCAGTCCCGGACGCCCAGCCCGCGGGCCTCAACCGGTAGACCCCACAAGAGCGGACACAGCAGTGCCCCGAGGATCGGTAATCCCGCAAACCGCAGGGCACTGCCTCCGCCTCCGACTTCAACTCAGCTGGTATTCCTGTTTGATCATAGAACTCGGGCGGTGCAAATGGAACTAGGATGGTGCCTAGTAAACTCATTCCAGCTCCTCCACGGCGAAATCACCACCATGTCTGAGCTGGTATGAGAGAATATGGTCGCACGCCCCCGCCGGGCGGCGGCCTTGCACTACTGGGTTCGCTTCCCAGGGAGGAAGACTATGGCTCGCAAAAGTTCGGCGAAGCCCGGAAAGAATACTCGGCCACAGGCGAAGGATTCATCCAGGGTTGCGCCTCGGCGGAAGCCCGGCCGGAAGGTCGAACTGGAGGCCGCCCCTCAACCGGTTGAGCCATCCATCCCGGAAAAACCTCACCCAATCGTAGGTGTGGGGGCGTCGGCGGGAGGCTTCGAGGCGTTCCGGGAACTCCTCAAGGCTCTACCTTCGGATACAGGCCTGGCGTTGGTGCTGGTGCAGCATCTCGATCCCGGACATGAGAGCCTGCTGGCCAAGTTGCTCTCCAAGGCCACGGCGATGCCCGTCACGGAAGTGGAAGAGGGCATGACGGTGGAACCGAATCATGTCTACGTCATTCCCCCGAACAAGACTATGGGGATCGCGAACGGGACGCTCCACCTGATGGCCCGCGGGGAGCCGATGGCGAAACACCTGCCCATCGATTACTTTCTGACTTCGCTGGCCGAAGACCGGGGCAATCGGGCGATCGGAGTGATTCTCTCCGGAACCGCCTCCGACGGAACCATGGGACTGAAGGCCATCAAGAGCGAAGGTGGCATCACCTTCGCCCAGGACATCAAGAGCGCGAAGTACGACGGCATGCCGCGCAGCGCCATCGCCGCCGGGTGCGTGGACTTCGTCCTGCCGCCGGAGGGCATCGCGAGCGAACTGGCGCGCATCGGCCGGCATCCGTATCTGGGAATAGGGCCCGCGTCGCAGGCCGAGGAGCCGGCCGAGGATAGTGACGACGATCTGCACAAGATCTTCCTCGTCCTCCAGAGGGCGACGGGAGTGAATTTCACCTATTACAAGTACAGCACCATCAAGCGGCGGATCGCCCGCCGGATGCTCCTGCACAAACTGGAGAGCCTGAAGCAGTATCTGCAATTCCTTCACGAGAACCCGGCCGAGCCGGCGGCCTTATGCGAAGACATCCTGATTCACGTGACGGGCTTCTTCCGGGAGCCGGAAGCGTTTCAGGCACTGGCGGACCGGATCTTCCCCAAGATTCTCGACAGCAAGCCGCCTGGCGAGTCGATTCGCGTCTGGGTTCCTGGCTGTTCCACCGGAGAAGAGACGTACTCCGTCGCCATGGTCCTGCTGGAATGCCTGGGCGACCGCGTCAGCAGCACGCCCATCCAGATCTTCGGCACCGATATCAGCGCGGTGTCGATCGAGAAGGCGCGGGCGGGCGTGTACAGCGAGAGCAGCCTCGGCGAGGTCTCCCCGGAGCGCTTGCGGCGCTTCTTCGTCAAAGTGGAGAGTGGCTTCCAGATCGTGAAATCGTTGCGCGAGATGTGCGTCTTCGCGCGGCAGGACCTCGGCCAGGACCCTCCGTTCTCGCGGCTGGACCTCATCAGTTGCCGCAACGTGCTCATCTACATGGGACCGGTGCTACAGAAGAAGGTCATGAGCATCTTCCACTACGCTCTTAAGCCCACCGGGTTCCTGATGCTGGGGAAGTCGGAATCGATCAGCGGTTTTGCGGACCTCTTCACGGTGATCGACCGGGAGCACAAGATCTGTTCGAAAAGGCCTGGCGAACCCAGCCGGGTTTTCGATCTGTCCCTCGCCGCTGGTTACGAGAGAGCCCTGGGAACGGCCGCTGGAAAGCCGGAAACGCAGTCGCGGTTCGACGTGCAGAAGGAAGCGGACCGGATCGTCCTTAGCCAATACGCCCCGGCCGGCCTGGTCGTCGATGAAAACCTGCACATTCTCCACTTCCGCGGGCAATCGAGTCCCTACCTTTCTCCTCCGCCGGGCCAGGCGAGCCTGGGCCTGCTCCGCATGGTGCGCCCGGAATTCGCCGTGGAACTGCGCACGGCCCTTCACCATGCGAAGAAACAGGAGATCGCCGTTCGCAAGGAAGGCATCCGGATCCAGCGCGATGGCCGTCTCTGGGACGTCTGCCTGGAGGTTGTGCCGATCAAGAGCGATCTGGGCGAGCGTTTCTTTCTGGTATTGTTCCAGGAAACGCTCGGTGCGCGTGTCCGGCCAGTCCGGAAACAGGGGGCGCGAAGCGCCGGCCGCCGGCAAGCGGCAGTTGCGAGAGGACGCCCGGCTGCGCCAGGATTTGCAGGCGACCAAGGAGTCCCTGCAGTCGATGATCCAGGAGCAGGAAGCCATCAACGAGGAGCTGAAATCCGCCAACGAGGAAGCCCTTTCCAGCAACGAGGAACTGCAATCCACCAACGAGGAACTGGAAACAGCCAAAGAGGAGCTGCAGTCGACCAACGAGGAACTGGTCACGGTCAACGAGCAGCTTGGGAATCGCAACTTCGAGTTGGCGCAGCTCAACGACGATCTCACCAACCTGCTCAGCAGCGTCAGCATCCCCATCCTGATGCTGAGCGGTGACTGGCGCATCCGGCGTTTCACCCCGCAGGCCGAAAAGCTGCTGAACTTGCTGCCCGGCGACGTGGGGCGCCCCATCGTCAACCTCCGGCCAAACATCGATGTACCGGACCTGGCCGCGCTGGTCACCGAGGTCGTCGATACCATGAGTGTGCGCGAGCGGGAGGTTCAGGACCGGGAAGGCCGCTGGTATTCCATGCGGGTCCGGCCGTACCGGACCATGGACAACAAGATTGACGGCGCGGTGATGACCTTTATTGACATCGATGCAGCCAAAAGAATCCATCTCGAATTGCAGCGCGAGCAGACCTTCACGGCGGCGGTGCTGGAATCGGCGGCCGCTCTGGTGATGGTCACCGACCTGGAGGGCCACATCGCCCGCTTCAACCTCGCTTGCCGCCGGCTCAGCGAGTACTCCTTCGAGGAGGTGGAGGGAAAGCCCGTCTGGGACGTTCTCGTGCCTCCCGAAGAAATTGAAGCCGTCAAACAGGTGTACCAGGAGCTCGCGGAGAGCCGCTCCGCGCGCGAACACGAGAATCATTGGGTGGACCGGAGCGGCCAGCGGCATCTGATCTCCTGGTCCAGCACGTTGGTTACAGAGGCGCAGGACGCCACGCGGCACCTCGTCTGGGTCGGCGTGGACGTAACCGAGGCCAGGCTGGCCGAAAAGGCGCGTGCAACAAACCGAGATCCTTCGGCAGAGCCAGGAGCAACTGCGGACGCTGACAGCCGGCCTGGTGGAGGCCCAGGAGGAGGAGCGGCGGCGGGTCTCGCAGGAGCTTCACGATGATATCAGCCAGAGGCTGACGGCGCTGGCCATTCAACTGGAGGTGTTGCATCAGGCGCACGGAATCTCGTCCGAAGAACTGCACGGCAAACTGGGGGAGTTGCAGAAAGCAGATGGAGACGCTGTCGGAGGATCTCCGCCGCACTGCCCGCAACCTCCACCCCTTCACGCTTGACGCAACTCGGCCTCGGCCCAGCTCTGCGATCCTACTGCGAGGAGTTCTCCAGCATCAGGAAGTTCAAGGTGCGGTTCACAGCCCGTGCCTTACCCGGGACAATCCCTCCTGGGGTGGCCCTGTGCGTATATCGTGTGGTCCAGGAGGCTCTGGGAAACGTCGCCAAGCACGCCGGGGCGAAGCGTGCCGTGGTGTCGATCTCCGGCGTTGATGATGTCCTGCACGTCGCGATCCGGGATGACGGCCGTGGATTCGACCTCGACCAGGCCAAAGGAAAAGGGCTCGGATTGATCAGCATGGAGGAACGCGTGCGGCATGTGGGCGGGACCTTCTCGATCTCGGTCAAGCCCGGCGACGGCGCCTGCATCGAAATCCGAATTCCCCTCGAGACAAATCCGCCGGCGCTCGCCGCGGAATCGAGCACGCCATGAAAAGCCGCGGCTGTTGCTTGCCGACGACCATACCATCCTTGTCGAAGGGTTAAAGGCTCTGTTGGCGCCGGAATTCGACGTGGTGGCGACGGCCGGCGACGGCAGGGCGGTTCTGGAAGCCGCCGAGAAACATCGTCCCGACATCATCCTCCTGGACATTTCCATGCCCGGCCTGAATGGTATCGAAGCTGCGCGGCGACTGAAGCAATCGAATCCCGACGCGAAACTGATCATCCTCACCATGCATGCGGACCTCAGTTTTGTCAGCGCGGCGTTCGAGGCAGGGGTATCCGGATACGTGTTGAAACAGTCGGCGGCGACCGAACTGGTCACGGCGCTTCATGATGTGGAGAGTGGCCGGAGCTACATCAGTTTGCTGATCCAAAAACGCCTCGGCACGGAAGCCCCGGCTTTCTTGCGGCGGTCGAAAAAGCTCTCTGCCGATCTCACCTCCAGGCAACGCGAGGTGCTCCAGTTGGTGGCGGAAGGACGCGTTCGCAAGGAAATCGCCCAGATCCTCGGCGTCTCCGTCAAGACGGTGGAATTTCACAAGCAGAAAATCACCGAGAAGCTGGGGATCCACACCGACGCCGCTCTGACGGCATACGCCATCCGGCACGGGATCGCTTCTGCCGAATAGGCTTTGCGAGAATCACTCGCACGGTTGCCTCGAGGGAGCCGGTCTCCGTTTGGCCACCGGCAGCCCAGGATCTTTGTGGCGGCTTACGCGGCGCGTTTCAGATTGAGCTTTTGGATGTACTCCAACAGACGCGTCTTGAATGCAAGCCACAGTGGCACTCTATTAAGGTGCTGCGTCCATTGTGGAGAGCTCCGCCCATCCGCGGACTTGCCCTCGCGAATCTGCGGGATACGTTCGAACCAATGCTGCAGGTCGCGCGAGCTACGGTAGAGTTCAATCAATTTGACCGCCTTTTCAACTAATCGTTTTCCGGCCGGGCGCTCCGTTTCGGCGCGGCCGGACGGTCACCTTTTGGGAACAAGGTGCCGTTAGCAAGAGGACCCGCTAGACTGTTTATCAGGGCAGGCAATACAGATGCCCGTCGGATCACAGCCCCCGTGTCTGCATCGGCCACCCCATAACGAAAGCTTCACGATGGAAATAAGGACGAGGCGATCGACGATCATGGAGCCGAAGGGGACACCTTGCGTGCATGCCGTAGTGGCCGGAACCATCCGCAAACTGTTCTTCAGCAGAACCGGGCAACACGATCTCCAGTTCGTTCGAGATGGGGGTGTATTGCTACGACTACGCACATTTGGACCTCACGGGCGACTACCGTGGAAGGGTTGCGCGAGGGAAGCTCATGCAAAGTCCGTGACATTTGAACATTCTCCTTCGGCATTTTGGCAGTATTCCAGTTGATTATCCGGGGGACGTGATGCATCATGTTTATCGCTGATGTCAAATGGGGGTAGGCAGGGACTCCAGTGGGATGACGTGTCTTTCCAAGTGCGGACTTGCGGACCACACTCACCCAGAAACGGGCGGAAGAGTTGCCCGTCCGAGCGGCGCCGGTTGCTCCGGCATCGACCACACCGGTCATGTCATGCAGTCCCCTCCAAGTAACCTGCCATCCCTTGCAACGCAGACAGCTATCCCCAGTTGTAATCCTCGTCCCTCGCGGGCAGCAGGTCTACTAGGCAGTGCAGTTTGCGATCCGTTTAGCCCCGGACGGCCCGCCGATTGCAGGCGTGTCCGCTAAGGTTTCAGCCCGTATTTCACAAAGCCTGCCGACGAGACGTTTCCGAACTGGGGCCGAAAAGGCTGTGGTGGCAGGGGAAGGCCGTGAATCCATATCCTGGCCTCGTGGCCGCCGTGAAGCGGGCGAAGTAGCGGACGATCTCTCCAGGGCGCGATCAATGTCCAACGAGAAGTGCGAACGCCGCGCGGCCCCATTATTCTGTTTGACCAGGCCAGATTGTGCATAATCTGCTGCTGCAAGTGCAGAGTCCGCACACCGGCGAGCCTGTCGTCACGCCCCAAACCAAGCCTGGCGCGATCAAGACCGGGAAGGGGAGGATTAACGGGTCGCACTTGACGAATGATGTCCCGTCCAACGTCCTTGCCGACGGCGTCCGCGGGTTCCGGCAGGCGACCCTTTACATTTGACCGCCCGTCGACACGTGGCATTCCCGACTGCTGAGAGATTGGTCCACCCCGTGCACATGAGAAGAAAGTAGCCTACGCGTGAAGGAGGGCAAAGCATGCACGAGACACACCGGAACGCTGCGGAGCATCACGAACTCGCGGCCCGGTCCCACCGCACTGCCGCGGAACATAACGAAAAAGGGGATTTCACGGCGGCAGTTTGGCATTCGGAGCGAGCGTTGGATTACTCAAATCGCGCTTACACCCTCGCGAAGGAAACCCGCAATAAATCCGGGGAAATAGAGAGCCTATAAATGTCCAAACGTTACAACAACGGATCCCATTACGAGAACCACCAACGGGCCGCCGAATTGCACGACAACGCCGCCCACGCTCATCGCAGCGCCGCGGAAGCCCATGAGAAGCAGGACCATCAAACCGGACAGGAGCTGTCCAGGCGGGCTCTTGAGTATTCCAAACAGGCTCACGATCATACGGGGCAGACTCACCAGAGCGCTGTGAACGAACACGGCATCGCGATCTTTACGCACCAGGACACCGCAGTCTTGGCTCATTCTCTGTGGCAAGCCAGAGGCTGTCCGGAGGGATCGCCAGACGAGGACTGGTTCCGGGCTTCGGAAGACCTGCGAGCCCGCGCGGAAGGTCACAAAAAGTGATGGCCGCGGGTCGTATCAGCCGGTGTCGCTAGAAATCACCTCCCGAGCCGTCGGGGGCATCCAGATTGTTGATCTGGAGAGGTGTGTCACTTTGAGGAAGGCAGCTTCTTCCCGACCGGGAACTCCATCACACATATTGGTCAAAACTGTACGAGCCGGGAAGTTTGCCTGGCGTCCCGCCCCAACGGGGTTCCAATTGCCGCAACTTCAAGTTGGCTGGCCGCCTCAGAACCGTTAAAGGATCACGAGGTGCTGGTACGCAACCTCTTCATGTCGGTGGACCCGTACATGCGCGGCCGCATGAACGAAGGACCAAGTTACGTACCTCCTTTTGAAATCGGCAAACCGCTTGAGGGCGGCGCGGTCGGCGATGTCATCGAGTCGCGTGCCCCGGAGTTCAAGCCAGGCGTCAAAGCCGGCGACGTCATTTTCATTTCTGGAGCCGCAGGCGCCGTCGGCAATGTGGCCGGGCAACTGGCGAAACTGCGCGGGTGTCGGGTCATTGGATCGGCTGGCTCGGCGGACAAGGTCCGCGTCCTCAGGGACGAATGTGGATTCGACGCCGCCTTCAACTTTAAGGCCGGCCCTGTCGCGGAGCAATTGAAGCGGAAAGCGCCCGAGGGAATCGATGTCTACTTTGACAACGTAGGTGGCGAAACTCTGCAAGCGGCGCTCTCCGCATTACACCTGCACGGCCGGATCGTCGCCTGCGGAGGCATCTCCGGATACAATGCGGAACAGCCACGCCCCGGCCCCTCAAACTTGTTCAATATCACTACCCGACGGCTCACCATGAAGGGCTTCATTGTTTCGGATTGGATGGATCGCCGGGCCGAGTTCGAAAGAGAGCTGGGTGGCTATTTCAAAGCGGGCAAATTGAAGAATCTCGAAACACGGGAGAAGGGCATCGATCAGGCGGTAGGCGCTTTCCTCGGGCTCTTTCAAGGGCGAAACGTCGGCAAGATGGTGATCGACCTGGTTTGCCCCCAATGAGCGAAGGCATTCTGGATCTCCGAGGCCTTACCCGGCGCTTCGGAGCATTCACTGCGGTCGATGCTGTGACCCTTTCCGTCAACGCGGCCGAGGTCTTCGGCTTGCTCGGCTCAAACGGCGCTGGCAAGGCGACTACCATCAAGATGCTCACCACCTTATTGCCGAAATCGTTGGGCGAAGCACATGTCGCCGATTTTCCATTACCACCCAGGCAGTGGACGTTCGCTGCGCCATCGGTTATGTGCTGCGGGCGGTCTCCGTGGACGGCCAAATTTGTACAGAAATCAAAGAAGAGAAGGCAAAGACCGCGTTGGCCGGGGCAGCGTCTCGGCACTACCCATGAGGCGCACGCCGATTGTCCCGATCAGCAGCACTTGGCTCCCAATCTGCTCTGCTTTTATCGGCACTTATTGAAAAGAGGAAATATGACTAAAACGGCTGTTGGTCTATTCGAAACGTCCGCCAGGGCGGAGGCAGTGGTAACTCTCTTGTTGGCCTCCGGCTTTTCGCGGGATGAAGTGAAACTGGTCAAGCGGACGGATTTCGATTCGAAACCCGCTCCTGAAACCGACATTCTCCAACTCGGAGGCGCGCCGGCGGAACATGCCGGCCGCTATTGGGACGCAGTCCGCGCTGGGCGAACGTTGATCGTAATCTCCGCCGGCGACCGGGCGGATCGAGCCGTCGAGATTATGGACGCCGAGGGCGCAGTGTACCTGGAGGAATCCGTTGTTCAACCAGTGGCTCGCGCAGTTCGCGCGGTCGCGGCCGACCCAGGCTTCTACCCTCGCAGAGGAGCAGCCCAGATGTTTGAAGTCTCGTAGGGTTCCCGCAATGGCGGCCGCGGCTCACCTTACACTTGGACGCGACGGCCGCTGCCTACTCAATCGCGATGATCAGATCGATTTCAAGGTGGCAGCAACTCGACGAAGTGGTCCTGGTCGGCGGACAGACCCGCATGCTGCGAATCCAGGCCCTGGTCCGCGACCTGTTCGGCAAAGAGCCGCATAAGGGCGTGAATCAGGACGAAGTCGTGGCGATCGGCGCAGCAGTTCAGGGCGGCGTGCTCACCAAGCTGATTGAGCGGAACACCACCATCCCGACACGTAAGAGCGAGACCTTCTCCACAGCTTCTGAAAACCAGGCATCGGTGGAGATCAAAGTCCACCAGGGCGAGCGCACTCTGGCGCACGATAATCGCCTGCTGGGTGTGTTCCAGCTTGGCAACATTCTTCCGGCCCCGCGCGGCGCCGGGGACCGCAAGTTGCGCAACACGATCGAGGCCAAGAATAAGGCCGACGCCATGGTCTACAACGTCGAGAAGACGCTCAAGGAGCACCGCCGCAAGATCGATGAGGTCGGCGCGAAGGAAATCGAATCGGCCCTGGAAGAGACTAAAAGAGGCCAGCCACAAGCTGGCCGAAGCAATGTACAAATCCGTCTCCGGGTGGCTCGAATGGCGGGGATCCCGGCAAGAATGACGCAAGCCAGGACGACGTGGTGGACGCGGAGTTCGTCGATGTCGGGCATTAAATAGCGGTGTGAATGCAACGCCAATCGGCGGCGACGGTCACATGATACCCTCGCCGCTATGCTTTGACCGAAGGAGGTCGCCGGTGAATAAAATATTTGGCATCATTCTGATGGGACTCGGACTGATCGGTCTTGTGTGGGGAGGTTTTACGTACACAACCAGGGAAAAGCTCGTTGACATCGGGCCGATTCACGCCACGCGCGAACAGACACACGACATTCCGCTGCCTCCCATTGCGGGAGCGCTGGCTTTCATCGGTGGAGTTGTGCTCCTGGTGACAGGCAGGAAATCGTAACGTCCGCCCGCCTTGGCGCCGGCGAGATCGCGCCTCGGTCAGTGTTGTCAATCCTGTCCGATATATTCGGGGGGCACATCGTCCTCTTTAACTTGTTTGGTATGAACTTCAGACACGTCCGCATCCGGTGCGTTCTCCACGCCACCGATCACTTCGGCCTCAAAGGCCTGCCCCTCGTCGACCAGTTCTTCGACACTCTCTGGGCCGGACTCGGCGACGTCTGACAACCCTTGATCGTCCCCAGACTGGCCGGCTGAATCCGGCCCTGTCCCCTTCTCGCTGGTTGAGACTGTGGCGTAGGTGCGTGTAACTTCGTCGTGTTGTTTTGTCATGCGTTTGCCGAAGCACTTCGGGTTCCACCCTTAAACCGTGGGCGGTCAGCGGGGCAGCTTCGACGCGTTCCATCCCCCGCCAAGGGCTTGGATCAAAGACACGCTCGCCATTTTACGCCAAGTCAGAACGTCGACCGCCGCCAGTTGATTCTGGAGCGCGCTGGTCTGCGCCGTAATCACTTGCAGATAATCCGAGATCTCATGGCTATCCTCGCCTGGGCCGCGCTCTGTGCCGCAGTGGGTCGTGGGAGCTGGATGTCGTCAGCGCAAGATTGGACCCATTCAGACTCGAGGGTTCAATCGGCTGCTGTCTTTTGTTCGAGCTCAGTGTGGGGATCGTGGTGCACCGGAGCCTCGACGCCGGGACTGACTCCACGAATCTCCTCGAAGAACGGGGTGCCTTGCTGATGCACGCACTCGGCAGCGTAGAGATACATGGCGGCCGACCAGGTCTGCCAGTCCCGCCCGCTGGGGTGACCAGTCTGCGCCTGAGTCCACTCGTTGAATCCCCACTCCGTTTCGTTCTCGTGCCAGGGCTTCACTAGTTCAGTCAGCGCCAGGAGTTTCCGGCTTGCCAGTTCCATTTGCCCCGCGGCTACGCACGCCGCCACGTAGAATCCGCTCACAAATGGCCAGACGCCACCGTTGTGATACTCACCGGGCCGGTTGAAACGTTCGTACCGTGGCCGCCAATCGGCATGATGGCGTAGGATGTACGGAAATAGACAGGGCGGCAAATCCACCGCGAGTTCCTTCCTGTCGCGCATGGCATCGCACTCGGCCTCGACCCATGCCACCAGGTCGCGTGCTCGACCGGGCGAAGCAATTCCCGTCAGAATCGCCAGGCTGTTGCCCAGCAGGTCGAAGCGGTCGCTGTTGAAGAGCTTGTAGGAATAGAGGGCGTAATAGGGCTTGGCCGGCACCACAAGACCTTCATGTTCATGAGGGTTCTTGGCCTCGCCAAGCACCTCCAGGCGGTTCATCAGCCCGCGCAGCCGTTGGGCGGACCGGTGCTCGCCAAACAGCACGAGATACGCGTATACCAGAGCATTCACGTAGAGCCCGAAGCCCATTACAAACTGCTCATCACGCCAGTCGCTGGTCGGCAACTGCGAAACCATCACCATGTCGTCAGGACTCTGGTACTGCATCCACGTCAAGGCTTTCTGTGCCGCATCGTGAAGGAACTCGGGCTGACTGGTCGATCTTCTATAAAGTGCCAGGCCGAAAAGGAACAGCGGAGTGGTATCGCTAGCGCCACGGTCGCCCGGGTCGTGCGCAAGCGATGGGATGTGGCCCCGCCGCGTCTGATTTGCTGCCAACGCCACTAGGGTGCGGCGCAGCGCGTCCGCGAGTTCGTCGTCGCCGGTGGCCAAAAAGCCCAGTGCGGAGATCATGAGGTCTCGCGTATAAGGCTCCGGATATCCCCACCCGGCGGTCCGCGGCAGTCCTTGAAAAGGTCCCCGCGCGTTATGATGCAGGACGCCCAGGGCTGCTGCCTTGGCCCGATCGATGAGGGCCAACGATTTCTTGTCCATGAGTGCGGCCACCTTACGCTACCCCCAGGCGGCCGGACACGATCTCCACGAAGCGCCTGGCCACCTGGCGATAGTCGAATAACTCAACAACGCGCTTTCGCCCCGCCTGTCCCATCCTCTCCCGCAGACCCTTGTCCCGCATGAGTGCCAGGAGGTATTTAGCAATGTCGGGCGCACTGGCCCGGAATTCCGCTGTTCGCGGCGTCGGAAACACGATGCGATGGCTATCGTCGATTCCGTGGCCCGCCCCGAAAACCGCCTCCGCGATCTTCCTTTCTTCTGCCACCATCGCCAGGAACGCCGTTTCCCCGTGGACCATCGTGTCGAGAAATGCCATCGCACGGATCGCAATCACAGGCCTTGCGCAGGCATTAGCCTCCACTTGAATCATTCCGAAACCCTCCAGCCGCGACGGCGCAGCGTAGATATCGCAGGCGGCCAGCAAGTAGGGCATGAAATTGTGCGAAACCACGTTCGTGGAGTAAGTGATCTTATTGGCGATGCCCAGATCCGCAGCTAGCTGAAGGTCGATCAGGTTTTGTTGGACCGTGCGAGGCTGCGGCCAAACCTTGCAGACATATCTCCAGTCGGGCGCCTCGGCATCGATCAGGGCCAGTGCCTGCATGACCTCCTGGGCGCCCTTGGATGCCGCGTCGCCACCGGCTGTCAGGATCATGACCTGATCGTCAGTGACTCCCAGGGCCTCGCGTACCGATCGGACCTTGGGGTCGTCGAGGCTGCGCGGCGAGAAGCTGTCCGTGTCGCAACCTACGGGCAGCACCTGGATATTGTCACCCCGAATGCCATCCCTGATATACGTCTCCTTCACCCAGTTGGAAGTGACCAGGATCAGGGGCAGAGCGTTCAGGAGTTCCTGGTGAGCCGCGACATAACCGTCCGCCAGGAGCCATGGCACGCACTTCATCCCAAACTGCTGCGGGTGCAGAACCAGATGCGGAAGATGGCCCCAGAACCCTATGCCGACCACCACGTCCGGCTGAAACCAGCGGTAGTACCATTCCTTTTCCTGGGGCGATTCGAAATGCACCGGGTGGACCTCTACCCCGATCTCACATAATCCCCTACATAATAGCTCGCCCTGTGTTGCCAGGCCGGCAGCCGATGGCGGGTATTCCGTCAGCACCAACACTTTCATGGTTTTTGCTCCCGTGGCACCGCGCGTTGGACCGCTGCCTGGGCCGAATCAAAGCACCAAAAACCTTCTTCTCGCGGAGTGGTCTGGGCTTCCCAACTGTCGGGACCAAATCCGTACAGGTCCGTAATCAGCCGCCGCTTTTCGAGCCAGATTTCGGCTGGCAACACGTCCCGCAGATCGGCATCCTCGCGAACCCGCGGCAAGTAGGCACGTCCTCCGTCCTCATAGGCAAACAGCCACAATCGCCTGGTAGCGATACAGCCCGACCGCCAAAGCTCCACCGCGGTCCGGCAGCACTCGGAATGCCGTCGGTGCCGTGTATACTCGCCCTGTGGGCCGTGGGTCAAAACCAAATCGTAGCTGCTTCCGGCCAGCAGCCGGACGATGGTTTCCCTAATCTGGTCTGCCTTCAGGGGCGTCTGGTCCGGTCCATCATCCAGATCCGCCATCTCTCCCTCAGCGCCCAATTGGTGAAGCACCTGGCGGAATTTTGGGGCGCGGTTCGGGTCTGCGGCCCGGCATAATGTCACTATGCGCCAAAGAAACTCCGGGTGCGTCAGGATGTAACCGCCGCACCAGAGGATCTCATCGTCCGGATGGGCGACCACAACAACCGCCCGGGGGTGAAGGCCTGAGGTTAACTCGTCAAGTGGGTTGGGTATCATTGTCTCTTTAGGCTGGATTTCTTTTCGACCGGGCATTTCCGCAGGCGGGATTGGGAGGTACCGGACGTGCAGAGGCTGCATCTGGAGATGCGGGATTGCGGTCTCGCCGGGAGCGTTCCTCAACCATGGACGGGCACCATGTTTAGCCGCGCGAACTCCCGGGATTCCGGGGCCTGCCGGTGGTTTGCTGGCTTCGCGCGGGGTTTGAGGCCTGTAGAGGCCGCGAAACTCTCACTGGAGCCGGTTCATGAGCCGGGACGTGCCCATCGCCAACTGAGGAGTGTCCGCCTCCTCGCTGCGCAAGAGCGGCCGCGCAAATCAGAACCGATAACCCGAAAATCTTCTCCGTATTCGTTGCTCCGGCATAGGCACAAGCACGCGTTTGGCCAACTGGCGTTCGGCCCGGCCGTAAATTCCTTGATCGCATCATACCGGGTGCGAACACTGCCCGAGCGGTGGCGCCTTTCAAAGCTTCTATACGGAAAAGGAATACTGCGCGAACGGCCTTGTGTTGGCATTATGCCAAAAGGCGATTGAGTGGCACGGTGGTCGAACATAGATCGGACAGCACCGGGAGCGAGATCCATTCTCTTCGCCACGGCCGGGGCTGATTGAAATCAGCACAATCCCGGGATTCTCCCCTTACCGTGTCGTCGCAACATCAGTGGTTTTTCGATGCTCCGACAAAATCCAGCAGAGAACGAGACCACTCGTCGACTTGCTTCTCGGCTTCGTCCGGCGTAACCCCGTATCTTTTCTGGATGCGCCCGACCAGATGTCCTTTTACGCCGGTGATTGCCTGCCAGTCATCATCGGTGAGTTTGTTCCAGTGCGCCCGGGCCGAACCGGCAAACTCTTTCCACTGAGATTCGATTCGATCCCATTTCATAACTTGTTCTCCTACCTTACTCCCTGCACGAACGAGGCCAATTGGTGCGGACCGGCATTGCCGCGCGCGGTTGCCGGGGCTGTGTTTGGAAGGGAAGAGTGCAAATCGGCAGTTTTCGCATTTTCGAGTGCAGGTATTGCCGTGTTGGGTTCAGTTGACCGCTCGTGAGCCCCGCCCCCTCAGGCTAAAAGAGCAGGTCATTGTGGCCCATGTCGTGCTCCTTACTGTAGGCGGTCGCACAAGAAGCACATCGACGATCATGTGGCCGCGGTTTCAAGGGCTCGTAGACGTGAAGCAGGCGAAATTGGCCGAGCAGGCGGAGGCGTTGCCTTGCTGCGGGCTTCGGTCGCGCTGTAGAGCCTCAATTCGATGGTGACGAGCAGACCGCGTGGAGCCTTTATGGAAAAACAAATATCGAGTCTGGGAGGCCTATGGTACACGTATGGCCTCGTGCTTTTTATCATGTTCGCCGCAGTTGCCCGAGCTGCAATAAAAGACATTCGGCTCGCGAAAGCTGCGGCCAAAGCGAATTAGAATTCCCTGGACAGAGCAGCTGAAGCGGTTCCAGTCCGAAAGGCGCGTGTGCCGGTTACGACCGGACCGAGGAAGCGACCACCTGGGAAAAATGAATGCGTTCGGCCAGTGCTCCCGGCTGGAGCAAGGTCCATCAGCCGTCGCTCGTTAGGATGGTACGCCGTCATACTCATTTGAACGGTATCCGGCGTGCTCTAACAAGCAGGTTAGCCCTTGGAAGGACTTCATGAGGACCTTTTCAACTTCGGCACTTACGAGAATCATTCTACCGGCACTCCCTCTTGCGTTCTCTGTCTGCGCGCGTGACAGTAGCGGGTTGAACGGCACCTGGACCCTGGTCCCCGTCAAGAGCAATTTCGCTGTCTGAAGGTGCGACCGAAACCGCCCCAACACGGCGGGTATCTGAAGCGCATATGAGATAGTCAGGAACCTATAAAGTGATGACCGAAACTACGAGTTCACCAACTGAAGAATTGCATTCCGAGAACCACGCAAAACTCACCTCGGAACAGATTGCGAAAGCTGTGGCGCGCCACAAGCGGGACCATTCCGGCGCGCAGCCCAAGGATGCCGTAGGTGTTCCACCAAAGGCGAAAAAAGGTACCAGGAGCTAAAGGTATGTTATCGCGCGGATCGCGTCAGGCTGCGCGTACAACGGGCTCGGGGGCGTTCACTTGCGGTTTGGAAATCATCAGCGATTGAGGAGGAATATTGTGACTACACTAAATACGTTGACGGGACAGGCGTCGGATCTTGGCAAGGAAGCCAAAGAGTCGATCGCGAGTATGGGTCGCTCGGCTGAACGGAAGTTCGACGAGGCCCGAGAAGGAACAGGAGAAGCGCTTCATGCGGCTGCCAGTTCCGTTCGCAAAACAGGACGCCAGGGTTCCAAAGCACTCGACGACCTTACTGGCGGCACCGCAGATCGATTGGACGCTACGGCGTCATATGTCGAAGATCATGGCCTGAGCGATGTGGTCACGAGCTTGCGGAAGTTTGCTCGGCGGCACTTGACAGAGTCCCTGGTGGCCGCGGCTGCGGCCGGTCTATTTGCCGGAGTCGCTTTATGCCGGGCGACACACTCCAGCGAGAGACCACTGAAGGACACGTAACCGTTCAGGCGGCGGAGTTGCTATATACCTTACTGAACTCCGCGCCCCAAAAGAATAGCTGTGCCGAGTAGTATACCCACAGCAACACGACGATCGGTGAGCCGGCAGCGCTGTAAGGTGACCCGAAGCTGGCATGCGCGAAGTACAGGCCCATAAGTTCCTTCCCGATCATGAAGAGCAATGCGGTGATCATGGCACCGGGCGCGACGTCCCTCCATCTCGATCTAACATCCGGCACGACCTTGTAGAGGGATGCAAACACGACCGCAATGACGAGATATGACATCAGAAATGTGGCGGTTTGCGGCACGAAGATCCCCAGAGCCGCGATCCAGGCGTTCATCGCAAGAGAAACCAACAGTAGAAAGCCGGTTGTCAGCACCATCGCGAACGAATAGAATCGGTCCCTTATAAGACGAAGGGCCGTTGCGGCATTGGTTCGGTCGGGAGGCAGCGAAACATGCCAGATTGTGTTCAAGGCTTCGTGCAGTTCCACGAAGAGGGATGAGGCGCCAAATAACAAAGTCACCAGGCCAATCAAAGTGGCAGCCACTCCTGTCCTGGGTTCATGGGCGCCTTTGATGATTGCTTGAATGGTCCGCGCGATTTCAGGCCCGGCTACACCTTGGATTTCCGATGCGAGCCGGCCTTGGGCGGCGTCCTGCCCCCAGACAAGGGCGGCCACGGCAACGACGATAACAATGATGGGAGCCAACGACAGCAGCGCATAAAACGAGACGGCAGCCCCAAGCCGTGGGGCATTATCGTTGATCCACTCGCTGGATGCCTGCCTGATCACTCGCGGCAGTTGCCGGAGGAGCGGCCATAAAGGTGCGTTGCGGAGACGCGAGGCATTTAACGCCAGGGGCTTTAGCTCTACGCCCATTTTCAGGCCTCAAATCAGGATCCGGGAGCCGCCGCGTCCGCCTCCTCACGTAGCATGGAGAGCCGGCTCTGCAGTGTTCGCGGGCTGATCCCCAACATCTCCGCAGCCAGCTTCCGATTACCACCAACGTGTTCAAGGGTAAGTTTGATATACGCCTCCTCGAGTTTGGCGAGTGGCTGGCCAGGCTGGAGCATCACGGCCCCCTCATGGCCGGGTGATGGCCGCGTCTCGGAATCGGCATTTACGCTGAACGCAGGGGAAGGAAGATCAGCCAGCCTGATGGGGCCCTCACTTGCCACAATGGCGGCGCGCTCCAGAACATTACGCAGTTCCCGCACGTTACCCGGCCAATCATGGCGATGAAAAACGTCCAACGCTTTCGCGTCAACCCCAGTGACACGAGTGCCATGCTTCTTGTTCAGATTCTGCAGCATGACTTCCGAGATCGGCGGGATATCTTCTTTGCGTTCGCGCAGCGGCGGGACTACGATTTGGAACACGCTCAGCCGGTAGTACAGTTCTTCGCGCAAATGGGTTTCGGCGGCCCGACTGGTGGCAGCAAGGATCCGCACGTCAACCGGAATTTCCCGCTTACCGCCCAGTCGTCGAACTCGTAAGTCCTCGAGAACGCGCAGCAGCTTTGGTTGAGTAGCCTGCGGCATCTCGCCGATCTCATCGAGGAAAAGAGTGCCCCCCTCAGCCTGCTCAAAGCAGCCAGCCGAGCGCTCCATGGCTCCCGTAAATGCGCCTTTCTCGTGACCGAACAACTCGCTCTCCACCAGAGTCTCGGGTAAGGCGGCGGCATTGATCGCGACGAACGGCCCGTCACGGCGGGGGCTGCACTTATGAATTTGCCGTGCAACCAGCTCCTTCCCGGTGCCAGATTCTCCGCAGATCAATACGGGCGCCGAAGTCGGCGCTACCTGTCTGATGAGCGAGAAGACCTGCCGCATAGCCGGAGAGACTCCCACGAGGTCCCCGAGCACTCCCCTAAGGCTCAAGTCGCGCTGAAGCTCCTCGGTTTTTTGCAGGCTTCTCTTGTAGCGAATCGCGCGTTCGAGCAGGACCTTGAAAGCGCGGGGTTCCACCGGCTTCTCCAGAAACCAGAATGCCTTCAGATCATGGACCGCGGACAGGGCCTTTTCCATGCTGCCAAAGCCGGTTATGGCAATGGCCGGAGTGTGATCGCCGTGGTCCTGCAAGTGTCGGAGCAGTTCAAAGCCGTCCATGCGCGGCATGACAAGGTCCGCAACGATGACGTCCGCGTTGAAGGCGGTAAGCCGTTCCAGAGCTTCCTGCCCGTCGGAGGCGACCTGCGTTTCAAAGTCACAGTCCGAGAGCATCGCAACCAGGGCGGTGCGCTGGCGTTCCTCATCATCGACAATCAGGATCCGGCCCGAAACCGCAGGCTCTTGCGGCATCGTGTTCCATTCTAGCAAGACGCGGCGCGGCCAGCGTCCGGTTTCGAATTGCCACGGTCTTCCTGTTGAACAAAGTTGAGAATATCGAAGCGCTTCAGTTCGCGATCCGGGAAGAAACTATTCACCGCATCCTGTTCATCGTCGAAGAATTCAAAGGCAATGGCCAGCCTGGTCAACAAGAAAAGCTCCAGGTGCGATCGATTGAGGTTTACCAGCGCCAACCCGCCGCCACTCCTGCGCAGCCTGGCGAGTCCAAACACCAACGTCCCCAATCCGGTGCTGTCAATTTCGCTGACGTCTTTGAGATTCAAAACGATGTTGACCTTTCCCGATTCATGCAGCGTCCGCAGCCTGTCACGCAGTTCCAGATCTCCGTGACCCAAGGTGAGTGGACCTTTCAGGTCCAGAATGACGATGCCTTCGCGTTCCCGCTCTTCGATGTGTAAGCTCATATCATAGTTTTCGGCGTAGTACCTTCCGTTTGAAGTCCAGCCAGAATTCCGCGCCGAAATTGCTGGCGAAATCGAACCCCAGTTCCAGAGACCTCTGGGCAAATCCAAGGCCCACCGTAGACCCCGGAGCAGGCGACGTAGACCCAAAGCGCTTACTCAGGCGGACGCGCCTTGTCCCCATTCCGACGGAGTATCGGCCTCCTGAAGGATTCCGGCATAGGCCGCAGCTCCGACAAGTGCCAACGGACCAGCGGATTGCTTGAGATGGTAGCTGAGTTTGTCGATCACACCCAACGCCGTGAACGGCTGAGCGAGCCCGCTACTGGGAATCGTAAGGACTATACCGACGATGAGTGTAAAACGCATGGACCAAACGGCAATCGCCACCACAGCGACGACGTTCAGAATCGTCCTGATGCTGGAGGCCATTGGAATGAAGTTCTTGAACAGCCGCAAAGCGACGCCAATCACGATCGGCGGCACGACGATATTTATCAAGCGCAGCTTCTTACGCTCCTAAAACGTTCCAGTTGAATCGGCTTCTGAATTGCCGAACTAAGCGATACTGCGACCCTGAATCAGGCGGATTACCACGATTACGACCGCAACGACCAGCAGGATGTGAATCAACCCGCCGGCGGTATAGGAAGTCGCCATCCCCAACGCCCACAGGATCAAGAGAATTACACAGAGTGTCCAAAGCATCTTAGGTTGTTCCTTCCCCGTCCGTTATTGCAAGCGCTGGTCCAATGCGGCAAACTGAGGCGCTTGCGGTGGTGCGGACCAAGCTGGCGTTCTGGTGCGCCGGGGAGTTCCGATGGCGAAAGTGTAGATTCTGCGTGAAATCCGGCAGTTGCTGCATATGAAACTCAAAGCGGCAGCAACGATTCGGCAACCCGTTATCACCGGCACGCGATACCCTTGAAACCCAAGTCAGCAGATCGGTTTGGCCTTGTTCGTGCAGCTATGATAATGCGTGAAAAAACAAAAGGTCAGGCTCCCCAAGAGCGACGCGATTTCTTTGCCCACGCAGGAAACCCTGAACGAGCACCGCCGGCTCAAGACGTCCAGTTGGAAACACCTCCGAAATACCAGGCTATTGGTAATCTTCTCGTCGCCGCTTATTTCTTGACGCGGCCGTTGCTGTTTATCAGCTCATTTGCTTTCCGATTTACGGAATTCCAAAAGTCCGGATCTCGAGTCACGAGTCGAGTGAACTTCGCCCGCCCTGGTCGAATCAGATATCGACGCTTTGACAACCGGTCCGCCCGGCATCATTACAGAGTTCCGAACAGTGCCCCAACGCCGGAGGTCACAGCCATGGCTAGAGCGCCCCAAAAGGTGACGCGCATTGCTCCCAGAGTCACACCCGCACCCCCGGCGTGTGCCGCTAACCCTCCCAGAAGCGCCAGGAACACGAGTGAGGTTCCGGAAACAAGGACGATCAGAACCGAAACCGGAGCCATGGCTGTTACCACTAGGGGCAGGGCCGCTCCGACGACGAAGCTCGCGGCTGACGCGAATGCAGCCTGAATCGGACGCGCGCGGAGACCAGGGGATATCCCGAGCTCGTCGCGGGCGTGGGCGCCCAGAGCGTCGTGAGCCATCAATTGCCCGGCAACCTGTTCGGCGAGAGCAGGATCGAGCCCTCGGCCGACGTAGATCGCCGTCAGTTCCCGGCGCTCGCCCTCAACGTCCGTCTTCAGCTCTGTACGCTCCAGCTTGAGATCGGCCTGCTCGGTGTCCTTCTGAGAGTGCACAGACACGTATTCACCGGCTGCCATCGACATCGCGCCGGCGACCAGACCGGCAACTCCGGCCACCACTACGCTGCTGTGAGCCGCGTGCGAAGCCGCCACACCGAGCACCAGACTGGCCGTCGATAGGATCCCATCGTTCGCGCCCAATACTGCCGCGCGCAGCCAGCCAGTGCGTTCGGTGCGGTGCCGTTCCGTCCGGGTTTGGAGTACACGCATGCCCGGTTACAGTTCCACGGTGATTGCTAGCCTGACCTCCGGATACCTGCGGTCGCAAAGGTAGTACCCGTCGTCGTAGTCGATGTAAACGTCGTCGGTCGCGTACCAGTCTACCGGCCAGTATTCCGGGTAAGGATCCACGAGCAGGAACGAAAAGCCGGCGTACTCGAAACGAGGGTACCCCATGTACATGACGGGCATGCTGCGAATCCGGAACCAGTGTTGACTTCCGAAATTGATGCCGAACGTGTACTGCGGAATGTAGTATCCACCATAGCCTCCCCGCTGCGCCCAAGTGCGATGCTGGCTTCCCCACCGTTGAGCGCGACCCTGCTGCCAGGTGCTGTGTCCCTGCCAGGCGCCGTCTATTTGCCATCCCCGCTGTTGTTGCCATGCGACTGCCTGCACTCGCGTGCGGTTGGGTTGCTGTTGCTGCGGCTGCCGGGCCTGTTGTTGTTGAGCAGGCTCCGCGCGTTGCTGTAGCGGCTGCCGGGCCTGTTGTTGCTGAGCAGGCTGCGCGCGTTGTTGCTGCGGTTGGCGGGCCTGTTGTTGCTGAGCGGGCTGCGCGCGTTGTTGTTGCTGCGGTTGGCGGGCCTGTTGTTGCTGAGCGGGCTGCGCGCGTTGCTGCTGCGGCTGCCGGGCCTGTTGTTGTTGAACAGGCTCAGCGCGTTGTTGTTGCTGCGGCTGCCGGGCCTGTTGTTGGGCCGGCTGAGCGCGTTGTTGTTGCTGCGGTTGGCGGGCCTGTTGTTGCTGAGCGGGCTGCGCGCGTTGCTGCTGCGGCTGCCGGGCCTGTTGTTGTTGAACAGGCTCAGCGCGTTGTTGTTGCTGCGGCTGCCGGGCCTGTTGTTGGGCCGGCTGAGCGCGTTGTTGTTGTTGCGGTTGGCGGGCCTGTTGTTGTTGGGCCGGCTGCGCCCGTTGCTGTTGCTGCGGTTGGCGGGCCTGTTGTTGTTGAGCGGGCTGCGCCCGTTGCTGTTGCTGCGGCTGTTGAGCCCGCTGCTGCTCTTGCTTGCCCTGCTTCTCATTCGGCGGTTCGCGCTGCGCGGATACAGGAATAATCGTCCCGAGAAGCAGCAACGAAGTAGTAACACTGATAACTCGAACAATACGCATTCTAATCATCTCCGTTAATAGTCGCTGTCCGGAGTGCACGCAAACGACCAGTTTCTATTTCTTGGTTTCTTCGGCAACGCATTCCGTCGTCTTTTGCACAGGCGATTCGACACGCTCCACCACTGCCGGGGTCCTCTCGGTCGGCGTATCCGTCGCCCCGTAGTCGGCGGAAGACTCGGAGGCGGAGGAGATATTGCGCGCGCCAGTATCTGTGAGGGTTTTCTTCGCTCGACTGCACCACTCCGGACTGTCACAGTGCACCGACACGAGAATGCCTCCGCTCCGGGTTCTGCCAGCGTACCTCTTGGCGACGTATTCCGGCAGGCCCAGGCCCGCCAGAAATCCCCCGATCCAACCTAGCGCTCCACCGGCACCGGCGCCGGCCACGGCAGCCAGCAGCGGCCCCGCTGCGACCAGCGACCCTAACGCGGCGATGTTCACTATCTGAACCGAAACGAACCATGCCGCCGCGGCGCCAATCACCGCGCCCACTGCTGCGCCCGTTGCCGCGCCTTCCAAACCCTTACTTCGCTGCCTGAACGCGAAGTCCTTTGAACCCTGATTATCAGCCGAGAGCACCGAGATATCCGCCCTCCGATATCCCGACTTATGCAGAACGTTGATCGCGTCCGATAGCGTTGTGCGATCCGGATAAATCCCCATCACGGATGTGTTCTTTGTCATTTTCGTATCCCTTCCATTGCTCGTGCGGTTTACCAAGTGTGCACGAGTCGGGCCACTCACAGCGGCCCGCCACGCCGGGAGATGCTGGATGGGACGGCACGCACAGCGCAGAATCTGCCTATGGGAGCGCAGCTTTCGCCGTGGAAGCCTCGTGCGCGGCTTGCGGCTTATCTCACAAGCCCGTCGATTTCAAACGGCGGCAAACGTGCCTCGGCTAAGTCAGGCCGGGAAGCAGGAAGCCGCCTTTAGAAATCGCCCGTCGGGGCAAGGAAGTGAGTCCATGAAATCGTCGCAGGTACGAATCGGGAATCTCTGGTGCAGGGTGATGCACTCCCAGCCGATGTGGCCTTCACACGGTCAGTACGAGTGCCTGACGTGCGGCCGGCACCATCCGGTGTGTTGGGAAGAGCCTTCGCCGCCGATGCCGCGCGTGATGGTCTTGTCGTGCGAACCGCCCCAAGGTGCCCCGGTTATTGCAACTGAATCGAGCTCTCCATGATCATAGCAACTGTCCTCGCCGTTCTTGTGCTGCTGACTGTCATACTGTCGATGATTCCCTGCCCGGGCACCGCTAACCGGCGATGATCGCTGAGCCAGCCGCACCCCTTGGCCATCCGGTTGCTGTGTATTATTAGAATCGACGAAGTAACCTTTCAAACCTGCCCTCTGCTGCAACTGGCAGGTGGACGATGAGTGGGCGCTGACACTTACCTGAGATCCGCTTGTTTGTCGGCCGCAGCGATGCGGGTTTTCATTTTCCAGCGTCCTCCAGGTTCGTCCCACAACCTTATAGCGCTGTTCTTAGCAAATCCTGCATTCCATTCAGCAGGAACTGCATGAGCCGATAGCTCAGGTACCTCGCCGCAATTCAAGATAACAGCCGTGTTCTTCCCGCAGTGGGCGCCGATGGACCTTGGAGTGCTTCTCATCCCACGTGTGCAACCAGCCAGCCGAAGCGTGCAGGCAGGGTGCCAGACAGCGCGAAGAGCCGGTCGCACAAATTACAAAGGAGAACAAGCAGATGAGGTTTTTGAGAACAGCAACAGCTACCGTGTTTGGCCTCGCTCTCATGGGGGCGGTATTTTCGCCCGGCGCAAAAGCGGACGAATGGAACAGGAAAACCACGATGACCTTCAGCGGCCCCGTGGAGATTCCGGGTGTTCACCTCAAGGGGTGGGCGGTGTTGCCAGCCGGCACCTACGTGTTCAAAATCCTGGATTCCTCTTCCGACCGCCACATCGTCCAGATCTTCAACAAGGACGAAACGGAAGTCTACGCCACAATTCTGGCGATCCCGAACTATCGCCTCAGAGCCACTGACAAAACCGTCGTGACATTCAGAGAGCGGCCGGCCGGCGAGCCGGAGGCACTCCGCGCATGGTTCTATCCCGGCAGAAACTGGGGTGAGGAATTCGTTTATCCGAAGGCGAGAGCAGTGGAGTTGGCCAAGGCCACCAACACGCCCGTTCTCTTCATGCCGGCTGAGATCCCGGTGGAAGTCTTACTGCCGATCAAAACGGCTGATGAACCGGTAGTCCAGCAACTGAAGCAGGTACCTATCATGGCGGTCAAGCCGACTGGAGAAGAGGTACAACTGGCCGAGGTGGTCACGCCGCCGCCTGCCCGGACAGAGGTCGCCATGGCGGAGCTCCCACACACTGCGAGCTGGCTGCCGCTGATCGCATTGTTCGGACTGCTGGCGTTCGCCGGAGCCTGGGTCCTGCGACTGATGCAGAGACGCATGCTGTAAGCCGGTAGCGGCACAGGGCGAGCAAGAAGGGGAGGCGCTATGAGGAGCGGGCCGTTCCGGGTTGGGCAGCGGGGCGTCGCGAAGGCGATCGCTCTCCCGGCCCTGCTCCTCACCGCCCTGGCGGTTTGCGCCGCATACCAGGTCCCGCCGTCAGGACAAGATCGCGATTCCGAATCCCTCCGGATTTCAGTGGATGTTGCCCTGGTGGTGCTTCACGCTACGGTGACCGACCGGGAGGGTGGATTCGTCTCCGATTTAGGCGAGCAGAATTTTGAGGTTTATGAGAACGGTATACCGCAGCGCATCCAGGTTTTCAAAAACGAAGACATTCCGGTCACCGTGGGATTGGTTGTCGATCATAGCTCGACCATGCGGCCGAAACTTGTGGAGGTGTCCGCGGCGGCCCGGACCTTCGTGCGCTCCAGCAATCGCGACGACGAAATGTTCGTCGTCAACTTTAACGAGAAGGTATCGCTGGGCCTGCCAGCTTCGCTCCGATTCACCAATAGCACCCCAGAACTCGAGAAGGCGATCACGAACACGCGGGGCGGGGGCGAGACCGCTCTTTACGACGCGATCGCCAGGGCGTTAGAGGAATCGCAGGCAGGTAGCCGCGACAGGAAAGTGCTGATCGTCATCTCCGATGGCGGCGACAATGCGAGCGTGCACAGCCTGGACCAGGTCATGAAACTGGCCGGCCAATCCAGTGCCGTCATCTACACCGTTGGTTTATTCGCCCCGGACGATCCGGACCGGAACCCGGGTGTGCTCAAGCGCCTGGCCCAGGCAACGGGAGGCGAAGCCTTCCTTCCCGGCCAACACAGCGAAGTAGTGGCCATTTGCGAGCGCATCGCCCGGGACATCCGGCACCAATACACCATCGGATATGTCCCCACCAGCTTGACGCATGGGGGTGCCTATCGTGCCATTCGGGTGCGCGCCCGGGCTAAGGACCACGGCAACCTGTCAGTGCGCACGCGGACCGGCTATGTAGCCGGCGGCGTCAAATGAAACTCGTGGTTGCGAAAGAGCCACGCCGGCAGATTCTGAAGTGGGCTCAGCGTGCGCTCTTTGCCTGCGCCGCCGTGCTCTTAGGCTATTGCGGATTCGTTCTGGCGGGCGCCTGGATTTTCCAGAGACGAGAGAACCGGGACCTGGAGCGCCTGTTAGCTGAACGGCATGCCGCCAGTGAAGCCGCTTCTCAAACGGAGTCCGCTTCGGTGAAGACCGCGCCTGCCGTCGAGACGGGCGGGCTGATCGGCCGCATTGAAATCCCACGTCTGCTCCTTTCCGCGGTCGTCGTGGAAGGGATCGACAACAGGATTCTCCGCCGCGCGGTCGGACATATTCCCGGCACGGCGCAGCCCGGACAGCCCGGAAACGTGGGCCTCGCCGGGCACCGGGACACATTCTTTCGGCCACTGGAACATTTGAAGATCAAGGACGAAGTTCAAATCGCGACCCTCAATGGCAATTTCAAATATCAGGTCGAGTCCCTCAGGGTCGTGGAGCCAGAAGATGTGGGGGTCCTCGCCTCGTCCGGCGAGAACGTGCTCACATTAGTCACCTGTTATCCCTTTAATTACGTCGGGCCGGCGCCCAGGCGGTTCATCGTTCGGGCCAGGCAGGTGACACCGTAAACGCGCAATTCTTTATTACAGAACGATGGCACCAGGGGTGCTTAAGGTTGAGGACAGTGAATTCATGAATAACGATTTCTCTGTTCGAATAAAAGAGGCCGGCGCAGGTATTGCCGACAGATATGCAAAATCTGCTCACGCTTAGGGGAAGCGTCGAACCGGGAAAATCAACTATTTCAAGAGACACCACCATGCTAATGAATACAACGCTTCTGAAGGGTCTTGCGATCCGGGCAACGGACGGTGAGATCGGAACTATAGAGCAGTTCTATTTCGATGATGAGACCTGGGCCATCCGCTATCTCATTGTCGACACCGGCGGCTGGCTGGGCGGCCGGCGCGTGCTGATCTCGCCCATCTCCGTGCTCCGTACGGATTGGCGAGCCCGGCGAGTGGATGTGGAACTCACGAAGAAGCAGGTGGAGCAGAGCCCGGACGTCAACACCCACGAACCCGTATCCCGTCAGCACGAGGCCGCATACCTCGGGTATTACGGCTATCCCGGTTATTGGGGCGGTCCCTATCTGTGGGGCTCGGCGTTCTACCCGGCGGGCCTGGCTCTTGCAGAGAATACTCCCAGGGAGGCCGTGGCGGACAGGATTCTGAGAGAGTCGGCGGATTCGCATCTCCGCAGCAGCGAGGCCGTTACCGGCTATCACCTGGAAGCGACAGATGGCGAAATTGGCCATGTCGACAGTTTTCTGGTGGACGACGACGTCTGGGCGATCCGCTATCTTGAGGTCGCTACCCAGAATTGGTGGCCAGGCAACAAGGTTCTGGTTTCACCCGCCTGGGTGGAACGGGTGAGTTGGCCGGATTCCAAGGTCTACGTCGGCCTTTCCCGGCAATCCATCCGGAGCGGCCCGGGATATACGGATGCCATGGCCATCACTCGTGAGTATGAGAACCGGCTCTACCTTCACTACGGCCGGCCTCCATATTGGCTGGACAAAATTGAACACGACTCGTCTCTTGCCCTTAAGGCCGTTTAGGCGAGAGAGGAATTGTGAAATGATGAAGAAGGGCCCACGTTTGGCCGCCTTGGGAGTGAAAGTGAAACACCCTCCGATCGTTCGCCCCGCGCGTATCCTTGTTATTGAAGACAACGGTTCAGACGTCTTCCTGCTCGATCGAGCCCTCAAGAAACAGGAGCTCCGATTTGAGCTGGTTCACCTGCTGAGCGGAACCGAAGCCCTCGCGTTCATCCGCCGACAGGGTGCCTATGCGGACGCTGCAAATCCAGACCTGATTCTGGTGGACTTGAACCTGTCCAGGTATACCGGCGAAGACATCCTGCGCGAAATCCGCGGCGCCACACGCCTCAGCGGAGTTCCGGTCTGCGTTTGGAGTTCTTCGCAGTCCCGGCGAGACGAGGCGCTGCTCAAGGACCTCGGGATTTCCCAGTTTATTACCAAGCCTTCCGGTCTGGATCAGTTCATGGAGATCGGCAAGACCCTCAAGGATCTGCTCGCGCGCTCCAAAGCCGCCTGAGAAGAGTGGCAGTGCACGTGCTTGAAATCGAAGTTTGATCGAGGGAGAAAGGTCAAGGTGGTGTGTGGCAAAAAGGTCCGGCAGTCGACGGCCGAGTGGGGTCGCGCGTCCGCCGGACCTGCCTGATCCGCCTTCCGCGACGGCGCTCGTGCTGCCAGCCGCAGGGGCATCGCTCCTCAGAGTTGTTGGCGTCGGGGCCTCCGCCGGAGGGCTGGAGGCGTTCACGGAGCTACTCAGCCATCTGCCAGACGATACCGGCATGGCATTCGTACTGATTCAGCACCTGGATCCGAATCACCAGAGCCACTTGTCAGAATTGCTTTCCAAAGAAAGCAAAATGCCGGTCTTTGAAGTGAAAGGGGAGACCCGGGCTGAGGCTAATCATGTTTACGTGATTCCACCGCGATGCAATTTGAGCATTTCGGGTGGAGTCCTTTATACCCCGCCCCGGCCGGACCATGGCCGCAACATGCCAATCGACTCCTTCCTCCGCGCTCTGGCGGCAGACCGCGGCACCAGGGCTCTCGGCGTCGTTCTGTCGGGAACCGCGACTGATGGAACGGAGGGACTCGAGGCGATCAAGGCCGCGGGCGGCATCACCTTCGCTCAGGAGATCGCAACCGCCAAATTTGACGGTATGCCGCGAAGCGCCATCGCCGCCGGGGTGGCGGATTTCGCGCTGCCGCCCGCCGGAATCGCGCAGCAATTGGTGGCCATCGCCCGCGCTTCCGGTGTCCCGATCGAGCCTCAAGACGTGCTTGAGGCGCCGGTAGATGCCGAACTGGCCAAGATACTCCGGCTGGTGCGGACAGCCACCGGCGTGGATTTCACGCACTACAAGCGCGGAACCCTCGCGCGGCGCATCAAGCGGCATATGGCCGTCAGGGGCTTCGAAAAGTTGGAGGACTACAGCCGGGAACTGGAGCGGAACCGCGAGGAAGCGAGCGCGTTGTGTGAGGACTGTTTCATCACCGTCACTGCCTTCTTTCGCGAAGCCTCGGTCTTTGACGAACTGAAAACGAAGGTATTTCCCGCGTTGGTTGAGAATCGAGCGCCCGAGGACCCGATCCGGATCTGGGTTCCCGGGTGTGCCACGGGAGAAGAAGCTTACTCCATCGCCATCTGCTTGACAGAATTCCTGGAGGACCGGAACGAGAGCATTCCCTTTGAGGTCTTCGCCACCGATCTCAGCGAAACGGCTATTGAAAAAGCGCGCGCCGGCATATACGGGGGTGCGGCTTTGACCCATGTCTCGCCGCAGCGGTTGGAACGGTTCTTCACCCGGTCCGAACGCGGGTACCAGGTTGTAAAGACCCTCCGCGAAGTATGCGTTTTCGCGAGGCACAACCTGGCGCAGGATCCGCCTTTCTCCAAACTGGACCTCATCAGTTGCTGCAACCTGCTGATCTATCTGGGAGAAGTACTCCAACGCAAGGTGTGGTCAACTCTCCATTACGCCCTCAAACCAACGGGATTCCTGATACTCGGTCCCTCGGAAAGTATCGGTACGCTTTCCGATGCATTTCATCAAGTCGAGAAGACTCACAAGATCTATTGCATGCAGCCGCCAGCGAGTACGCCGGCGCAACGCCCAGGCGAGAGCAGCCGCGCCGGAGGCAGGGTAGACCAGCGGGAAAGAACCGCCCTTACTCGAACTGAGCCGGACGTGCTGAGAGAAGCCGACCGGCTGCTGCTGGCCGAACATGCGCCGCCCGGCGCAATCATTGACGATCGCTTGAACATCGTCCACGTCCGGGGCCGCGTCGCCCCGTATCTGGAACTTTCGCCGGGTGAGCCAACTCAGAATCTTCTGAAGCTAGCACGCGAAGGCTTGATTGCGGGCCTGGGCAAGGCAATTCGAACCGCCCGGCAAGAGAACGCGGTAGCCACAGAGGGCGGTTTCCGGATCGAAGAAGGCGGCAAGTTAAGCGACATCACGATTCAAGTAACCCCGTTCCGGGGTTCGCCCTCTTCGGAGCAACGCTATTTCCTGATCCAGTTCCTTGACGCCAAGGTGAAGGGTGGCCCGCGGCCGGCGCCCAAGCCCGCGGTAATGGACAACGGCGGAAGCACCCGGCTGCGGCACGAGCTCGTAGCAACCAAGGAGTATCTGCAATCCATCATCGAGGACAACGCGACCACCCTGGAGGAACTGAAGGCCGCGAACGAAGAGGCGCAGGCGGGCACCGAGGATTTGGAGACAGCACAAGAAGAGTTGGAATCGGCCAACGAAGAACTGAACACGTTGAACGAAGAACTCAAGATCAGTAATCTTGAATTCACCAAAGTGAACCGGGATCTGGCCAATCTTCTGGAGTGCATCAGCATCCCTCTTGTGATGGTCGGGCGGGATCTGCGCATTCGCCGCTTTACGCGCGCGATCGAGCCGATGTTGAATCTGATCGCCTCCGATCTGGGACGGTCAATCACGGACCTTCAGCCTCAAATCGAAATACCCGGTTTGCGGCGATTGCTGCTGGATGCGATGGAGGGCGGGGATCGGAAACCGCGCGACGTCCGTGACTCACACGGCCACTGGTATTCGCTACGCATCCTCCCCTCCGTGGGACCGGATCACAACAACGACGGCGCCGTTCTGATGTTCATCGATATAGATGCCGCGAAGCGCGGCCTTGACTTCGCCGAAGCGATCGTGGAAACGGTGCGGGAACCCCTGGTGATCCTGAACCAGAACCTGCAGGTCATAAAAGCGAACAAGTCGTTCTACGAAACGTTCCAGGCCGCGCGGGAAGAGACCGAGGAGCGTCTGATCTACGATCTTGGGAACGGACAATGGAATATCCCGAAGCTACGCGAGCTATTGGAAAATATTCTCCCTACGCACTCTACATTCCGGGACTTTGAGGTCACCCATGACTTCGAACATGTCGGGCGAAAAGTCATGTGCCTCAACGCCAGCGAGATCTTCAATCCGAATGCGCAGGCGCGGACAATCCTCCTGGCGATTGAGGACACAACAGACCGCAAGCAGGCTGAGGAGGCGCTTCGGGCCACCAATGCCGAACTACAGCATTTTGCGTACGCCCTTACCCACGATTTGCAGGAACCTCTGCGTATGGTGGTGAACTTTACTGAGCTTTTGGGGCGGGAGTACGCGGGAAAGCTGGGGAAAGAAGCGGACCAATACATCTCCTATTCGGTGGATGGCGCGCTGCGGATAGAGGCCCTGTTGAAGGCTTTGCTGGCATATTGGGAGGTTAGCGAGCGGGAGCAGGACAGTTTCGTTTCGATCGATAGCGGCGCCGTTCTCGCCAAAGCGCTGTTAAATCTCCAGGCGGCTATCGCCCAGGGTGGCGCCACCGTGACCTCCGATCCACTTACCCACTGTAATAGCCGAAGAGGTTACCCTGATGCAGCTCTTCCAGAACCTCATTTCCAACTCGATCAAGTATCGAGGCGAGGAAAGGCCGAGAATCCATGTATCGGCTGAGAAAAATGGGGAAGGGTGGCGGTTTGCGGTGCGCGATAACGGAATCGGTATTGATCCTCAGGATTCCGAACGGGTGTTCGGCATGTTCAAGCGCTTGCATGGCAGCGAGATTCCCGGTACAGGCATCGGTCTGGCGATTTGTAAGAAAATGGTCGAGCGCCAGGGCGGACGCATCTGGGTGGAATCGGAAGCAGGAAGGGGCGCGACGTTCAAGTTCACCATTCCCGGCGGTCATAAGAAGCCTGCACCCCGGCCCGCACACTGAGATGAGCGACTCTGGCAAGGACGGCACCGAAATCGAACGCTTGCACACCGCGCTCGAAGCGGAAACGCGAGCGTGCCTGGACGTCCAGCGGCGACTGGACCGCGCAAACGCGGATTTCGAAGAGTTCGTCTCCATCGCAGCCCATAACCTGCGCGAGCCTCTCCGCGACGTAGCTTCGTTCAGTCAACTGCTTGCGGAGACCTATGCGCCACAGCTCGATTCCGAGGCCGGCGTCCTCTTCGGGCGTGTCCGGGATGGCGCGGTAAGAATGCAGTCACTGCTCGCCGACATGGTGGATTACTGGGAGTTGCATGCCGGCGGCGAGACATCCTCCCGGGCGGACATGGAGGCGGTGCTGCGACAGGCGCTCCTCTGCGCCGGCAAGCAGATTACCGAAAGCAGCGCAGTCGTTACCCATGATCCACTGCCGCAGGTGTGCGGAGACTTCGCAGTACTCACCAAGGTCCTGCACCATTTGATCAGGAATGCCATTGAATACTGCGACACGCCTTCTCCGCGTGTCCACATTTCGTCCAAACGGCAGGATCTCGATTGGGTAGTTTCGGTCCATGACAATGGTCCAGGCATAGACCCCGCATTCCAAGAACGTATCTTCGGAGTGTTTAAGCGCCTGCACGGGAAAGCTTACCCGGGGAACGGGCTGGGGCTGGCATTTTGTAAGAAGGCCATAGAGGGGTACGGCGGCCGAATCTGGGTGGAGTCGACACCCGGAGCGGGATCGACATTTTGCTTCACTCTGTCTCCGCCCGTTATAGAAACAAATCCTGACGGAGGAAGCGCGTATGACCGCATCGAACCAGGCTGAAATCCCAACTCCGAACGATATCGAGCAACTCCGCATCCGCCTTGCCGGCCTTGCGGGCGAAGTGGCTCAGCTCAAGGCACGGCCGACGGACATAGACGCCGAGACCCTGCTCGAAAACACAACCGACGGCTTTCTGGTATACGATTCCGAGTTCCACTTCACCTATTTGAACAGCGATGGCGAGAGGCTTCTGGGAAGGCCGAAACGGGAACTGCTAGGCAAGACCCAATGGAAGTCGTTTCCCGAGACGATCGGAACCGAAGTCGAGCGCCAGTACCGGCGGGCAATGAAGGAGCAGCTTAGCGCCACTTTCGATCACTATGATCTGCAGTCGGAAACGTGGCTTGAGATCCGGGTGTCACCATCAAGCAAGGGAGGTCTGTTGGTTTGGCTTCGCGACATCACCGCACGCCGGCGGACCGAAGAGCAGCGCGAAGTGCTCCTTCTGAAAATTCAGGCCGAGCGGCAAATCCTGAGCGAGATCATCGAGAAGTCCCCCGTTGCGATTTCCGTTGTTCGGGCGCCCGATTTCATTTACGAGTTGGTGAATCCGGCGTTTCAGGCACTCGCACCCGGCAAGCAGATTCTAGGATGCCGTTTCCCGGATATCTGGGGTGAAGCCTCCGGTCTCCTGACGTCGAGTCTTGAGGACGTCATTGCAACGGGTCAGGCCTTCGAAGCGATCGATAGCGTCTTTACAATCCAGCGCGACCCTGGCGGGCCGCCCGAGACCATCTTTGTCACGTGGTCCTGGATCCCGCTGATTGGCCCGTCCGGCAGTCCCGACCGCATTCTGACCCTGGCAGTCGAGACGACCGAACGCAAGCGGCAGGAAGACCGCCTGCGGAACAGTGAAGCGCGGCTGAAGCGTGCGCAGAGAATGGCTAACCTCGGTAGCTGGGAACAGGACCTTGAAAGCGGAGAACTCGAGTTGTCGGAAGATGCTTGCCGGATTTTTGGGGTGCCCCCTGAAGGGTGTCGAACCACGATGGAGGCCCTGTTGTCCCTGGTCCATCCGGACGACCGGGTGTCGGTTCAGGAGACGATTCAAACGGCACCGTCACGGGGAGGATGCTCGCAGGTCGACCACCGCATTGTCCGGCCGGACGGAACCGAACGCTTCGTGCGGCAATACACCGAGCCGCTGCCCAATGAGGTGGGAGGAGGCAGTCTCCTCGGCACCGTACAGGATGTCACCGAATACAAGCACCTCGAAGAGAAGTTCCGGCGGTCACAGAGGCTGGAGGGAATCGCCCGGTTAGCTGGTGGCGTCGCCCACGACTTCAACAACCTTCTGGTGGTGATCAATGGTTACGCCCAGATGATCGTGTCCGAACTGAGGGACGAAGATCCATTGCGAGATCAAGCGCAGGAGATTATTAAGGCGGGGAATCGTGCGGCGGCTCTCACCCGGCAGCTTCTGGCTTTTGGCCGGAAGCAGGCCATCCGCCCTCGCGTGATCGATTTCAACAAGCTGCTAACCGACTTCGAGAAGATGCTCCGGAGGCTGATTCGCGAGGACATTGAAGTAAAGCAGAACCTCAGCACCGGACTCTGGAGTGTGAAAGGCGACCCAGACCAGGTGGAGCAGGTCATCTTGAATCTGGTTGTGAATGCCCGCGACGCCATGCCGAAGGGGGGAGTGCTGACCATAGGCACGGCGAACGTCGAGCTCGCGGCCCAGGACATCAAGGGCTTCCTGGACCTGACGCCAGGGCGGTATGTATCGCTGACGGTCACCGACACCGGAACTGGCATGACGGCGGAAACCAAGCGGCATCTCTTCGAGCCCTTTTTCACAACCAAACCCGTCGGCGAGGGTACCGGCCTCGGCCTGAGCATGGTTTACGGCATTGTGAAGCAGCACGGTGGCGAGTTATCCTTCCACAGCGAAGCTGGAGTCGGCTCCGTGTTTAAGATCTACTGGCCCGCCACCGATCAATCCGCGGCAGTCGCGTGCGAGCCAGGAAAGGCCGTACACTCCCTACTCCGGAGCCGAGACGATCCTGCTCGTCGAAGATGATGAGAGCGTGCGGACACTAGTTCGGCAGATGTTGCTGGTGCAGGGCTACAAGGTCTTGGAAGCAGGTCAGAGTACCGGCGCGGTCGCCATGGCCGGCAAGCATAACGGTGTTATCGATCTACTGCTCACAGATGTCGTTATGCCACAGGTAAACGGCCAGGAGCTAGCCGAACAGGTTACGGCACTCCGGCCGGGTATCAAAATTGTCTTCATGTCCGGGTACCCGGGCGACATCACCAAGAACCATGGCGGGTTCGACCCGGGCGCGGTCTTTCTGCAGAAACCCTTTGAAGCGGATGCGCTTTGGAGGCTCCTTCGCCAGGTTCTGGACCCGGGTCGCGCAGCATGACATTGTTTTGCCTGAATCGTCGCCGCGGGAAGCCTTACACGTGGACCGGGCCGGCAATCCGGTTCCTGCTCGCCGGAATATTGCTCGGCCAGGCGAGCGCAGACGCGCAGCCAGGGCCGCGGCCTCCGTGTGGAGGAGCGCCCGTGCCAACCTGGCCAGGCCTGGACACTTCGCCCATTGTGAAGTTCTGGAGCGAGTCTGATTCCGGCCGCATCTGGAGACCGCCCGCGTGCACCGGTTGGGCCGGCGTGGGCTTCTCGACGTTGATAACTACAGTTGCGCGATTTCGCAATAGCGCTGGTGCTGAAGGTTTGCTGCGACACATCGGGGCAATCTCAGAACTGGCGGGCATTCGGTACTGGTCGACCACTCATCAGCAATGGCAAACGTTAGTTGTGGAAGCCAAAGCATCAACCGGGTTCCCGGTAACTCGACACCGCGGAGATTTCACGCCTGATGAGATGACGGAAGGCAAGGATCTCTACTTTGAACAGACCGATAACCTTTCCGGCAGCGCCATCTACCGGATGCACATGACAACGGTTTCTGCGGACCGGATTGTTTTCGATGTCGAGAACGTCAGCACCATGCGTTACTTCCTGGTTCCACTCTTTCGTCCGGGTGAAGTGCAGTCGATCTATTTTTTGGACCGCGAAACCGACGATGTCTGGCGATACTACAGCATCGCACGCACCGGTCGAAACGCGAGCCGGTTGACTGCGGGACATGAGTCTTCCTCCATCAACCGGGCTGTTGCGTTCTATCGCTCCCTGGCGGGGATTCCGACTGACCAGGAGCCCCCGGCGGCGCGATGAACGCAAGGCCCGTTCATTTGGAAAGAGGCACTCCCGCCGGGCCAACAGTAAGATGCCGGAGGTCGGCATCGACAGCCTGCAATCGGTCTAGCTCTACGAGCACGTTGGCCCAATCCTCGTGGTTGGCTTTGGTCGAGATGGGAGCACCGAGGTCGCGGTAGAAGGCGAGAATATCGCTTCGAAGCTCTTCAGGCATTTCGGTGTAGTGGCCCTGCATCTTGTGTAACAACTGTGAGTACGCGGCATCCGTCAGCGAATATTTCCCCGCCGGGGTATACGTTCCCACGTCAAGATTCTCATTCGGCAGCTTCAAATGCCCCGTACTCTGTTCCGAAAGGAGCTGACGATAACGGTCAATCGTCGTATTGAAGCTGGCCATGTACATCTTCTCGATCTCGGGCGTCAGTCTCTCAAATCCCAGCGGCCGCCACGGACCCACCTTCGGTACGAAGCGGAACAAAGCTGCCAGGATTTTCGAACGGATACCCGGCCGCTTATAGGTAGCACCCCAGTTCTTTTCATAACTGGAACGGGACAAATTGTAGAGGAACGTCTTACGAGTAGCGCTGGGGACGTCCTTCCTGATTTCCTGTTTCTTAATTTGCCAGGCAACTCTGGTCATCGCGGGAAGAATCGTGCCGACCGCACGACGATACGATCCAATGGCCAGATCGACATCCAGGAATACGTTTCCCAGGGTCAATCCATACGTGTCCTGAAACGCCCGATCGAGCAAGGGCTTTGCCACTTCAAACCCAATGAAGCTCTTGTAGGCCGCGGAAGCATACCGGCCCCTGGCTGCCTGAAAAACATCGAATGCGAATTCCGTCTTGGCGTGGGTAACCGGGTCGTCGGCATACGTGACTTGCTTTCCGAACTTCACTCCGAGCTTCGGGTAAAACAAAGGAACAGCACGGTTAACGGCGATCGGGTGGCCATTATTATCGGCAGCATAATGCGATAGGGCTCCCAAAGCGAAAGCATACTCATTGAGGTCTTGGGAATCGCGAAGCAGGTTGAGGATAAAATCGCCGGTCCGGACGTAGTGGGTAAGATCGCTGAAGAACTTACTGCCGAACGGGTAATAACCCAAATCCTGAATGATGCACCCCCCATAGGCGTACGCGTGGGCTTGCGTCAATTCGTCGGCGGTGGCAGCCGGAAAGCGCTTCAATAGCAGCGGTTTGATCGCACTGTCCCAAGTCGAATCGATAATGGCCTCGTGAGTGAGAACAGAATATGAGTAGGCGGCGGGGGCGGAAAACAAAAGCATTAGCCCAACAGCGGCGGAGGGGCGGAATTTCCAGAGCCGGCACATTGCCTGGTATGGTGTCATGGCTTCCTTCTTTGGGGTAGGGCACGTTCATGACCACCGTCGCCAGCGGGCGCTGTCCAGGAGAAGTGGCTCGTGAGCTGTTGCAGATTCCGCACTTCATCTGCAGAGCTTGCATCTTGGCCCTGGTTAACCGGCCAGGTGACCCGCCTCCGACTTGCATGTGACGAGTTCCTGAAGGTGCTCTACGGCCAGCCGCAAGGCTGGTGGACAAAGCGATCGGGTTGGGTTCGCTCGAATCGAGCCATCGCTTTGTCCGTATCGCCGTTGAATCCCCATATGCAAACCACCCCCCTGAGTTCCGGGGACCGTTCGCGGACCTGCCTGCACACGGCTCGCGCCGGCGCGAACCCTTAGGGAGGCAATGCCGAAATGCAGACTGCATCGTCCCGTCCGGGTTCGATCGCCGCGAGCACTTCGTTGGGAGAAGGCCCGGCGATGGGAAACGACAACGTGGTGAATCCTTTTTGCTCCAGGAGTTGAGCCAGCATTGCAGTCATGACTTCATCGGCCCCATCATGGGCCGGAATACCTTTGTGCCGGTCCTGTTCCGCCAGGCTCAAAGCCGGGAGGAGCACTGAGTCGTACAACGCGGCCAGGGGCTTTTCGTTGGGGGCCGTCGCAGCAACGGCTGCCTGGAGATGGCGACGGCGAGAGCGGGAGCCCCTACCACATCGCGGGCCGGAAAATCCCGCGTATTCAGATGCAGTCCTTGCGTCTGCCCCGGTGAATTCTGCCCGATTCCGCGGCTGTTCCACGGTTTCAGCCTTCAGCGGGCAAGACTTTCGACTGTGGAACACTTCGTGCTACGAAGAATGAACCCGATCCCTGCAAAGCTTTCTAAGGAGGAACATTTCTGTGGATTTGAAAAGCGTACTGGCTCAATTGCAGCAAGAGCGCGACGCACTCGACGCTGCCATTACAAACTTGCAGCGCCTGGAGAATAGCCGCCATCGCGACCCGGGCCGCTCACCGAGTTTGGTAGCAAAATCTTCTACGAACGGCACCAATCATACGTATAGCCCTCCACCTGAGACACCTGTCGACGAGTAGCCATGAGAGACTGCCGGTCCGCAACGAGTCTCCTGACGTGTGATTTTCGCCACCTCGTGAGGATTACGTGACGTCGAACTCAACCTTCGCGTGGTCGGTGCTACCAACCCATAAGGTAGGTCGGCAGATTTCGCAGTTTCAGACGCAGATATTGCACTTCAACTGCAGATCGGATTCCGTCGGTCTAACACTGGTTCGGCCGTCTAAGGCTTTGAAATATCACAGGTTCTGGTCTGGACCATCCCGTGCAGAAGATAAGCGATCCGGCTGATGAAAGAAGGATAGTAATGAAGAGAGCACCGAGCGGGATAAACGGGTTTCAGGGAATCCTCGAACGAAAACAGGCCGAACTGTTCCGCGTGTTGCAAACCCGCGACGGCATCGCCATTGAGAAGAGCGCCGATCAAATGGACGAGATTCAGTACGCGACGGAGCGGGATCTGGCAATTCGAAACGTAGACCGGGACTCCACGCTGTTGCGCCAGGTAAAGGTCGCATTGCGGCGGATTCAAGACGGCAGCTTTGGGACGTGCATCGAGTGCGAAGAGGCGATCAGCCCGAAACGGCTGGCGGCCGTTCCATGGGCGCCTCGTTGTATTCACTGCCAGAGGCATCAGCGATCAGGATGCTCAGGAGAGAGCGGATGAAACCGGCGCGCTTGTCTATGCCAGTTAATCCAGCGGCAAAAGCAGAATCGCAGTGTCGAACCGTTGCGTTTCTTGGTAACTACTTGCCGCGCAAATGTGGTATCGCCACGTTTACGTCCGACCTGCTTGGCGCCGTAGCAGCGCGTCACCCCGAAAGCCGGTGCTTCGCGGTGCCGGTCAATGATGTCGATGGGCGCTACCAGTATCCCGGTGTGGTTCGCTTTGAAATTGAAGAGCAGGAGCTGGATTCTTACCATCGTGCCGCCGGCTTCCTGAACTCCAGCAGCGTGGATGTTGTTTCGCTCCAGCACGAGTTCGGAATTTTCGGCGGGCCGGCCGGGAGCCATTTATTGACGCTACTGGGCGATTTGAGGGCGCCGGTCGTCACGACGCTCCACACCGTCCTCTTAAAACCCAACCCCGACCAGTATCGCGTGATGCAGAACCTGATTGCGCGCTCCACTCGACTGGTGGTCATGACGGAGCGGGGGCGAACGATCTTGCAGCAGGTGTACCGGGCTCCCTCTGCCAAGATCGATCTCATCCCACATGGCATTCCCGACGTAGAATTCGGCGCGCCGGATTCGTATAAGGACCAGTTCGGAGTAGGCGAACGGAAGGTGTTACTGACCTTCGGGCTACTGTCGCCGAACAAGGGGATTGAACATGTGCTCAATGCTCTCCCGGAAATTGTGGCTGAGTTTCCCGCCGCCGTCTATATTGTGTTAGGCGCCACTCATCCGCACGAATTGCGCGCGCGAGGCGAAGCCTACCGCCTCGGCCTCGAAGCCATCGTTCGGAAAAACAAGCTCGAGAACCATGTCATCTTCCATAACCGCTTTGTGGAGTTGAAGGAACTGACCGAGTTCATTGGCGCGGCAGATATTTACGTTACTCCGTATCTGGACGAAGGCCAGATTACTTCCGGAACGTTAGCATATGCGTTTGGCGCGGGTAAGGCCGTGATCTCGACGCCGTATTGGCATGCCGCCGAACTATTGAGAGACCAGCGTGGCGTACTGGTGCCATTCGCAGATCCGGCGGCGATTGCGCGCGAGGTGAGCGGATTACTGCGCGATGGAACGCGCCGTAGCGCCCTAAGTGAACACGCCTACAAGCTGGGCCGCGAAATGGTCTGGAGCAAGACCGCGGTTCTCTACATGCGCTCCTTTGACCGGGCACGCCGGCGAAAACCGGCGATGCTCCGCAAGCCGGCTATGGCGAGTACGTCTGCCGGGCGGCCGCACGAATCGCCGGAGTTGAATCTGGGTCACCTTAACCAAATGACCGATTCGATGGGCATCTTCCAGCACGCCCGATTTAATACGCCGATGCTTTCGGAAGGCTACTGCACGGACGATAATGCCCGTGCGCTCATTCTGGCGGTGTTGCTGGGCCAGTTGGAGGAAGCCCCGAAGCGCGTCCGGGCGCTTGCCACGACCTATGCCGCGTTCCTGCAATACGCCTTCGATCCGGGAATGGCACGTTTCCATAATTTTCTCAGTGTTGACCGGCACTGGCTCGATGAACGGGGGTCCGAGGATTGCCATGGCAGGGCGATTTGGGCGTTGGGTACGGCTGTGGGGCGCTCGCCACATTGGAGTTCGCAGATGATGGCCGAACGGCTCTTCGCGCAGGCGCTGCCCGCCGCGCGGGACTTCACATCGCCGCGCGCATGGGCATTCAGCCTGATTGGCATCCATGAATACCTGCACAAGGCGAATCGATGCAGCTTGGCTCAGGATGTCCGCGATGATTTGACTGGGCGCCTGGTGACGATCTTCGACAAAGTGGACGAACCCGGCTGGAGATGGTTTGAACAGGGGCTGACGTACGACAACGCCAAGCCCGCGCATGCCCTGATTGTCAGCGGACACGCCACCGGCCGCCGGAGTGTGCGCGACCGTGGACTACAGGCGTTGCGCTGGCTCGTGGGCGTACAGACTTCAAAGCGAGATCAACTGCGCCCGATCGCCAGCAACGGATTCTATAAGCGTGACGGCGTTCGCGCCGACTTCGACCAGCAGTCGATCGAGGTGCACGCCACGGTCTCCGCCTGCCTGGAGGCGTACCGCGTGACAGCCGACTCATGGTGGTATGAGCAAGCGCAGAGCGCCTTCGACTGGTTCCTCGGCTGGAACGACCTCGGGGTGGAACTCTACTGCGCCCACACGGGTGGCTGCCGCGATGGGCTCCACCCGGACCGGGCCAACGAAAATCAGGGCGCGGAATCGATGCTGGCCTTTCTTCTTTCGCTGGCGGAGATGCGGCTCATACAAAACACCGCGACAGGCATTCAACGAACCAGCCTGGCAGCTTCTGTCACCCAATGAACCGGCTAGGAATGCTACGGAATAGAGGAAAGGAAAGAGCAGATAATGACGCCGAACGCCACAACGTTAGACCTACACACTCCAGTTAGAGAAGTGTTAGCGCATGTTCCTATGTGCCGTGCCACGGAGTATGAAAAGGGTCATCTGATTTACGGCCGGAATACTTTTGTCAAGAACGTCTATCTGGTAGTTGCCGGAACCGTGGGGATTACACAGATAGCGGAAGACGGCAGCGAGGTGCTCATGGAAGTTGTTCGGCCCGACGAATTGTTCGGCCCGTTGGTCTTTCTCAATATTCCTGACCGCTTCGAACGGGCTACCGCCATGGAAACGTCGAGGCTGATGACTTGGCCTCTGAGCGACCTGGAAGACCTGGTCATGAAACAGCCCCGCCTGGCGGTTGCGCTGCTGCAGATCCTCGCGCAACGCAACGCCGAGTTTGCCCGCCGCATCGAGAGTTTTGCGATCGATAGTATCGAGCAGCGGCTCGCCCGTTCGCTGCTTCGCTTCTCGGAGCGACTGGGAACCCCGGAGGAAGACGGGTCTGTGCGGATAATGCCCTTTACTCACGAGACGTTGGCACGGTACGTCGGCACCTCGCGCGAGATCGTTACCCAGCATATGACCAGATTCCGAAAACAGGGTTATGTAAGCTACTCCCGTAAAGGCATCCGGCTCCGTCGCGATGCTCTAAGGACCGTATTCGATTGAAGCAGGTGGTGCCGGTAAATCGGGATAGGGGGGGAGCCTCGCAGCCCCTCTCCCCCCACACGGCCGTACATGCGGGTCCGTATACGGTGGTTCCGCGACGCACAGCAGATCTCCGAGGTAAGTTCGACCGTCTTCCGCTCGCAACCGCCGGATTTATAACCAGCCTGAATTTTCGCGCCAAAGCGTAAGATAACGTTCCGTTCCTCCAATTCTCACCCAACGGCAGGGGCACCGCTAACATCTCCCTTCAGCGGAGCACTTCCACCCTTTCGCTCGAAGGAATTCAGCGGACCGTCGATGGTTCCGAGCACGACGTGTTCCAGAGTATTGCCGGCTTTTCGACGGCAGAGGCCAACGGCCCGGAGCAGTGGAAAGCCACCGGACTAAAAAACGCAATATCTGCACCTGAAAGCGCGGAATTTGCTGATGTCACGTGCGAATGCCGGTTCTACGGTCTGTCCGTTCGCTAGAGTAGCTCACCACGAAACAGAAGCGGTTTACCGCTGGCTCATCGGGTCCCGCAGGCCGCCAAGGACCAACTCGGCATGCAAGTCAACGCGCAGAGTGTTGTACCAGGGAGCGTATCCGGAAGAAACCGCTTTCCTGCAAACGCCGTCTACACCCGCGGGGCCTCCCCGCCGATGCCAACCTCGTTGCCGTGCAGTGCTCTCTGACCTTTTCCGGGTATAGCGGGTGCACGTTTCGCTCCACTGTCTCCGAGTGGCGCATGAACTGCAATGAAGGGTTCGGAGAATTCGCCGTTGCGCTTCCAACTGCAGCCAGCTCGACGGGTCGCTTCCAAACGCAGCAACGGCGTAATCGCAGGTGGATTTGGCCAATGCACATTCACCTGGACTAGCCAGTTGTCCAGTTCCCCTGCTCGATGTCGAAGGCTAACATGGACGCATTGCAACCCGCAGAGGAATTCCATGAGCCGGCGATGAGAGAAGCCTATCCCATCGCCGAAGTGGTCGCATCGGGACTTCGGGAGATCCTCTCTCGGGAAAACTTGAACCTGCATGAGGCGTCAGACTGCAGGGAAGCTTTGGCGTTGTTGCGCGACGAAAATGTTTTGGTGTTTCCCCGCGTGCATGACCACGCCGACGGCAACTGGCAAGATCTGGCTTCGGCCAGATTGCCGGCACCATCGGACCTCGTTGTGTTCTATCGTCTAGCCGACGAGCCCCTACGGGCAAGAGTGCTGACTCTTGGGGGTCTCGACCTGCGGATAACGCCTATTGCGCAATATATAAAGAAAACCATAACCCTGTCCTTACGCCGTCTTAAGGTGGTAGCCATAGACTTTAGGTGGTGGACTACCTTTGAAATGCGGCTATGCAAAAGGACGCAAATGTGGCGAACGGGCAAAGGGCTTACGTTCAGCCTTGCGGCTCAACGTCGCCGGATAAGCCTCTGGGAGTGCGGCTATGTTTGCTAGTTCCGCTAGGTCGGCGGGAGCAGCGGCCATAGGAGAATGTCCGGAGTTTCGGACTAACGGAACGTTAATGAAATGATCGATAAACTAACCCCGATCGAGAAACTAACCACCATCGAGCCCCCAAGGCCACCCGAAGGCGAACAAGGTAGAGCAGTTGGAGGTTACGGTATCTTCCGTCACCGGCGGCTGTTGAAATCTATCATCGCCGCGGTATTCCTGCTTATCGTTTTCGTGGCCGTCATCCCCGGCTGGCTACAGAAGTGGCTCTGGATGAGCCAACTCGGCTACGTCGGCGTATTCTGGACGATCTGGTCCGTTCGGTGGGAACTGTTCGCCGCTGCCTTCGTTGTCGCGCTTCTGTACCTTGGGATCAATCTTCGCTTTGCCCAGAAAAACAGCGTTGCCCTCAGCGGGGGTAAGTTAAGAGGCCCGTCTGCGGTTACGGCTCAGCTCGGCATCCAGCTTTCTCCCAGGGCTTTGAAACTGGCTACAGCGGCGATAGCAGTTGCCGCAGGCCTGAGCTTCGCGGCCATCTTCTATACCCAATGGGACACTTATCTGCGCTTTCGTTATGGCGGATCGTTCGGCTTATCCGATCCTCTCTTCGGATTCGATACCGGATTCTATCTATTTCGTCTGCCTTTTTACGAGCTTTTGCAAGGCTCCCTCACCGCTCTAGCCTTCATCACGCTGCTGGCGGTAATCGGCTTCTACGCGTACTTCGGTGTGCTGCGGCTCCCTCGAAACAGGCAGACCGCGGATGGAAGCGCGAAGGCTATTCCACATTTGTCGTTGCTGGCTTCTGTTCTGGTGGCCGGTTGGGGATGGGGATTTTACCTCGACCACTTCGAACTCCTCTACTCCACGCAGGGAGTTGTTTACGGAGCCGGCTATACGGCCGACCATGTGACGCGGGTCGCCTATTGGCTTATGGCCGGTGCCGCGGCGGCTCTGTGTGCGTTGCTCGTCCTGAGTGTTTTCCGGCCTCGCCTCAGGGCTCTCCTTATTGGAGCCGGGGCTTACGTGGCGTTGTACATCTTCGCAATCATGCTCCTCCCGGCACTCTTTCAACGGTTCGCGGTGCAGCCGAACGAGTTGGCCCTTGAAACCCCATATCTCAAACACAACATCGAATTCACCCGCAAGGCGTATAGTCTCGACACGATCCAGGAAACATCCTACCCGGCGCTGGCGGATCTGACGTCTGATGTGATTGCGAGAAATCAAGACACTATCCAGAACATCCGCCTCTGGGATTATCGCCCGTTGCTTCAAATGTACCAGCAAGCCCAGGAGATACGCCTCTATTATCAGTTTTACGGGGTTGATGTGGACCGCTACCACCTGCCGGACGGCTATCACCAGGTGATGCTTTCCGCGCGCGAACTCGCCGCGGAGCTTCCTGCTGAAGCCCAAACCTGGGTGAATCAGAAGTTGCAGTTCACGCATGGTTATGGCTTGGTCATGAGCTTCGTCTCGAAGACTAAGGGCGGAGGTTTTCCGCAGTACGTGCTTGAGAACATCCCACCCGAATCCGCCTTCGGCCTGGCCGTAAACCAGCCGTCCATCTACTACGGCGAATCCATGCCTGGGTACCGGATCGTGGCAACGGGCATTAAGGAGTTCGACTACCCCAAAGGAAACCAGAACGTTTATACGAGTTACAACGGCACGGGAGGGATCCCGCTGGACAGCTTGTGGAAGCGGCTCTTGTTCACCTTGACTCAGGGTGATATCAACATTCTGTTCACATCCTATCTTCGGCCGGAAAGCAAGATTCAAATTTGGAGGCAGCGTTAAGGATCGCGTGCAGCAGGTCGCTCCGTTCCTACGCCTCGACCAGGATCCCTACGCCGTGGTGAGCGAGGGCAAGCAGTACTGGATTCAAGACGCCTACACCGTCTCCGATCACTATCCCTATTCCACCCCTCACGCTGCGGCCTTCGAACAGGGATTGAACTATATTCGAAACTCCGTGAAGGTAGTTGTGGACATGTATGACGGAACCGTCCGGTTCTACGTCATCGATCCGAACGACCCCGTCCTGGCGGTCTACCGCCGGGCCTTTCCGGGCGTCTTCAACGATCTGAATCAGCTCTCGCCGGACCTGAAATCGCATCTGCGGTATCCGGAGGACCTCTTTTCCATTCAGGCTGACCAATACACGACATTCCACATGACGGTTCCGCAGGTTTACTACAACCGCGAGGATCTCTGGGTGCTCCCGAACGAGGCGTATGCGGGCACGGTCGCGCCCATGAAACCCTATTACATCCTGATGAAACTCCCCGGAAGCGACCAGCTCGAGTACCTTCTCATGACGCCGTTCACTCCCCAGAAGCGAAACAACATGATCTCCTGGTTGGCCGCCAGGTGCGATTTCCCCGAGTACGGGAAGATGCTCTTTTATGAACTTCCCAAAGATAAGCTGATCTACGGTCCGATGCAAATCGAGGCGATGATCGATCAGAACACCGCGATCGCCTCGCAACTGACGCTGTGGGACCAGAAAGGTTCCAAAGTCATTCGCGGCAACCTGATCGCCGTACCGATCGAGAACTCCTTTCTCTATGTAGTGCCGCTGTATCTCACCGCGGAGGGCACGGATTTCCCGCAACTCAAGCGCGTAATCGTCATTTCGGGGGACAAAGTGGCGATGGAGCCTACGCTCGACGAGGCAATCCAGGCCGTCTTCGGGACGCAACAACCCCAAACCCCCGGGCAGCCGCCCGGCCGCCCACTGGAATCGGGGCAGGCGAGAGCGGCATTCGATAAAGCTCAGAAGGCAATGGAGCAAGGGGACTGGGGAAACTTCGGCAAGGCGATGGACGCGCTCAAGGGCTTGCTGAGCGGCCCGTCAAAATGATGAGTCTTATCGCAGAACATCTGAGGCTGCGCTGGCGCCTTTCCTGGCCAGGGAGTTTAGCGGTGAGCGGACCAAGGCGCAAGGTGGGACAGGCCGATCCTGCCAAAAGAATACAATCTCGTCCGGATACCGGCGTCGAAAAAAGCGCAGACGTGCTGGAAGAAATCTGGCACGCCGTAGACCGCAAACGCTCAAAGGCCAACTTCACTTTAGGCTCAGACTTAGTCCGTAAGCTCCGGGCTGCTCTGGCCGGCATGAAGGCTGACGTCCTCGGAGCCTGTCTCTGTTGCAAAGCTCCGCTCGGACTGAGCCGTCTGACGGCAGCACCCTGGACTGCTTTGTGTATTCGATGCCAGGAAGCCGCCGACCGCGACGATGCGGAGGTTCTCAGAATTCGTTCACGAGTCTGACGCGTGTAGCGCCGGAACTTCGCGTGAAAATGCAGCGAAATCGATTTGGAAAGAAAGAAAGGAAGTCATGTTGGAAACGAACTCGGTAGTAGCTATTTACGGAACCCACGCCCAAGCAGAGGAAGCAGTGAAGGAACTCCAAAGGTCTGGGTTTGACATGAAGAAAATGTCCATCGTTGGCAAGGATTATCATACCGACGAACACGTCGTCGGATACTATAACACCGGCGACCGCATGAAGTACTGGGGCAAGATGGGCGCCTTCTGGGGTGGTCTTTGGGGGATGTTGTTCGGAGCCGCCTTCTTCGTCATTCCAGGCCTTGGGCCATATTGGTAGCCGGCCCGTTGGTCGCCTGGATCATCGGCGCACTGGAAGGCGCTGTTGTGGTGGGCGGATTGAGCGTGCTCGGCGCGGGGTTGTACAGCATTGGCATCCCCAAGGATAGCGTCGTGAAATACGAGGCGGCGCTCAAGTCCGACAAGTTTATCCTTCTGGCCCACGGTACGGCGGACGAGGTTGCCAAGGCCAGGGACATCCTGCAGACGACGCACGCAATGGAGGTTGCAGTGCACGCGCCTCTACGCGGGCAACTCGCCGGGAGCAGCAGATAGCTGTACCAGCCCTGAAAAAGTGGAACCTATACGGAGAAATATCGTGAAGAACAACTTGTTGATCGTTTCGGTAGCGGGCCTGGGTTTGGTCCTGCCCGCTTTGGCGTCGGATCGCGATGACGACATTGGGCGTGTTCAAAAAGCGACCGAGGTCTTCCAGGAGATCATGGCAACGCCCGACAAGGGCATTCCACGTGATCTGCTGGAAAAGGCGAAATGCGTTGCCATCATTCCCGGAGAGGAGAAGGCAGCCTTCATATTCGGCGGCAACTATGGCAAGGGACTGGCTACCTGCCGCACGGCCAACGGCTGGAGTGCCCCCATGTTTGTGGCCGTCGGAGGAGGGAGCGTGGGCTTCCAGATTGGCGCCTCTTTCACTGACGTAGTGCTGCTATTTATGAACGACCATGCCCTGCAAAGCCTGATGAGCGACAAATTCAAGATCGGCGCCGACGTAACCGTGGCGGCCGGTCCGGTGGGGAGACAGGCATCCGCCAACACGGATCTAAAACTCGATGCGGAGATTCTGAGCTATTCGCGGAGCAAAGGGGTTTTTGCAGGGGTCAGCCTGGATGGCGCGGTCATGCAGGCGGACCATAGCGGAGACAAAGCCATGTACGGCGGCGATGTCACCCACCAGGAAATCCTTCACGGCAAACTTGCGGTTCCTGAGTCTGCACACCGCCTGCTGGCGGAACTTGGCAGGTACCCCGCAAACCGTGACAGCAGCAGCCGCTAAAGGCACCTCTTGCGACGCCGGCACAGCGATGGCACCAGAGTTTCCCTCCGGCGCCGGGCGTGTGAATTCGGCTTTAGCGCCGAAAACCTAAGTTAGCGGGCACGAGTCTCGCTGGAGAAGAACAATGCCTGATTCGCCACTGTTGCCGCCCAAAACGCCGAAACGCATCGGCGTCGCTGCCGATCACGGAGGATTTGAGTCGAAAGAATATCTGGGCCGGATGTTGCGTGAGGCTGACTATGAAGTGGTTGACTTCGGCGACAGCCAGCCGAAGCAGGATGACGACTATCCGGATTTTGTTGTGCCCTTGGCCCGTGCAGTTTCTCACGGCGAAGTGGATCGCGGTGTGGCCATCTGCGGCAGTGGCGTGGGTGCGTGCATTGCCGCCAACAAGGTGCGGGGCGTGCGGGCCTGCCTGATCCATGAGTGTTTTTCCGCGCACCAGGGTGTCGAGGATGACGACATGAATGTGATCTGCCTGGGGGGCCACGTCGTCGGGAATGCCGTCGCGTGGGAGTTGGTCCGAACGTCTTGCTCGAGGCACGATTCAGCGGTGCCGAGCGTCACCGGCGTCGTCTCGCTAAGGTCGCAAGTTTGGAAAGCACGGGGGAAAGTTCATGCGCGCGAACCCCTTGAAGGAGTTGGGAACCCTTGGTCAATCCCTGTGGCTGGACTATATCCGGCGAGATCTGATCGCCAGCGGAAAACTTCGATGTTTGATCGACGAGGATGGTTTACGGGGGATGACCTCGAACCCGTCCATTTTTGAGAAGGCGATTGCGGACAGCCGCGACTACGACGAAGACATTCGTGCCATCGCGTTCAGCGGGAAAAGGCGCTGAGACGATCTACGAAACCCTCAGCCAGCAGGACGTGCAGAACGCCGCCGACGAGTTCCGGCCTCTCTACGACAGGACTGACGGCGAGGATGGATATGTCAGCCTGGAGGTCAATCCGCACCTGGCGCACGACACTAAGGGCACGGTTGAGGCAGCTCGCCGGTTGTGGGCCGCGCTGGGCCGGCCGAATGTCCTGATCAAGGTGCCGGCAACGGCCAATGGGCTACCCGCCATCCAGCAACTGATCGGCGAAGGCATCAGCGTCAACGTAACGCTGCTGTTTGGATTGCCGCGGTACCGCCAGGTGGCGGAAGCCTACATCGCCGGCCTCGAAGCGCGCGCGGCCCAGGGGCAGCCTTTGAAGCATCTGGCCTCGGTGGCCAGCTTCTTTGTAAGCCGCATCGACACGCTAGTCGATCCGCTGCTGGAAACTCATTGCGCAAGGCTGCAAGGAATCAGACTTGGCGAGAAAGGCTCACGGGCAAATCGCCATCGCCAGCGCGAAGATGGCGTATCAGACCTACAAAGAGATCTTCGCCGGCGATCGGTTTACGAAGCTGGCTGCCAAAGGCGCTCGAGTCCAGCGACTGCTTTGGGCCAGCACCGGCGCCAAGAACCCCGACTACAGTGACGTGAAATACGTGGAGGCTCTCGTCGGACCGGATACGGTCAACACGGTTCCGCTCGAAACCCTCAATGCCTATCGCGACCATGGAGAGCCCAGAAGCCGGCTCGAACATGATGTCAAAGAAGCCCACTGGCTGTTGGAGCAACTGCCGGAACTGGGCATCGGCATCGACAATGTGACTCAGCAGCTTGAGGACGAAGGGGTCGAGAAATTCATCGAACCGTTCGACAAACTGATCGCGACCGTCGCGCAAAGGTCAGAACGGCATTTGACGAGACACGCATGAAAGTAGGTCCACATGCGGGAAAGCCGGCCGAAGCATCGATGCGTGGTGAACGTACCAGCTCGTTACGGCCTACTATACGGAGCAGTCTGACCCTTCTGTGCCGGAACTACTGGTTGCGTTCGGCACCTCGGGACATCCTGGTTCCTCGTTCGACAAGGCTTTTAATGAACGGCATATCCTCGCTATC